>FMWZ01000020.1 GCA_900103495.1 Lachnospiraceae bacterium G11 | reverse complement strand
CTGGCCTATTCACGGAACGATGAGTGCCTCATGTCAGAGGATATCATCAGCATCATGGATATGTGCCATGCGACCGGCAATGTCCATCTGCTCTGGTTTGAACGGTTATTGAGCAATCATTTTGAAGGGATCATTGCTCATGCCACATATGATATATCTGCGGCGAAAATCGAAGGTATCAACAACAAGATCAAGACTCTTCGCAGACAGGGATACGGCTATCCGGATGATGAATACTTCTTTCTGAAGCTATTTGATATGAGCCGGAAGGACTATGTCCGGAATCCTAAATCCCACAAGTTTTGTGATTGAGCCTTTTTTTATATCTTTCCATTCAGAACGTGTAATAGCGTAAGCATAAGAAATGGTATTTTTTGGATCATCATATTCTTTTACTTTTCTCATGCCATTAGCTATTGCCGTGGAATAGGAACCTACATTTGTGTACTTCATATAGGAGTAAATCGTATCATACTGTGTGTTCTGGAATGCCCAATCTCTCACTGCCCGCGCAGCCTCCTTTGCAAATCCACGTCTCCAGTGTTTTTTATGAATATGATATCCAATCTCTGGAAGCATTTCTCCGTCAATGTTTTGTATAGTAATTCCACAATCACCGATAAATTCATTTGTTTCCTTAAGAACAACAGCCCATAATCCGAACCCGTACTTTTCATAATTATCCAGATTCCATGTAATCCATCTTTTAGTTCTATCCTCATCAAATGGTGCTGGATAATGCTGCATAGTTTCAGGATCAGACATTATTTCATAAAGTGCATCGAAATCATCCAACGTGTACTTCCTCAATAATAGCCGCTCTGTTACAATCACTGCATTCCATTCATTTTTTAATATCCTCATCTTATTTATCTCAATTAATATCCTCATCTTATTTATCTCAATTATTCTCCGGTATAAACTGCCATCAGTTTCTTAGTTCATTTTATTCCGATATAATCCACTAAATCTCTACCATCTTTTTTATACCATTGGGTATGATCTCAAATCCCATTTTTTGATAGAAACCTTCTTTACCCTTAGCTGAGACTCCACCAATAGTGGTGAACTTTCCGGTGGAAGAATGTAAGATTACATATTCAACCAAATAATTTACAATCTTCCTTCCTATTCCCTGTCCTTGATACTCAGGTAAAACAATTATCTCTTGCAAATACCAATACATTGCCCCATCGCCTACTAGTCTTCCCATGCCGACTAATTCACCATCACATAAAGCTGACACGTTTACCAAACCATTCTTTAAAGCTCTAGTAGCATGAGGTAATGGTATATCTGTAAAACCTGTAGCCGTTCTAAGCCTCACAAAATCCTCGGGGGTCAACACATTTTCTACTATCTCGATTTCATCCAATATAATATTCATTTTCGGTCCCTCATCAGAACGTTATCTTGTAATATAATTACTATCGCGGGTTCATTTGAACCCACCCTCGTAAAGCTCTATTTATCATTCATCTTCTCAGCTTCAATTTCCTTTAAGGATTTACCTGAAGCATTCTTCCTTTATAAATCTTAGGCACAAGATACCAAGGCAATCGGGAATGTTCAATAGCTCATTACACAAGATGCCATATACAGTACATAAGATGCACATTTGTAAATAAACAGATTACCATAGGTCGTTATACTGAAATATAGCCGTTCTTCATCTATAATCAAAGCTTTCCTGTCGTTATCCAAAATCGTTTCATTTTGCAACCGTCTAATTCTATGATATTTTCCAGTTGACCTCCGTTTGCAAGAATCGTCTTTTCACTGGCTATATTATCCGAATCACATACTACAAGTATTTTATCAATTCCCATTTTTTCGGCATTGATCATGTTTAAGTGTAGCATTTCTGTAGCGTATCCTTTTCCATATATCTGAATCTCCTAGCTTTTGATAAAAACTTTCTTTGCCCTTTCAATCATATCGCGTTCCAAATGAAGAGAAATGCAAATACACAACCCCAAGCATTCTTGGTCTCTTTACAGATAATAAGCATTCCATACAATGCGATAAACGTTGTGATTAATTCAATTATCCCCAACAAATCGAAGCTCATGGGATGGAAGAGAATTCCCATCAAGGTACACACAAGAGTCCCCCACGAGAACAGCTTACTGTTTACAGGATATCGTCTGTCAATTATCTTGCTTATCACAGCATAATTGAAGCCTTCAAAGAATCCCCAGAATACTGCTATGATTAGTGTTCCGATGATGGTAGTAAAAATACCTGCCTTATGAAGGTCCGGGGTAATCATAATGCTTAATGGTTCATATCCTTCAAATTGTCCTGAAGCTACGATGTATATAATGTACGGGGCGAAGCACAAAAGAGTCCCGCCTATAGCCTTGAGTGAGTTTTCTCTTCGAAGTCCAAAGCCGGAAAATGATTTTCTTCGCCAAAAGAGCACCATCGTTATTCCCCATCCGGCTATTCCAAACTGCATTAAGGATGCTGCAAGCAAACGGGACCATACAGAAATACTGCTATCTTTACAGAATGTGAGAAGTATGCTTCCTATTATTGCATAGACAGCATATGCAACTAATGTTGCCAGTGCGATAATCCAAAGATCAACATCTAGCTTCTTTTGTTCATCTGTTATCTGCTTTTTGCCTTTCATAGCGGTCTCCTTCTAAAATCAGCGGAATCAAATCCCACTCATTAGATCATCTAATGTATCTTGCGTATCTACAGGTGTCCAATGACCCTCTACACAGATTTCGGGATTAATGCTTTTAATCGTATCGCGAAGTTTTTCGGAAAGTTTCTTGTCCTTGCTTCCCATGGGATATTCGCTGCAGGTTGAATCTCCCAAAAAGAGAACACCATCTTCCTTTATGTAAACAAGTGTGGAGTCATTGGTGTGAGGCGCCTCGGATTGGAGGATTTTCACTTCTACTCCTCCAAGGTCCAAAACCATCTCGCCCGAATAAACAATATCAGCTAACTTAACGATTACTTCACGATTTCCTTCGTACTCTTTTCTGACGCTGTCATTAATAGCCAGAAAGGCATCCGGTCCATTCTTTTCTATCTTTTCCTTCCACTCAGTCAGATACTTATTTGTTTTATCATTTGCTATGCAAAGCCCATTTGCAGCATGCATTCCAAAAGTATGATCCCAATGCCAGTGTGTAAGAACGGTCACGGTAGGCAGTGGCAAATTTTCCTCCTCAAGGAGTGCATAAAATTCTCTTGTATGAGCCTCAGAATGTCCGGCATCAATTGCCAGGCTCCAGTTGTTGCCTTTCACGTAACCAAGGTTCGGACGATCCCTCTCTTCCTCGAAAGGCATATACCATATATGTTCGGTTAATTTTTTCAATTCCATCTATTTAATCCTTCCTCCGCAATATTTACAATATTCGCCATAATTATTCCTATAAAGAATTCTGTTGCAATGCGGACATTTGTTGATATCGGTGCAAAAATACAACAATGCTACTATGAAAAGAAATACAAAAGTAAATATTGTCAATTCAGAAGCCCATTCACGTAATCCCAAATAATCAAGCAGATTCCAAGCCAGAAACAACAGTCCCGCAACAACTCCTCTGTCTTTTGTTACACCTATTCTAATTTATCTTGAGGTAGGTAACCGAGCGGTAACCCCTATTATAGTTACCGCTCGGTTACTTGTCAATTGTTTTATAATTTATAAACGGCTGTCAGCAGGAAACATACCGCCTCAATCAGTGCAAGTGGAGTCATAGTGTATTTCTCTTTCTTGCTCGTTGAGAAAAAGTTCATAGCAGTGTTTATCACAAAGAATCCCGCAAAAACATAACAGATAATCTTTGTTACCCCGGGTGAAAACCACATGCTCATGAATCCACCTGCCTGCAGGAGAATTAGACCCGCAAAAACCTGTGTGAGCAATGATCCTGCTCCTGCCGCTCTCATGGCGGGAGGGAGCACTTTGTGCCGTCCACCCATGGTAAATTCACCGAGAGGCAACCCCGCTATCAATAACACTTCAAAAACAGCTGCGATAAATAACAGTACAGCTCCTAAAACACTTAATGCTTCTATCATTTCCTTCACTCCTTCTTTCGTTTACCCCAATGTCTCTTTCGTCAGATTCGTAACCCATTCAAGGCAATCCTCGTTTAGTTTTTTCAGACAGTCAGTTGCATTCACTTTCTGGAAGCCGCCATCCATGATTGCCGTCAAAACAGGTGAGACCAAAGACAGGTCGCACAAACCCATATGGCCTATGTTTTCATAATGGATGTTTGTGTAAAGAGGATTGGAACTATCCAAAAACCTTGCATTGTTTCCGTACTGGCCCCATTCCTTCAAATGAGAGTAGCTGGCATCGGAATAAATGCTTAATATCGGAACGTCATAATCTCTCTCGTCGAAAACAAACTTACCGTTTTCAACACCTGAAATGTCGTACATAAATGGGGATTCCAAAGCAATAACTCCGACTACATCGTCTCTGATTCTTGCCATGGCATATGCAGCTGAACCTCCAAGAGAGTGCCCTTCTGCTATAAACTGAGAAGCACCGGATTTTGCTATCCAATCATCCATGACAGCATTCAAATCATCTGTCCTGATATCCATCCACTTATGAAAAACCTCATATGCCTTCTCCGGGTCTTCATCAGGTTTCAAAGCAGACATTTCCTTTAGAAAGTCCATGCTGGGACCGCTCTTCTTGCCGTTTTCGTATTTGACACTTGCGGCCTGGCCGGGATGGGCCACCGCCAGAACCGTATAGCCATGACTTGCCAGTTCCCTGTAAAGACTCACGTTGTTATCTATTGTTCCGCATGATCCGTGGGACGCCACAACAACCGGTTTGTCTTCGGTACAATCAATTGGGTACCACTTTCTAACCTGAAGCTGTCTTAAGCTACCGCTCCCTGAATATGGCTCAACCTTATCCTCATTCACCCAGTAATCCTCTGAGGCAATCTGATATTGTCCCGTGGTAGGAATCTCTTTTGTGGGCGGAAACACAATGAATTTAAGAGTCACTATTACAACCGCCACTATAACAATCGCAAGAATCACGCGTTTCACCTTCCTATTTCCTGATATCTTCTTCATTTCTTATCTTCCTTCAGCTCTCGTTTCAGTATTTTCTTGTAAAAATCCAAGTCCGCCTTCATTCTCTCAAGGCCATACTCCAGCATGTAAACCTGATAGTTGTCGATGTTTGTTACGACCTGTTCAATATTCTTTTCGCCGGAAACCTCTAAAAGGTTATTTACAAGAGCAGGGTCTTCTTTTATTCGTTTGGTGTTTCTTTCTATAGATGTTGTCTGGGTTTTATCAACGTAGTCTTTTATGACAAGAAGTTTCTCGTACTCCCCCTCCAAATCAGAAATATAGGACTTTAAGAATTCTACTCTCCTCTCACCGGGAGCAATTCCAAGAAAGAAAATCTTTCCAACCTCCATACTTTTCATCTTCTGGATATTTATAGGTGTTCCCGCCCAGGTTTTATAATATTCCACCCCCTCCGGTGTTATGCTGTACTGCTTCTTAAGGGTGTTGTTTTCCACGTATTCGGTTACGGAAACATAGCCTTTCTCCAAAAGTTTCTTTATGGCAGTCTGCATACTTCCAAGACTGTCACTGCAGACTGTGGAAAGGACCTTCTGTATATATGTGCGCATTTCGTAGATTGTAGTAGATTTTAACAAAAGCAGGCTAAGTATAATGTTTTCCACAATTATGTGCTCCTTTCAGATATTGCTATTAGGTATATTACTATTAGTAATATCGCTGTGTCAATATTTTTAGATGCACACAGTAACATTACACTCAAAATATAAGGAAATTATAAGGAAACAGAAAAATACCCTCCTTACCGGCAGTTCGGTAAAGAGGGTACATACTGAAATCTTTGTCAGTTCTTATGCTGATTTGTTGTATCCACAAACATTCCGACATAAGAAAGCGGAACTCCGTTTTCACGACGCAGCAGCCTTCCAATGGCGTGGAACCATCTCCACTCGCCGCTTTTCACTTTAAACCTGTATTCCACGTCGTAATTTTTTTCACCGGAATAATCAGCTATTGTGTCATTAAACTCCTTTAACACATACTCCTTATCATCGGGATGCAGACGCTCCGACCATGATTCCAGCTCATTGGGGAAATCATTCTCATCTGTAAACCCTATCATCTTTCTGAATTCAGGGCTCCACTCAACAGATGTCATCTCTCCCTCTTCATTAAATTCCATACCCCACATGCCTGAGCCGAGTGCTTCATGCATGACTCGAATGGTTGCTTCCCTATGAGCAGCAACCCTTCTTTCATCGGTGTCCTTCAGCTTTGACTTATTGGAATACATCTCCCTGTCAGCCACCTGCATGGCACCAAGGACATCCTTATCCTCCACCATCTCGTAGCCGAAGGCGCAAACATACTTTGTCTTGGCCAATTCAGCGCGCATCAGTTCTATATCTTTGATTACAGTTTCTTCTTTTTTGTTCAGGTAAAAAATAGCAAACTCATCGCCGCCGATACGATATACCTTTTTATTTCTCAACCTGTTCGGCGTGAGACATTCCGCCACGGTTATAAGAGCCTTATCTCCGGCATCGTGACCCTGGGTATCGTTAATCTTCTTAAGATCATTCATATCAACAGATACCACAGCAGTTATCATATCCTTCTGTCTCTCGGAATCCGAATAGTAGCACTGACGGTTTAAAAGGTGTGTGAGGGTATCCTCCTTCGCAGTCAGTACATAAAGTGACAAATAGTATATGAGCAGGAGCGATGCAAAAAGAGTACTGTAGTCGGCATATTCGTCAAGCACTATATGAAGAACAACTCCGATAAATGCCGCAATGATGCTGACAAGTATTCCCTTTCTCTCAACAGTTCCGTATTTCGCATAACGGGCTGTGAACGCAGCTATAAACAATATAACATACAGCATAAATAGAAAATATGGATAATAATGCAGTATGCTGTCCGCGGCGATGTACAGATTATTATCGTCAAACCAATAGAAAAGATGGGTCCACTGAGAAGTGTACAAAAGCGGAGCGCTAATAATAATGGGAAGATACATCAAAAGTCTCTTTTTCTTAAAGAACTCCGCCATATCCATTATGCCCAGCATTATTATGGGATGAAGCAGATATATTGTTGGAGTGAGAATGATTCTGGTCAAGGTAAGATAACCTATTTCCCTTGTATATCTTTCCACTGCCCAGCAAATCGCCTCTAAGAAAATAAGAATTATAACAATACGGGTAGCCTTAATCGTCCTCTTGCTCAGATGAACATTGGAGCCTAACATTACCCATAATCCCAGCATTTCAGCTATCATTATGTAATTATCCAGTGTCAGTGATGCGATACTCATGGTTTTCGCTCCTTTCACTTATTGGTCCGCATTACTATTATAACTCCATTTTTCTCTTGTTGTTCTTTTTATATGCTTTTGCCCATTTGGATATTTCTTTTTTCATAGCATGATTATTTGTATTTTCTCTGCCCAGATTTTTATATAACTCGTACCTCTCTACAGATAATTTACCGCTTGCTATGGCTGCTTTAATCGCGCAGCCCGGTTCCGTATCGTGGCGGCAATTGCTGAATCTGCATTCACTTTCCAATTCCACAATATCCGAAAAGGTTTCATCGATTCCATCCTGAACATTTGCCATACCGACCTCACGCATGCCCGGAGTATCTATGATTGTGACACCGCCCGAGAGTTCAATCAGCTTACGATATGTGGTGGTGTGTCTTCCCTTGTCATCATCTTCTCTTATCCCGGATGTCTTCATAATCTCTTCGCCGATAATGGAATTGATCAGCGTTGATTTTCCTGCTCCGGAAGATCCCATCAGGCAAATGGTGGTTCCAGGTGTCATATATTCCTGCAATTCTTCAAGGCCAATTCCGTAAATTGCGGAAATTGTGTGGACACACACTTTGTCAGAAATTTGCTCCACCTCACGCACATACCTTCCGGGGTTACTGCAAAGGTCAGATTTTGTAAGGATCACGATTGGGATGGCTCCGCCCTGAATAGCAATACTCACATATCTTGCTATGCGGTTACAACTGTAGTCTTCGTTAAGGGACGTGACAATAAAAAGATAATCCACATTGGCTGCCATGTACTGCATAACTGCCGTTTTGGCCTGATCAGGCCTTTGAAGGAAACTCTTTCTTTCACAAACCTCTTTAATCATGGACTCTCCAAGGGGGTTATAGATAAACTTTACATAGTCTCCCACCACCGGAAGCTTATCGGCACTTTCCTCATAAAAGCTGCCCTTTAGCTTACCCGGAAAATCCTTTCCTTCGTATCGGATTGTAAAGCTGTTCTTCCTTATCTCGCTTATTCGTCCGATAGTTTCACTGTTTAAACTGTTCATCGTTATTTCTCCATTTCTTTTGTTACCACTTTAGCTCACCGTCACCACCCATAAGTCTTGTCATTTCCTCTATTCTTTCCAGGGGAAACGGAGGTGCAGATATAGGTCTCATAGCCAAAGACATAAGTTTCATGGGATTATCATCCGCAGCAATTCTGTTGGAACTGAGAGATCCGCAGATTTTGCATCTATGAATGATTGCCCACTCTCCGTTCTTTCTTACCCATACCGAAACAGGCTCCATCAAGCCACCGCAGTCAGCCTCCCTGTCCCCCGGCTCTACGTCCAAATGTTGTGAGTGAAGGCAATAAGGGCAGTGGTTTCGATGATCGCTTCCTGCTCCTGTAGGAACTACTGTCTTTCCGCAGTTCTTACATACAAATGCTTCGTTGCATGGGTGATTTTTATAGTAATTTTTTTCGTATTTCTTTCTTTTGTTTTCCCTATTCATGGGATAGTCCTCCTAAAAGTTTATGGTAAATAATCCTTTTGGGAGACTTGTATTAGCACAACAAACCTCCCGGTTATGCTGCACTCTCCTTTTTATTATTGTTTGTCTTCATGAAAAACCTCCTTGATATTTAAGATTTTTGTGAAGACCTTTGGTGTGAAAATTGCCTGAAATAGGCATAAGAAAACCGTGACAAATAAGCCACGGTTCCGAATATCAGATTATTTAATATAAGTTAATCCAAATCAAAAAGCACATACCGAGGTCTTCACGCCATATTCAGTTACAATCTCTGTTCTCTTTACACTCATTATTATGACTACCTCGCTTTCCTTTAGATTTGTGTTGCTAGGTGTACTGTAGCAAATATAAATGGCCTTGTCAACACCATTTTATCCTAAAATCTTATCCACGCTTGTGGGAAGATGCATCATATGATGAGATGTCATTGGTGTAAGTATCATACCTCCTACAGTGAGTCTGCCCCAGAATACCAGGAGCCAGACTGAGCGGAAATCTGTTGTTACACCACCTTCCTCCAATATTCTCATGACCCATTCCTCAGGAACCATGGACTTAATCTGCTCAAGAGAAAGATTTGAAAGAATCTGTCTGGTGTTCTTTCCGACTGTGATCATGTAGTTCTTTAGCTCTTTGGCATTTATTTGTTTTCCCCATTCAATCACCTCATCGGACTCTAATGCGTTGCCCGTATCAGTTATGGAGGAGTTAATCTTCTTTTGCCAATCTTCATTAAATATCTGCTGACCATTTACCATAAGGATGTTGCTGACCAGATCTTCTATTCTATATGTATGCCAAAGCTGCCAGCAGATTGGAACTGTCTTGGTTCCCGCATAGTGTAAGTCCGTGTCCCAGGTTTCTCTGGGAACCAGCACATTCTGGTTTCCTTCAAGCACATAGTCCAATACTATATCAGCAATTGTCTTCTCTGTTCTTCCGGAAACTTCTGCAGGGTGTACCATGGCATGCAGCTCCAGGGTGAGCTCTTTGATTTTTGCCAAATCATCACCCTCAAGTGCTGTCTTAAGCTCCTCAAATTTGTCATTAATTTCCTTATACATCTCTTCTTTATTCATACCAATCTTTCCCTCTCTTTGATATTTATCCATTAACCAGTTTTAGAAACTTCGTATCGTTCATCTGTTCATTCGTAACATATTTCCCATCATGAAACATTGCATAGTTCGTTACAGGTGTAGGCGCATTCTGTGCCTCTTTCCTGCTCTCTATGTGAATAGCCTTGAATGTAATACCATTTTCTTTAGCTGTCTGTTCCAAAATCGGTACATACTTTGCATTGAACGGACATTGGCTTGTGTAGAACAGAACATATCCTGTCTCGTCTATGCGGGGATGTTTAGCACATTCTTTGAATTTTGGTACATCTTCCTTCTTATCAAACGGCATGTACCAAAGCTGAATACCGTTATCCGCCTCATCTGCCACAATAAAGCCCTTGTATTTTAGGAACTTCGGATCGGCTAGGAATGGCTTTTTCTTTGCCGCACATAAAATGCACAGCCCTTTTCGTCCCTTTTCTTTGCTGTCCTCTATGCATGCATTTAAAAGATCCGAGGAGTATCCATGTCCCTTTAATGACCCGGACACCCACAGGCAGTCAATGTACATATACCCATTCGCTTCAATCGGAACCCAGGCATTTTCCGCAGGGATATATTCGATAAAGCACTTGCCGCGTTCCGCACTCTTTAAGAAAACAAGGCCCTCATCAAATCTGTCTGCCAGCCAAGCCTTCTTTGAAGATACCTGCACATCCTTGTTGTTGGATATCGCACAGCAGATGTGCTCCTTTTCCAGATTATCCTTTGTTATCCTGATGTATTCCATGCTCTAAGATCTCCTTTTATCCGCAGTACGCAACAGCATCCACTTGGAATTGTAGCCCTTCTTTGCCGCCTACATGTGCAAACTCGGTCTGGATAGACTTTCGCACAGGATACTTTCCGCCAAATCTTTCCTTTATGATCTTCTCCATGACAGGAATATTCCAAACGTCCCTGAACAGACAATTCATTTGAACCACTGATTCCAGAGTGAGTCCAACCAGAGCAAGCCTTTCTTCCATGTTGTCAAAAGCCCCATTTATCTGCTCTTCTATCGTTCCTCCAATATTTCCAACACAATATCCTAAAAAACAAAAGTCCCCTGCTTTAATGATTCCCGAATGTGCCCACTCTTCGCTTACATCATATCTTTCAATTTTACCCAACTTATTTTCCTCCATATGTTTTAATAATAGCTTCTGCGATATTTTTTAATCTCTCACGTACTTCTTTAGGTTCAATAACCTCAACTTTATTTCCAAAGGTAAGCATCCACATGGTAAGATCATTTATATCGTTGTAGTCCCGGACCAAAAGAAGCCTCCCGTCTTCCTGAACCTCATAGCAATCTGGTCCAAATTCCTCAACCAGCCTCCATTTCATATCCGGATTAAACAAGGCCCTAAGCATAACTTTGCTTGGATAAATCAGTTCCGCGGCAAGATTGGGAACAGGCACATTCCTGCATGTAAATATCTGCTCGGTCTCCCTTACCTTGTCCATACGATTTAGCTTAAACAGTCGATAGTCTTTGCGCTTCCGGCACCATCCATACACATACCAGCTGGTCCACTTAAAAATAACGTAATATGGTTCTATAGAGCGCTTACTCTCTCCGGACGGTGCGTAATAATCAAATTCAAGAATATGCCTATTCTCTACCGCATCCTGTATGGTAGCTATCTTAGGCGCAAGCGATGTCTTGTACCAGGATGACAGATCGATCAAAATAGAATCTCTTCCACTGATAAGTTCTGATGATCCGGCCTGGATCTTTTCCATCAATTGACCGTAATACCTGCTTCCGCTCACACTATCCAGGCTCCGAAGTCCGGCAAGGATCATCTGCATATCCCGGGATGTCAAAAGAGTCCTGTCCATTCGGTATCCGTTCATAATGGAGATGCCACCTCCGGACCCTTGCATAGTGTGAATCGGTATCCCCGCCTTGCAAAGAGCTTCTATATCCCTGCCTATCGTTCTTCGGGACACTTCAAAATGCTCCGCAAGCTCAGGCGCCGTTATCATCTCTTTCTGCAGCAGTATCGATAATATTCCGATCAGCCTGTCAATCTTCATATGCTCACCTTCCTGCTTATCTTACCAAAGCAAACAAGACAACTGTATGTCTTGTTTTGGATAAATTTTTCCCTGTACTAAGAATCCATAAACCCATAAATTACCGATCCCTCCCTAACCACTGTATGAAAGCTGTCTTATCACTGCTGTTATACCCAGCCTTTTCATAGAAATGCAGAGTCTCCTGCTTCTTTGATCCGGTAAGAAGCATCATTTTATAGCAATTCTCCTGCTCCGCGATCTGCTTTGCGTAAGCCAGACATTCTCCTGCGTAACCTTTTCCTCTGTGATCAGCATGCGTCACCACATTCTCGACAAACGCATATGGTCTCACATTTCTGGTCAGATTCGGTATGATCACGCATACACAGGAAGATACAATTTGACCGTCAATTTCATTCACGATCAGATGATGATTGGGATCTTCAAGAATCTGTTCCCATGTTTCCTTTAAGTGCTTATCATGCTCCGGAATGCTGTCTTCATGTAAAAACAGATACAGATCAAGCAATGCATCCAAATCCTCTTTTACGACTTCTCGTACCATACAAAAACCTCACATTAAAGTTGCTTTCTGATTAACATCCCATACTTCTCTATTTCTCGGATCAAACGAATATGCATCCTGTAATTTGACAAATCCCTCTTTTTTTGGTATCTTTCTAACTAAGAAATGGGTTTTCACCGGGTAGGACTTAGGTCTGACAGGACTTGCCTGTTTCTTTTTTTATTTCCAAAATATCATAAAGATATTTCTTCCCACTTGAAGCATGTCTGATTAAAAGCCTTCCCCGAAAGATGTTGTATCTCTCAATATTTCCATCATCTCCGTATACAGGCAGAGCAAACCTTGTATCATATCGATACCACCCATTTTTTGCATCTCTGCCATGCTTAGCCTTGCGATTTACTTCAAAAACACCATTTGTTGCAATCTCAATCATTTCCGGAATTGCCTGAGCAGCATTTGCTTTTGCTTTTGCATCTGCTCCTTTTAGCTTTTTGGTGTAAACCGAACCGGCATATTCACTCGGAAGTTCTGACCCGATATAGATCATCTCGTTATCCTCTGCTATGGGATAAATATCTCCCACATAACGTTTCAGATATTTTTCAACATCCTCCCATGCAATGGAACGTTTTCCCTTAAAAACTATATCATTTATTACAACAATCTTATTACCATCCGCATCTTGTATTACCGATACATTTCGCTTTTCTTTTACTTCATTTTTTGCAACGAATATCCCCTCAAATTTTATCTGATATGCCAATAATCTCGGGATATATTCCGGTGGAGTCCTCCGCCCCGCTTCCCAGTCTTCCAATGTACGAACAGGGATGCCCGTATGCTCTGAAAACTCCTTGCGTGACATCCCTGTACTTTCTCTCAGTTCTTTTATCGATCTTGCTATATCCATATCGTTACCTCGCATTGCGTGTTTATGATTAGAATATACCACAATCACCAGCAGTTCGCAATGCGTGGGCGGAATATAATGGACCTATTACTTACTCATCCTGTTTCTTCTCAGAATCCTTGATCCTATAGTAATCCTCCGCATCGATTGTGATCTCGATATGCTCCTTTGCTGATCTTAATTGTTCAAGTAAACAACAGACTTCGACAGTAGTTTCGTTGATTAACCACTTTTTCTCGAGAGCAGGCATCAGCGATGTTTTGAATAAAACACAAACTCCTTATCTCGCTTTATTTCTTTATAGCCAAGCTTAGAATAAAAATTGTTTGTCCTGGCATTCCAAACAGGGGTATCAAGCGTAAACTCTTTTACTTCCGGGAACATGTTCTCCACTTCATGCATCATAAAAATCCCATATCCTTTTCGGAAATGTTCCGGCGCAATAAATATCCTGCCAACATTCAAAACATCATTTTTGAGAAAAAGAATAGCCCCGCCGACAATCAGGCCTTCATCTGTCAGTTTATACAGATGCCCCTGCCTGGCCATTTTCATATGAAACGGCAATGACATATATCCGGGTGGGCCACCCGGTGATGGTGCCCCGACTAAAATATCACTGTCAAACGCACGCTTCGATATTCCATTCAATGTAAGCGCATCAGAAGTGCCTGCCTTCAATAACTGTAAACTCATAGGCCACGCCTCACTTACATGCAATATAAACGTCCATGCTCTCTCCGTCCGTTTCAAAACAGGGGATCACTCCATTATCAACACGTTCCAAACCGTTCGTCCTCATAAAATCAAACAGGGTGTGATATGCTCCCGGTATTGTAACGAATGGATTATCAAACGGTCTGTCTATATGAATCGCAACATATTTATGAGCAGACTGTTCTTTGACATTCATCCCTTCCAGCTTCAACCCTTTAGGCAGTATCAGCGCAGCTGTATATCCATGCATATTAAAGACATTCACCTGCTCCTGGGAAAGATTCGGAAAGTCCCATCCGATTACCCTCGGGTTTTCAAAGCCGTTTTCTTTTGCGATCTTATACATCCGGCTGATTGCATCACTCTCAGGATCCGTGCTGATCACCGTATGCTCTATGTAGCAAAAACCGGCGACTTCCTCTACCCGCAGGTTTGAATATTCATCACTGCGCTCGTCCATCTCCTCCCTGAAAAGATTATCCAGAGAGCAGTTAAATATCCTGCATATTTCCAGTGCCTTGTCCATTTCCGGATTTGCTGCATCCATTTCCCATTTTGAGATTGTCTGGCGGCTTACGTTTAACTTTTCCGCAAGAGCTTCCTGTGTCATGTTTTTACTAAGCTGGCGTAAATACTGAAGGTTTTTTCCAAAACTCATTTTGATTCTCCTTTTCATCTATACTTGCTTTTTATTATTGCCCCGCGTTGCAAATATAGATTACCTGATATATGCAAACCTCTCCACCAACCAGGAAGCGCTCTTTCTGCGATTCTCGCAACTATAAGTTGCACACCTTCAAATCACAATCTCATAGTACAAATAATTGCCGATCTTAACCTCTCAAGCAAACAACAGACTTCCGTATGAATTGTATGTGGAAACTGGTCCACCGGGCGAACTTTCTTCAATTCATAGCCGCCATCCACAAGGATTCGAAGGTCCCTGGCAAGGGTGGCAGGATCGCAGCTTACGTAGACAATTCGCTCAGGTTTCATCTGAAGCATTGTATTAAGGCATACTTCATCGCAGCCCTTTCTCGGAGGGTCCACCACAATTACATCTGGGTGAGTCATATCCTTATCTGAAGGATTCTCATAGAATTTGGGAAGTACTTCTTCCGCTTTCCCGACATAGAACTCAGTGTTATCGAAACCGTTTATCTCAGCATTCTTCTTAGCATCGGCTATAGCTTCAGGTACTATCTCAACTCCGTATACCTTCTTGGCATGAGGTGCCATGAAAAGAGATATGGTGCCTATTCCACAATACAAATCCCAAACCGATTCCTTCCCGGTAAGCCCCGCGTAAGACAGGGCAAGAGAATACAATTTTTGGGTCTGAACAGGGTTAACCTGGTAGAAAGACTTTGGAGAAATACTGTAAGTAACTCCCTCCTCGGTTTCCTTAAATGTGGAGGGATCCACTTCCCACAAAGTATCCTCAATTGTCTTTAAGCCGAAAATAGTCCTGGTTTCTTTGCCAAGGATTACATTGGTTTTCTCTTTATTTATGTTCACGGAAACGCTGACTATGTTCTTTATATTCTGAAGCTTCTCCACAAGCGTTTCCTGATGTGGAAGCTTATCAGCATTAATGATAAGGCAAACCATCAGTTCCTCAGAGCTAAAGCCCTTCCTGATAAGAACGTGCCTTACGATTCCCTTACCGGTAGCCTCATCATATGGAGAGACCTTGCACTCTCTCATATAGGAAAGCACGGCTTCAAGTATTTCCTTGTTCTCCTCAACGCCCAAAAGACAATCTTTAACAGGAATAATACTGTGGGTTCTTCCCGCATAGAAACCGGAAATCAGATTCCCCTCCCTGTCGCATCCCACCGGAAACTGAGCCTTATTTCTGTATCGGAAGGGCTCGTCCATACCCACGATGGGCTCCATGACTGCTGCCACTTCCTCCTGTGAAAAACCACCGATTCTCAGTAAATCGTTCTTAACCTTGTTAAACTTATACTCAAGCTGCTTCTCATAGGCAAGGTTCTGTATCTGACACCCGCCGCACTGTCTTGCCACAGGACAGGGCGCATCAACACGAAAAGGAGAAGGTTTCAAAACCTTCTCCAAGTGTGCATAGGCATAATTCTTTTTGGCTTTCATTATCTTGGCAGAAACTGTATCGCCTATTACCGCATCTTTAATAAAGAGAGTATATCCGTCTATCTTGCCGATTCCCTCTCCGTCATTGCCTATATCGGTAATGGTGACTTCTGCCAGGTCATTCTTCTTATAATCCATTTTCCTACCTAAATGACAGTTCCTCTTACGTTAGAATCAAATAATCTGTTGAAGCCGAGCCAGCCTGTTTCGGTTGTTCCCTCAAGCATCTCCTTAAAGGTTTCCATCTTGGCGTCAATATCGTCCGCGTAGTTAAGGGCCACTGCCTCAATGATTGCAGGTTTCTTGGGTGAGCCATACTCATACTCACCATGATGTGACACAATGCAGTGTTTGATTTCAGCCTCAAGAAGAGAGGGGAAACCGTCAATCTGTCTTATTTTCTCCCCTACCATCTCAACGCCCATAACAATGTGTCCCAGGAAATTTCCCTCGTCCGTATAATCATTTACGGGAAAAGCGGAGAGTTCTCTGGTTTTGGCAATATCATGAAGCATCGCAGCCGAAAGGAGCAAATCTCTCTTAAGAATTGGGTAGTGCTTGCAATAGTAGTTGCAAAGCTTGGTAACACTTAATGTATGTTCAAGAAGTCCTCCCACAAAGCCGTGATGAACAGACTTGGCTGCTGATGAATTCTTGAATTTCTTTATAAAATCTTCGTCCTCTCTGAAGAACTTATTAAGAAGCTTCTTAAGATAGTCGTTCTCAATGGAATCCACAAGAGACAAAAGCTGGTCAAACATTTCATCGATGGGATATTTACTTACAGGAAGGTACTCCCTTGGGTCATATTCTCCCTCGCGACACTTTCTGACTCTCTTTATGCTAAGCTGAAGCGCTCCGTTAAAAACAGATACCTCTCCGGTAATGTCCACATAGTCAAGAACATCGAAATCTTCTATTCCTGCACTGTTGGGCTCCCAGATCTTTGCATCGATTGCACCGGTCTTGTCCTGCAAGATTACATTGTCATAAGGCTTTCCGGTTTTGGTCACTGCGGACTGCTTATGCTTGCAAAGGTAGATATCGTTAATTCTGTCTCCATCGTGAAAATCTTTAATATACTTCATTTAAATCCTCGTTCCTAATGCTTAATTCTTTGTTTCAAACTTATAACCGATGCCCCAGATTGTGGCAATCTGCCATGCCTCGTGATCTCCAAGCTTCTCTCTGAGTCTCTTGATGTGAACATCCACCGTTCTGGTATCGCCGATGTATTCATATCCCCAGATCTGGTCCAGTAACTGTTCTCTTGTAAATACATGGTTGGGGGAGGAAGCAAGGAAATACAATAACTCCAGCTCCTTCGGAGGCATATCCACAGCCTCTCCCATATAGATTACGGAATAGTTGGTTCTGTTAATCGAGAGATCCGGATACTCAACCTTCTGCTCACCTTCCGGAACAGGTGCCGTAACTGCCGGTTTGTATCTTCTGAGAACCGCCTTGACTCTGGCAACAAGCTCCTTTGTATCAAAGGGTTTCTCCATGTAATCGTCGGCGCCCATCTCAAGGCCCAGAACCTTATCAAAGATTTCTCCCTTGGCTGAGAGCATGATAATGGGAATCTGTGACTTGGTTCTCACTTCTCTGCACACCTGGTATCCGTCGATACCGGGAAGCATCAAATCCAAGAGAATCAGATTGGGAGCAAAAGTATCCACTGCCGCAACGGCAGATTCTCCGTCATTTACGATCATGGTCTCATAGCATTCCTTGGTAAGGTACAGAGAAATAAGTTCTGCTATGTTGTTATCGTCATCCACTATAAGTATTTTCTGTTTGTTTACCGCCATACTAACCCCTTATCTTATTTGAATTCAGCAATGGTAACTCCTGCGTCACCTTCACCGTGTTCGCCAAGTCTGTAGGACTTAACGCTTTTATTCTTCTTAAGTAAGTTCTGAACAGCACTTCGGAGTGCCCCGGTTCCCTTTCCGTGAACAATTCTTACGGAAGGAAGGTGTGCCAGATATGCGTCGTCCAGGTATTTATCAAGTTCTGCTATAGCTTCGTCCACTCTCTTTCCAAGAAGATTAATCTCTGTGGGAACCGCAAAAGACTTGGACATTCGAATCTTCGATGTGTTTCCACCCTTAAACTTACTGCCTTCGGTGAACACCTCAGCCTCGTCAACCAATTCCAGATCTTTGATATTTACCTGAGACCTAAGTATACCACACTGTACGTAAAGATTGCCCTTTGCGTCGGGCAAAGTGTTTACTATTCCCTTTACGCCCATGGACAGTACTCTTACGGAATCGCCTTTCTTAAGCTTATCCGGGTCAAGACCCCCCGATGCTTCCTTCTGCTTAACTGACAGCTTCTCGTTCTTCTGGCTTATCTTGCCTCGAACCTCACTTCTCTTGGCCTCAAGTTCCTTCATGGAGATTCCGCCGCCGGTTTTATTCATAATTCGAATAGTTTCATCGGCATAATCCTTGGCCTCCTGCAAAATCAGCCTTGCCTCCTCGTTGGCCTCGCGGATTATTTTCTCCTTGGATTCCGTTACCTTATCAAGCCTGTTTTTTAAGTCTCTCTCCAGGCCCTCAATTCTTGCCTTGGCTGCATCAACCTCTTCTCTGTCCTTCTCCAGGGTGATTCGGTTGTTTTCAAGAGTTGCTATCAGATCCTCGAAGCTTTCCTTCTCCTCGGTAATCTGCTCCTTGGCTGCTTCTATAATCTCATCTGAAAGTCCAAGCTTCTTGGATATTGCAAAGGCATTACTCTTACCGGGAATACCGATTAAAAGTCTGTAAGTGGGACGTAAAGACTCCACATCAAACTCACAACAGGCATTCTCCACAAACTTTGTAGAAAGAGCATAAACCTTAAGCTCACTGTAGTGGGTGGTGGCCATGGTTCTTATTCCCCTGTCATGGAGATAATTAAGAATAGCTATGGCGAGAGCAGCACCTTCTGTAGGGTCTGTTCCGGCACCCAATTCATCGAAAAGGCAAAGTGAGTTCTCGTCTGCATGCTCCAGTATCTTTACTATACTCGTCATGTGGGACGAAAAAGTGGACAGGCTCTGCTCAATGCTCTGCTCGTCACCGATATCCGCATAAACCTCGGTAAATACCGAAAGAGATGATCTGTCTGCCGCAGGAATGTGTAATCCTGCCTGGCCCATTAATGTAAAGAGACCCACGGTTTTGAGAGATACGGTTTTACCTCCTGTATTGGGTCCTGTAATTACCAGTAAATCAAAATCGTCACCCAAATGAATATCTATGGGCACAACGCTTTTCTTATCCAAAAGGGGATGTCTGCCCCTTCTTATTCTGATTATCTTATCCTTATTAAATACAGGGCGTGATGCATTCTCGTCAGCTGCCAGACCGGCTTTCGCAAAGATGAAGTCCAGTTTAGACATTATCTTGTGGTTGGCAACAAGTTCCTCGGTATGGGACCCGGCAACTGCACTTAAGTCCCTTAGAATAATTCCGATTTCTTCCTTTTCCTGAAGCTCCAGCTCCCTTATCTTATTGTTTAACTCAACCACCGAAGCAGGCTCAATGAAAACCGTTGAGCCGGTAGATGACTGGTCATGGACCATTCCGGGTACATTTGATTTATACTCAGCTTTAACCGGGAGGCAGTATCTGTTGTTGCGCATGGTAATAACTGCGTCCTGGAGATATGTCCGTGCGCTTCCGTTAACCAGTGAGTTTAGCTGAGAATGTATCTTCTCCCCGGCATGTATCTTGTTTCTTCTTATGGATTTGAGATTGGGACTTGCATCATCCGCAATCTCTTCCTCAGAAATAATGCATCTTCTGATTTCTTTGGAAAGGTTTGAAAGAGGTGACAGCCCCTCGAAATACTCGGTAAGGGAATCATCGGGCGTCTCTTCCCTGTCCTTTTCTCCATACTTCTTAACTCTCTCGACATTTTCCAGAAGCCCTGCTATGGATAAAAGCTCTGCTATGGATAAGGTGCTTCCTATCTCAAGAGACTTGACGGAATAACCAATGTCCTTGTTATTTCCGAAAGAGATGCTTCCTTTTTTGAGAACATATCCAAAGGCATCAGCCGTCTCAGTCTGGGCCTTCTCAATCTCCTCCAGATCACTCATGGGGAGAAGTTCTCTGCATAACTTCCTTCCGGGCTCTGAAGTAGCCTTATCCGTAAGGAGTTTTATTATCTTGTCATACTCAAGAGTATGTAAAACTTTATCATTCATTATTCAATTACCTTTTGTTCCTTTTCATCCGCCAAAGGAAGGGAGAAAACAAACTCGCTTCCGACTCCCTCTGTACTGATTACATCGATATGCTCGTCGTGGGAGTGGATAATCTCTTTGGTAATGGACAGACCAAGACCTGTTCCCTTTTTATCCTTTCCTCTTGAGGCATCGGACTTGTAGAAACGGTCAAATACATATTTCTGGTCTTCCTTGGGAATTCCTATTCCGTAGTCTTTGACGGATACAAAT
This sequence comes from Lachnospiraceae bacterium G11, assembly GCA_900103495.1. Classification (GTDB taxonomy): domain Bacteria; phylum Bacillota; class Clostridia; order Lachnospirales; family Lachnospiraceae; genus G11. The sequence continues at coordinate 55,815 of FMWZ01000020.1, read as the reverse complement.
ACTTTGTTTTTCTTTTCTGTAGTTTCTATCTTAATAAGTGAATCGTGATGGCTGAACTTAATTGCATTATCAGTCAGGTTATAGAGAACCTGCTGTATTTTTTCCATATCTGCGTTGACATACAATTCCTCACCGGTAAGAATAAGCTCGATTGCAAGCTTCTTATTCTTGCAGGTTCCTTCAAATGTGGCAGCCACATTTCTTATTACCGCATTGATGTCAAAATTGGTTCTGTTTAGCATCAAGCCCTTGGTGTTGAGGTTGTTTAATGTAAGCAACGAGTTGGTTAGCTTGGTCAGTCTCTCTGTTTCATTCAATACAATGGTCAGATATTTCTCATGCATCTCAGGCGGAATTGTTCCGTCTATCATTGCCTCAAGATAACCTCTTATGGATGTAAGGGGCGAGCGGAAGTCGTGGGAAACGTTGGCCACAAACTTCTTTTGATCATCCTCTGCCCTCGCAATCTCACTGGCCATATATCCAAGAGCTGCTGCCAGATATCCCATCTCATCACTGGACTCAACCTGGAATTCATAATGCATGTTTCCGGATGCGTACTGCTCTGTAGCATAAGTAATCTTCTTAAGGGGAGAGTAAACCAGCTCCGTGAAGAAGATCAGAACAATCAAGGAAAGCAAAAATGCTATTAAAAGTGTTATGTACGCAATACTCAAATACTTCTCTGACGCCTGGGTTATCTGGGTGAGAGACGAGTTGATTACCACATATCCTCTTACCTTATAGGTAGCAGTAATTGGCGCATAAACCGTAAGCACATCCGAATCATAATAACCGTAGAAATCGTCTATCATATAATAGGAAGTGCCTGCTGCAGTAGGATCAAAGTTATCGATTATCTCCACGTTATCCACATCAAGAGGTGTGTCGGAGCTAAGAACCACTCTTCCGGAAGGGTTAATAACACGGATTGTGGCGTTTATAAATACGCTTAACACATCCAGCTGATTCTTAACCGCTCCAAGGGAGGTGTCGTTTGTATACAATCCTGAGGCATAGGTGTCTGCAATGAGCACTGCTTCAGTGTACAAGTCCTCGGCTCTCTCCTTCTTTAATGTGTCCTGCGCAATCATGGGTACCAAAAGTCCTATAAGGAAAAATCCAAAGACACCGAAAATAATATATGCAATTATAAACTTAAGGTAGAGTGTCTTTTTCATCTATTTAGTTTGCTTTTACCTCAACTTTAAAGGTCATTTCTTTATATTCATCCTGGGAGGGCCTTTTAACCGTTATGGAAACAACCTCTCCGGGATGCGCGTTCATTATAGCGTTGGTGTAGGTGGCGAATCTGTCAACATTCTTGTCATTGACCGAAACTATTACATCGCCTCTCTGAATTCCCGCTAACATTGCAGGCGAATCCATATAAATCTCTTTGATGAATGCTCCGTATGGAATGTCCTGGGTATTGTGAATCTCGATGGTTACATCGGTTCCCACAATTCCTGCATAAGGAATCTCGATTCCATTTCCCATCTTTGTAATTATCTTTTTAAGTTCGCTTATTCCGATGGCACAAAGAGCATTTCCCATGTCGGAGGTGTTTTCCTTCATGGCAATTATTCCTATAACCTGCCCCTTCATGTCCATAAGAACACCGGAGCCGTTGGCTGAGCCGTAGATATCGGTGGTAATAAGCTTGTAGTTTGAATCGGCCTTATTAAGAATAGCCGAGTCGGAAGTAATGCGGCCGAAACATACACTTCTGTCCTGTCCAACAGGGCTTCCTATGGCAACAACCTGAAGACCCGCAAGTCCCGAAACGGGATTGGAGGATCCAAGAGACGCTATCTTAATGTTTTCCGTCAAATAACCGGGGATTGATGCAAGAGGCACCCCAACAACCGCCAGGTTGGTTTCGGAATCGTGCATCTTCTCATAGCCTTCAACATTCGTTCCATCGAAAAAGGTAACCGTTATCTTCTCAGCTTTGGCTATATTTGTTCTGTCTACCAGAATAAGCAAATCAACATCATTATTAAAGAAGATAAAACCGGCAGTTGCTCCTTTGCTCTCATAGGTTTCATTAAACCAGTCCGTGTTGGATACAGCTCCCGTTACGGTAACCATTGCTTTTTGCTGTTCCCTTACATACTCGACGCTGGCATCTCCAAGCTGATTATAGTCATCCAAAGTCTTAGGAATAGTGGCTACAATCTCCTCAATTTTCTCCTCGGGAATTTCCTGAACTTCAGGCGTAGTTTCCTCCGGTTTCTCATCCACCAGCATATCCTCAGGAGCAATCTCGTCGTTGATGTCTATCTCCTCAGGGAAGTCAACCTGCTTGGGTGCTTCCTCGGGGGCAAGCCTCTTACTGATGAGAGGTTCCATTATAAGGAAGGTTACGCTGGCTATGAGTGCAAAAACAACTCCCAGACCGGCTGTAATCAGGGTTCTTCTTAAAAGTCTCTTTTTATTTAAAGGACGCTCCTTAATCTTTTCACGTAGAAACTCGGAGTCCTGTATCTTTTGTTCGTTATCTGCCATGACTGCCTCCTTCCTTCCATTTTACCATATTTCCTCAGTCCTTCCACTCCAGTCTGTGGAGTTTCCCTGTTCTTTCCATGGATTTGAAATCATTCTGTCTGAGGGCTTCATAAAGAACAATTGCCACTGAGTTAGACAGATTGAGAGAACGTATTTCGGGAAGCATAGGGATTCTAATACAGGTTTCCTCATTATCCACCAGAATTTCCTCCGGAATACCTGCGCTTTCTTTGCCAAACATAATATAATCATTCTCTCCGAAGCTTACTTCTGTATAGGAACGTCTTGCTTTCGTGGTGGCATACCAGATTTTGGCTCCGGGATTTTTCTCAAGAAATTCATTGTAGTTTATGTACCTTGTAACATTTAAATGTTCCCAGTAATCCATTCCGGATCTCTTGATACTCTTCTCGTCCAGTCTGAATCCCAAAGGTTCTATAAGGTGTAAGGATGTGCCTGTTGCCACACAGGTCCTTCCGATATTGCCCGTATTTGCGGGGATTTCCGGCTGATGTAGAACTATATGCATTTCTTTTTTCTCCATTAATTTCAATTGTAAATATAACTGTATCTATTATAATTGATAGAAAGGGCTGTTTCGAACTTTTTTAAAAATTTTTAAAAAAAGTGTTGACCTTCCATCTTGTGGAAGGTGTAAATTCGGTTTATCGAAAGGCCAATCGAGATAATTAACGAGGTTTTGAATGAAGATTAATCAGGTTGAAGAGCTGGTAGATATCTCAAAAAAGAATATTCGCTTCTATGAAGATCAGGGACTTTTAAATCCTTCCAGAAATCCGGAGAACGGATACAGAGAATATTCCTTAAAAGATGTAGACGAGCTTTACAAAATCAAATTCCTAAGAAAGCTTGCGGTTCCTCTGGAGGATATCCGTCAGGTACAAAAAAAGGAAATCACATTAAGTCAGTGCTTCGAGAAACAAAGTTCTAATTTAAAAAAGGAAATACACTCCCTTGAGGCAGCCTATGAACTGTGTGATTCCATTAAGGAAAAGAATCTTGAATATTCGGATTTCAAGGCTGAAGAGTATCTGGAAGAGATAAGAAATCTCGAAAAAGGAGGTAAGACATTTATGGATGTGTCAAATACCGACGTAAAGAAAAAAAAGAACGGCGCTCTCATAGCTGCCATAGTGTTCTCACTTCTGATAATCAGTTATCTTTTGTTGATTGGAATAGCCGGAATACCCGACGGAATGCCCATCTCACTGATGATACTTATCGGAAGTATCGGTGCCATCGTTATTATCGGTTGCATCGTTGCATTAATTCAAAGATTCAAGGAAATTGAAGGAGGAGAAGAAGATGAAGCTAGTAAGTATTGAAACAATTCCCGGAACAGAATTTGAGGCCCTTGGTCTCGTGAAAGGTACTGTTGTACAGTCCAAGAACTTTGGTAAGGACTTCATGGCAGGAATGAAAACCCTTGTCGGTGGCGAGATCACAAGCTACACCGAAATGTTAATTGAGGCACGCCAGATTGCCACAAAGCGTATGGTTGACGAAGCTGAGGCCATGGGAGCAGATGCCATTGTGGGCGTTCGTTTCGGTTCCTCTGCTGTTATGCAGGGCGCAGCTGAAGTTATTGCTTTCGGTACCGCAGTTAAATTCAAATAGTTCCATCCAATTAAATATTTAGAGGAGAGAGAATAGTAATGAGTCAAACAGTATCAAGCGCAGCAATGGGCGGAATGATTTTTTCATTATGTATAGCAATTCTGCTTCCCATCGCGCTTATGATTATCGCAAAGATTAAGCTCAAACCCTGGTTCCTTTCAGTTCTTGTGGGAGCCGGTACATTTATAGCATTTGCCCTTGTTCTTGAGAGCCTTCTTCACAACGTGGTATTTCGTGTCACCGGAGACCTGCTCACAACCAACGTGTGGTTCAGAGCAATATACGGCGGTCTTGCTGCCGGTATCTTTGAGGAAACAGGTCGTCTTGTAGCTTTCAAAACGGTTATGAAGAGACACCTCACCAAAGAAAACAGCGTTATGTACGGCATAGGACACGGCGGAATCGAGGCCATTATTCTTTTGGGAGCCACAAGTATTTCAAACCTGTCTACTGCTGCAATGATTAACAGTGGTAACATCGAATCCCTTTATTCTGCCCTTACCGAGCCCACCTTGTCAGCTACAAAGGCAGGTGTTGAGACACTTCTTACCACACCGCCCCTTACATTTTACCTGGGTGGAGTTGAGAGAATCTCAGCAATCGGTATTCATCTGTGTCTGTCATACATAGTTTACAGAGCCGTTAAAGATAAAAATATTAAACTGTTCTTCCTGGCAATTGCAATACATGCATTTTTCGATGCCGTTACAGTTTTGTTGGCATCCGTAACATCAGCAGTTGTCCTTGAGATTATTCTCTTTGCAATGGTTGCTGTTATGGCAGTCTTCACAGTAAAGGCCTACAGGAAAGAACCTGCAACAATCGAAGAAGTTGCATAAATCAAAAAGGCGGATACCTAGAGGTATCCGCCTTAATTATTTGTTTTCTTATTTCTTTTCAGCTCTTAATTTCTTAACAAACCTGTCAAGCCTTCCGATTGCTTCCCTTAAATTATCAATTGAATATGCATAGGATATTCTTAGGAAGCCCTCTCCGCTGTTTCCGAATGCCGTTCCTGGAACTGCTGCAACCTTTTCTTCCTCAAGGAATCTTGTGGCAAACTCTTCGCTTGTCATTCCAAACTCCTTAATGCAGGGGAATACATAGAAAGCTCCGAAGGGCTCAAAGCACTCAAGACCCATCTCCTTAAAAGCATTCATAAGGAAACGACGTCTCTGGTTATATGCGGTTTTCATCTCTGCCACGTCATTATCACCGTTCTTTAATGCCTCAATGGCTGCATACTGGCTGGTGGTGGGGGCGCACATGATAGCAAACTGGTGAATCTTGGTCATCTGAGCAATGATATCTGCAGGTCCGCAGGCATAACCAAGTCTCCATCCCGTCATGGCATATGCCTTGGAGAAACCGTTAATGAGGATGGTTCTCTCCTGCATTCCGGGAAGACTTGCTATGGAAACGTGCTCTCCTTTATATGTAAGCTCTGCATAGATTTCATCGGACATAACAAGCAAGTCCTTCTCGATGATAACCTTAGCAATAGCCTCTAAATCCTTTCTCTCCATAATTGCCCCGGTAGGGTTATTGGGGAAGGGAAGAATCAATACCTTTGTTTTGTCAGTGCAGGCATCCTCAATTTCCTTTGCGGTAAGCCTGAATTCATTCTCTGCCTTAAGATCAATGATAACGGGCTTTGCTCCGGCAAGGATTGCGCAGGGCTCGTAAGAAACATAACTGGGCTGGGGAATAAGAACCTCATCACCGGGGTTTATAACTGCACGAAGGCCCACGTCAATTGCTTCGGAACCACCAACGGTAATTAAAACTTCCTTAAGAGGGTCGTACTTTAATCCGTTCTTTCTTTGCATGTAATTACAGATCTCTACTCGAAGTTCCTTAAGACCAGCATTTGAGGTATAGAAGGTTTTACCCTTCTCAAGGGAATAAATACCCTCATCTCTTATGTGCCAGGGTGTGTCAAAATCCGGCTCACCTACGCCCAAAGAGATGGCATCTTTCATCTCGCTTACAATATCAAAAAACTTTCTGATGCCCGAAGGCTTCAGGCCGACAACCTGGTCGGATAGCATATTTCTCATAATGTTATCCTCTCTCTCTCATCAGCGTGTTCTTTTTTGAAGATTGTTCCATGTTCCTTATATTTCTTAAGGATAAAGTGTGTTGCTGTGCTAAGAACATTATCAAGGGTTGAAAGCTTGTCGGATACAAAGGAAGCAACCTCCTTGATGGTCTTGCCCTCAATGATGATAAGAAGGTCATAACCGCCGGACAAAAGATATACAGCATCCACTTCGGGGTACTTATAAATTCTTTCAGCCATGGAATCGAAGCCCTGACCTCTCTGAGGTGTAACCTTTACTTCGATAAGAGCTCCCACCTTTTCAAGACTGGTTTTCTCCCAGTTAATCATTGTGTGGTAACCGCAGATAACTCCTTCGCTTTCAAGCTTTGCCATTTCATTTACTACATCTATTTCTTCAACTCCAAGGATTACTGCGAGTTCTTTCAAATCTATTCTGCTGTTCTTCTCGATTACAGCCAATAATTCTTCTCTCATGCTTTTTCTCCTTTTTACTCAAATAATATGTATATGGAGTCCGCTGCAGGTTTATCAATGTAGCGAACCTCATCGTCATTTAATATTATCTTATCATTATTCGCCTTTGTTGTGCCAATTAAAACTGCTTCAACTCCCTCTTCCGACAAGGCATCCTTGTATCCTTCTCCATCAGGAGTCATTACAAGCATGGTGCCATCGGACATCAGTTCATAGGGATTAATCCCCAGAAAGTCGCAGATTTCCACACTTTCCTGGCGAATTGGTATCTTCTTTAATTCAATTTCAAGTCCTACCCCGGCAATTCTTGCTGCCTCCCAAAGGCATCCGAAGATTCCGCCCTCAGTAACGCTGAACATTCTGCAAGGGAAGGACTTCATGGCGGTGGCGGCCTCAGGAAGAAGTATCAGATCCCTGTCAAAAACTTTCGCTTCCTCAATATAACGCGAAGGGTATCTTTTCTTTAGCTCCTCTTCCTTCTCTTTAGCAAGAATCGCTGTTCCGGAAAGGGCAATGGGTCTTGTAAGAAGAATATCCCAGCCCGCCTTCACCTCAGGAAGGTCCTTTTCCTTCCTGCTTCCGATTACAGTAACGGAAATTACGGGTTCCTTGATTCTTTTATCTGTTTTGGTGCTTCCGCCGGACACTGAAATCTCCAGTTCCTTTGCAGTCCTTGCCGCAGCCTTCATAAGGTCAGAAAGCTCAGGCTCCTCCATGTTCTCGGGTAAAAGAAGAGCCAGCTGCACAGCTTCAGGCTTTCCTCCCTGGGCATAAATGTTGTTGACGCCCCTTATTATGGAGAATCTTAAGGAATCCTCCGGATTTGTAAGGAGGACCTGGTGGGTGCTTGCAAGAGCAAATTCCTCACCATATGAAAAAACGGCGCAATTATCCCTAAGGCTTGCACCGTGCACCAATCTGTTACCTGTTGTATATGTATTTTTCAAAACGGATCGCTTCAGCGTATTCTCTGAGATTTTCCCGATTCTCATGGTTCCTTCTACTTTCCGTGTCTTATTTTTTATGATAGTATGGTATGGAATTATTACCGAACTATACGTAATAAAGAAGCATTGGAACAACCATTGCAATAACAACTACTGCGATGATGATTCCGGAAATAATTCTTTTAGTTTTCTGATTGTGAAAATTGAACATTTTTCGCTCCCATAAACTGTTACATTTAACTAAGTAACTGAAAGGAATTATATATGAAATTCCCCCTTTTGGCAAGTTTACTGGTATTTGTGGTGTGGATTGCCTACGAAATACATAAAGCCCGCAAGAAAGACGATAAGTTCATGGCGGATTTTTGGGAAAGAGAAAGAGAAGCTGACTCCACCAGAAGAAAGAGTCTGGCGGATTTAAACTATATTACCATTCCCCTTAGTGAACTGGCTCTCCCGGAGGACTCGGATGAAGATTTAAAGGAAAGCTTTTCCCTTCTTGAAAACCTGGCGGAGAGCAAAATAGTTAAGCTTTCCGAGTATACCAACACGGAACTTAAACTAAAATACGGAGCTCCCAACCTTCCCCTTCTTACGGAGTGGGATACCAACTATTCCACAATGGTCCAGACATTGCAAAAAATAGCGGTTTCTCTTTTCAAATCAGGCAACCTCGATTTGGCTGAAAAGTATTTAAACTTTGCAGTGGAGTCAGGCACCGATGTAAGTCAGTCCTATTACCTTCTTGCGGATATCTATGAGAAAAGAGGAGAACCCGACAGGATTACAGAGCTGGAGCTTCTGGCAGGAAACCTTAATTCCATTATGAAGGATGCCATGCTGGAGAATCTTTCCGAGGCGGGACCTCACAGCGATTTCCTTAGAAATCCCTACTAATTTCAATGGAGACCTATAATGAGTCAATACAAAGTAAGACCCGTTTACAACATATTAAAGAAATATAAGGATGCGGATGAGTACCCCTTGAGTATAAACATCTCAGTGCCGGGTTCCAAAAGCATCACCAACAGAGCTCTTCTTATCGCCGCATTGGCTGAAGGTGAAAGTAACCTGTACGGTTTGGCCAAGGGCGACGACGTGGATGCCTTTATCTCATGTCTGAGAGATCTTGGTTTTTCCCTGACACTTGATGAAAAGAAGAAAAATGTAAAGGTTGTGGGCTCGGGAGGGCGTATCCCCCTTAAGAAAGCCTCCATCAACGTTAACAGCGCAGGAACCGCAGCAAGGTTCTTGACCACACTCCTTGCTCTTTCCGACGGGGAGTACCACATTGACGCTTCAGAGCAGATGAAGAAGCGCCCCATGGGGGATTTGATAAATGCGCTTAAGCCTCTAGGGGCAACTTTTATCTTCGATGAAAAAGAGAATTCTCTCCCCTATACCATAAAAGGGGCCGGTAAGGTAACTGCCGGGGAAGCAGTGGTTGACATAACAAAGAGCAGCCAGTTCCTTTCCGGATTAATTCTGGCGGCACCCCTTTTGCCCGACGGATTTAAGGTAAAGATGGCGGGCAAACACAGTTTAAGCTATGTAGATATGTCCGTTGAGCTGATGAAGTCTTTCGGCCTTGAGCCTGACTATTCAGAGGACTGCGTCACCATAAAGGGCGGAAATTACAAGGGCCTTGATTATAATATTGAGCCGGATATGTCATCGGCTGCCTATATTTACTCCATGTGTCCTTTGCTTGGAGTTCCCGCAAGCGTCAAAGGAGTGGGAGAGTCTTCCATACAAAGCGACTTCGGTTTTATAAATGCGTTATATCAGACAGGCTGTGAGGTGGACACAGAAGACGGAGCCTTAACTCTTTACCCTCCCGTCGACGGAGAGATTAAGGGTGTGGTTATCGACATGGACGATTGCCCGGATCAGGCTATGACCATGGCGGTTCTTGCTTGCTTTGCCAACCGTCCCACAATGATTACAGGTTTGTCATCTCTTAAATATAAGGAATCTGACAGACTAAACGCAATTGTGACTGAGCTTACAAAACGCGGAATTAAGACTGAGCACACTGAGGACTCCATAAGTGTTTATCCCGGAGTTCCGGAACCCGGTGTCGTTGATACATACGAAGACCATAGAATGGCCATGGCTTTTTCTCTTATGGGACTAAGGCAGGATGGAATTATCATAGATAATCCCGAGTGTGTTAACAAAACCTTCCCGGACTACTTTGAAGCTCTGGATTCACTTTTGGACTATATTGAGAAACTCTAATAAACAGGGTAGCGGGTATTTTCTTACCTGTTACCCTTATTTTTTTACCTGTTACCCCAAAACCCTTTTATTACAGCATTTCTTTTGTATAATACAATCATGAACAACTTGAAGGTCAAAATCGAAATCGATCCCGAGGTTACGGGATACGAAGTGACAATTAAATGCGCCGAAGTGGACAGTACGGTTGCCGGGATTCAGAAGCTTTTATCTGACAGTTCCTCTTCCGTGGGACAGATCAGCTTTTTTAAAGATGATGCGGAGTACTTCCTTCCCGTAAGCAAGATTTTGTTTTTTGAAACCGATGGCGGTGTAATTAGGGCCCACACCACAAATGACGAGTTCGAAGCAAAATACAAGCTTTATGAGTTAGAGGAGAAACTTCCCTCATATTTTACAAGAGTTTCCAAATCCACCATACTTAACACTCACAAGGTTTATTCCATTACGAAGAACCTGACGGGCGCCAGCAAAGTTGAGTTCCAAGGCACCTACAAGGTTGTGTACTGCTCCAGAAGCTACTACAAATCTTTAAAGGACAGCCTGACACCATAATTATACAGAGGAGAAAAACAATGAACAGAAGAACTAAAAATGTCATTTCAGCAATACTGTTAATCGCTTTGGCAGCATGCCTTATTCTTTGGAAGCTTAACGTATTTAACCTGCCCCTTTCTTTCGTGGGCGTCGGAACCTGGGGAATTATCATTTCCATCTTCATGCTGGTTATTATTTTCCACAGCGTTATTGATTTAAACTTCGGCGGAATCTTTATTCCTTTAGCCGTACTTGCCATAATCTTTGATGATCCTTTGGGAATCACAGCAATTACTCCCTGGATTGTAATTATAGTAGCAATTCTTCTTACAATCGCTTTCGAGAAGCTGTTCCCCGGACACTCAAGACACATTCGCGTTTCTCACCGCAGTGACGATGATGATAACACATATACAGGCAACTTCACACAGTCTGACAGCAATATCGATGATGAGAATGGTGTTGTAAGTTACTCAATGAGATTCGGTTCATCAACCAAGTATGTACGCTGTAAGAACCTCAGAGCTGCAGATTTAAACAATCAGTTCGGTGAAATGAGCGTATTCTTTGACGGCGCTGAAGTTCCAAGCGGCAAGGTCAACATTGACTGTCATGTTTCGTTTGGTGAGATGCAGATTTTCATTCCCAAAGAATGGAATGTTACCAATAAGGTTACTGCTACTTTGGGTGACTGTGACGACAGAGGTTTAGGAGTTAATCCTGCCGCCGATGCCGTGGAGTGTATTATTGACGGTTCAGTTTCTTTCGGCGAATTAAAAATAACCAGAATTTGAAATTAAATACATTTAGAGTTATGATTTTATTGGGCGGGGGTGAATAATCTCTGCCCTTTTTCGTTTATAAGGAGACTCGGGATGTATTATTCAAGCGTCGGAGTAATTTCTTTATCACTTCTTTTAATACTGAACCACAAGTTTTTTGCTAAATCTGAAAACGGTTCTGCCTCCACGGCCTATCTTCGCTACAAGAATTATCTTTTCAGCGTAACCGGTTTTGTCGCAGTGGATATTCTGTGGGGAATTCTAAGCACCTTTGGCGCAGCGATACTTCTTTATATCGATACCATTTTATTTTTTATAATTATGACATTCTCAGTCCTTTTGTGGGTTCATTACGTGGTCTCATATCAGGATCCCAGAAACCGTTTCGGGCGTGCTCTTATCTACGCCGCAAATGCACTCTTTGGACTCGAAATACTGATTCTTATAGTCAATTTCTTTACCCCTGTTCTTTTCTTCTATGATCATGAATTTAATTATGTCCCCGGTGTCGCCAGGTATTTTACCTTTGGGGTTATGTTTTTGATGTTCCTTTCCACATCAATTCACGCATATATCATTTCAGCCAAAACCACCGGAAAAGCAAAAATACACAACAGAACCGTGGCATTCTCCGGTTTTGCCCTTACTATTCTTATGTTTTTCCAAAACTTATACACTCATTTCCCTTTTTATACCGTCGGATGTCTGATTGCCACCACTTTAATTCATGTTTTTATCGAGGAAGATGAGCGAAAGATATTCAACAAGGAAAAGGAAACCTACAACCATATTGCCGCTTCCCTTGCGGAGGAATTTGAGGCAATCTATTACATAAACATAGAAACAGGAAAGTATCAGGAGTTCTCCACCAGTGAGCAATATGCCTCCCTGAACGTGCCTACAACTCTCAACGATTTCTTTTCCGAAACCAAGGAAAACATCAAGAAATTCGTACATCCCGATGATCAGGAATTCGCAGAGTCTTTGTTTGACAAGGAAACCATGCTTAAAAATCTTGAATATAAAAGTTCCTATTCCTTTAAATATCGATTAATGATTAAAGGGAAACCAAGATATTTCAGCTTCACCGTTTTTCGTGCCGGTGACAATCAGCATATTGTTGTTTGCGACAAAGATGTACATGATGAAATTACTGCAGAATCTGCCCGCCTGAAGAAGCAGAAAGACAGTCTTAAGGCCCTTAAGACCGAGAAAGAACTGGCAAGACGTGACGAACTTACGGGAGTTAAGAACAAAACTGCTTACATGGAATTGGCCAGTTCCGTACAGGGCAATATTGATAACGGACTGGATTATCTTACTTTTGCCCTTGTGGTTTGCGATATAAACAACCTTAAGGAAGTTAATGATCTGGAAGGTCACCGGGCAGGAGATGAGTATATCAAAGAATGCTGCAATTTCATTTGCGGAGTATTTGCCCATAGCCCGGTATTCAGAATCGGCGGAGATGAATTTGTTGTTTTTCTGAGAGGAAACGATTTTTCAATAAAAGAAGCTTTGGTAGAAAAGTTTAAGAAAGAAATCACTAATAATGCCGAAGCAAAAAAAGGCCCCGTTGTTGCCATAGGAATGTCAACTTATAAGCCCGAATCAGATGTTTCTGTTTCTGATATTTTTGAGCGCGCCGACAATCTTATGTATGAGAACAAACGAAACCTCAAAACTATTCAAGGTCGATTATAACAAACTCGGATTTCGTCCCGGTTTTGAACTTTATTTCCCAGCAGGAAATGCCGGAAGTAACGATGAAATCCGTGTTATTTCTTTTTTCATATCCATAGGTTCGGTCATTGATTCCAAACCAGTCACCCACATGATTGACAGGGAACAACTGCCCGCCATGGGTATGTCCCGAAAGCACCAAATCCACCCCTGCTGCTGCCTCGTTGGCATAATCTGTGGGCTGATGGTCCATTACTATTGTGTATATACTCTTATCCAGGTCCTTGGTCAGTTCCATAATGCTTGCTCTGTCAGCATAGTAGGCGTCTTCCCGTCCCACAAGATAGAATCTGTCATCTATCAAAACACTTTCGTCCACAAGAATTCCCACGCCATTGTCCATTAAAGCCTTCACAAGTTCTCGTTCGTCAAAAGACTTATCTTCGGCTCTGTTGTATCCTCTGTCGTGATTTCCTATTGCAAACCACACACCGTAGGGCACCTTAAGGTCACCGAGAGCCTCACTGGCCCTAATCATGTCCTCCTTCGTGGTACCGTCATCCACATAGTCTCCGGCAATAAGGAGAATGTCCGGATTGTACTTCATTATCTCATCCATGTTCTTTGCAAATCCGACGCCATCAAAGGTTGTTCCTATGTGAGAATCTGCAAACATGGCTATTCTTAAGCCTCCGTCCAGTTTATCTGTCTGAAGCTTATACTCAGTCGTCCAAACATTAAAATTCAGGTAATAACCTACGGCAAAATAAACTATTGTCAGGAGTAAGGCTCCCCATCCCTGCCAATAGAATTTAAACTCCCTGCCACGGACCTTTTTAATAACAGCTCCTGTGATTCCAAGGACAAGTCTTATAACAAACGCACCCAGGAACACGACTATTGCATTGGTGAGGGACCAGATCTGCATCAGTATAAGGAAGGTGACTATAACAAGAAGCAGAGAAATGAGATTCCTCAGCCATTTTTTACCATTAGATATTCTGTTGATAAAGGGAAACTTTGTTACCGTTGCTGTCAGATATATAACTCCCACCAGACATGATAAGAGACTGACTATTAATATAATTATCCAAACACTCATGTGTTATCTCCTGTTTAACTACTTTAGAATAGAATCAAGAATTGGGTAGATATCCTCTTCCTTCTCGTAAGGATGGATATTAAAATACGAATCACCCGTAAGCATAGCGGAAAGTTCGGCCTTATTCTTATCATAGAAAATGTGGCAGGGCTTTTCATATTTTTCTGCATAGGCAAGCTCGTAGCCCACACCCAAAGACGGACAGGTGCACTCAGCAATAAGGACATCACATTCCCTGAGCCACGCTGTGTCCTGCTCGTATATAAGAGCATCCTTATCCCGGCCCTGCTCAAGAACGCTTAGGGACAAATCTCCGATGTGCTCCGTCAGCACGTCATCTGTTTTCTTAATATATTCTATAATTCTCTGATATAAAGCGGCATCAACACGACCGCCTCTTATTGACCCTGCAAAATAAACTTTCTTGTTCATGATTTTCCTCTTTTTTTGTAGACGATTTCTTTAATCATAACACATCCTCTGTATTTTCACCTACTCGGGAAAGTAAATAAAAAGGGCCGGTTTATCTTAACCGACCCGAATTTACTTTAATTCAGCATTATTCTTTTTCAAAAAATCAATATCCCTGCCATACCTCATGGCAGTCTCCACGTCATTTGTCTCAAAAGCCTTAAAAAGATCTGCGGGAATCTTGCTCGGTTTTACCCTCTCGTAAACCGTAAGATTCCATGTGTGCTTGCACTTTCTGCATCGGTAAATGAGCCAAACATCTACGGCTTTTCCGTTTGCGTTAACTCTGAATTTGCCTGAGTTAATAAACTCCTGTTTCTTTCCACAGCCACCGCATCGATGAAAGACTCTGATGCCTGTGGTTTCAGCGGGATTCAACATCTAAGGATTTGGCAAGCTTTTGAGTATGCAGTATCCTTTGAATGCTTTTCTCAGACAAAGAAAAAGTCAGGGCTAACTCTCCGGTACTGGACCCGGATTGAAAGGACTTATAGATTCTTTCGTTCCTCTCCCTGAAGAAGGCTTTGGCATTTGTGCCGCTTCCCCATTCCTGCTTTTCTTTACATGGTATATAGATTAACTGACCGTCTACATATTGCTGAATCGTTTCTAATAATTCTCTGGGCAGAATATCCTCTGCCTTTATATAGCTCATAATGCTCCTCCTAATCAATATTTCTTTAGGATTCATCTGAGCTTACGATTCATTTATTTTAAGCTCAGACTACTGAGCGATAACATATCTTTTTTTCATATAAAAATGCTCCTTTCAAAATATTAAAACTACCCGTAGTATAAATTCCCTGAAGTATAATTGCAACCTCAAGAATGATTATAATCAATTATGCGCGAGACGGGGCGCTGGACGTCCGGTGGACGTCCGCTTAGCGCTGACTGAGGCGCGTTCCCCACGCGCCGAGATACGAACCGTCATGGAATGACGGTGAGAATCCGTCTCTCGCATTTGCAAAGCAAAAAGGACATCCATTCGGATGTCCTTCGCTTTGCAAGAGCGCGAGACGGGACTCGAACCCGCGGCCTCGACCTTGGCAAGGTCGCGCTCCACCAACTGAGCCACTCGCGCATAATCAATATAAGTTGTAAAGAGCGGGTGATGGGAATCGAACCCACGTGTCCAGCTTGGAAGGCTGGTGTTCTACCATTGAACTACACCCGCGTATCGTTACCGACTAGGGTATATTACCACAATTATAACCCCCTCGCAAGTACTTTTTTGCAAAAAAACCCGATTTTTTTGTTCCAGGACCCCTCAATCCCTAAAGAATGGCTTGAAATCGCACGATATAGGTAATATAATAATAGATAACCCTTAATAGCGGCCAAAAGGATGTGACCGCGCCCAACATGGAGGTGACTGCATGGCTATTAATTTTTCAAATAATGATTACAGTTATTTATTCAAAGGATTAACCAGCCAGGCATCCGGAGTTAATCAGGCATCTTCTCTTTTAAGTGATTATGCCAGCATTAAGAACGGCAGCTATGGCAAACTCATGAAGGCATATTATGGTGATAACGGATCCAAGGGTAGCAATGCTTCCAAGACTTCAACCGATAAGTCTGAGAACCCTAAGGATAATCCCGTTGTAAAGAGTCTTAACAAGGTTCAGACAGCAACAGACAATCTTAAGAGCTCTGCTGAAGCAATTACCAAGAAGGAAACCATCGGATACGATGACATCAAATCATTCGTTGATGATTACAATTCCCTTATTTCAGCTGCCAATAAGATTTCTGATGGTTCAACAGTCAACAGAACCACACGCTTGGTTGGAGATACCCTTGCAAACAACAAGTTACTTAGAAGTGTTGGCGTTACCATTAATGAAGACAGCACTCTCTCGGTTGACAAGGATACTTTTGAGAAGGCCAACAAACTGACCGTTGATTCTCTTTTCAAGGGTACGGGTTCCTATGGAGACAAGATTTCTTCACAGGCATCCCTTATTAAGCTCTCGGCTGACAGAGCCGTTAGCAAGGCAGGTGGAACATATACAGCCAAGGGCAATTATGATACCGCAACTGCCGCAGGAAATCTCTACAATTCATATACGTAATCAGGATTTTAAAGGTCGCAGATACAATTCTGCGACCTTTATTTTTTTACCCTGAGACTATATAATAAAGTATATTTAGATGGAGGGTTGAGTTATGAAAAAGTATAAAGAATTAATATATGCAGTGACAATAGTAGTGGTAGTGATTGTTCTTCTTTTTGCTGTTTTTTATGTTCCGAAGTATATCAGATACACGCGAGCAAGGGAAGAAGCACATTCATCTATTGAAAAACTGATGGAGCAGAGAGATTCCATTGATAATATCCTGTTTTATGATTATCATTCTTCCCCTTTCGAAGAATATCAGATTTCCGACAAAGAACAAATCGAGAAAGTAATGGATGTCCTTGGATCCGTTGAACTTAAGCCGATTGAAATCTCAAAAGAGCAAAAAATGGACTCTATGTGGAATCTTTCGAGAGAGCGTAAAACCGGGTTTTCCCTTTGTTTTGATATGAACCCTGATTTTGCAGCAGGTTATTGGCTTCTTACTTTGGATTGCGATGAAGAACTTTCAGATTTTACCATGCTACATACAGCTGAAATTGATATTGACTCAACATTATATGATTTCTGCTGTTACACCAAGTCCGAGCCACTATACGAAAAGATAAAGAGCATTTTTAAAGAGAGGTGAACTATGAAAACTTCAAAATATGTTTATTACGCAGTAGAAATGACCAAGAAGCTCCTTGCCATCGACAGCCCTTCCGGCTATACCAAAAAGGCAGTGGACTTTGTGGTTAAAGAATACGAAAAGATGGGTTACAAGCCCCAGATAACAACCAAAGGTAGTGTTATCGTCGATATCGGAGGCAAGGATAAAAACAATGCTCTTCTTTTGGCAGCTCACGTAGATACCCTTGGCGCCATGGTCCAAACCATAAAGGATAACGGTCGCTTAAGACTTGACCCCATCGGTGGCTTAAGCCCCAACAATACAGAGACAGAAACCGTCAAAGTTGTTACCAAAGCAAATGGAACCTACGAAGGAACCTATCAGCTTACCAATGCATCCATTCATGTTAACGGAGAGTTCGACGATACCAAGAGAACCTGGGAGAACATGGAAGTAGTCCTGGATCAGGATACCAAATCCAAGGAAGAGACCGAAAAGCTCGGAATTATGCCCGGTGACGTTGTTTGCTTTAATCCCCGCACTATTGTCACAAAGAGCGGATATATCAAGAGCCGTTTCCTGGATGATAAGTTAAGCGTGGGAATTCTCCTTGCTTACGCAAAGTATCTTAAGGAGGAAAAGAAAACACTCGACAGAAAGCAGTATCACTACATTACTGTATACGAGGAAGAGGGTCATGGCTGTGGTTCATCTATCCCCGCCGGAGTGACAGAAGCAATTTCTGTTGATATGGGTTGTGTAGGTGAGGGTCTTAACTGTACCGAGAGACAGGTTTCCATCTGTGCCAAGTCCTCAAGAGGACCCTACAATTATGAAATAGTAAGTAATCTCATTGCAATTGCAAAGAAAGCCAAACTTGATTTTGCAGTGGATATCTATCCCCACTATGGCTCAGATGTTGACATCGCCGTAAGAGCCGGCTTTGATGTTAAGCATGGTCTTATAGGTGCAGGCGTTTATGCTTCACATGGCTATGAGAGAAGCCACATTGATGGTGTAGCCAACACCCTAGAGCTCATAGCTTTATATGCCAAATAGGTAAAACCATAATTATCTACTTTGAAGAAAGCCCGATTTTTCGGGCTTTCTTATTTCTTTATAAATTCTTTATAAACAGGTGTTGACAGGTTGGTTGCGTAGTGGTATGGTTAGTTACAGAAGTAATGAACCACATAACTAACAGACCAATTAAGAAAGACGAGGACGTGTATAAATGAATAATGAAAGCGGGAGGAAAGGAAGATGATGAAATGAATGAAATTCTGACTCAGGAAAAATCGATATATCTCCAAATAAGCGAGATGATTGAGAACGATATCCTAAGAGACATAATTCTGGAAGAAGAACGAGTCCCAAGCACAAACGAGCTGGCAAAGCTCTACACTATCAACCCGGCCACCGCAGCCAAAGGAGTTAACATCCTTGTAGAGAACGGAACTCTTTATAAAAAAAGAGGAATCGGAATGTTCGTATCAAGCGGAGCCAAAGAAGCAATAAGGAAACGAAGAAAGAACGAGTTTTATGATAACTACGTTCGAACACTTATTGAAGAGGCCAAAGGCCTTGGAATTTCAAAAGAAGAATTATTAACAATGATTAAGGAAGCATAAGGAAAAGGAGATTATAGAAATGAACGAAAGTAAATTAGTTTGCAAGGACTTAGTTAAAGCATATGGAAACAAGGAAGTGCTTCACAGCATTAATCTTGAACTTGAAAGAGGAAAGATTTACGGATTCATCGGACGAAACGGTGCCGGCAAAACAACTCTTCTTTCAGTAGCATCAGGTCAGAATCCCGCAACAAGCGGAACCATCACAGTAGACGGAATGCCCGTCTGGGAAAATCAGGAAGCAAGAGATCTTATCTGCTTCTCAAGAGAGTTAAGCCCCATGAACGGTAACGGAGCAAACACCACAAAAGTTAAAGATTACCTTAAGGCAGCTGCCACATACATGCCTGCATTCGACAAGGCTTACGCCGAGGAGCTTGTTCAGTCCTTCGGACTTGATACAAAGAAAAGAATCAGCAAGCTTTCAAAAGGTATGATGTCAATGGTAACCATCATTGTTGCTCTTGCAAGTAAGGCAGAATTCACCTTCCTTGATGAGCCTGTTGCAGGTCTTGATATCGTAGCAAGAGAGAAGTTCTACAAGATTCTCCTTGATGAGTTCGCAGCAACCGGAAGAACCTTTGTAATCTCAACTCACATTATTGAGGAGGCTGCAGACGTTTTTGAAGAAGTAATCATCATTGATCAGGGTAACATTCTTCTTACAAAGAATACCAATGATCTTATCGAGAGCGTAGTTCACATCAGCGGTAAGGAAGAAGAAGTTGATTCTGTCATCGCTGACAGAAAAGTATATAACACAGAGAAAATCGGCAGAAGCAAAGGTGCTACCATCGCTCTTAAGGATGGTGAGGAAGAGCTTGACACCAAGGGATATGATATTTCCGTTCAGCCCATGAACCTTCAGCAGATCTTCGTAGCTATGTGTGGCAGGGAGGCATAATCAATATGAAAGGATTAGGGAGAAATATCAATTATTGGTTTAACTACAGTTTAAAAGCCTTTTTAATGGTTACAGCCATGATGGTAGGTATTGTTACCGTAACGGCACTTATGGATGCAGATCCTATAAGCATATCAACCATCCTTGGACGTTCCGCAGGTTATATAGCTTTTTCCACATTTATCCTGATTATGGTAAATGCTTTCAACAACATAGCCGTTGTTTATCCCATGACAGTTTCACTTGGAAGCACCAGAATGCCAAGCCTTTTGGGTATGACCATCGGACAGCATCTTGTATCACTGATCGGATTTGCCGTAGCTATCATTTTTTTCATTATTGCAAAGCCTGACATGTCAAGTTTACTTATCACTTTCTGGCCCCTGGTTCTGGCTTTACTCTTCGCCTGTCATGCCTTTGGTGGATTGGTAGCGGTTCTTTCAGCAAAATTCGGAAAGATTCTCGGAATGATTTTGTACTTAGTTTCAATTATAGGAATAGCCATACTGGGTGTATTCTTCCTTTCAAGATTTATACTTGATGGATCTGCATCTACTGACATTGCACTCAATATAAACCCGGGATTGATGGTTGTCATTCTTTTCGCTCCCCTGGTATTGGATGCGCTGTTTTTCCTGCTGCTTTATGCAATTGTTCGCAACAAGAATTTAGAGATTTAATAAGAGGATGTTATTATGAACACACTTAATATGATAAAGAAAAATTTATTAGTTGAACTTAAAGACATTTTTGCATTCATTGCAATCCCCTTTGCCGGTGGACTCTTTGGAATGGTTATCTCAACAATCATCTATTTCTCCAGCGGAAGAGAATTCTACATGGAACTTTCCTCTTTTATGGTAATGGTCGCTGGAGTTTTCTGCCTGCTGTTTGGCGTAGCTTTCAGTGAGAGAAACAGTTTCACCCTTGCAGTTACAATGGGTGTTACCAGAAAGAATTACTTCCTTTCAAGATACGTGGTACTTCTTTTACAGATTATCCTTACTCTTGCAGCAATGGCATTAATGATAGGAATTGATAAGCTCATGTTCCCCGGCGCTGAGCATGGAAGTATGTTTAATCTTGTAGATATCAGCCCTGTTACAGTGATAGTGGTTTGCCTCATCTTCCCTGTCTTCTCAATGTTCATGGGAATGCTCTATGTAAGATTTGACAGAAAGTTCTTCTGGGCAGTATGGGGACTTTGGATGCTTGGAAGCCTTGGTATTCCCAGAGCACTTAATGCAATGAGCGATAGACCGGATTCAGCAATTGCCAAGATTGGATTCTTCTTCAAAGACATTATCACCGCATCTGACTGGAAGCTTGGAGTTACGGGCGTGGTTGTTCTTGCAATCGTACTTTTCTTCACAGTAAAACTGTATAAGACACAGCCTATCACAGCATAGGTCACGGATATAACAAAAAGGCAGGAGCCAAAAGCTCCTGCCTTTAATAATGCATTTCTTTATTTTTCTTCTATTCCTTCATAAATCAGATCCCTGATCTTCGGGTGGATGACATGATAGTTGTCATTAAAGCATGTTACATGCTCAGCATAGAAAACAGAAATGTTATTCTTTGTATCTACCAAAGCGTATGCACCTGCTGCTCCATCCCAGCCAAATTCTCCCACGGGACTCTTTGACTTGCTTCCATCCACAAGCACTCTTACTCCAAGGCCATACTCATATCCGATTCTGTTAAGGGAATCAAAATCCTTCTTAAGCTGGCCGAAGGTTGTATAGGGATGTGTGAATAATTCAATGGTTTCAGGTTTAAGAATTCTTTTTCCTGTTTTGCCTACACCTCCGCAGGCTAAGGCATCAACAATAAGGATGTAGGAATCAACACTTCCAATTAATCCTGCTCCACCGCTTTCATAATTCTTTGTAAAAGTGAATTCGTCTGCCTTTTCCTCACTTATTCCATAGAAGGGTGGCTTGTCATTGTCAGCAGTATAAATCGCGCAAACTCTTTTCTTTGTTGCCTCGTCAATCTGTCTCTGGAAATAGAAGTCTTTGGCTCCCAAGGGCTCAAATATGAATTTCTTTAAGTACTCTGAGAATTTCATTCCGCTGACAACCTCAATTACCGCTGCCAAAACATCATGAGAGAGGCTGTAGTTCCACTGGGTTCCCGGCTCAAATAAAAGAGGAACCTTGGAAAGAGCGGCTATCATTTCCCTTGTACTTGCACTGTCTGCACTTTCCTTGATCTTTTCCTGAAGTGCAGGGGCATATAAATCATAGGAAAACCCTGCGCTCATGGTCATCAAGTCAATTATTCTTATATCATTATGAGCGACATGACAAACTTCCTCATTTTCGGGAAGGCGGCTTTTTACAAGAACGTGATCATATTCGGGCAAATAGTCACTTAATCTGTCGTGTAATTTAAGTTTCCCCTGCTCAACAAGCTGAAGAACAGCCGTCATAGTAATTACCTTTGTTGCGGAATAGAGTTTATACAGGTTATTTGGAGATACAGGAGTTTTTTTCTCATAATCCGAATAGCCAAAGCTGTGTCTGTATACCTCTTTATGGTCCTTCATAACAAGCAGGTCCCCCACAGGCATTCCGTAGGTGTCCTGCAATGAATCAAGATAATCTGTCAATTTGTCAAAGCTCATGTAACTCTCCTGTTTATGTGGCGTCAGACGCCTCATTTTCTTTAATATATTTAGTCCACTTGATAATTCCGTAAGTGGTATTTGTCAAATATCCAAGTTTGTATACAAGCAGTATCCACTGTCCTGAAATGATGTTGATGGCAGTTTCCACCGCGATGTAAAGATACCATGTCCACCATGACTCGTTTGAACGGAAGAACATAAGAATTCCGTCAATGATGCTCATGATGCTGAGGCAGGCATCCATGTAAGCGATAACTTTTACAACTGTATCGCTTGAGTAAAACTCTGTCTCGGGGCTGTACTTAGCCACAAGATATCCGATAACCAAAGTCCAAATGATGGTAAGTGCAAAGATAAGAACTGTCTGCCAGGCTTTAAGTTTTCTGACCACAGTCTTCTTGCTGTCTTTCTTATCCTGGAATCTTCTCCACTGGAAGAAGCCCAATGTGTGTGCAGGAATCCAGTAAAACATGGCAACAGCCATGGAAGCAAATCTTGTGCGCAGGATTATCATTGTTACAATTTCGATAACCTCTACGATGTTGTAAATGAGGAATCCCCATTTGTTCTGCTTTGAAAATAAAAGCTCACATAATAAGCCGATTAAAACGTCAAAAACATAAAGGATTGTGATTACTAAACCACTGACACCGTTTGTGTCATCCTCGGGAAAAAGGATTGCAAGCGCAACGGTAAGAACAACCATTGAGAGCATCCAGATTTTCTCGTAAGTGGTAAAGTAACCTTTAAGCCATTCCCATAGATTCTTCCTTCTTTTGGGTTCAATATTTAATTCTGTATCCATTTATTTTAATTCTCTCTTTCTTTTTGCATTTTGGTTAAGGCAGCCAAAACTGAAAGCTTGCCTGTTTCATAGGTTAAGCTTCCCTGCATAAATACTGTGTAAGGATCTACAACAGGTCCGTCGCAGGTTAACTCGATGGTTGCGCCCTGAGCAAATGTGCCCGCAGACATAATTTCGTCGTGAGGGTAGCCCGGCATTTCACAGGGAACAGCAGTAAAGTGTGCATCAACAGCAGAATACGACTGAAGCGCCTGGCAGAATGCTATCTGATCTTTCTCGTTTCCGAAGTCAAAGGTCTGGATAATGTCGCTTCTGTATTCATCATATTTGGGAACTACCTTGGGAAGTCCCAGTTTTTCAACCATATAGCTGGTCAAAATGGCTGTTTTTATAGCATTGGCAACGGTTCTCGGTGCCATAAAAATACCCTTAAGGAATTTAATATTCTGATTGTAGTTTGCTCCCAGATACTTGCCCATTCCCGGAGAAGTAAGTCTGTCCGCAACCTGCTCAATCAAATCTGCCTTTCCTGCTACGTATCCACCGGATGTGGCAACGCCGCCACCCATGTTGTGCATGAGGGAGCCGGCCATGATATCAACACCTACTTCCGTAGGCTCCTTCTTCTCAGCCAGTTCACCATAGCAGTTATCGCACATGATGATAACATCAGGGTCGATGCTCTTAATGAGAGAGCACACTTTTTCAATCTTTGCGATTGAAAGGCCTCTTCTGTGGGAGTATCCGCAGGAACGCTGAATCTCCACAAGTCTTACGCCGCCTTTTCTGATTCTTGCTTCGATGGCGTCATAATCGAAATCATCACCGATTAAATCTATCTGTTCATAGCTCACGCCGTTTCTGGTAAGAGCAAGGGGGCTTTCACCTCTGATACCCATAATCTCCTGTAAAGGATCATAGGGTGTTCCCGCAATACACATCATGGTGTCCCCGGGGTGAAGAAGTCCCGATAAAGTAAGATAAATTGCGTTGGTTCCCGACATAATCTGGGCTCTAACAAGGGCATCCTCCGCTCCGAGAACTTCCGCAAAAACTCTCTCTATTTTGTCTCTGGCCTCATCAAAGAAAGCATAGCCGTTAATCTCAGCAAAGTCCTGATATGAAACCTCATTCTCAAGAAAGGCGTTCAGCACCTTCTCTGAGTTAAACAATGCCACCTCATCCGCTGCATCAAAGTAGGGCTTGCACTCCTTCTCGGCAGCCTTAGCAAGTTCTTTTATTTCATCCGATATATAAATTCGATCCATTTTTTCTTTTCCTTTTATTTAACAGAAACCTTTCCCGCAAGGACATTTCTGTAATCTTCAAGATTCTTCTTAAGAAGTTCAGGAATGTTTAACTCATAAGGGCACTTCTTAAGGCAGGCGCCACAGTTGATGCATTCCTCAATCTTCTCCATCTCTTTCTGCCACTGCTCGCTAAGCCATCCCGCAGAGGGAGCGCGTCTTAGCATCAGAGACATTCTGTTACAGTTATTAATCTGAATTCCCACTGTGCAGGGCATGCAGTATCCGCAGCCTCTGCAGAACTCACCCTTAAGCTCCTGCCTTTCTTTCTCGATAAAGGCAGTAATCTCTTCATCCATGGTGGGAGTATCCTTCATATATGAAAGCCACTCCTCAAGCTCGCTCATTTTCTGAATGCCCCAGATAGGTACCAGCCCGTCAAACTGCGCGGCAAAAGCCATGGCAGCCCTGGAGTTTGTAATAAGTCCGCCTGCAAGGCCCTTCATACATATGAATCCTATATTATTCCTATTACAGGTTTTAATCAACTCAATTTCTCTGTCCTCGGCAAGATAGCTCATGGGATACTGAATTGTCTCGTATAGACCTGACTCGGCAAGTTCTTCCGCAATGCCGATTTTATGGGCTGTTCCGCCGATGTGACGAATTTTGCCCTGCTTCTTTGCCTCCAGCATGCACTCGTACATCCCTGTTCCGTCTCCGGGCTTCCAGCACTGTCCCATAAGATGGAACTGGTAGACATCGATATAGTCTGTCTTTAAATTATTAAGGGAAGTTTCCAGATCCTTCCAGAAGGCCTCAGGAGTCTTGGCCGCTGTCTTTGTGGTAATTATGATATCCTCACGATTAAGCCACCCGTCACCGAAGGCTGCTCCAAGCTTTTCCTCACTGTCGGAATAAGCTCTGGCAGTATCAAAGAATCTCATGCCGCCCTCATAGGCTCTTCTGAGAATCTTAACAGCCTCTTCAAGAGATACTCTCTGAATCGGAAGTGCTCCGAATCCGTTCTGAGGTACTGTAATACCTGTGCTTCCCATTGTAATATTCTTCATTCAATATCCCTCCAGATTGTTTGCCTGTTGTTACCAGAGTTTAATGTAAGGATTTCCTGCTTCCCTTTTAGAGTAGCATTCCTCCAGTTCACTTAATATTTCTTCCTTCGTATGAATCTTTTCGTCATGACTGAATATTGCTTTGGTAAAAACCAGATTTCTCAGAAACTCTATTTCCTCCTGAAGAAGAGAAACGTTATATCCTTTGGCAGAGCAGTAATAAGAATCCCCCAATAACAGATACTCGTCATTCACTGTAATACACAATGATCCCTTGGCGTGGCTGTTTGCTATGGGAAATACTTTTAAATCCACTCCGTCCTTTATCTCAAAGGGCTCTTTTATTACCCTTCCCTTGTCATAAACCTTTTTGGTGTAGTCACCAACCAGTAAATCTTCGTCATCAATTTCAATACGTTTAAGATTTGATGCGTGGTCCTCATGGAAGTGGGTGATAATTACAGTTTTATTATCTGTTTCCTCAACAAGACTTAAAGCCTCGTCATTGCTGCCCACATCAATTACATAGGTGCGCTCTTTTCCATTAATAAAATATACATCCGCAGACAGGGGGTTATCTGATGCAGGTATAAATGTAATATTGTCGGTGATAGTTTTTTTGCTCATATTGAGAGCGTATCATTTTATCAAATCTTTAGCAATAATGTATTTCACAAAAAAAGAGCCCGTATAACGGGCTCTTTCGGTATTTTAGATATTAAGTAAATCGCTGTAAGCCTTAAGTGCTCCCTCAGTCTCATGGGCAAGAACTTTCTTGGCAAGAACCTTACCCAGCTGTACACCTTCCTGGTCGAAGCTGTTGAGGTTCCATGTGAAGCCCTGGAACATAATCTTGTTCTCAAAGTGTGAGAGAAGTGCTCCCAAAGCTTCGGGAGTTAACTGCTCACCGATGATGATGGATGAAGGTCTGTTACCCTCGAACTTCTTGTTGTTGTTCTCATCATCCTTACCGCATGCAAAAGCAACAATCTGAGCTGCAACGTTAGCGCATAACTTCTGCTGGCTGGTGCTTCCCTGGATTACAACATCTGTTCCAATCTGGCTGTTCTTGAAGCCGATGAACTGAAGAGGAATGATGTCTGTGCCCTGGTGAAGGAGCTGGTAGAATGAATGCTGTCCGTTGGTTCCGGGCTCACCGTAGATAACGGGTCCGGTTACGTAATTTACAGGTTCACCGAAGCGGTTTACGCTTTTACCGTTTGATTCCATGTCTGCCTGCTGAAGGTGTGCAGGGAAACGGCTGAGAGCCTGTGAGTAAGGAAGGACTGCTGTTGTAGCCATTCCAAGTACGTTTCTCTCATATACACCGATAAGTGCATCAAGCATTGCAGGGTTCTCAAGGAGATTAGCGTTTGTTGCAAGCTTGTCTTCCTCAGCTGCACCCTTTAAGAATCTTGCGAATACTTCAGGGCCGAAAGCAAGTGAAAGGACTGCTCCGCCTACACCTGATGTGGATGAAAAACGTCCGCCGATATAGTCATCCATAAAGAATGCTGCAAGGTAATCGCTGCTCTTTGCAAGAGGTGATGTCTCACTGGTTACGGCTACCATGTGCTTGGAAGCATCGAGGCCTGCCTTCTTAAGAGCATCCTTTACGAAGGATTCGTTTGTAAGTGTCTCAAGTGTTGTACCTGATTTGGAAACAAGCACAAAGATTGAATGTGCAACATCAACGCTGTTAAGAACAGCTGCTGCATCATCAGGGTCTACGTTACTGATGAACTTTGCTTCCATTTTGAAGTTGCCGGTTTTCTTAGCCCAGTTCTCAAGGCCGATGTACATGGCTCTGGGACCAAGGTCACTTCCGCCGATACCGATCTGAACAACGGTGGTGAACTTCTCGCCTGCGCCGTTTACGATCTCGCCGTTATGTACCTTATTGGCAAAATCAGCAATTTTCTTCTGCTCGTTAAGGTAGAACTCTCTCTTGTTAACGCCGTCACATACAACATCGTCGCCAAGCTGTCCTCTAGTTAACTGGTGAAGAACAAGTCTCTTCTCACCTGTGTTGATTACAGCACCGTTGTAGAGTTCTTTGAACTTGTCTGCAAGCTCCGCCTCCTTGGCAAGGGCTTCAAGTGCCTTCAAAACATCATCGTCAACAGCCTTTGCTGCGTAGTTGTAGTTAAGGCCTGCTGCCATCTTTACTGAATATTTCGCTACTCTCTTTGCACCCTCATCACCGCTCATTACGGATTTGAGGTTGACCTTCTTAACGTTCTTAAGGTCAGAGAAGCTTTTTAATGTATCA
Organism: Lachnospiraceae bacterium G11; assembly: GCA_900103495.1. Taxonomy (GTDB): domain Bacteria; phylum Bacillota; class Clostridia; order Lachnospirales; family Lachnospiraceae; genus G11. The sequence continues at coordinate 28,100 of FMWZ01000020.1, read as the reverse complement.
AGATTTTTCCAATTAGCCATATCTTATCCTCCATTTCTTCCCAAAAGTATAACAATACTTTGAAACGTTTTCAAGGTCATATGTTTTTAGTTTTACCAACCTCCTCAACAAAGCCTTTATTTCTCTCGGAAAGCTTTGCTGGTATGACTAACGAATTTGTCTTTTTGTCCTCTTGTTAGTATCTCGTTAGCGACTCAACTCGCCAAGTCACTAATGAAACAGCAAGCATAATCATTTGTTAGTACATGCATACGGGCATTCCACTAACAAATGCTAGCATCCATTGGTTTGTTAGTATTATCCGTGATAACGGCACTAACAAATGCTAGCTTCCATTGATTTGTTAGTATTATCCGTGATAACGGCACTAACAAATGCTAGCATCTATTAATCTGTTAGTATTCTCCGCGATAACAGCACTAACAAATGCTAGCATCTATTAATCTGTTAGTATTCTCCGCGATAACAGCACTAACAACTGTTTAACCCACCGGAATGTAGACTTTAAAGAACATTGTGGGGTTAAAGCGGTTGCCGCAATAAAGATCAAGAATATTCCGCTCTATGACAGGGCCTTTAATCTTAAGGCCCTGTTTCTTTATGTAATCAAGCATTGCTTTGTAGGTTTCATCTGCTTCAAAGTGCTCGACAGTTTTGATCTTCATGTTTCCAACTACATACTTTCCGCTTTCAATTACCTCGGTGTAACTGTTTGAGGTTGCAAAGGGAATCTCGCTTATATAACCGTACTTTTCATAATCGTGGAATCTTCCCGCAAGAAGGTTCTCGGGAGTTATGGTTGAGATAAGGCCTGCGGTGTTTGCCCATCCTGTGGCGCCGGAGGTGACGTTGATTATCTCATCGATATCAAGCTCATCCGCCTCGCCAAAGGGCTTACTCATCATATACATTTCCGGCAAACTTACTACAGCAATGTCCGATTCATAGCAGGTATCCCTGATGTTTTTATCAAAGGCGCTGACCTTGGTTTTCAGAAGCTCAAGTTCAGCAATCCTGTTGTTTATTTCCTCTCTGCAACGCTTAAGCTCCTTCTGAACTCCACCGGCATTATCGTCATTCAGAATTTCCGTAAGGCGCTTAATTGGAGTTCCTATGGAGCGCATGAAAATAATCATGGAGATGATCTCAAACTGAGCCTTTGAGTAGTATCTGTAGCTGTTCTCACCCTTCTTCCAGGGACTCAGAAGCTTGATACTGTCGTAATATCTTAATGTGGGTGCAGGAATGTTAAAGATTCTGCTGACTTCCCCGATAGTGTAGAACTCTTTCATAATGTAGACCCCCGCGGTTTTTACTATATAAAAAATATATCATTATTTTTGTTGACATTAAAGTAACTTTAAGGTGTACATTCAAAGTAGGGTTACGACTTTAAAGGAGGTTACACATGGGGAAATTAGCAACCTTTTTTCACGAGAAATTTGGTTCAGAAGGCGGAAAGCTGACTTTTAGAGAGAAACTGACACTTGCTCTTCCGGGGCCTGCATCCGTTATCGGACCTATTATTATTCATAACACGCTGATGAAATTCTACACGGATATCATCGGTCTCGATGCCAAATTCTATGGCTGGATTTATCTCATTTACAGTATTTGGAATGCCATAAACGATCCGCTTCTGGGAGCCTATATAGATAAGCTTCCCTTTAGTAAAAAGCGGGGCAAGTATGTTTACCTCATGAAGGTAACGGCACCTACCATGCTTATTTCCATATTCTTTATGCTTTTGTCCTCTCCGTCCTGGAGCGACTGGGTAGTATTCTGGGTTCTTTTGGCGGAACTGTTCATATTTGATACCGCCTATACGGTATATTCCGTGGCCTACAACTCCTATTTCCTTTTGGCAGCGCCGGATAAGGAGGAGAGGGTTGATGTGGACATTATAAGAACCTACATAGGAAATGTGCTTGGAGCCATCACAACCATAATCCCCACTTTGCTTTTGGTTGGCGGCGGAAACAGGGCATTGGTTATTCCTGTATTCTCAGTGGTGATTCTTGTGAATGCCGGCATGTATTTTGTGGCCTTAAGGACTCTCAAGGACAAGGCCTCTTTGTATGAGACAGCCACACCGCCGGAGCATCACAATATTTCCGAAGTACTTAGAGATGTTAAGAGGATTGTAATTTCAAAGCCTTTCCTCACATACCTTCTTTTCTATATTATCGCAAGGGGCGCCATAGGCTTCTACTTTACGCCCTTCCTTTACTTTATGGATTCCGTGGTGAAAACCAGTGGAACAGTTGCGACTCTGGCTGATGTAATACCCGGAGTCATAATGCTGATTCTTCTTCCCTGGGCAGGAAAAAAGATTAAGGTATACGGAAGCAAGCTGATTACACTTCTTGCTTTCATTCCTGCAGTGGCAGGTTTCTCAAGCCTTATGTTTATTACAAAGGGGTGGCAGGCTGTCATCAGCTATACCCTCATTGTTTTTGCTCTGAATGTTATTCAGACTGCCGGCGTAGTCTTGAACGGGGAGCTCATCGACTACGACGAAATGCAGACCGGCACAAGAAAAACCGGACTTTATGGTGGCCTTTTTGCCCTTCTGACTACATCGCTTACAAGTCTTCAGGCCACCATCTTCTCCGGTATACTAAGCCGCTACGGCTATGACGGTACACTTGCGGCTCAGTCGGAGAGAGCTGTATGGGGAATCCGTGTAGGTGCCGGACTTGTACCTATTATCATGTGCGTGGTTGGATTCATTCCCATGCTTTTCTTCCCCATCGGGAGAAAGCTCGAAAGAGAAATTTCTGATTTTAACGTAGCAGCAAGAGAGGGAAATAAAAATGAACATGAAGAAGGTTAAAGTAAATGGAAACAAATTCGTTTCCGATATGGATAAGCCCTTTATTCCCAAGGGAATAAACATGGTCTGCAAAGAACCCGAAAGAGGATACATTGGAGATTACAAGCCTGAGGATTTCAGATTTCTTAAAGAAAAGGGATTCAACTTAATAAGGCTTGGCCTGATCTGGGACGGATGTGAGCCAAAGCCCGGTGAGTACAGTGAAGAGTATTTTAAAGGAATTGACGGGATCATTGATATGGCAGCTAAGGAGGACATTCCGGTTTTTCTTGATATGCATCAGGACTTATACGGTGTGGCTTTCGGAGACGGAGCGCCTTTGTGGGCTACCCTTACAGATGGAGAAGAGCACATTAAGACCGAACTTTGGAGCGATGCATATCTAATAAGCCCTGCGGTTCAGCATGCTTTCGATAATTTCTGGAAGGATACGGCTCTTGATGACGGTGTGGGAATCAGAACCCGCTACATTAACCTCTGGAAATACATTGCCTCCCGCTATTCCGAGAATCCTTATGTTATCGGATATGACATAATGAACGAGCCTTTCCCCGGGACTCCCGGCGTAAAGGTTGCGGAAATAATGAATAAATACATGCCGGATGGGGATATGTCGGCTCTTGAGGATTTCGAAAAGATTGGGGAAATGATAGGAGAGATTGCTCCCATTGCGGCGGAATTCGAAATGAGAATTCTGAATCCCTTCTACGATGATGTGGCAAGGGCCATCAGAAGAGTGGATGTGGATACCATCATAATGTTTGAGAGCAATTATTTTGCCAATGCCGGTGTACCTACAATGATAGGTCCTGCCGTGTATGAGGATGACAGAATCGTTGAAAACCAGGCCTATGCGCCCCACGGATACGACATTCTGGTTGACACCGAAGCCTATGAAACCAGCGGATGTGAGAGAGTGGCCTTCATTTTTGGAAGCCTTCTTGAGGGAGCCAAGAAAATGAATATCCCTGCACTTATTGGTGAATGGGGCTGCTACCCAAACGCCAGTGAGGCACAAAAAGAACAGGCAAGATTCCTTCTTAACCTGTTCAAAGAAAACTATATCGGTAATGTTTATTATGATTTCTCCCACATAAAAGACGGGGGAATATTGGAGGTCCTTACCACTCTATAACGCTTTCCAATGTTTTTACAAAAGCTTCCAGGCCCTGTTTATCAGCATCGCTGAAGCGGTCAAACTTTGTGCTGTCCAAATCCAGAACTCCTACAACCTTACCTTCACTGTGGATGGGAACCACAATCTCTGAGTTGGATGCACTGTCGCAGGCGATATGGCCCGGGAACTCGTGAACGTCTTTTACAACCAAGGTTTCATCCTTTTCTGCCGCTGTGCCGCATACTCCTTTTCCCAGGGGGATGCGGATGCAGGCGGTTTTGCCCTGGAAGGGGCCCAAAAGAAGAGATCCCTTATTCATAAGATAGAAGCCCGCCCAGTTAAGTTCTTCAAGGTTTTCAAAAATAAGAGCGGAAGCGTTTGAAAGAACGGGGATGAAATATGGTTCATCCTCCGCCAGACTCTTAAGCTGCTCTTTCATCAATTCATAATCTGTCATAAATCCCAGTCCTCATCATCTTCGTAATCATTGAGACTCCCATTGAGAATCTCATTATATCTTGCATTGGCTGCCTCGGATGCTTTCTTGTTTCTCCAGGCATCGATGTCACTGCAGATGGCCAACATCTCATCCACCACCAGCTCAGCGCTTCTTGGCCGCACGTTATATAAATAAGCCATCATTCGCTCCATGGCTTTGGGGCTTCCAAGCTGCTTGGCAATCTGCTCTCCAAGCTCCGGGGGAAAGCCAAGCTCTTTTATGGCGGTAACGAGTTTTTCTTTTGTGTATATCCAGTCTCTTCTGTAGTCCATAGTTTATCAGTTCAATGCCTTCCTCATTGTGGCAAATTCTTCTTCAACTGTAAAGCCCACTTTTTTGTATATCTCCAGGGCCTTGTTATCCTTGCCTGTAAAAAGCGTCACGTACTCCACTCCGGCATTTCTAAAGCCTTCACAAAGTTTATGAAACAGAAGGGTTCCTATACCCATTCCCCTATAGGCTTCATCCACCGCAACTCCAAGGAAATACCCTCGTCCCGAAGGCTCCTTTATGGTAGGCCCCGTAAAACCTGCTGCCTTCCCATTATCCGAAACAAAAATAAGGGGCTCATTCTTTTTAAGGCTTTCAGGAATCTGAATACTCCAAAGGGGATTGTTAAGTCTCTCTAAAAACTCTTCGATTCCTGTAACGCTATCTTCTGTGTAATAGTCTATGGTGATTCCTTTGGCTTTCAGGTCCTCTTCCCGCTTCTTCATTTCCTCAGGCATTTCAAAAAACCTGATGTCCATATGCATGGAGCACTCGTGACTTTTTATCTCATAACCTCTTCTTTTCAGGATTTCATAAAGCTTTGAACCAATTAAAACTCCCGGGCGATTATTATGCTCATGGCCATTTTGCTTTGCCATGCACCAGGATAAGCGCATAGGGTTATAGAAACTGAATTCCGCGCGCTCCCTCCCGCCGTCTCTAAATTTTCTCTCAAGATAATCCAGAGCTTCACCAACATGCTTGTCATCTTCATATTCATCATCAAAAATACAGCAAGTGATGTAACCGGCCTTGTCTGCAAAGGGTATGGTTTCGTCATCACCCATTACACCCAAGGCAAAACCTTTAATTTCTCCGTTTACTTCAAAGCGGTAATCAAGATCAGGATTATAATATCTGTTCTCTGTAAGGGCCGTCTTTAATTCTTCCTTAGATAAAGGCTTGTATCCTTTTGCGGTTGATGCTGTATTCCAAAAGTCTAAGAGTGATTTTATATTGGTCATGGTTTTATTCTATCATAGTATGGTAGAATTATCCTGTGGGGAAGTTAATCGATTAAGTAAGATCGGAGAAATGGTATGAAAAAGAAATATCTTGCTCTGCTGTTGGCTTCTGTAATGACTGTATCGGTTATGGGATGTGCCTCAAATGGCACAGGTACAGCAAATGAACCTTCAGGCGAAGCGGAGATTAATTCGGAGGAAGCTGCGGTAGAGGCTGCTGAATCCGAAACAGAAGAAAACATTAAAACAAAGGAAGAGGAGACGGTGATGAGAAACGCGTCAGGAAATGTTAATTTAAATCAGGTTGGCTTTATGCCTAAAGCAAGAAAGACTGTGGTTGTAAGGGGTGAGAATCTCAATCCGGAATTTAGAATTTTGGATGCGAAGACTGACGAGGAAGTTTTCAAGGGAACACTCACAGGTCCTGTCGAAGCAAAGGAAGCAGCTGAGACAGTCTACCAGGGAGATTTCTCTGATTTTACCACTCCCGGAAACTATGTGGTAAAGGTTTCAAACGATGAGGAGTCCTATCCTTTTGAGATAAAAGATGGCGTGTATGATGAGGCATTAAAGGAGATATTCCTGTTTTTCTATAAGCAGCGCTGCGGTTGTGAGGTAGAGGAATCAATTGTTGGAAAGATTGCTCACGGCCCCTGTCATACCTCTGATGCCCAGATTTACGGAACAAAGGAATATAAGGAAGTTAACGGCGGATGGCACGATGCAGGTGACTACGGAAGATACGTGGTTGCAGGAGCCACAAGCATTGCAGATATGTTTATGGCTTATGAGGATTTCCCTGAGATTTGGAAAACTGATTCAGTGGGAATTCCCGAAAGCGGAAACGGAATCCCCGATATTCTTGATGAAGCAAGATATGAGCTTGACTGGATGCTTAAGATGCAGGATGAGGCAACGGGCGGAGTTTACCACAAGGTTACCTGCATAGACTTCCCCGGATATGTAATGCCCGAGGCAGAAACAAAGAAGCTGGTACTTGCTCCCATTTCTCCCACCGCAACAGGAGATTTTGCAGCTGTTATGGCTATGGCATCAAGAATCTACAGACCCTTTGATGAAGAATTTGCAGACAAGGCCCTTGAAGTTGCAAAGAAAGCATGGGACTTCCTTGAAGCAAATCCTGGCATGGAAGGCTTTAAAAATCCTCCCGAAATTCATACAGGCGAATACGGTGACGGTGACAGTTCGGACGAGAGATACTGGGCTGCAGTTGAACTTTTAAAGGTTACAGGCGAACAGAAGTATAAAGACTATGTATCAAAAGCACTTTCAGGCAACGTTCCCTTCGGCTTTGGCTGGGACACAATGGGAACCTATGGAAACGCTGCTTATCTTTCACTTGATGAGAGCTTACAGGATGCAGCACTTAAAGATAAAGTTCTAGAAGCGTGTAAGAATCAGGCAAATGAGTACCTTAACAATGTGAAGACCGACGGATATATGTGTGACCTTGGAACAAACTATATCTGGGGTTCCAACTTAAGCGTTTGTTCCTTTGCGAGACTGATGCTTCTTGTTAACAAATACTGCCCCGATATGAAGGAAATGTACACCGCTGCATATGATCAGATTTCATACCTGTTTGGTCAGAACGCAGTATCCTACTCCTTTATTTCCGGATTCGGTACAAACTATACACAGAATTCTCACCACAGACCCAGTCTTGCAACAAGCTCCCTTGTAAAGGGAATGGTTGCAGGCGGACCTAACGGCGGTAAACAGGATCCCTGCGCCGGCAAAGCTCTTAAGGATGCGCCTCCCGCTAAATCTTACATTGATCACAGCGAGAGTTACTCAACCAATGAGGTTGCCATTTACTGGAACTCACCGGTACTTTATCTTTTATCTGCAATTATAAGCGGAGAATAATAGATGGAACTAAGAACAGAAGCCTTTGTACTTAAATATGACGAGAAGGAAAAGTCCATTGTCGGATATGAAGACATGGGCTCTGTTCTTGATATCTCTGACAAAACAGACATTGAGACAGTCGGGAAGAAAGCTTTCCTTGGATGCAAGTCTATTAAAAAAGTATTTCTGCCGGAAAGTATTGAAAGCTTATCCGACTGGTGCTTTTCAAAGTGTAACAATCTGAAAACGGTAAAGTTTGAAGGAGCAATTAAAGCCAACATCTTCGGCCGTGGAGTCTTTGAGGGCTGCGAACACCTGAAAGAAATATCCTTTAAGGACGCCCACAAAGATTTATCAGTTCTTCTTGCGGCAAATGTAAACAGGCTTCCCAATGAGCATTTGTTAAGAAGTGAAGATCTGGGACAGCAGGGCTGGTATGAGAAATGGGATATCGCCCTTATGGCTCTTCTTAATACTGACGATGCTGAGGGAAGCATCAATACCCTGGTCTGCGGAGAAGAGGATATATCAACAGACGGCATCGGATCTGTGGATGGAGAGATGCCCGGAGAAACAGACGATTTTGTCAAAAGAGCTGCAAAGAATAAGTGCTTCCTTTGCTTCTTAAGACTTATGCATGACAGTTTTCTTAAAGATGATAAAAGAACCTTGTTTGAGAACTATATCAAAGCAAGGGCCTACGGAAATCCCAAGGATTTTGCCTGGGTTACTTTAAAGGAAGACTGCGAAGGAGAGGTAGATTACTATAAACTCTACCTTTCAATAGTCAAGCCCTCCAAAGATGATATCAAAGGAATGGTGGCTGACTTAAGCGCCACTCAGGTTCAGGCCAAGGCCTTTCTTATTAATGAGGCAGCCGGAAGTACTGATGAATCATCGGCTTTAGATGATTTGATGTTGTAGAGGTTATATGGAAACACGCGAAGAAGCTTTAGAATACGGACTTAGTTTTCCAAATACATACAAAGATACGCCCTTTCACGATCAGAACTGGCAGCTTGTCAGAGTGAAGGGAAATAAGAAAGCCTTTCTTTGGACATATGAACTGAATGGCTATGTCAATCTGAACGTGAAGGTCCATCCGGATAACGCCTATTTCTGGCGACAGATGTACAAGTCAGTAATTCCCGGTTACCATCAGAATAAAGAACATTGGAATACTATCATTCTTGACGGAAGTATTCCCGATGAAGATATAAAAAGAATGATTGGGGAGAGTTATGACCTGGTGACAGACTCACCCACCAAAAGGATATACGAAGCCGTTAAGAAAATCCCTAAAGGGTGTGTGGCCACATATGGCCAGATTGCAGAGCTTGCCGGGGATAAGAAGATGGCCAGAGCTGTAGGCAATGCTCTTCACAAGAACCCGGATCACGATTCAATACCCTGCCACCGCGTGGTAAATTCCCAGGGACAACTGGCTGAAGCTTTTGTCTTCGGCGGCGTTAATTACCAGGCCAAATACCTTGAGGATGAAGGGGTTGAGGTTGTGGATAACAGAGTTGATTTGAAGACTTATCAGTGGAAATATTAAAAAACTTGCCCCTGTCATTGACAGGGGCATTTCATTATCCTATTCGCAATCAAATATCGCCTTGCTTTCAAGCAACTCTCCGAACCTGCTTTTCCAGTCTCTGTGAACCTCGGAGGCATCAAATCTTTCAAGCCCTTCAGGAGAAAGTGTCATCTCAATCATGAGGCTGTACCTGTTATCTCTCTGGCTGTTGGATTTATGAATCTCGATATTCTCTACACCCTCAATCGTAAGAGCCTTATCGAAAAGCATCTTGATTTCCGGAAACAGTTTTTCGGTATTATCCCTGTCTTTAAACTTGGCAATTATATAATGCTTCATATTCTACAGTTCCTTTTCACAACATAGATACTCGTGTTCGTACATGAAAGTCTCCCCCACAGTCTTAAATCCAAAGTGGGAGTATGCCTTAAGTGCTTTAACATTATGCTTGTCCACAAGAAAGTGGATGCTCTTAAAGCCTCTTCGCTTTAGCTCCGCCAAACCGTATTCCACAAGAATCTTGGCAATTCCCTTATTCTGCATTTCAGGCAAAACCGCAAGTCTCGCCAATTCTCCTCCGGGAAAGATACTCCGGTCCCAGCACTCAAGGGCGTCCACATCTTCGTCGTCTTCCACAGAGAAGCAGCCGACGATTTTACCCTCAGATCTTAAGATAAATAATGAGTCTCTTTCAAGGTCAAAATCTATGGTGCCGTTACTGGGGTATTCCTCATCCCAGGGACAGAAGGGTCTGCCAAGCTGAGACTTATATAGCGCAAGTACCTCCTCACGGTCTTCTTCCGTGGCAAGTACTATTTCGTAATCCAAATCCATTTCCGTTTTCTCGTTTCCTAGAATTCCATAACAAGGCCGGCTCTCAGCTGTTCAAGCTTTTCGCCAAGTTCTTCTTTCATAATGCCATAGGCGCGATCCTTGGTGCAATGACCCGTGCAGACATAATCAATGCCCGTTTCCTTTATGGCCCTGGCGGTGGCTCTGATTTCATCCTCAGGCTTATTGAACAGATGGAATCCTCCGATTAAAGCATGCACATGCTTGTCAGGGAAGGTTGACTGAACCTCGTTTATTATATTGATGGTGCCGCCATGGGAGCAGCTGTTAATGATTACAAGACCCTTGTCGGTATCAAGCACAAGACTCTGCTCGTGGGAGAAGTTGTCGGGTTTAAGACCTTCTTTGGTCTTCTGATACATGGATTCCCGCTTACCGATCTCCTCAAGACCCGGTGTCTTGTGAGGAATCAGATAAACTCCGTCACACAGCTTATAATCACCGGAAACCATCTCTATCCTGTCGGGATAGTCCCTAAGAATATGCTTGGGAATACCAATGTAGAATCTGAAAATAAACTTCTTATGATAGCAGTTCTCACCGGTGGTTTCTCTGAAATAGAATTTTGCTTTTTTGTTATCGGTAAAGAACCTTCTAAGGCCGTTGGAATGGTCATAGTGAGCATGGCTCAGCACTCCATAATCTACATCGGCAATATCAAAGCCAAGCTTCTTCATGTTCTCAGCAAACAAGTCTGAGGATCCAACATCAAGAAGAATCTTCTTATCACCATACTCTGCGAGAATGGAAAGTCCCCATTCTCCGCCCAGCTCCTCGTGGGATTTGTTGTCGACTATAACTGTAAGTTTTGTGTTCATATTTTCCACCTGACATCATGTTAAACTCAAAGGAAGCTCCATGCGGTTGGCTTCCAGAAGTTCTTTGTTACTCAAAATTTCACGGACGGGACCGTCTGCAATAATTTCACCCTTTGATAAAAGGATTACCCTGTCACAGGTATCAAGAATCATATCCAGATCGTGGGATGCGATAAGCTTGGTCTGATTAAGTTCCTTGATGGTGTTGATGACAATGCGTCTGTTATAAGGATCCAGGGCAGATGTTGGTTCATCCATAAGTATAATCTCAGGGTCCATGGCAAGAATGGTGGCGATGGCTGCCATTCTCTTTTCGCCTCCGGAAATCTTGTGATTATACTTGTCTTTATACTCCGAAATGTTCAGGCGTGCAAGGACTTCATCGACTTTTTTCTCCGCCTCCCCCCTTGAAAGCCCGTAGTTTAGAGGAGCGAACATCATATCCTCCAGGACCGTGGGCATAAACATCTGGTCGTCGGAGTTTTGGAGAACGAATCCGATTTTACCTCGAATCTCGTATAACTTCTTTCGGCTTACTTCGATTCCGTCTATGGTAATCTTTCCCTCACCTGTAAGAAGGCCGACTATCAGCTTCATAAGGGTGGACTTTCCGGCTCCGTTGGCTCCGATAAGACCCACGGACTCACCCTTTTCTATTTTGAAAGACAGGTTCCTTAGAACCTCCTTGTTATTCTCAAATGCAAAGCTTACATTCTGAAACTCAATCATTTATTTACCTCACAACCAGACCGCCAAGGACCTCGGTCAGATTATATAATCGAAGGATTACAAAGATTGTAACCGCAATTGCCAAGAATATGGCATCATGGGCATTAAACCGCCTGTTTTCCGAATAATGGAAATGCTCGTGATAACCCCGAAGGAGCATGGCCGAGTAGATTTCCTGAGCTTTGTCCATACTTCTGAGCAAAAGTTGTCCCAGAAATGAGCCCCAGGCAGATACGTGTATGCCCTTCTGATTCGGTGCCCTTAAGTGATAAGCGTCCGTCATTACCGCAAGTTCCTCAGTCATTACTCCCACATATCGATAGGTGAGCAAGAGAAGAGATACTATCATTGACGGAATGTGGAGCTTTCTGAGGGCAGCACAAAGATTGTCAATTTTCGTGGTAGCCATTAAAAGGAAGGATGCCATCAGGCAGTAAACACCTTTAAGCATCAGGGTAATCATGGAGATTACACCGCCGGATATTGCCACTCCTCCGATTCTGACCATAATCTCTTTGTCGAAAAACGGGTTAAAAAGACCCACAGCCATTACCAGGGGAAGAACAATTCTTAGCTTGTAAAAACAGCTCCTCACATTTGTTCCGCTGACCTGGAATAAAACGATGGGCCAGAGAATCATTGGAAACAGCCCGTTTAAGTCGTACTTGTCAAAGGAAAGAACAACCATGATATATGCAATTGTCGTAAGGAATTTCGCCGCAGGGTGCAATGAGTGAATTGGCGAAGTTCGTGCCGAGAGCTCATCCATTTCAGAGAGCTCTCTAAGGGCCTTTTGCATTTTGTTCATATGTGAATACCTTTAAGAATCAATAAGGGGCATCAAACGACGCCCCTTAATTATAACTTATCTCTACTCAATTTAAACTAAATTTATGCTTCGGCTTTCTTTTTCTTTCTGAAGAATCCGCCTGCGAAGCAGATAAGAACTGCAACACCTGCTACGATTGCCGAACCCACAATACCTGAAACAGTGGTTCCCACAGCCGCTTCGCTGTCAGGGAATGCATAGTCCGGCAGGAAAGAAGTGGTTTCCTGAATAGCCCCGGCCTTCTCAGCTACACTGCTTTCAATACCGAAGTTATCTTCGTCAAGTCCCATGTTCTCGGCATATCCTTCCTCTGCGTTTCCGAAGAGTGCCCACTCAAGTCCGTCAGGATTGGAGCTTGCAAAAAGGCTTAAGCCTCCACCGATTACAAGGGCAGCAACACCGAGTGTAACGATGACGCTCTTTAAGGAGCCCTTCTTATCATTCTCAGAAACATTTACGTCCTGCAAAAGTTCAGATCTTGTCTCGTATACGAAAATCAGTACCGCTGAGGTAATGAGTCCTTCCACAAGACCGATTGCAAGGTGTATAGGCTGCATCAAAGCAACGAATGCACCAAAGGGAAGCTCTGTGATTCCTGAAATGCTTGTTTCAAGCACAACAGAGAAAGCTCCCATCTGAAGAGTAACAACACAGCCGATAATTGACGCAAGAATAATTCTCCATCTCTGACCGTTTCTGTTGTCTCCGAATATTTTACTTCTCATAAAAGGACGCCATATCAGGTAATACCCTATAAAGCACCCGTAAAATGCCATGTTCCACACATTGGCTCCAAGAGCCATCAGTCCTCCGTCCGCAAAGAATAAACACTGGATTGCAAGGATTACTATCATCGATAAGAATCCCGCCTGAGGTCCAAGGAGTGCAGATAATAACATGCCTCCGCACATGTGTCCTGAAGAACCTGTTCCGGGAATTGTATAGTTAATCATCTGCCCTGCAAAAACAAGAGCAGAAGTAACTGCCATAACAGGCAACTTCTGAGGTTCGTCGTCCTTCCTAAGTTTGTTGATTGAAAAACCGGCACCTGTTCCTGAAGCCACATACATTGTAGCTGCGACAGCGGGGGCCAACAAGGCATCTGCCATATGCATAAAGAAATACCTCCCATATAATGATATCGACTTCATTATATAGGAGGCATAGCATCTTCCACAAACCCCCCGGGGGGATGTATGTGCAATTTGGGGCCTGTCCCCATTTTGCACCTAAAGTATGTTGAGGATTTCCTTGCGGAGGGTTTCTTTTCGGTCACCTACCATGAGAAGGGCGTTGTACTTCTCGTAGGAATCGGAGCCAAAGCTTGCAAAGAAGTCCGCGGTATCCTTGCCAAGGGTGAGTTCTGTAACAAGAACTAACATCTCATTGGACTCCTCACCAAAAATCTTACTCATGGCGGCAAAGAGATTATCAAGCCTCTTTTGCTCCGTGGCCACCCTTTCTTTCAGGGCTCCAATCTCGCCGTTAAAAAACGTCTTTACCTCATCTGGTGTGCCGGCCTGCTTTGACAGGTCTTTATAGAGCGCAATGATTCTCTTTCCCTCTGTCTTTTCTGCTGCCGTTAAGGAGCCTGCTCTTTGCTTGTCTGCAATTATCTTTTCTCTTGCCTTTACAAGGGTCTTTATATATCCTGCAATATCCTTTTCTTCTCCGGAGGTCATTCTTGAAAGGGAGGGTCTTACATCTTTCAAAACCTGCTGCCTTCTCATAATATCTTTAATCTCTGATTTAACCACATCCGAAAGAAGTCCGGTAAGGGCAAGTCTCTCATCAACTGCTGCCTTAGAAACGGCCTTCACCATCTTCTCATCAACCTTGCCTTCAAAAACGCCCTCCACGTCATACTGTCTCTTATATTTGTTGTAGAGGTCATAGTAAGCAGTGTACTCTTTTACAACAGTCTCGTTCTTAATATATTGACCTACGAGACTTTCAGTAACCTTCTTTCCGGACTCTTCATAGAGCTTGATAATATCTGAGAGGTCTTCCCAGCCTCTGGCCGTAACATAATTTTTGCCAAAAGCGGTGGTTTCTACTCCATAGAAATAATCCCTGTTTGACTCCAGGAAATTGAGAATGGAGCCGTGAAGACCTGCATCGAAGGCGTACTTTTTCCAGGCGGGATAGTCTGCCTCAACCTCTATAACCTTTAGTCTGTCCAGAGTAACAACATCAAACTCCCTTACGGCCTTATTAAATTCCGGGGGGTTTCCTGCGGTTACAATAACCCAGCCTTCAGGAACGGTATGCTTACCGAAAACCTTATACTGCAGGAACTGAAGCATGGAAGGGTAGAGGGTTTCCGAAACACAGTTAATCTCATCAAGGAATAAAATACCTTCCTTTACTCCGCTTTCCTCCATGGTGTCATAAACGGAGGCGATGATTTCACTCATGGTGTATTCGGAGACACTGTAGTTTTTACCTGCATATTCTTTCTTCTCGATGAAGGGAAGGCCAAGGGCAGACTGTCTTGTGTGGTGGGTCATGGAATAGCTCACCAAAGCAATATCAAGCTCCGATGCAATCTGGCTCATAACCGCAGTCTTTCCTATTCCGGGAGCTCCCAGTAAGAAAATGGGGCGCTGCCTTACCACAGGAATCCTATAGTCTCCGAACTCGTCCTTTGTCAGGTATAACTGGACCGTATCCTTTATATAATCCTTTGCTTCTCTTATGTTCATTCCTCATCCTCCAATATCACTTTGATTGCCCAACCCGGCACCGGCATTCTGTACTCATCCTCCCTGTCAAAAACAAAGAGCGTGTCGTAGCGGGGCGGCGACTCGGGGTAAATTCCGTATCCGTCTGTAAAATAGATAAGGCCCTTCAGGTTCTTAATCTTTTCATCTCTGATTAACTGATCCACATATGCGAACACCGGCCTGAAGTCCGTGGCTCCAAAACCTTTGATTTTAAAGTTGTCGGCGGCCTTCTTCAAATCGTTCTTGGATTCTATCACCGTATCCTGAGTGATTTTAGAATCACACTGAACTATGTGGACATTCAGCTTCTCCGAAAAGCTTACGGATTTCGAGAGAATGTCGTAGGTCTTGTTAAGGAACCCTTCAACCATCTTGCCTCTTACGGAAGCCGAGGTATCGATGGCTATGACAAATTCCTTGATTCGCTTTTCCTCGGCGTACTCGAGAGGTTCGATTAGGGGCATGTTTCCGTAGGTGTCAAGACCGTAGGTGTAGTAGATATAGTCGAACTCGTCGGGGTTAACCTTAATCTCTTCGCTCATCACCGCAAAGCGATTAAGAATCTCATCGTAATCGTAGCGCTTCTTGGTGCTTTCCTTAAGGTTCTGTAATATGGACTCCCCGCCTGTAATATCCTTGGAAAAAGACTTAAGCTCCGCCTTTACTCGCTCGGCTATTTTCTCCCAGTCTTCCTTGGTAAAAATCTCCTTGGGTTCATCCTTGTATGTGGCCCTTGGTCTGTGGGTATCAAACTTAAAGAGCTTAGCATACTTCTCCTCGGAATCGTGGGAGATGCCGCCAACCACAAACTCTCTGTACAGTGCATCGGCAGTGAGGTTAGGTACCCATTTTGAAAGACGGCTTAGAATTATTCTTTCCTCACCATCCCTAAGCAGCGTGGCCTCGGGAATTTCCATTGAAAGAATTATATTCTCTACTGCAATGTCTGAAGCTATATTCCAGTACTTTTCCTCCGTCTTATCAAACCTGTAGGGGTGCATTAAAATTGCGTGAAAAAGCACATGAAGGAGGAGCCTCAAAGCGAATGAGGACTCCTCCTTATAATCATTTAAAAGTATATATGGATCGTAAATCAGTTTTGTGCCGTCAAAAACATAACCTTTGATTCCGATGCGGCTTTCGAAGCTTACCTTGGCCAATGCTGAATCAAAGAATCTGAAGCGAACTGTTATGGTGTCTCTTGCGAGATTTATTACCTTCTCGGCATAACTTAAAATGGTTGCTTCATCAGTCATATGTATATATTAACACATTTGCTTTCTAATATGGATACTCAGGATCTGTGGGATCCCAACCTCTGGTGAACTCATTTGAGGTATCAATCATTGGAGGCGTAGGTTTGCCAAGAGGTCCCGCGGATTCGTAATCATCGTAGATTACGGTTCTAAAGCCGGTGGGGCAGTAAGCGTAAAGCCAATAAATATCTGAAAGGCAAAGTCTTACGCAGCCAAGGCTTGCAGGGGTTCCCAGCTTATTAAACTCATCGTACTCAAGAGTATCTTCCTTTCTCTCGTAGTATCCGATGGAGTGGAACATGTATCCGCCACTAATTCTTATGGCATATCTTCCCCAGGTTCCGTCAACCATGTAACACCAGGGGAATCGGTCTGTGGTCTTATATGTGCCGGTTATTGTCTCATGGCCTTCTCTTCCCACACTGCAGGCAAAGGCCTTCACAGGAATTGTGTAGTTTCCGTTCTCATCCTTGCCGTATACGGTAACGGTATTCATGGCTCTGTTTACAGCTACGAGATAGGGTTGCTTTCTAATTCCCGTTGCGTCCCAGCCAACGCTTCCTCCCTGAGGAATGTAGTTAGTAACATCACCGGTGAAGGGTTCGATTCCCGCAGGTCTTTCAACGGGAACTATGATTTCGGGCTCAACTCTTATAAGTCTTTCGGCGCTGGATTCGTTGTCTGAAGCATCCTTTGCTATATATTTAATCCGGTACTCGCCGGGCTTTTCCTTATCATATTCACCTTCTATTTCAAGGGAAGGATTCTCATCTATGTCATCAAAAACCTGGATACCGTTCATTAAATCAAGGGAATCTCCCTCAACAATTACAACATCAATTACTCCCCAGATTTCAGGAGGGGTAGTATCCTTCTTGCTTATTTTAATGTTGGCAAATCTGACTGTTTCGTTTCCGGCGGCATCTGAAGCCACAACCTTAAGCTTGTAATCACCGGGTTCGGTAAAATTCTGGCCCTCGTAATCAAGGCTTACATCAACATCTGTTTCATCACTTAAGGTGTAAATCAAATCCTCCGGTGCAATCTTCTCATCCGTATAGTACTCGTGGGTACCGGGCTTAATGGTGAAAGTTGGAGCTTTAGTGTCCTCCACGGTAACCTTTAAAGCTTTGATTTCCTGGCCTGCTCCGTAATATACCTGGTACTCACCAAGAATTCCTGTCTGAACCGGGTTGTCGATGTCGATGGTTTTCTCATCCACATTCTTGACAAAAGATACGTAATCCAGGGGATCAAAGCCATCCCCTGCCTCGATGGAAAGGCTGTCTGTGTTCAGATTAAACACAGGCTTTGTTGCATCCATATATATTACATAGCCAAAAAGCCCCGCTGTTATTACACCGAGGGAAGCAATTACGGCTATTATTGCTTTGTTTATCTTCTTCTTTTCTTCCATAGCATCATCATTCTAACATATCTTTTATAAAATGAAAGATGCACATTGTTTTTTTAAAGAAACATTAATAAATTGGTCACAAAAAAGCGGAGTAGAAAATCTACTCCGCGTAATACTCCAGACCTTCCCGGTCTTTGATTTTGAAGGATGAACGTTCCACCTCAATAAGGCCCTCATCCTGCATGGCCATTAACTCCCTTGAAAGGGACGGCCTGGTTGTTCCCAGATAGTCGGATAATTCCTCTCTGTTCATGTCAGACTTAAAGGAATCCTTTTCTCCGGCAAGATCAAGAACCCACATGGATATTCTCTCTCTAAGCGTTTTCCCTGACAGAAGATAAAGCTTCTTGGTCATCATAAAACTCTTCTTTGAGAAAATCCCCAGCATGTTCTTGACTATTGTCTGGTGTTTTCTGCATGCGTTTTCACAAAAGCCAAAGAAGAACCCAAAAGGTATCTCTAGAACCGTTACCGGTTCATTGGCAATGGCGTCGTACCAAAACTGGCTCTCATTGGAAAAAGCGAACATTTCTCCGAAAACGTCCTTCTCGTAAACTATAAAGAGAACGCTTCTTTTTCCGGTGACAAAATCCTTGGCCACCATGACGCTGCCCTTAAGGACCAGATACATGCTCTTTGGCGAATCGCCCTGTCTGAAAATATATTCGCCGGCAGCGAAGGATCTCTCCTTTGCTGCCGCGCAGGTAAGCATCTTTTTCTGTTCTTCTTCGGTAATGGAATCAAACAGTTCGCAAACCATAATTAGTAATTCTCTGCGTGTACTTCAAAGTAGCTCTGAGGATGTGCGCATGTAGGACATACATCAGGAGCCTTTGTGCCAACAACAATGTGTCCGCAGTTACGGCACTCCCAAACCTTTACTTCGCTCTTTGCAAATACTTCCTGAGCTTCCACATTCTTAAGAAGTGCACGATATCTCTCCTCGTGTCTCTTCTCGATGGCAGCTACAAGTCTGAACTTAACTGCAAGATCCTTGAAGCCCTCAGCCTCTGCGGTCTTGGCAAAGTCCTCATACATATCTGTCCACTCGTAGTTCTCGCCGTCAGCTGCAGCAGCAAGGTTAGCAGCAGTATCACCGATACCCTCCAATTCCTTGAACCACATCTTAGCGTGCTCTTTCTCGTTGTCGGCTGTCTTTAAGAAAAGATCAGCAATCTGCTCAAAACCTTCCTTTTTAGCCTTTGATGCGAAATAAGTATATTTGTTTCTTGCCTGAGATTCTCCTGCAAATGCTGCCTGAAGATTCTTCTCGGTCTGTGTACCTGCGTATCTGCTCATTATTTATATCTCCTTTTCAATTATGATTCCCGTTTGTCAGATTCCTACAAACTCGTTTAACTGGTCAAGGCTTAAGCCACCGACTTTCTTGTTAGCTATCTCACCATTTTTAAATACGAGAATTGTAGGGATACTAGCAACTCCGTATTTCATGGCAAGATCCTGTTCGTCGTCAACATTTACCTTTCCAACCAGGACTTTGCCCTCTGTTACTTCCGCAAACTTCGCAAGGGTAGGTGCAAACATCTTGCAGGGGCCACACCAGGGTGCCCAGAAATCTACCACTACAGGAATATCTGATTTTAAAACTGTCTCATCAAAATTACTTGCATTTAAAGCTATTTCGCTCATATTTCACCTCATGCTTTCCAGAGTCCGTGCAAGTTACAGTAAGCCAAAACTTCTTTAACTGTTTCTCCTTCTTCAAGAGTAAATACACACTTGGGTGCTGTCTCGGGTTTAAGCTTTGTCATTCTGCATCCTAAGTTGGTCTCAATAGCAACCCACTCGATGTAATGCTCTGCAATCATAGGATGATCTACGCTTCCTACGTTAACAGTAACCTTGCCGTCCTTTACCTCATAAACAGGTACGTGCTTCTCAACGGCACCGTCGCTTGTTCCAGGGATAAGCTCAGTCATCTGATCTCCACAGCAAACCATGGGAACTCCCGAACTCTTAACACTCATGACCATGTTTCCACAGTGCATGCACTTATAAATTGTCATTTCTTGCCCTCCTTACAGTATAATGTTGTTTTCCATTGCCTATAGTATCAAATAAAAGCAAGTGCTTCTGTAACATATGTTACATTAGTTAAGATAGTCACGTCAACAATTGTTAATTTATTCTCGTAACGAATGTTACGGACTCTTTAATATTTTTTTCCTATTATATAGGTAGAAATCAAACCAATCTCACATACAGTCATTTGAAAAGGAGGTATTCACATGGCAGCAGCAAATACAGCACAGGTTAACAATCTTGTATCTTTACTTGATGGCTACGCAACAAAGGGCGGACATCACTTAAATGTAAATGTTCTTAACAGAGATACTCTCTACGATGCACAAAAGCATCCCGAAAAATATCCTCAGCTTACAATCAGGGTTTCCGGATATGCTGTTAACTTCATTAAGTTAACACCCGAACAGCAGGCTGACGTTATTTCAAGAACATTCCACGAGTCGGTTTAAACCCTCTCACAAACTGAATATTGAAATCATAAACGGCGGATTTTTTGGTCCGCCGTTTTTAATGCACCAAATATAAAAAATACACCTTGTATCTTTCTTATAAGTAGAATAGAATCGTTTTTAACAAGTTAATATTCTTTAACTAAACGGGGTAAATTATGAAAAACAAAAACGGAAAGTGGAACTATCCAAGAACCAGGCTTCAATGGCTTTGGGACAACATGGAAGGTTATCGCTTGCTCTATGGTTTCGCCATATTTGGCACGGTCGTCTACAATATTATGCAGTTGACTGTGCCTTATTTTTCAGGACAAATTGTAGACAAGTTCTTAACCGGAGAAGGAGCAAAGGAATATCTTGCCTCCCATGGAGATGAATTTGTAAGGCTTCTTATATTAATGGTAGGCCTGACCATCCTAAGATGTATCATTGTCTACTTCGACTGTATGGGCTACGAGAAAGTATCCCAGCATGTGCTTTTCAAAGTAAGAAACTTTCTCTATGACAAGATTCAGAGACAGGACATGAAGTTCTACAGCGCCTACCGTACAGGCGATCTCATGACAAGACTTACCGGCGACCTTGACGCGGTGCGGCATATGCTTGCATGGGTTGTAAGAATGGTAGTGGAAGCCTTTGCCCTTATCGGTGCAACCGCTATCTACTTCCTTTCAATGAACTGGCAGCTGGCTCTTTATCTTCTCATCATCGCTCCTCTTATCTTCTTTATTATATATGTGTTCAAACTTCTGGTTGCTCCCTTGCACGCTCTTTTACGTGAAAAGCTTGCTTACATGAATACGGTGGCTCAGGAGAACATAGCCGGCAACAGAGTGGTTAAAGCTTTTGCCAGAGAAGATTATGAAATAGAGAAGTTTGACGATTGCAACTCTGACTTCAGGGACACCAACAAGAAAACCGCCTTTGTGTGGCTGAAGTTCTATCCATATGTTGAGACTCTGGCCAATGCTCTTTCGGTAATCCTAATTCTTGTGGGCGGTCTTTTCCTTATAGAAGGAAGGCTTTCCATGGGAGAGTATGTCGCTTTTTCCGGACTTATCTGGGCAATCGCCAACCCCATGAGGCAATTAGGTAACGTCATGAATGAGTTCCAGAGATTCTCTGCCGCCTCCGCAAAGGTTATGGAGATATATTACTCCGAGCCCGACATTGTCGATGCTCCCGATGCCATCGACAAGCCCGAAAGATTCAAAGGCGAAATTGAATTCAGGAATGTTTCCTTCATGTACTCCGACGGAAAGCTTCCTGTCCTTGAGCATATTTCATTTACAGCCAAGCCCGGGGAAACCATCGCAATTATGGGCGAAACCGGCTGTGGTAAAACCTCCCTTATCCACTTGATTCCCAGGTTCTACGAACCCATCGAAGGCGAAGTTCTTGTGGATGGAATAAATGTAAACAGACTGAAGCTTTCACAGCTTCGTAAAAACATCGGCCTCGCTACTCAGGATGTGCTTCTTTATTCCGACACCATAGACGGAAACATTGCTTATGGTGACAGCGAGATAACAAAGGAGCAGGTGGTTCGCTTCGCCAAATACTCTGCCGCATCTGATTTCATTGCAAAGATGCCTGAGGGCTACGACACCATAGTGGGAGAGAGAGGCGTAGGTCTCTCCGGCGGTCAAAAACAAAGAATCTCCCTTGCGAGAGCCCTTGCGGTAAGACCCTCCATTCTGATTCTCGATGACACAACCTCCGCTGTGGATCTGGAAACAGAAAAAGAAATTCAGGAAAGTCTCCGTCATTTGGACTTCCCTTGTACCAAGATAATAATTGCTCAGCGTATCTCCACCACCAAGGATGCAGACCAGATTCTCATTATGGAACACGGCGAGATTACCGAGCGCGGAACCCACGAAGAGCTGATCAAGAAGGGCGGATACTACGCCGAACTGGTTAAGCTTCAGACCGGTGCCTAGGAAAGGAGGGAGATTAAATGGCAAGAAGAAATACTTATAAAGAAGACGAAATCTTAGAAACACCATTTGACATACGACATCTCCTTCGGGCTTCCGAATATATTAAGAAGCATGCGGGCAAGATGATTCTGGCCTTCTTCCTTTCGGGAATAGCAGGAATAGCTGCTCTCTTTGGTCCGAAACTCGTTCAGCTGGCCTTGGATGAAGCCATTCCGGCAAAAGATGTTCATATGTTATACAGACTGGTTATATATGCCGTGACTTTTTATGTTATCAGTGTTATTTTCTCAACCATAAGAAGCCGAATCATGGTTAACGTCAGCCAGGACATAATTTATCAGATACGTACAGATCTTTTTAAGCATCTGCAGAAGCTTCCTTTTCAGTATTACGATGACAGACCCCACGGTAAAATACTTGTCAGAGTTGTCAACTACGTAAACTCTGTTTCGGACATGTTAAGTAACGGTCTTATAAATGTAATCCTGGAAATCTTCAACCTTATATTTATCGTCGTTTTCATGTTCTTAATCGACGTTAAGTTGAGCCTTGTTGTACTTGCAGGTGTACCGGTTCTGGCAGTTTTCATGTTCTGGATTAAGAATAAGCAAAGGGTGGCATGGCAGCAGGTTTCCAACAAGAACTCAAACTTAAATGCATACCTTCAGGAAAACATTGTAGGTGCAAGAATCACACAGATTTTTGCAAGAGAAGATGAGAACGCTGAGATTTTTAAAGAGTTATCAGGCAGATGTCGTAAGACCTGGATGAAAGCCGTAAGCTACTCAACTCTTGTATGGCCGGGAATCGATACCATCTCCGTTATAGTAAGAGCAGCCATTTTCGTTTTCGGTCTTGTAATCTTCTCCGGAGGCAACGAAACTTTGGGTACCATTGTTGCAGTATCAAGCTACGCTTCAAGATTCTGGCAGCCCATAATGAACCTTGGTAACATCTTTAACAACTTCATAAACAACATGGCTTATCTGGAGAGGATCTTCGAAACAATGGACGAACCTGTTGAAGTTGACGATGCACCTGACGCCGTAAAGATGAAAGATATAACCGGTGAAGTAACCTTCGAAAATGTTTCTTTCTCTTACGAACCCGGTAAGGAAATACTTCACAATGTTTCCTTTACTGTTAAGCCAGGCGAAAGTGTTGCGTTAGTTGGACCCACCGGAGCGGGAAAAAGTACCATAGTCAGTTTGATTTCCCGTTTCTACAATGTGGACAGCGGAAGAATACTTATTGATGGTCAGGATATTTCGAAAGTTACGTTACAATCCCTTCGTTCTCAAATGGGAATAATGCTTCAGGACAGCTTTATTTTCTCGGGAACCATTGAAGATAATATAAGATACGGCAAGCTTGATGCTTCCGAAACAGAAATAAGGCGGGCAGCCAAAACAGTCTGTGCCCATGATTTCATACGAAACATGTCAAATGGATACCACACAGAGGTTAAGGAGAGAGGTGCTCTTTTGTCACAGGGTCAAAAGCAGCTTATTTCCTTTGCAAGAACCCTGCTTTCGAACCCTTCAATTCTTGTTCTCGATGAAGCGACCTCAAGTATTGACGTGCAAACTGAGAAAGCTCTTCAAAAGGGTCTGGACGCAATGCTTTCCGGAAGAACCAGCTTTATCATTGCTCACAGGCTCTCAACAATTACGAAATGTGACAAGATAATGTACATAAATGATGGCGGAATCACTGAATGCGGGAGTCATGATGAACTTATGGCCAAGAAAGGTGATTACTATCATCTCTATACCGCCCAGATGGAAGGTTTGGAGGTCGGTTAAGTAATTAGTTAAGTAAATGGACTCTTAAACGATTAAGGCAAAAAGGCGTTTATCCTATGATATTCGCCTTTTTTTATGTTTTTCACAGTAATTTTTCATAAAATCTTTCTCTCGTATTTGTTCAAATCGGCCAAAAATTTCAAATATGCACAAAACTTCTCTTTTCTAAGTTGATTTTAAGGTTAAAGTGTTGTATATTATGAGTACGAAATCGATTAAGAAACATTATAGTTCATCACAAGCAACTTAGGAGACAAATATGAAAGGTTTTTTACATAATACCTGGAAGAATAGGAATCATGTTTTAATGGCACTTCCTGTATTCCTGGTTTTGTTCTTTATAATGTATGTTCCTATGGGTGGTTTGATTCTTGCTTTCAAGAAATTTGACTATCAGGCAGGAATATTTGGAAGCCCCTGGGTGGGTCTTGAGAACTTCAAGATGCTTATCGCATCAAAGAGTAAGTTCTACAGCATTACAAGGAACACTGTTCTTTATTACTTACTTTTTACAGCGGTAGGAACATTATTAAATGTTACTCTCGCAATTGCCCTTGACAGACTCTTCTTTAAGAAGCTTGCCAAGACAATGCAGACAATTATGATTGTTCCCGTATTCATCTCTTACGCAGCAGTTAACTTCATTAACTTTGCGTTCATCAGTACTGATACAGGTATCATCAACAATACTTTCGGTACAAGCACGAGATTTTATTCCACCGCTGCACTTTGGCCTTGGATTCTTTTGATCATTAAGATTTGGAAGGATACCGGTTACGGCTCAGTTCTTTACATGTCCGTTCTTGCCGGTGTTGACTCTGAGTTATATGAAGCTGCCGAGATTGACGGTGCCAACAAATGGCAGAGCATCTGGCACATTTCAATTCCCAGTCTTATTCCTATGATTACTGTTATGTTACTTCTTTCAGTAGGTAACATTATGAGATCTGATACAGGTCTTTTCTATCAGGTAACCAGAAATAGCGGAATGCTTTATGACACAACCCAGGTTATTGACTCTTACATACTTAACGCGATTATGAAGAGTGCTAACTTCGGATTTACCGCTGCTTCATCCTTATTCCAGTCAGTTATCGGTCTTATCATGATGCTTGTTGCAAACTTCACAGTTCGCAAGATAGCACCTGAGAACGCATTATTCTAAGGAGGGGATGAAGATGAGTAAGAAAAATAAGAATTTAGATTTAGCCCCTTCAAGACATGAGAGAAAAGGATTCGGTCAGTATGTATTGGCCTTCGTCCTCCTGCTTTATACACTGTTTTGTTTTCTCCCCATAGAAATTGTAGTGGTTTCTGCTTTTGCAGATGAGATGTCCATTACCAATGACGGTTTTAAGTTTATTCCCACCAAGTGGTCAATGAACGGTTTCAATGCCGTTATGAGATATGGTAAACAGTTATTTGTATCCTACGGTGTAACAATTTTCATTACAGTAGTAGGTACCGCATTAGGACTTTTAATCATGAGCATGTACGCTTACGCAATAAGCCGTCCTGATTTCAGATTATCAAAGTTCTTATCCATATTCCTGTTGATACCTATGCTTTTCAACGGTGGTACTCTTTCCGGATACATTGTATTCACATCCATGTACGGATTGAAGGACTCTCTTGCAGTATTGATTCTTCCTTTGATGGTTACCACCATGAACGTAATCATCCTCAGGACTTACATAGCAAACAGTATTCCTAAGGAACTTATGGAAGCAGCCAAGATTGACGGTGCCGGTGACTGGAGAACTTTCTTCCAGATTACCTTCCCTCTTCTTAAGCCCTCCCTTGCGGCAGTTGGCTTCATGATGGCTACTTCATACTGGAACGATTGGCAGAACGCTCTTATCTTCATTACTTCCGATTCCAAGAAGCCCTTACAGCTCCTTCTCGTAAGTATCCAGAAGAGTATAGAGTTCCTTTTAAACAACACCAACGTGCCTTCAGTTGTTAAGGCAGCCATGGGAGGAACCATTCCTCAGTATTCATCAACAATGGCTACAGTTCTTGTTGTAGTAGGTCCCATCGTTATCGTATATCCTTTCTTCCAGAAGTACTTTATCAAAGGCTTAACAGTTGGTTCAGTAAAGGGTTAATATTTCAACACGAATGATCTTTCGCCTTAATAAGCGAAATTTCAGATAAACTTTTCTTATTCCAAAAGGAGGATAACATGAAAAAGAAAGTCGTTTCACTGTTAATGGCTGCTGCCATGACAATGACAATGCTTGCAGGCTGCGGCAGCACAAATGCAGGCGCAACAACAAGCAACACAGAAACAAAGACTGAGGAAGCTGCTCCTGCAACAGAAGCATCAACCGAGTCTACAGCATCAGGTGATGTTGTTACAGTAAGAATGATGAGAAACTGCTTCAACGTAGTTCCCGATTCTAACAAAACCAAAGAGGTTCAGGACGCTATCAACGCTTACATCGCTGATAAGATCAACGTTCAGATCGAACTTACAGACATCAGCTCAAACGAGTACGCAGAAAAAGGTAACCTTGCTATCGCTAACAACGAAGTAGACCTTTTCTGGACTGCTTCATGGCTTGAGACAATCGGCACAAAGCAGCTCTTCGCAGCAAACGCTTGTAAGGATATCACAGATCTCCTTCCCGGCACAGCTCTTTATGATTCAATGGATTCCAAGCAGTGGGAAGCTTCAAAGTATGCTGGTAAGAACTACTACATCCCTGTTTACAAGGATAACGTAGAAGGCTACAACGTAATGCTTCGTAAGGATCTTGTTGACAAGTACGGCGTAGACGTTGCTTCCATCAAGACTCTTAAGGATTTAACTCCTGCTCTTGAGGCATTCAGCGCAGAAGGTCTTCCTTACACATACCTTACACAGAGAACAGCTATGTTCTATCGTTACTACATCGACAGCTTTGATTTCTTCACAGGCGACTCTGCTTCTTCATGGGTAGCTGTTGACAGAGATACAGACGAAGTAGTTAACACAGTTCTTTCCGATGAGTACAAAGAGTTCACAACTCTTATGGCTGAGTGGGCAGAGGCTGGATACCTTTCAGAGGATGATGCTACAAAGACCACAAACGACAACACAATCCAGGGTGATAAGTGGGGCGTTTCATGGTGGACAGATGTTCCTAACAACGCAGAAGCTAACGGACGTTACAACAGAGAAGTTGTAATGGCTAAGGTTACTAAGAACTACATGCACACAGATTCTTGTCTTGGTTCTTGCTACGCTATTGCTGGTACAGCATCTGACGAAGCAGCTAAGGCAGCTATCGAGTTCATGGGTCTTCTTTACACAGATAAGAAGCTTGCTGATATGTATGCTTACGGTATCGAAGGAACAGACTTCAACTACGACGCTGACGGTTATGTAGAGAAGGTTGCTGACGCAGCTTACAACCACTCAATGTGGGAGTCTGCAAACGCTACAGTTGTAACAGCTGAGTCTTCAGCTCCTTACACAGCTCAGATGTACCTTGACTTCAACAACGGTGCTGAGATCTCTTGTGCAAACGGATTCCAGTTCGATAAGAGCCCTGTTGAGGGTGCTTACACAGCTTGCTGTGACGTTATGAACGAACTTGGTTTCGCTCTTGAGAACGGTGCTTTCCCTGTTGATCAGGTTGAAGATAAGATTGCTGAGTACGAAGCAGCTCTTGAAGAGGCTGGCGTAAACGAAGTTATCGACGAGTTCAAGAGCCAGTATGATGCATGGAAGGCTACTAAGTAATTAGTTTCCTGAAACATCAATCTTAAAACTAAAGGCTATGGCAAGTTTCTTGCCATAGCCTTTTTAAATGATTCAGGTCAATCGAGTAGGAGGGAGATTTAATTAATCCCCCGACCTCTCACACCACCGTGCGTACCGTTCGGTACACGGCGGTTCAATCAACTTAACAAGTAACACACTTTTCGGTGTAGTAATCTAACATTGAGACTAATCCAAATGAGGTTAGTCTCTTTGTACTTATAGCCTTTTGTACCCATCCATTGTGAGCGAGTCTTGCATATTTGTCTCCACAATAGGCGATCTTATATGCTGCCCATCTTGGTACCTCCAGCTTCATCAAATTCTTAGCTCTATTCTGCGGAGTTTTCCAATGCTTCCAAATACACATACGAAGTCTATAT
>FMWZ01000015.1 GCA_900103495.1 Lachnospiraceae bacterium G11 | reverse complement strand
AAGATTTCGGTTTCTGATGCCATAATCACCGGACGCGATTTCATGATACATCGGATAAAGAATGCCGAGATTGAGGAAATGCTTCTTCGCTACTTGACCGATGTTCGTCCGGGAAGGTCTTTTAAAAGAAAGGTTCGCACCAGGCGATACGTGCCTCTTGGCAATCGGGTATAAATATAGTTGCCGCTAAAGATCCCATGTGACAGGATTGGCTCCTGTCTTATTTGCGTACCACAAACTTGTAAGGAAACCTGGCAGTTAATAAAAATGCTGAATATCGCCACGAAGTTATCGTATTATCAAGAGATAGAAATCTTAACTTAATGGCATTGGGACTGTCCCCAATTGCATGTCTGCGTTTTCATATTGACAGAAAAATAACGGTGTGCTTTAATATGATTTGGTTAGCCGTGGCTAACCAAAGGAGGAAAGGTACATGTTCAAAAAAGTTGCTCCTTATATAGGGGAGTACAAAAAGTATACCGTTTGGGCAGTTGTCATGATGACCGTCGGCATCATTGCCAGCGTTTTGCCCTACTTTTTCCTGTATCAGATTATTGCACCGCTGACCAGGGGAGAGGGTATCGATTTAAGATTTATTCTTATAAGGGTCGGTGCGGTGGCAGTGTGTGAGATCGTTCATGCGTATTGCTACATGCAGGGTCTGGCATTTTCTCATGTCAGTGCCTACAACACATTAAAAAATCTTAGAATTTCCTTACAGGGCAAGCTTGAAAAGCAGCCTTTAGGAAATATCAAGTTTTTCGGAACGGGCCGCATCAAGAAGATCTTTACTGATGATATAGATCAGATTGAGTTGCTTCTGGCCCATGCTATTCCCGAAGGAATCGCAAACATCGCAATTCCGTCCATAATTATCATCCTTATGTTTATAGTCAATTGGAGACTGGGGCTTCTTTCATTGGTTCCTCTTGTCATTGGCTTATTCTCCATGGGAATGATGATGAAGGCAGGTCTTGAAAAGATGAACGAGTACTATGAGGCCGCTGCAAAGATGAACAATACAATCATCGAGTATGTCAACGGCATGGAAGTAGTCAAGGTGTTCAACAAGGACGGAGATTCTTATAAGAGATTCGGTGAAGTGGTAAGAAATTACCGCGACTTTACTCTTGCATGGTACAAGGTTTGCTGGCCCTGGATGGCTGCTTATTCATGCATTATTCCCTGCCTTGTACTTTTAATGTTACCCATAGGTTCATTCTGGGTTCTCTCAGGGACACTGGCTCTTGACAAGCTGATTCTTGTGCTTTGCATGTCATTTGCAGTGGGCCCTTCATGTCTTAAAGCCTTAAGCTTTGCAGGTAAATTCCCTCAGCTTTCTTATAAAATCGATGAGCTTGAGAAACTTATGGATCATCCGCCCCTTAAAGAAGGAACTTCAGACTTCAAGGGAGCTAACCACGACGTGGTATTTGAAAATGTCCGCTTCGGTTATGAGGATGAGGAAGTGCTTCATGGCATAAGTCTTGATTTGAAGCAGGGTACAACCACAGCACTTGTGGGTGAATCCGGAAGCGGAAAGTCAACCCTGGCAAAACTTCTGGTGCATTACTATGACCTGAATGAGGGAAAAATAACAATCGGCGGCCAGGACATTACAGATATGTCTCTTGAAGCTTTAAACAATCAGGTTTCATACGTTTCCCAGGAACAGTTCCTGTTTAACACAACTCTTTATGAGAACATTCTTATCGGTAAGCCTGATGCAACAGAGGAGCAGGTCATGGATGCCGCGAGAAGAGCTCAGTGTCAGGAGTTTTTGGAGAGACTGCCTGAAGGTATAAATACAAAAGCCGGAGACGGCGGGAAACAGCTTTCCGGTGGTGAGAGACAGAGAATCTCACTAGCAAGAGCAATTCTTAAGGACGCTCCCATTATCGTCCTTGACGAGGCCACAGCCTTCATGGATCCCGAAAATGAGGAGAAGCTTAACGCAGCCATAGACGAAATAATCAAGGATAAAACAGTTCTTGTCATAGCTCACAGACTATCAACTGTTAAGAACGCAGACAAAATCTGCGTAATCAAAGGGGGAGAGTGCATCGCTGCGGATAAGCACGACAACCTTCTTAATACCTGTCCCGAATACAAGAAATTCTGGGATGCGTCTGTAAGCGCAAGCTTATGGAAGATAAAGGAGGCGTGAGTTTATGTTTAAAATACTTCGAAGATTAGTGGAATTTACGGGTAAGTATAAAACCAGAATTCGCACATCATACATTTTTTCGTTTTTAAAGGGAATTCTTTTGAACGTTCCCCTCATCCTTTGCTTCTACGCCATCAGCTTTTTCATGGAAGGAACAATGGATGCAAAGAAATGCCTTTACATCGGGCTTATCATGGCAGGCGGCCTTGCGCTTCAGGCTGTTTGTGAGCACATATCAAACGTTTTGCAGTCGGCAACAGGCTACATGGTATTCGCCGACACGCGAATGAGATTGGGTGATCACTTAAGAAAGCTTCCCATGGGATATTTCACAGAAGGTAATATTGGTAAAATCAGCGCTGTTCTCTCAACCGACATGGTGTTTATAGAGGAATGCTGTATGGGAGTTTTGTCAGAGCTTGTATCCTTCATGATAGCCCAGGGCATCATGGTTGTAATGATGTTTGTAATGGATGTAAGACTCGGAATTCTTTCCGCAGTGGTGGTTGCTGCCTTTGTAGCAGTAGGCAACTTAATGCTTAAGATGTCACAGAAACACTCTGTAGTGAAGCAGGAAGCAGCCGAATCCCTTACGGAGGAAGTCTTGGATTTTGCCGAAGGTATAGGCATTATCAAATCCTTCAACCTTCTTGGAGAAAGATCCGGAAAACTTACTGCAGAGTTCAAAAGAAGCTGCGATGAAAGCATTAATTATGAGGTGGCATACACCCCCTTCTCAAGAGGACTTTACCTGGTGTACGGAATCGGAACATCACTCGTTCTGGCATTGTCGGGAATTCTCTACAGCAAGGGCCTTATTTCAGACGTGTATCTGGTTGGAATGGTGCTGTTTCTCTTTAACATTTTCCTTCCCATCAGAAGCTATTACGGTCAGATGGCCAGACTTACGGTTACCGAGGCAAGCCTTGACAGAATAGAGGAGGTTTTCGCGGCAGAAGAGCTGAAAGATGAGGGAGTGAAGGCTTTGGCCCAAAATACATCATCCGATACCCAGATTGAATACGACAACGTAAGCTTCGGATATACCGAAGCGGACGTTTTAAAGAATGTTTCCTTTGAAATCAAAAAGGGCACAATGACAGCTTTAGTGGGTCCTTCCGGCGGAGGAAAATCCACAATTGCTTCTCTTCTTGCCAGATTCTGGGATATCAAAGAGGGAAGAATCCTTGTAAATGGTGAGAATATCAAAGACGTATCCCTAGGAAGCCTTATGGATCAGATAAGCATGGTTTTCCAGAGGGTATACCTGTTCCAGGATACGGTTTATAACAACATTGCAATAGCGCGCCCCGACGCCACGAAAGAAGAAGTCATTGAGGCCGCCAAGAAAGCAAGATGTTACGAGTTCATCATGCAGCTTCCCGAGGGCTTCGATACAGTAATCGGCGAAGGCGGAGCTTCTCTTTCCGGTGGTGAAAAACAGCGTATCTCCATTGCCAGATGTATCTTAAAGGATGCGCCTATTGTAATACTCGATGAGGCAACCGCCAGCGTGGATGCCGACAATGAGAGAGCGATTCAGGAGGCAATCTCCGAACTTTGCAGGGACAAGACTTTGCTTGTTATCGCTCACAGACTTAAGACAATTAAGGACGCCGACCAGATTCTTGTGGTTTCGGGCGGACAGATTATAGAGCGTGGAGACCATAAGTCGCTTATGGAAAAGAACGGAACCTACGCGCATATGGTGTCACTCCAGGCTTCATAAGGATTTTTATATGAAATGGTTAAACATTAATCCAATAGTTTTGATTCTTATAAATATACTCGCACCGTCCATGTATATTTTCGTGAACGGTTCATACTTGCAGGTATTTTTGGCCATCTTTTGCAGCGCATTGCTCTGCCTTATGGGTCAGTTTAAGAAACTGGCATATTTTGCCATTTTATACGCGGCAATGTATGGCATATATTTGCTTGGATTCAGCGTCGAATTTTTCAGGTTTATGTCAGGCTTTTTTGCCGTTTTACTGCAGTTTGTACCCTGTCTCATGCTTGCATCCATAGTGGTAAGCAAGTATTCCTCCACGCAACTTCTTTCAGCGCTTGAGGGCATACATTTGCCCCGGGTGCTGGTTGTTGCGACCACAGTAACGTTAAAGTATTTCCCCACATTCAGAAGGGAATTCAAATACATTCTGGAATCCATGAGATTAAGAGGAATTGCTTTTACATGGAAAAAGCCCATCGAAAGCTTCAGGTATTTCATAGTACCGCAGCTTTTCAGATGCGCGGCTTTGGCGGAGGAAGTTACGGCAGCAGGGCTCGTGAAAGGCATTGACGCGCCCGTTAGAAGAACATCCTACTTCGAGCTTAAATTCAGATTCACAGACTCTCTTGTACTCTGCATTTTTGCCGCAGGCATCATAGGAGGGTATATATGGGCAGCATGATAAAGGCAAAGGATCTTTCGTTTACTTACGAGGATTCGGATGAAGGAATTAAGGATGTGGACTTTGAGATAGAAGCCGGTGAGGTTGTGCTCATTACAGGTAACAGCGGATGCGGCAAGTCGACACTTTTAAGATGTTTGAACGGTCTTATTCCTGCTGTCACGGAAGGGGAGCTTAAGGGCAGCCTTAATGTGGCAGGCAAGGACGCTAAAGACCTTAAGATGCACGAGCTCAACATGGAACTTGGTTCCGTTTTCCAGAATCCCAGGTCTCAGTTCTTTACTGACAACACAACATCTGAACTTGTATTCCCAATGGAGAACTATGGTTTTTCCAAGGAAGAAATGGATGTGAAGGTTGCACAGCTTAAGAAGGATTATATGCTTGATGATTTGATGGATCGAAACATCTTCTCCCTCTCAAGCGGGGAAAGACAGATGCTTGCCTTAGCCTGCGCCAGAACCATGGGGCAGAGGGTTCTTCTTTTCGACGAGCCGTCAGCCAACCTTGACTATGGCAATGCCATGAGGCTTGGAAGACTTATCGAGAGGATGAAGAAGCAGGGCCTCACCATTATTGTGGCGGACCACAGATTCTATTATCTGGACGGAATCATTGACAAGGCCCTCTTTATGGATAACGGGAACTTAAAGGTGTTTAACAGCGAAGAGGAATTTAAGTCAAGCGGCTACAATACCAGGAGCTTTGATATATTCTCCATCGATACAGGCTTTCATAACAAGTCTCTTTCAGGAGAGAGGGTTGCGGGACTTAATGGCGTTTCCTACAAGGACATTATTAAGGACGTAAGTCTTGACCTTCATAAGGGCGAGATTACGGTGATTGTGGGAAATAACGGAGCGGGTAAGACCACTTTGGCGAAGCTTTTTAGTAAGAGCATAAAGCCCGATTCCGGAAAGATAGATGTGAAGGAGCTGCCGTTTTTCATAATGCAGGATCCCGACTATCAGTTGTTTGGAACCTCAGTGTTTAACGAGTTAACTCTGGTAAAAAACGACCCCTCCAGAATTGAGGAATGCCTGAAGTATCTGAACCTTTATGAGTATAAGGACGCACATCCTTTTGAACTTAGCGGCGGCCAGAAGCAGAGACTTCAGATTGGCATGGCTATGCTTTGCGATAAGGACGTGATTATCTTCGACGAGCCCACTAGCGGACTTGATGTTTCAAGTATGGAAAGAGTCTCCGGAGAAATTTGCAGACTCGGCGAGAAATCGGCAGTCATGGTTATTTCCCATGACTATGAATTTATAAGAAATGTTGCAGACAGAATCGTCTATTTAAAGGACGGTTACATTAAAGAGGATTTCCTTTTAAACGAGGAAAACCTGGAAAAACTGAATAATATATTCCACGAATTGGAAAAGGAGAGAAAAGATGAGAAAACTCAAGATTAAAGATATTATTATGGTTGCGCTTCTTACAGCGGTATACCTTGTTTTTTATTTGATTAGCGGCATGTCTTCAATGGTATTCGGTGCCTTCGGACACGCCATAAGCCCCGGAGTATGCGGACTTCTCGGTGGCTGTGTGCTGTACTTTATGTCAAGGAAAATAGGCAAATTTGGACAATTCACCATTCTTACAGCAATTATAATGCTGGTGTTCTCGCTTATGGGCGCAGGATATTTGCCATGGCTTATTACATCAATGATTGCAGCAGTAATCGCTGACTTCATAGCATCCAAAGATAATAAGGTTGGAGTCTGGAAGGTAGCTGTTGCATCTGGTATTATGCATGTGGGCCAGGCATGGGGTGCAATCGTTCCCTCATGGTTCTTTGTGGAAAGTTACAAAAAAGAATGGATTGAGAGAGGCCAGACTCCCGAGGATATGGAAGCTATGGCTGCCATGACTCAGGGAATCATGGGTGTGCTTGCAACAGTAGTTGTTTTCGCTTTGGCCTTTGCCGGAGTTTATCTTGGATATTTGATTCTTAGAAAACACTTTAAAGAGAACTAAAATGGCTTATGAAATGGGAAGCTTCGGCTTCCCATTTTTTTATGCTTGCAAAAAAAATCAAATTATGTATAATAGTTAGCGTATGCTAATTGAAACACTGTTTCAATAGAGAAATAGAGGAGGAAAGGTATGAAAAAGAATCAAAATATGGGCTTCCTATTCAAGTCAATGGGCCCATTCAGAATCACCATGGTGATGTCCGTTATTGTGGCATCCATATCGGCCATAGTAAGCATATACGCGTACACGTATGTATACAAAATCATGGAAGAAATCATAGGAAAGATGGGAGACCTGAGTCAGATTGATTCAGCCTATATCAGTTCCTGCGGTAAGAGCATGGTATCTGCCATCTGCGGTGCCTTCGGCTTATATGGCCTGGCTTTGCTGTTTTCGCATATAACTGCGTTTAACACCGCAGCCAGACTTAAAAATATGTTAATCAGGCATATCGGCAGACTTGAAGGCGGCTACCACGACACAAATCCCAGCGGAAGCGTAAGAAAGATTATTGAGAAGAATACCGATCTTACGGAAACACTGATTGCTCATCAGATTCCAAATACTGCGCAGTCAATCGTTCTTCCCATTGCTTTTGTGGTATTTATGTTCCGCTATAATGTATTCCTTTCGGTTGCATGTATTATTCCGGTAATAATAGGATTTGTCCTTTTGATGGTTATCATGATGGGCAACGGCAGCGACTTTGTAAGGAAGTATCAGCAGGCCAACAAGGATATGGCCAATGCGGCAGTGGAATATGTGCGTGGCATTCCTGTCATGAAGATGTTTGGCCAGACGGCGGACTCATTCTCCAGATATAAGAATTCCGTTCAGGGCTTCTGCGATTACGTTTATAAATTCGCCATCTCCATGATGACGGCGGACAGCTCATATAACACTGCCATTAACTCGGTTTTCTATGCGCTGGTTCCCGCGGCACTCATTGCATTTAATCGTTCGGGCGGAAGCGTTAAGCTTATTTGCTCTTTCGTTTTCTTTGCTTCCATCATTCCATTGGAAGTAACAATCCTTAAGAGAATTATGGGAAACTCTTCAGAGACCATCATTGTTGATGAGGCCATGGGAACGCTGAAAACATTGCTTGATGAGAAGCCTATGGAGTATAAGGGCAATGGAGAACCTGCTGTTTTTGACATAACATTCGAAAATGTGTCATTCAAATATGGCCCGGATCTGCCCTATGCCTTAAAGGGCATAAACATATCCATGAAGGAGGGGGAAACCACGGCACTGGTTGGTATGTCCGGCGGTGGAAAAAGTACAATTGCTTCCCTTTCAGCGAGACTTCGCGATGTGACGGAGGGAAGAGTTCTCATCGGAGGGGTCGATATCAGAGACATTTCCGAGGAGAAGTTAAACGAGTGCATCAGTATTGTGTTTCAGGAGAATTCCCTTCTTAAGATGAGCATTGCGGATAATGTTTCCCTGTATAAGAAGGATGCCACCAGAGAGGAAATCCTGAGGGCACTTAAGCTCGCACAATGTGAAGATATTCTGGCGAAACTTCCGGATGGAATTGATACAATGTACGGAAGCAAGGGAGTATATCTTTCAGGCGGCGAGGTTCAAAGAATCGCCATTGCAAGAGCAATACTTAAGGATTCACCTATCATAATTCTTGACGAGGCAACGGCTTTTGCTGATGCTGAGAATGAGTACCTGATAAGAAAATCCTTCGAGGAGCTTTTGAAGGACAAGACCGTAATTATGATTGCCCACAGAATGTCTACTGTAAGAAATGCCGACATGATTTATGTGGTGGACAATGGAGAAATTCTTGAGGAGGGCAGTCATGATGCACTCATGAGCAGAAATGGCAAGTACCACGATATGGTAAGTGAGTACAACAAAGCTGTCAGCTGGAAGATTGGGAAGAGAGGTGAAGAGGCATGTTAAAGAAAATGTTTAACCTTACAGATGCGGGACAGAGGGCTGTATATAAATCCGGTGTTTGGCTTGCAATTTTTGAAGTGCTGGCAATGGTTCCCATGCTTCTTATAATAAAAGTGTTTAACACCATGTTTGAAAGCCTTAAGGGGAATGACATCGAAACATGGAATTTGGCGATATATGTAATCATTGGAACGGTGATTGTAATAGCCCTGTATTTAAGTTACAGGAAAATGTATAAGCTCAAATATATCAGTGCGGCAGAAGAGAATGCAACTCTGAGAATGAGTGTAATGGATAAGTTAAGAAGACTACCCGAAAGTTTCCTTTCAAAGCATGATTTAAGTGATTTGACTTCCACGGTTATGGATGATATAGGAACTATCGAGGGAATTCTGGCTAACCAGTTGACAGAGATGATTGGCGGTTTTCTTTCCATATTGGTAACAATTGTTGTTTTGTTTTTCTTTAATGTGAAATTGACCCTTGCTCTGTGCGTGGTTATTCCCGTTGCGGCAATTGCCATGGGGTTAAGTGATGTGGTATCCGGCAGGACCCACATGAAAAACAGAATTATCAAGGTATCGATATCAGATAAGATTCAGGAGTACCTGGAGAATATTAAGGTCCTTAAGACATCGGGTTCCATTGAGGAGTATCAGTTTTCCATAAAGAAAATCATGAGAAGGCTTGTTCCCAGGCTTGTGTTATTTGAGTTTCTTGCAGGAATGTGCGTGGCAACTGCATATAACGTATTAAGAGCCGGAATCGGGATTGTAGCGGTATATGGAATCAGCCTTCTTATCAGGGGAGAGATCTCAATTCCTGTGTTCGTGGGATTTATGCTTATGTCCGTATGGGTGTATGAGCCCCTTTCTTATACCTGTGAGTATCTTGGAGCTGTTATAGCTTCAAAGGTTGCAGCAACAAGAATCAAGAACATCACAGAGTATGAAGAGCAAAGCGGCGATAAGGATATTCCTTTCGGTAATTATGATATTGTATTTGACAATGTAAGTTTCGGATATGAGAAGGATGAGCAGGTTCTGAGAGAAGTGGATTTTACCGCAAAGAAGGGAGAGTACACCGCGCTTGTTGGTGCATCCGGATGCGGTAAAAGTACAATCTGCAAGCTGGCTGCCAGACTTTGGGATGTGGATTCCGGAAGCATCAGACTTGGAAATTCCGATATTAAGGATGTGGCACCGGAGAATTTGTTTAAACTGTATTCAATC
Organism: Lachnospiraceae bacterium G11; assembly: GCA_900103495.1. Lineage (GTDB taxonomy): Bacteria > Bacillota > Clostridia > Lachnospirales > Lachnospiraceae > G11. Next base: position 115,152 of record FMWZ01000015.1, on the reverse strand, counting down.
GTGTTCCAGGATGTTACACTGTTTAATGATACAATCTATAACAACATACTGATTGGTAATAAGAACGCTACCAGAGAACAGGTGCTGAAGGCAGCCGAAGATGCTCAGTGTATGTCCTTCATTGATAAACTTCCCGAAGGAATCGACACTGTAATAGGTGAGAACGGTCATACCTTGTCGGGTGGTGAAAGGCAGAGACTTTCCATAGCCAGAGCATTCCTTAAGGATGCTCCCATAGTGCTTCTTGATGAGAGTACGGCTTCAATTGATCCCGAGACCGAGACCAAAATTCAGGCAGCCATAGAACGCCTTACATCAGGGCGTACGGTTCTTATGATTGCCCACAGACTTCGATCCATCGTTAACTGCGACAGGATTATTGTTTTAGACGAGGGCAGGGTTGTCGGAAACGGAACCCACAAAGAACTTATGGAGACCTGCGAGGTATATAAGAAGCTTTATACTCTTCAGTGTGAAAGTGAAAACATTTAGAGAGGTAGAAATATGCCAGGGAGAATAGCCGGTGTTTCTAAGAGGCTTATAGATGTTGCAAGGGAAGAGTTTTTAAACAATGGTTTTGAAAACGCTTCTATAAGGACGATAGCTTCAAAGGCTCAGACGAGTCCCAGAGCAATTTATACGCGCTTTGAGAATAAGGAGGCTTTGTTTGATGCTGTGGTGAAAACCGGATTCGAAGAGTTTAAGGCTATGTACACGAAGGAGAGAGAAGCCTATTGGGAACGTGCCAAGAAGAGAGACTTCAGCGTAGAGCCGGAGAAAATCTATGTGAAGTTTATCGAATATGCCTATGAGCACAAAGATGATTTCATCCTTTTGCTTAAGTGCTCCAAGGGAACCCGTTATGAGAACTTCTGCAAGGACATTGCGGATTACGAGATAAAAGGTGTCGAGGACAATGTGCCTGTTCTCTTTCAGACAGACTCGGGAGAGGCCATGACCTATTTTGTGGAAAGCATTACATATTCCTTTTATGACAACCTTTTCTCTCCATTGGTTTCCGGCATGGATTTAAAGACTGCCAAGGAGTACGTGGGAATGCTGACCAGATTCTACACCTTGGGTATTTCCATGGGCGAAGGAAAAGCTTTATTCGAGAAATAAGTGCAGGTTGGGGACAGGCCCCAAATTGCACATAAAAAGGTCCAAAGCCGTGTGGCTTCGGACCTTTATTGTTTCTATAGAATTATTCTCTAAAGAAGTATTAGAACTTACCTGCCTTAGCAGCTTCCTCGATTGAAACGGCTGTAGAAACAGTCATACCAACCATAGGGTTGTTACCTGCACCGATAAGACCCATCATCTCAACGTGAGCGGGAACTGATGAAGAACCTGCAAACTGAGCATCGGAGTGCATACGGCCCATGGTATCTGTCATACCGTAGGAAGCAGGACCTGCAGCCATGTTATCGGGGTGAAGTGTACGACCTGTACCACCACCTGAAGCAACTGAGAAGTACTTCTTACCAGCCTCAAGACGCTCCTTCTTGTATGTACCTGCAACGGGGTGCTGGAATCTTGTAGGGTTGGTTGAGTTACCGGTGATGGAAACGTCAACGTTCTCCTTCCACATGATAGCAACGCCTTCGCAAACATCGTTAGCGCCGTAGCAGTTAACTTTTGCACGAGGTGAGTTAGCATCCTTTGAGTAGCACTTTCTGGAAACTTCCTTAACAGTGTTTGTATAAGGATCGTACTTGGTCTCAACAAATGTGAAACCGTTGATACGGGAAATGATCTGAGCAGCATCTTTGCCGAGACCGTTAAGGATAACTCTTAAGGGTTTCTGACGAACTTTGTTAGCCTTCTCAGCGATACCGATAGCACCCTCAGCAGCAGCGAATGACTCGTGACCTGCAAGGAATGCGAAGCACTCTGTGTCCTCTTCAAGGAGCATCTTACCAAGGTTACCATGGCCAAGACCTACCTTACGGGTATCAGCAACTGATCCGGGGATACAGAAAGCCTGAAGACCTTCACCGATTGCTGCAGCAGCTTCAGAAGCTTTGCGGCAGCCTTTCTTGATAGCGATAGCAGCGCCTACTGTGTAAGCCCACTTAGCGTTTTCGAAACAGATGGGCTGGATGCCTTCGATGAGGTGATATACATCGATACCAGCGTCGTCTGTGATTTTCTTACATTCTTCAATTGATGAGATGCCGTACTGCTTAAGACAAGCAAGAATTTGGGGCTCTCTTCTTTCATATGATTCAAATAATGCCATAATTAATTGTCCTCCTTCTTCTTACTCATGTCTGGGGTCGATGACACGAACTGCATCAGCAACTCTGCCATACTGACCTGATGCCTTCTCAAGAGCTGTAGCAGCGTCGTTGCCAGCTTTGATGAAGTCCATCATCTTACCAAAGTTAACATACTTGTAACCGATGATCTCATCGTTCTCGTCAAGAGCGATACCTGTGATATATCCGTCTGTAAGCTCAAGGTATCTGGGTCCCTTTTCAAGAGTACCGTAGGTTGTACCAACCATTGAACGGGTTCCCTTACCAAGGTCCTCAAGACCTGCACCAATCTGAAGACCATCTTCAGAGAATGCACTCTGAGTTCTACCATATACAATCTGAAGGAAGAGCTCTCTCATAGCTGTGTTGATAGCATCACAAACAAGGTCTGTGTTAAGTGCCTCAAGAACAGTAAGACCGGGAAGGATCTCAGCTGCCATAGCTGCTGAATGAGTCATACCGGAACAACCGATTGTCTCTACGAGAGCTTCCTGGATGATACCATCCTTAACGTTTAATGAAAGTTTGCAGGCACCCTGCTGAGGTGCACACCAGCCGATACCGTGAGTATAGCCTGAAATGTCTGTAATCTGCTTAGCCTGTACCCATTTTGCTTCTTCAGGAATGGGAGCAGCGCCATGATGTACTCCCTGAGTAACAGGGCACATGTTCTTAACTTCTGTTGAATAAATCATGTAATAGACCTCCTTATGCGTTTTTGAATGATTTAATAATTCTTCAACTGCATGTCTAATCCTAAATTATACAGTTGTTTCTTATGTTTGTACAGTAGAAAATCGCTGTTTTTATCATCAAAAAAAGCTTATGATTAGCTGGACACCCCGATGTCCTCATTGTATAATCTTCTTGATTTGATTCTTTTATCAATTTGGCAGTAGGAAATGTCTTATTACTGCCGTAATCCCAAGAACAGAACTATAAGCAGTAGGATTTTTAAACTGAATTCTGCTATTTGTGCAGCTTCTGAAGTCCTAGCAGTATTTTTTTTGCGGCTCGGACTGCTAAAATGGTTTGTTTAATTATCTGGCAGAGCCATTCATCGAAAACATACTGCCGTATGTGGATTTTTGCATATTAGGCAGAATTGGGGAAAAAACGTCTACTGCTCAATCTCCGCTAATCCCATATTAAGCAGAAGATTCTGGAAGAAAGCTATAACAAAAGAAAGGAATAATGTATGGAAGGGTTAAAAAGAATGCTCGAAGAGGAGCAAAAGAGACTTGCAAAAATAAGGAAGGAGGTTGAAAAGGAGCTTAAGCATGTGCCCGATGGAACCCTTAGGGTAACCAGGTCGAATAAAGTTATCCAGTACATGCACTGTACGCCCGAAAATGAGAGGAGCAGAACACATGGGAAGTACATCAAAAAGAGTGAACTAAACTTGGCCGCAGAACTGGCAAGGAAAGAGTATAACCTAAAGTTGCAAAAACTGGTGAATCGACGGCTGAGTCAAATCGAAAAGCTTAACAAAGAATATTCGGATGATGAAACTGCCGATGTATATAGAAATCTTAATCTTGGAAGGAAAAAACTTATACTTCCCATTGAGGAACTTTGGGAGCAAAGGTATGAAGAGTGGAAGAACAAGGAATACGTGGGGAAGGGATTTGCCCCGGGAGTTTTGGAAATATACTCCAAGAGAGGCGAACGGGTAAGATCAAAATCCGAGAAAATTCTTGCAGATATGTTCTATGACATGGGGATTGATTACAAGTATGAGTGCCCGCTATATCTGGAAGGCGTGGGTACAGTCTATCCGGACTTTACATTTTTAAGCAAGAGGTTACGAAAAGAAATATATTGGGAGCATGACGGACGTATGGATGATCCTGATTACGCAAATTCGGCAATAAGGAAGATTGATTCATATATAAAAAATGGGATATATCCGGGTGAAAATTTGATTGTCACCTATGAATCATCAAACTACACGCTGAATGATAAAGTGGCCAGGAGCCTTGCGGAGAGATTTCTTCTGTAGTCACTATCTGCCTACTGCGAGTTTTTTTGAATTTTGCAGTAGGCTTTTTTATTGCTTTTCTGCTTGTGTATGAAAACTCTTCTTTTAGCAGTAGTGAAATTCTGGGTTACTCTGCCTAAATCGCAATTTTCCTTTTTTGGCAGGTTAAGTTTTCCTTTGTTTACCGCTTGTTATGAGATATTTCGTTTTTGGCAGAGTGGGCGCTGAATTTGCTACTGCTTGTTGAGGGAAATTAGAAAGTATGGCAGTAGAAGGTGGAAAGGGGCATGTAATCTCTACTGCTAATATGGTGAAAACGGGAATTAGGGCAGTAAGGCGCAGGAAAAGAAAGAGAGGAGGGGGTACAAGAAGATGAGGAGTGCAAGGGGGGAAAACTACAAATGGGGAACTACAAAGGGGTGGGAACTGCAAAGGGATGGTGGAAGGAAAATAAAACAGAAATAGTAGGCACATATTGACTATATGTGCTATAATCCTGTATGGTTATTGGTGGTGTATTGTCGGAAAAGAAATGTTCCGATGCACCATATATATAGGAAATAATTAATATCAACATATAAAGGAGAGTTAATATGAATCTTTCACCACTTCAGAAAGCAAGATATGAGTACTCCCCCAAGCTTCCCGGAATGCTTAGAGGCGGTATCTCAGAGATCAGTGTCAAGGACGGCGCTGCTACAGAGTCAGTAGCAGATCAGGATAAGATCAAGGCACTTTTCCCCAACACTTACGGTAAGAATGAAATCACTTTCGTTAAGGGCACAAACACATCTGTAGCCAAAAAGCAGGTTGTAGGTGTTATCCTTTCAGGCGGACAGGCACCCGGAGGACACAACGTTATCTGTGGTCTTTACGATGCCATCAAAGCAACAGACAAGAACAACGTTCTCCTTGGCTTCAAGGGAGGCCCTTCAGGACTTATTGATGATGATTTCATCGAGTTCGATGATGAGTACATCAACGCATACAGAAACACAGGCGGATTCGATATCATCGGTTCAGGCCGTACCAAACTTGAGACAGAAGAGCAGTTCAAGATTGTTACAGAAGTTGCAAAGAAGCATGGTCTTACCGCTATCGTAATCATCGGTGGTGATGATTCCAATACAAACGCTGCTGTTCTTGCAGAGTACATGGCTGCACACAACACTGGCGTACAGGTTATCGGATGCCCCAAGACCATCGATGGTGACTTAAAGAATGAGGACATCGAGGCTTCCTTCGGTTTCGATACAGCAACAAAGACATACTCAGAGCTCATCGGTAACATCGAAAGAGATGCAAACTCTGCTAAGAAGTACTGGCACTTCATCAAGGTTATGGGTCGTTCAGCTTCTCACGTAGCTTTGGAGTGTGCTCTTGAGACACAGCCCAACATCTGCCTTATCGGTGAAGAGGTTGCTGCAAAGAAGATGTCTCTTGCATCAATCACAAATTACATTGCAGATTCAGTTGAGAAGAGAGGAAACAACGGCGAGAACTTCGGTGTTGCAATTATCCCCGAGGGTATCGTAGAGTTCGTTCCCGAGTTCTCAAAGCTTATTGCTGAGATTAACGAGCTCCTTGCAGGCAGCAAGACAGAAGAGTTCAATGCACTTCCTGATTGGGATGCTAAGTACAACTACATTAAGAAGGGTCTTACCGCTGAGTCATTCAAGGTATTTGACATCCTTCCTCAGTTCGTACAGCAGCAGCTCTTCCTTGAGAGAGACCCTCACGGTAACGTACAGGTTTCCCTTATCGAGTCTGAGAAGCTCTTCTCCGAGATGGTAAAGAACGAGCTTGCAAAGAGAAAAGCAGCAGGAACATACAAGGGCAAATTCGGCGCACAGCATCACTTCTTCGGATACGAAGGAAGATGTGCATTCCCTTCAAACTTCGATGCTGACTACTGCTACTCACTTGGATACAACGCATTCATGCTCATCCAGTATGGTTATACAGGATACCTTTCAAAGGTTTCCAACATCTCCAAGCCCGCAGAAGAGTGGGTTGCAGGTGGTATGCCCATCACCAAGATGATGAACATGGAGAGAAGAAACGGTGAAGACAAGCCCGTTATCAGAAAGGCTCTTGTTGAACTTGACGGCGCTCCCTTCAAGTTCTTCGCTGCACACAGAGATGAGTGGGCAGTTAAGACAAACTTCACATATCCCGGTGCTATTCAGTACTTCGGACCTGCAGAAGTTTGTGACCTTACAACAAGAACACTTGCACTTGAGAAGGGTCAGAATTAAAATAGAATAAGAAACAGCCCGATGAGCAATTAAGTGGCTTATCGGGCTGTTTTTTTATAATCTCCCCAAAAGTTTATAAAAATTTTATTTGACCTAGCGACTCGGTGGGTATATTATATGAGAAATATATTTGATAAAATATTTCTGACATAAAGAGGAGACACATATGAAGAAATCAGGAAGAATCGTAAGTTTACTGCTTATTACAGCTTTATCATTAACAACCCTTATGGCATGCGGCAAAAAGGAAGCTGCAGGCACAGATCTTTTATCACAGATCAAAGAGAGAGGCAAAATCGTCATCGCTATGGAGGGTCAGTGGGCACCCTGGACCTATCATGATGAATCAGGAGCTTTGGTAGGCTATGATACTGAAGTTGGCAAGGCCATTGCTGAGAAGCTTGGCGTGGAAGCTGAATTCATCGAGGGCGAATGGGACGGTCTCTTCACAGGCATGGACACCGGAAGATATGATATTATCATTAATGGTGTTGAAATTACTGACGCAAGAAGAGAGAAATACGATTTTACCACACCTTATGCATATATCAAGACTGCTTTGGTAGTTGCCGAGGATAATGATGAAATCAAAACCTTTGAGGACCTTAAGGGTAAGAAGACCAGCAACTCTCTCGGCTCAACTTACGCTGACATGGCTGCTGAGTACGGTGCAGAGGTTCAGAATGTTGATACCCTTTCAGAGACCATCGACATGGTTCTTTCAGGAAGAGTTGACGCAACCCTTAACTCAGAGGATTCCTTCTACGATTATTTGAAAGAGCATCCCGACGCAGCTTTTAAGATTGTTGCGCTTACAGAGGATGCTTCAGAGGTTTCCATCCCCATGAGAAAGGGCGATGAGACCGCAAGCTTAAGGGAAGCCATCGACAAGGCTCTTTCAGAGCTTGCTTCAGAGGGAACTCTCACAGAACTTTCCAACAAATACTTCGGAGGCGACATTTCCAAGAAGTAATTATTGTATTACAATGTTGATATTATGAGTGACAGACTTGTTGAGATACTAGTAAGTTCATTTATGCGGATTTTGATTCCGGGAATTAAGGTAACAGTGCCCCTAACACTGTTATCTTTTTTGCTGAGCGTTTTTATCGGACTCTTGCTGGCGCTGGTTCAGGTTGCTAATATAAAGGTGTTAAAAGAGGTGGCAAGGTTCTACATTTGGATATTCAGGGGAACACCTCTCATAGTTCAGCTTTTCATTATATTCTTTGGACTTCCGAGTCTTGGCATTACGCTTAATGCCTTTCCGGCAGCGGTTCTTGCCTTTGGAATGAACCTTGGGGCTTACAATGCCGAGGTATTCAGATCTGCAATAACGGCAATCCCAAAGGGACAGCTGGAGGCAGCTTACATGATAGGATTAAGCTACCCCAGGGCAATGGCCAGGGTAATTCTTCCCCAGTCCTTCCCCGTGGCTTTCCCTAACCTTTTCAATAACCTTATTAGCCTTCTTAAGGATACATCCCTTGCATCAAGCATTACGGTTATTGAACTTTTTACATCGGCACAGCAGATTGCAGCAAGGACATATGAGCCCTTTGCGCTTTACTGTGAGGCGGCATTAATTTACCTTATTTTCTCCACAGCCCTTACCTGGCTTCAGAGATGGATTGAGAAGAAGCTTGTTTGGGAGAGCAGCGAGAACGACAAGGACAAGGATAAAGACTGTGGCTGCGGCCGCAACAAGGCCATGATCGGTTAGGAGGAGAAGAAGATGCTTGAAGTTAAGAATATTCATAAATCCTTTTCCAAGGTGCCGGTCTTAAGAGGCATTGATTTCAAGGTGGAAAAAGGTGAGGTTGTGGCAATTATAGGCCCTTCAGGCTCAGGTAAAACCACCCTCCTTCGCTGCATAAGCTTCCTTGAAAAAGCTGATGACGGCCAGATTATTTTTGATGATTATACCCATGACATGGTTCATATTTCAAAGCGTGACATTAAAAAGGTCCGCATGAATATGGGCTTTGTTTTCCAGAGTTTCAATCTGTTCAGCAACATGACGGTTTATGACAACGTAATGGAAGGCCTTGTTACGGCCAGAAAAATGGATTGCTGCGAGGCAAGAAAGAAGACCTTTGAAGTTTTGGAGAAGGTTGGTATGCTTGATAAGACAAAGAATTATCCCGGAGAACTGTCCGGCGGTCAGCAGCAGCGTGTGGCCATAGCAAGGGCCATCGCCCCCGACCCTAAGGTAATTCTTTTTGACGAGCCCACAAGTGCGCTTGATCCCGAACTTACGGGAGAGGTACTTGATGTAATGAAGAAGCTTGCCAAAGAAGGCACCACTATGGTTGTGGTTACCCATGAAATGGGCTTTGCCAGAGACGTGGCATCAAGAGTGGTTTTCATGGAGAACGGAGTAGTAGTAGAGGAAGGTAAGGCTAAGGAGTTGTTTGAGAATCCCAAGGAGGAGCGTACCAGACAATTCTTAAGTGCAATGAGTAAACATGAGTAGCAAAAGCAACAAACGGGTACTTGGAAATATATTATTGATTCTGACTGCAATTATTTGGGGCAGTGCCTTTGTCAGTCAGAGAATGGGAACGGATGGGACTCCGCCAATGACTTTTACCGCATCAAGAACAGTTCTTTCAGCGGTATTTGTAGGGGTCTTATCCTTATTTTATGCAAAGAAAGATAAGGCAAAAACCGCTTCGATGTCGCCTGAAGAGAGGGCGATTCACAGAAAGCACACTCTCCTTGGAGGACTGTTTACGGGATTGTTCCTTGGATCAGCCACAATCTTTCAGCAGATAGGAATCGCCTACACCACCGCCGGCAAGGCAGGCTTTATCACTGCCATGTACATTCTGGTGGTTCCCATTATCAATATCTTCATATTTAAGAACAAGAGTCAGGCAAAGGTGTGGATTGCAGTGTTCATGGGTGTTGTAGGAATGTACCTCCTTTGCGTTACCGAGGATTTCACCCTGACCCACGGTGATTTCATGGTGCTTGTCTGTGCGCTGCTTTTCTCGGGACACATATTAAGCTGTGACCATTTTGCTCCAAAGGCCAATCCCATATTGATGTCCGAGATACAGTTTATCGTTGCTGCGGTGATGGCAACGGTGGGGGCTCTTTTATTTGAGACTCCAAGTGTGGATGTAATCATGAAGTCTGCGCTGCCCATTCTTTACTGCGGAATTCTCTCCGGCGGTGTGGGATATACGCTGCAAATCATTGCTCAAAGATATACGGAGCCCACGACGGCATCCCTTCTTATGAGCTCCGAGGCGGTTTTTGCGGTTCTTTCCGGGGCCATTATTCTGGGAGAGAGAATGAGTCTTAAGGAAGGAATTGGTTGCGTTATTCTATTTGCGGCTATAATACTGATACAGATTCCGATTCCGACTAAACAAAAGGCCGAATAGATTTGAATTTTCTGTCAATTCATGTTAAAATTATCTGAAGGTTGAAACATGGAGACAGATTATGACAGAACAAATCACCTTTTTTAGCTACGTAAACTATCTGGATATAGCAGCCATTGTCATATCTTCTATTCTGGCGGTTTTATATCTCTACAGGAAAATCTATTTTACCAAGCAGGGAAATCTGTTTCTTGCTCTCGCCATCGTGAATATTTTCATGGCGGTGGGTTCAATCTGCTACAGGGTTATCGAAAACGATCCAAGCCATGGTGCGGGACTCAGGTATTTTTTAAATATCGTCTGCACATCTTTAACGGTAACTCATCTGACGTTATATTTCTTTTACGTTTATAACATCTCAAAGAATAAAGATGACAGCAAGAAAAGCCCCTGGGGCAAGGTTATTCCGAGCATCGCCACCATTGTAATTCTCATTCTGGTTACAAATCCCTTCACAAAGTGGTTTGCCAATATGGATGAACCGGGAGCTATGATTCCGGGGCCTTTGTATTTCGCCATCTTTGTCCAGGCTATTCTGACGTTTATCATCATCATCTATATGAATATAACCGCAACCAGGGTGATTTCAAAGAACCAGAGCGTGGTTCTTTGGGCAAATATCATCCTTGTTTTGGCGCTTATGTTTTTGAAGGTACATTTTTCCGTCAATACTGCGGATTCCTTTATTAACAGTTTAATCGTTGTCATCCTTTTCACTGTTTTGGAAAACCCTTCATATTTTCTGTATGAAAACGGCGTCGCCTACAATGAGAATGCCTTTTATCAGGCGGTGGGCAGGTTTGTTAAGGGAAATTTTAAGTGGGTAGTATTTGTAGGCCTTGAGGAAAAGGACTACGTGAACAGGCTTTTACCCAAGGAAAAGATAACAAAAATTCACAGAGATTTCGCAACCAAAGCCCATAATTCCTTTAATAAGGATATGCTTTTCTATCTAGGCAAATCATCATTCGCGGTTTTTACCAACGATGATGCCGATGAGGTGGCAACAAAGCTTATTAATACTTATATTGAAGCTTCCCACAGCGATGATGAGAGCGTGGGTCTGACACCCTATGCCGGATATCTTTCCTTTGAGGATGTAAATAATGCGGATACCTTAAGAAAGGCCAAGGACATTTTCGATTCAAGGAAAAAGAGCGCCAACACTATGGTGAGAATCAGCAGAATCACCTCCATAGAGCTGGACAGAAGACGACGAGAAATAGCCGTAATAAGGGCCATCAGGAAAGCGCTTGAAGAGGATACTTTGCAGGTTTTCTACCAGCCTATCTTTTTTGCCAAGAGTAATCAGTTCGAAGCCGCCGAGGCTTTGGTCAGACTCAGAGACGAAGAACTTGGCAACATTTCACCCAAGGAATTCCTTCCTTTGGCTGAGGAGAATGGCCTGATTATTCCTTTGGGAGAGGCGGTATTCAGAAAGGTATGTGAATTCATCCGCACAAGTGATGTAAGGCGACTGGGAGTTTCGTTTATCGAGATAAACATGTCCCTTATTCAGTGCCTTCAGTACGATATGGCCGACAGAATCATCAGCATCTTAAGTGAGTATGATGTGGAACCCAGTCTTATCAACCTGGAAATCAGTGAGTCTGCCTATAAGGTTGACAAGGAAATGGTGGTAAAAAACGTAACGAAGCTCCGTAACTACGGAGTCAGCTTTTCCCTCGATGATTTCGGTGCAGGATTTGCAAATGCGGAATATATCGCAACAATCCCTGTTATGTTTGTTAACCTTGCTATAGAGCTTGTTACATCAGCCATGGAGGACAGAAATTCCCTTATTATCCTGAAAAACTACGTTTCTCTCATTAAGGATTTAAGGTATGGCTGTATCGCCAAGGGCGTTGAGAGTACAGAGATGGTTGAGAGTATGAAGGATATTGGATGTGATGCATTCCAGGGTTACTATTACTCCAGAGCCATGAATGAAGAAGACTTTATAAGATATATTTTGAAAAGAGAATAGTTATAAATGAAACCGGCTATCATCAGTTTTACAGTGGCGGCACTTGCATTCGTGCCCCTTATATATACTTTGTTAAACAGGAAGTACCGCAGATTCTACGTTCCTGCCAAGATGCTTAACAGCGCAGTGTTTGTGGTTAATCTGTGTGTATTAAGCTATATTTCCGGCAACAGCTCGGCCTTTGCCTATCTGATGCCGGGATTTTTGCTGTGTTTTGCCGGAGACCTTTTTATGGGTCTTCATAACAGACATGTAAAAAAGCAGTATCTCCTCCTTGGAACACTTCTTTTCTTACTTGGACATATTTGTTTTATTTCCTATTTGTATACGCTGTCCGGGTTTACGCCCTATGACCTTATTCTTCCTGCACTTGGAGTTATAGGCGTCCTTGTGCTTAAGAAGATCCCTTCGTTTTTCCTTGGGAAATTTGCTTACGCAGGTATGATTTATGCCATCTTTGTGTGTACCATGGCAGGCAAAAGCATCCAGGTTTTGTGGACCCATCCCGGTGCAAAGGGAATATGCCTTGCTCTTGGCGGAATCTTCTTTCTCACGTCGGATGTTTTGATTGCTCCCTTGTATTTCAAAAAGAAAAGGGCGTGGGCAGTCCATGGACTTAATATCGGAACCTACTATCTGGCAATGTTCTTTATTGCAGTAAGCGTGCTGTTTTAAGTTGACACCCCAAGTTAAATAGTTTATCATTTCCTTTGACATGTTAAAGCGTCAAAGGATTTTTTATATCAGTTTTGGAAAGGAAAAGTAGTAATGAAACAGTTAATGTTAGGAAATACAGCCATTGCCAGAGGCCTTTACGAAGCCGGCGTAGGTGTGGCATCCAGCTATCCCGGAACTCCCTCTACTGAGGTTACGGAAGAGATTGCCAAGTACGACGAAGTTTATTCAGAGTGGGCACCCAATGAGAAAGTTGCCATGGAGGTTGCTTTCGGTGCATCTTTGGCGGGCAAGAGAAGCTTCTGTGGCATGAAGCACGTAGGACTTAACGTAGCTGCCGATCCTCTTTTTACCATATCATATATAGGTGTAAATGCCGGAATGGTTATCCTTGTTGCAGATGACCCCGGAATGCACTCATCTCAGAACGAGCAGGATTCCAGACATTATGCAAAGGCCAGCAAGGTTCCCATGCTTGAGCCCTCAGATTCTGCAGAGTGTCTCGAATTTGCAAAGCTTGCATACGATATTTCAGAGGAGTTTGACACTCCCGTATTTATTAAGACATGTACACGTATCGCACATTCACAGAGCATTGTGGAGACAGGTGAGAGAGTGGAAAGACCTGTTAAGCCTTACGTTAAAGATATTCCCAAGAACGTTATGATGCCCGGGAATGCCAGAAAGAAACATCCCATTGTGGAGAAGAGAATGGCTGATCTTGAGGCATATGCCGAGAAGTCTCCCATCAACAGAGTTGAGATGGGCGGAACCAAGCTTGGCATCATCACATCTTCCACAAGTTATCAGTATGTTAAGGAAGTATACGGTGAGGAAGCAAGCATTCTTAAGCTGGGAATGGTTTGGCCTCTTCCTACCAAGATGATTAAGGATTTTGCCTCCAAGGTTGAGAAGGTTATCGTTATCGAGGAGCTTGATCCTTTCATCGAAGAGTTCTGTAACAAGATTGGAGTTGAAGTATCCGGCAAGGAGCTTCTTCCTCTTATAGATGAATTCTCACAGAATCTTATTGCCAAGGCTATGGGCAAGGAACCTGCAGAGGGTATCTCTATCGATGAGAACATTCCTGTAAGACCTCCCGTAATGTGCGCAGGCTGCCCTCACAGAGGACTTTTCTATACACTTTCAAAGAATAAGTGCACAGTGCTTGGTGACATTGGATGCTACACTCTTGGAGCTGTGGCACCTTTAAATGCCATGGAAGTCAATGCCTGCATGGGCGCTTCCATCAGCTCCATTCACGGATTTAACAAGGCTCTCGGAGAGGAGAGCGAAGGAAAGACCGTTGCAGTTATCGGAGACTCAACATTCATGCACTCCGGTATGACCGGTCTTGCAAACGTAGCTTACAACCAGAGCAATTCAACCATTGTTATAGTAGATAACTCAATTACCGGTATGACAGGACATCAGCAGAATCCTCTTACCGGACTTAACATAAAGGGTGATCCTGCAGGTCACATCGATCTTGAGGCTCTTTGCAAAGCAATGGGCTTTAACAGAGTGCGAGTTGTAGATCCTTATGATCTGGCTGAGACAGATAAGGTTTTGAAGGAGGAGCTTGCAGCCAAGGAGCCTTCGGTTATTATTTCCAGAAGACCCTGTGCACTGCTTAAGTACGTTAAGCACAATCCTCCAATCAAATGTAACCCTGATAAGTGCAAGAGCTGTAAGAGCTGCATGAGACTTGGATGTCCCGCTATCAGTATGAAGAATAACAAGGCACACATTGACGAGACATTATGTGTGGGCTGTAACGTATGTAAGCAGCTTTGTGCCTTTGATGCATTGGAGGGAAATGAATAATGACTAAGAATATTATGATTGTAGGTGTCGGTGGTCAGGGTTCACTCCTTGCAAGTAAGCTTCTTGGACGCCTTCTTATGAATCAGGGTAATGACGTAAAGGTTTCTGAGGTTCACGGTATGAGCCAGAGAGGCGGAAGCGTAGTAACTTATGTTCGCTATGGTGAGAAGGTTTATTCTCCCATAATTGATAAAGGACAGGCAGACTTTATTATTTCCTTTGAGAAACTTGAGGCTGCCCGTTGGTTGACCTATCTTAAAAAGGGTGGAAAGATTATCGTTAATACCCAGGAAATCGATCCCATGCCCGTTATTATCGGCGCAGCAGAGTACCCTGCAGATTTGGTTAACAAGATGAAGAATGCCGGCGCAGACGTAGATGCTATCGATGCACTCAGTCTTGCCAATGAGGCAGGCTCTTCAAAGGCCGTTAACATTGTGCTTATGGGAAGACTTTCCAAGTACTTCGATGCTTCAGAGGAAGCCTGGATGGAGGCACTTGAAGCATGTGTTCCTCCCAAGTTCCTTGAACTTAACAAGAAGGCCTTTATGCTTGGACGTAATGCTTAATAAAATCACGCCACAATATGGAAAAGGAAAAATAAATGGGTAAGTATTATCAGGAAGAAATAGAGACAATGCCCTTGGACAAGTTGAGAGCTCTTCAGAGCGAAAGACTTGTTAAGCAGGTAAAAAGAATCTGGGACAACGTTCCCTACTACAGAAAGAAAATGGAAGAGAAGGGGGTGACTCCCGATGATATCAAGGGACTTGAGGACCTTCATAAGCTTCCTTTTGTTACCAAAGATGACCTTAGGGATGCATATCCTTACGGACTTCTTGCCTGTGACAGAAAAGATGTTGTAAGAATCCATTCCACCAGCGGAACCACAGGTAAGAGAGTGGTGGCTTTTTACACACAAAATGATATTGACCTTTGGGATGATTGCTGTGCGAGAGCTTTGACGGCAGCAGGCGCAGACAAGGACGACATTGTTCAGATTTCATATGGTTACGGTCTGTTCACCGGAGGAATGGGAATCCATGGAGGTTCCACCAAACTCGGATGTATGACAGTTCCCATTTCATCAGGTAATACCGACAGACAGATTCAGTTTATGACAGACCTTGGGGCTACAGTTCTTTGCTGTACACCTTCTTACGCTGCTTACCTTGGGGAGTCCATTGCTGAGCAGGGCATGAAGGATCAGCTTAAACTGAAGGCGGGTATTTTTGGAGCTGAGGCATGGACAGAGGAGATGCGTCAGGATATCCAGAAAAAACTTGGCCTTAAGGCTTACGATATTTATGGACTTACAGAGTTAAGCGGCCCCGGAGTTGCTTACGAGTGTGAAGCTCAGAACGGTATGCACATCAACGAAGACCACTTCATCGTGGAGATTATCAACCCCAAGACCGGAGAGGTTCTTCCTGACGGTGAGAAGGGTGAGCTGGTTTTCACAAGCCTTACCAAGGAAGCATTCCCTCTTCTTCGTTACAGAACCAAGGATCTTTGCGTATTATACAGAGAGAAATGCTCTTGCGGACGTACCTTCGTAAGAATGCACAAGCCCATGGGACGAAGCGACGACATGCTTATCATTCGTGGCGTCAACGTATTCCCTTCACAGATCGAGACCGTGCTTCTCAAAGAGGGCATGCCGCCTAACTACCAGATTATCGTTGACAGAGTTAACAATACAGATACCTTTGATATCAATGTTGAGATGACAGAGGATATGTTCTCTGACCGTATGTCAAAGATTTCCGAGAAGGAAGGACACCTTATGGCTGCTCTCAAGACCATGCTTGGAATTCAGGCAAAGGTACACCTTGTGGCACCCAAGACCATCGAGCGAAGCGAAGGCAAGGCAGTCAGAGTAATTGACAAGCGTAAATTATACTAAAGGGGGTACGAGTATGGCAGTAAAACAGATTTCCGTATTTATCGAAAACAGAGTGGGCGGACTTGCTGAAGTTACAGATGCTCTGGGAAGTGCAAACATTAACATCAGAGCCTTGTCCATATCGGAGACTTCCGATTTCGGAATTTTGAGACTGATTGTTGATGATGTTAACAAGGCCGCAAAGGTTATGAAGGAAGGCGGATTCATCTGCCAGGTAACGGATGTACTTGCGGTGGCCGGTGAGGATAAGCCCGGAAGTATCGCCAAGATTATTTCCGCACTCACCAAAGGAAACATCGATATGGAATACGCCTATGCATTTTTCGCAAAGAACGAAGATCTGGCATATATGATTGTCAGAGTGGACGATGCAGAAATGGACAGAGCAGTAAGATACCTTCGCGACAACGGAATACAGGTTGTGGACGAAGAGGATGTAATGAAACTTTAGGTGCAAAATGGGGACAGGCCCAAATTGCACATAAATAGTGTCGCACAAAAATGGTGCCGATTCATATATCATATATGAATCGGCACCATTTTTGTGCTCGAATGTGTAACTACAGTTTCTTTCTAAGCTTGGTTGTGGTTTCAACCAGGTGGTTGCAGATGACGTGGTCTGCGTTAACCCCGTACACTTCAACCGAAGCGATGGGGAGGAAACCGCCGGCCATACAGCTGTGTCCGCCGCCGTTGCCACCCATGGGGGTGAGAACACTGTGGAGGACTTCACCTACATCCACTTCTGCAATTTCGGAGCGGCCGGAGAACTTCCAGCCGACTTCTCTTTTAGAGTATACATAGGCTACCCTTACTTCCTCCAATGCCAGCAGGAAGTCTGAAATCATAGCGATTAAGCCCTCGGGACAGGAGAAAGGAATGTGTGCGATTCCCACATCTCCGTAAACCTTGATGGTGTTAATTGATGCTGAGAAAGCGGTTAAGTCCATGAACTCCATTGTGTTGGTGGAAACATCCGTCATAAGCTGTTCATCAATCAAAGGATTAAGGAAACCAAAGGCCTCGATGTCTTCGCTCTTGACGCCTCTTTGGAACTGGTTTGTATCCATTTTTATTCCGTATAAGAGCGCTGTTGCCGTTACGGAGTCGGGAGTGATTCCCAATTCTTTAAAGTACAGGGTGATAATTGATGCGCAGGCACCAACTATCTGAACATCCTTATATTCATATTCAATTTCTTTAATAGTAGGATGGTGGTCGATGCAGGCGATTTCATCACCGATGAAATCCGTCACGTTGCCTGCTTCCTTCTGAGTATCCACAAGAATAATCTTGCTGCTCTCGTTAAGTCCGGGGACTTCATCCTTGGCATATATTTCCATGTTAAACACAGAAAGAATACGTCTGGTACTTAATTTGTCAATCTTGCCGTCATAGCAAAGGATTGAGTCCACGCCGAAATGCTTGCACAGTGTCTTTAAACCAAGAGCACTGCCCAGGGCATCGGGATCCGGAAAGTTGTGGGTCTGAATATAGATGGTTTGTCCCTTGTATTTTGATATAAATTCTTTAAAAGTCATTTCTGCCTCCAAAGTATATTATTTGTTTGAAATCACTCTAATATAATAGCATACAGCCGGGTGAATTGAAATATGCGCATAATATTTTAATAAGTCCAACAATTATGAAATAAAATGGTTAAATAGCAGATAAAATGTATATTTTATCAACAAATACTTGAAAATTGTCGCTCATAATGTTAGAATAATCGAAAAGAAACACCTTATATTCAGACATTGGAGGATGTGTAGATGAAAATTAGAGGTAGAATATTGGCATTGGCTATTACGCCCCTTATTGTTCTGGGCGTAGTTCTTATGATTTTCTGTTCAAGCAAAATCAGTTCCATCTGCTCTGAAGATACAGAGACGGGTTTACACGCAGCCTGCGTGGCATTAAGAGATAACCTTAATACCCTGCCCGGAGATTATTACCTTGATGGAGATATCCTTTATAAGGGAGATTTCAACATCACAGATTCCACATATCTTGCAGATAACGTAAAGAGTGGAACGAACTATGATATGACCGTTTTCTATGGCGATACCAGATATATGACCTCCGTAACAGGTGCTGATGGCAAGAGAGTTCTCTATACCCAGGCCGGCGAAGGTGTTATCAATACCGTATTAAAGGGCGGCAAGGAATATTTCTCAGATAACGTATCCGTTGTTGGCCAGCCCTATTATGGATACTACGTTCCTCTTTATGATTCAAATAAAGCGATTGTGGGAATGGTTTTTGCAGGCGCTCCTCAGGCGAGAGTTAAAAGTGAGATTAACTCGGCTGTTCTCTTTATCGCAGGCGTTTTGGTAATAATCATTGCCATTGCAGCAGTTGCACTGATTATTCTGGTAGGAAGAATCGCAGGAGCAATTAAAGAAGGCGCAGCTGTTCTTGATGAGGTTGCAACCGGTAACCTTAAAGCCGATATTTCAGATAAATTGCTGGCACGTTCCGATGAGGTCGGTGACATGTCCAGATCCATCGGCTCCCTTAAGGGTGAGCTTTCAAAGATTGTAAGAGAAATCACCGATATCAGTGATGAGGTTGGAGTTTCCTCCACAGATCTTAACGCCAAGGGTGAAGATACTTCAGCTCATATGAAACAGGTAGACAGAGCCGTTTCAGAGATTGCCGAGGGCGCTTATAACCAGGCTGAGGAGACCCAGAAGTGTACTTCAAATGTTATCGAAATGGGTAACATGATTGAGGACAACGCAGAGGATATCAGAACTCTTAATGAGAATGCTAAGGCTATCAAAGCCCGTGGTGAAAAAGCGGTTGCCGCTCTTAAGGAGCTGGAGACAACCAATGACAGAACCAAGAGTTCCATCGATGTTATTTACGAACAGACCAATACCACAAATACATCTGCTCAGCAGATTAAAGAGGCTACAGCCCTTATCACAAGCATAGCCGAAGAGACAAACCTCCTTTCTCTCAATGCTTCAATCGAGGCAGCAAGAGCGGGAGAATCAGGACGAGGCTTTGCGGTTGTTGCATCTCAGATTTCCAAACTTGCGGAGCAGTCCAATGAATCTGCACAGCAGATTGAAGAAATCATTACAAACCTTCTTCGTGAATCCAGCAAGTCCGTTGAAACCATGAACGGAGTAATGGAAACCATGAATGAGCAAAGCACTCAGCTTACAAACACAAGTGCCGAGGTTATCAAGGTTATCGAGGAAGTTGATAATGCTCTGGTGGCAATTGACAATGTTGCCTCCAAGACTCAGGAGCTTAACAGTGCAAGACAGAAGGTTGTAGATACCATACAGAACCTTTCAGCCATTGCCGAAGAGAATGCTTCAAGCTCCGAAGAAACTGCTTCAAGCGCAAACGAAGTCAGCGTTATTGTTGAAGACATTGCCAACCAGGCCAAATCTCTTAACAACAACTCAGACGATCTTAAGAGAAGCGTTTCCTTCTTCAAATTGTAATACACAACCTCCTTTTATATGGTGCCCTCCGGCAGTAATTTCGCTGGAGGGTATTTTTTGACAAAAGGGGTGGATTAGGAGTATATTTCTTCATATAAAACTATTATGAGGTGTGTTTTATGCGTATTGTTATTGTGGGTTGCGGAAACGTAGGCGCAACGCTTACCGAGCAGCTTACCCGTGAGGGACATAACGTAACTGTCATCGATGAAAAGCAGAACGTTGTTAACTCAATTACAAATAATTATGATGTTCTAGGTGTGGTTGGCAATGGAGCCAGCTTCGAGGTTCAAAGTGAGGCCGGCGTTAAGGATGCCGACCTTCTTATTGCTGTTACGGGAAAAGACGAATTGAATCTCCTTTGCTGCCTTATTGCGAAGAAATCCGCAAACTGCCACACCATTGCAAGGGTTTCCAATCCTGTATACAGCAGAGAAATCAGTTTCATTAAGGAAGAACTTGGTCTTTCCATGATAATTAATCCGCAGTACGCTGCGGCACAGGAAATCGCAAGACTCCTTAAATTCCCTTTTGCGGAGACTATCGATACCTTTACAAAAGGTCGAGTGGAGCTTATTAAATTTACCATTGATGAGAATTCCGATTTATGTAACTTAAGACTTCGCGAAATTACCACCAAACTTCGTGCCGATGGCCTTATAAGCGTGGTTGAGAGAGGGGATGAGGTATATATCCCTGACGGTAATTTTATGATTAAAGCGGGAGACAGGGTAACTGTCGCCGGTACAACAAATAAGAACCTTGCATTTTTCAAAAAGATAAAGATGCCTACAGCAAAGGCAAAGACAGCCATGATAGTTGGCGGAGGCGAAACTACATTTTATTTGGCGTCACAGCTTATAGAGATGGGTGTACAGGTCAAAATTATTGAGAGAGACCACGCCAAATGTGAGGAACTGAGCGAGAAACTTCCCCAGGCTTTGATTATTGAGGCTGACGGAACAGACAAGGGTGTGCTTTTGGAAGAAGGTCTTTCAGGAACCGAGGCATTTATAGCTCTTACAAATATTGATGAAGAAAATATTATGCTTGCCATGTATGCAAAGAGCCTTTCCAATGCAAAACCCATTGCAAAGGTTCACAGGGTATCCTATGACGAGATAATAGATGATTTGAACATAGGAAGCATTATATATCCCAAGTACATTACGGCGGCTTCCATTGTCAGATATGTCAGGGCAATGCACAACTCCATGGGAAGCAACATCGAGACCCTATATCGTATGAACGATAACAAGGTTGAGGCTTTGGAGTTTATTATCAAGGGGGACTGCCCCTTCATCGGAAAGCCTTTAAGTGATGTGGAACTTAAGGATAATGTGCTTATCTGCAGTATTAACCACAAAGGAAACATTACCATTCCTCAGGGCTCCAGCGTAATTCAGCCGGGGGATACCGTGGTGCTTGTTACCACATCGGAAGGTGTAAAAGATATCTGCGACGTAGTCGCAAAATAAATCCTAAAGACAGGATATAGTTATGAATTATTCGATAATCAGATATATTTTAAGCTGTGTACTTGAATTTGAAGCACTCTTTATGACTCTTCCCTGTATAGTTGCGCTTATCTACGGAGAAAAACAGGGATTTCCCTTTGCCATTGTGGTGGCAGCATGCCTTCTTATTGGCGAAATAGGGCGAAGAATTAAGCCAAAGAGTAAGGTGTTTTATGCAAAAGAGGGTTTTGTCACCGTATCCTTAAGCTGGATACTTTTATCACTTGTGGGCGCCATACCCTTTGTCTTAAACGGTGAGATTCCAAACTACCTTGATGCGGTATTTGAGGTCGCTTCTGGACTTACCACCACAGGAGCCAGCATATCACCGGACATGGCAGTTTTCTCCAAATGCGGAATGTTCTGGAGAATTTTCACCCACTGGATTGGCGGTATGGGAGTTCTGGTTCTTATTCTGGCAATTTTGCCCCTTTCCGGAAGCTACAACATGCATATAATGAGAGCGGAGAGTCCGGGTCCTTCCGTAGGTAAGCTGGTTCCCAAGGTAAAAAGTACAGCGGCTATTCTCTATGAGATTTATCTTGTAATAACATGCCTTGAGGTAATTGCGCTTCTTTTGACGGGACTTCCCTTCTATGATTCTTTGCTTTTGTCCTTTTCCACAGCAGGAACAGGAGGCTTTGGCCTTTTAAATGACAGTCTGGCAAGCTATTCATATGCTTCACAGACTGTAATTACCATATTTATGATTTTGTTTGGCGTCAATTTCAGTGCATACTTTTTCATTATAAGAAGGAATTTCAAGGACTTCTTTAAGAATGAAGAGGTCAGATGGTATCTTATCATCATCGCCATATCGGCTATTCTTATTACATGGAATATAAGGGGAACCTTCGGAAGCCTCGGAAATGATTTCCACCAGGCCATTCTGCAGGTTGCCACAATTATAACCACAACCGGTTTCTCCTCCGCGGATTTCAATATCTGGCCGGAGTTCTCAAAAACCATTCTTTTCCTTTTGATGTTAATCGGTGCCTGCGCAGGTTCCACCGGCGGCGGATTTAAGGTAAGCCGAGTTCTTGTCATGATTAAGAGTGTCAAAAACGAAATTACTACCGCCATGCACCCCAGGAGTGTTAAGAAGATTCATATGGACGGAAAGATTGTGCCTGACAATGTGGTTCGTTCCATAAGAATATATTTAATCATTTATGTCTTGATTTACTTAAGCTCGTTCCTTGTTGTAAGTTTGGACGGCTATGATTTTACAACGAATTTTACCGCTGTTGCGGCATGCTTAAACAATATAGGACCCGGTCTGTCACTGGTTGGGCCCACAGGCAACTACGCCTTTTTCTCCGGCCTTTCAAAGGTTGTATTAATCTTTAATATGCTTGCAGGAAGACTGGAACTTCTTCCAATCCTTATGCTTTTCCATGTTAAGACCTGGAAGGAGTAATCTGATAAGGGGGAGTTACACATGTACGAAACAATAATCAGCTATTGTGAAAAGTACGGAAACAAGGATTTTGAGGAGCTGCCATTCAACGAGGTTGACAGCCTTTGCCTTTGTCAGCTTTCCTATATGAAAATTGATTCTATCGTTCCCTCGCCTGACGAACCCCATGCGTTTGTCAGGCTTGCGGATATCTATGCTCATCCCGAGTATGACAAACTCTTTATTGACACCCGATTTGACACAAACAACAGAGCTCTTTTCGTGGCAATGATGAACGGAAAGAGATTTAATACCATGCGAATTTCTCTCCACGTGGATTTAATCGTGGAGTCCGCCGAGACCCAGTTTTCGGCAGTTACATATAAGCTTTCAAACGGAGACCATTACGTTTGTTACAGAGGTACGGATGAAACATTTGTGGGCTGGAAGGAAGACTTTAACATGGCTTTCTCCAGGATTGTGCCCTGCCAGGCATCCGCAAAGGATTACCTGAAACTGGCGGTTTCAAGATTCCGCGGAAACTTCTATATCGGAGGTCACTCAAAGGGCGGAAATCTGGCTGTTTATGCCGCCATGACCTCAGATAAGAAAATAAGGGACAGAATAATAAAGGTGTATGACCATGACGGTCCGGGATTCAGACAGGACATTCTGGAAACTTTCGATGCCGAGGGTATAACCGAGAAGCTTGAGAAGACCATGCCCCATGATGCAATTGTGGGAATGCTTTTCCAGAACCCTAAACAGGAATATGAGGTGGTGGAGAGCAGAGGCCTTAATATTCAGCAGCACGACCCCTTTAACTGGAGGGTTGACGGCACCAAATTCTATAAGGTTAAGGATATCTTTAAGACCAGGCAGTTTGCAGACGGTACAGTTAACCGCTGGATTCTTGCAATGGATGACGATCAAAAGTACAACTTCGTTGAGGCCCTGTATTCGATTATAGAAGGCTCGGAGGCAAAGACCCTTCTTGCCTTCACAAAGCATCTCAAGAAGAGCCTTGAGGGCTGTTTTAAGGCTTTCAAAAACATGGATGATGAAACAAAGAATGTCTTAAAGGAAACTGTAGACATACTTATAGAAGCCGGCAAGGAAAATCTTAAGGATAACGTTGATGAATTAAAGGGAACGATTCAGGAGAATGTAGAGACCCTGAAAAAGGAATTAAAGAAATAAAAAATGCAGGAAAAGGGACTTGAACCCTCAAGACATTGCTGTCACACGGACCTGAACCGTGCGCGTCTGCCAATTCCGCCATTCCTGCATGATTATGTCTATATACAATTTTGACCAACCCTACTGGGTTGGTCAATGCGCGAGGCGGGACTTGAACCCGCACGATTGCAATAATCACTAGATCCTTAGTCTAGCTCGTCTGCCAATTCCGACACTCGCGCGTAACGCATCGCGCAAAAAATATACTACCAAAAAGAAGGTGTGGTGTCAACACTTTTTTTGAGGTATTTTTTATTGTTTTTTTTGCACGGTAATGTATACTTAAATTGATGGCAATAAAGCCATTAGGACAAGGAGGATTTTATCATGAAATTCAAGTTTGGCATTAAAGAAGTTGTTGCCATCGGTATCGGTACAGCGCTCTTTGTAGCACTTACAGAAGTACAGATTCCTTTGGGCTTCATCCCCAACACAGCTCTTCAACCCAGAGCGGCTCTCTTGGCATTTATGTCTGCTCTTTTCGGACCCATCGTTGGTGGAGCAATCGGTCTTATCGGACACGCTCTCGGAGACTTCATGTTCTACGGTTCAATTTGGTGGAGCTGGGTTATTCCCGATGCAGTATTCGGTATTGCTGTAGGTTTGTTTGCATCTAAGTTTGCCATCGATGAGGGCGGCTTTGATACAAAGAAGATTGTGCTTTTCAACGTAGTACAGGTTGTAGCAAACATCGTTGCATGGGTTGTATGCGCTCCCGTACTCGATATCCTTATTTATGCAGAGCCTGCCAACAAGGTATTCGCACAGGGTATCTGGGCTTGCATAGGTAATGTTATTATTTCCGGTATCTTAGGATCACTTTTAGGCGTTGGATATTCCGCTATCAGAGGAAAGTCCTCAGGTCTTAAGAAGGAAGATTAATAAGGATTTGTATTTTTCCAAATGGAACCAATTATAGAATTTAAAGATTTTACATTTAAATATCGATCACAGACGGAGCCCACATTAAAACATATCAACCTTACAATTAATAAGGGTGAGAAGATTTTAATCGTAGGCCCCTCAGGATCAGGCAAATCGACACTGGCCCATTGCATAAATGGGCTGGTGCCATTTTCGTATTCGGGAGAAATTCAGGGCGAATACTATGTGGGCGGGAAGGACCCGAAGGATTTGGGTATTTTTGGCCTCTCAAAGATAGTGGGCACCGTTCTTCAGGATACAGACGGTCAGTTTGTGGGCCTTACCGTTGCGGAGGATATTGCTTTTGTCCTTGAGAACGACTGCGTGGACCAGTCGAAGATGAAGGATAAGGTTTTGGAACTGGCAGACAGAGTTGAGATAAAGAAGCTTTTATCAAATGCCCCCGGTGAACTTTCCGGCGGACAGAAGCAGAGAGTATCCATGGCGGGAGTTATGATTGACGACGTGGATGTGCTGCTTTTCGACGAGCCTTTGGCTAACCTGGATCCTGCAACCGGTAAGACGGCCATTGAACTTATTGATGAGCTTTCAAAGGATAACGACAGAACTATCCTCATCATTGAGCACAGACTTGAGGATGCACTGTGGCGCGATGTGGACAGAATCATTGTGGTGGGAGACGGCGAGATAGTAGCCGACACCACTCCGGATGAGCTTCTGTGCCAGGATATTCTTGACAGGGAGGGAATCAGAGAACCTCTTTATATCACAGCCCTTAAGCATGCGGGCTGCAAGGTGACAAGCGACACTCATCCCATGCATATAGACAGCATGGATATTTCCGGATACTCTGACAATGTTAATAAATGGTTTAAGACCATAATCCTTCCGGAACCCAAAGAGAAAACAAAGAAGGTCCTTGAGATTAAGGACCTGAATTTTGAATATATCAAAGGCACTCCCGTTCTAAAAGACATAAACTTCGATATTTACGAAGGGGAGATGATTAGTATTGTTGGCAAAAACGGTGCCGGCAAATCTACTCTTTCGAATCTTATCTGTGGCTTTATCAAGCCTGACAGAGGAGAAATCAGGCTCTACGGCGAGGACATTTCCGGCCTTTCCATTAAGGAGCGCGGCGAGAGAATCGGCCTCGTAATGCAGAACCCCAACCAGATGATTTCCAAGGCCATGATTTATGACGAGGTTGCTTTGGGACTGGCTGTCAGAGGTGTGCCTGAGGAAGAAATCAAAGAAAGAGTATATGAGACTTTAAAAATCTGCGGCCTCTACCCTTTCAGAAACTGGCCCATATCTGCATTAAGTTTCGGCCAGAAGAAGCGTGTAACCATAGCTTCCATTCTTGTTATGAATCCTGAGATTATTATTCTTGATGAGCCTACAGCAGGACAGGATTACAGGCATTATACGGAGATTATGGAGTTTTTAAAAAGAATAAATTCCGAAAGAGGAATAACAATTGCCATGATTACTCATGACATGCATCTCATGCTTGAGTACACTGACAGGGCGGTTGTTATTGCGGACGGAGAACTTCTTGCGGACACCACCCCTGCACAGGTTCTTACGGATGAGACGGTATCTGCCAAGGCATACCTTAAGAAGACATCCCTCTATGATCTGGCGGTTAAGAGCGGAATAAACGAGCCCACAAAGTTTGTGGAGTGCTTCATATATGAAGACAGACTTAAGAGAGAGGAGGCGGCGAAATAATGTCCTCCAGAGTTTTAAGTTACGAAGAGAAATCCACATGGATTCACGATTTGAGCGGCGTTTCAAAGCTGGTATTCTTCCTTCTTTGGTCCATTACAGCCATGCTTACCTATGATACGAGGATCCTTCTTATTATGATTGTTGGGTCCCTCATCATCTATAAGATGTCAAAGACCGAGTGGAGACAGGTAGGAACCGTGTTTAAATTTATCCTGTTCTTCCTGACGGTGAACCTTATTGCCATATTCTTTTTCTCTCCTTACCAGGGGACACTGATTTATGGCACCAAAACTGTAATCTGCCACCTGTTTGGAAACTATGACGTAACGAAGGAACAGCTATTTTACGAGTTAAATGTAATGATGAAATACCTGACGGTTGTACCCTCGGTGTTTATGTTTATTACCACAACCAATCCTTCCGAGTTTGCGGCAAGCTTAAACAAAATCGGCGTGAGCTACAAGGTGGGCTATGCTCTTGCATTGACCCTTCGCTATATTCCCGATGTGCAGGATGACTTTAAGAAGATTAAGAATGCCCAGGAGGCCAGAGGAATTGATATGTCCGGAAAGGCCACCTTCAGAAAGAGAATCAAAAATGTGTCCGCCATTATTTTCCCTCTTGTCTTTTCATCCATGGACAGAATCGATATAATCGCCAATGCCATGGAGCTCAGAGGTTTTGGAAAGAACAGGAAGAGAACCTGGTATTCGGCCAAACCTTTAAAGGCCGGAGACTACGGCGTAATTGCATTTGCTGTACTTTTTTGTACGATTGCATTATTTATCACTTTTAGAGACGGATCAAGATTCTATAACCCCTTTAACTAGGGGTTATTTTTTTGCTAAAAATTGTGTAAAAAATTAAGAAAAATAAAAAAGGAAATGGGAAGGAAACGCTGAATATTATATTTGTACGGTGAATTTTTACTTCTCATGTCGGAGGCTTATAAATGAGCATTAGAGAAGATTTGGAAAAATGGGAAAAACAGTACTTAAGCCCATATGCAAAGCTTAGTATGGAATCTGAAGGAAGGCTCAGAGAAGAGCCCCAGTGTGATATCAGACCTGTATTCCAGCGAGACAGGGACAGAATACTTCACTCGAAGTCCTTCAGAAGACTTAAAGATAAGACTCAGGTTTTCCTGTCTCCCGAGGGAGATCACTATAGAACCAGACTTACTCATACACTGGAGGTTTCCCAGAACGCCAGAACAATTGCCAAGGCCTTAAGAATGAACGAGGATCTGGTGGAGGCCATTGCCCTTGGCCATGACCTTGGACACACACCCTTCGGACACGCAGGGGAGAGAGCTCTTTCCAGAGTATGTCCCTATGGATTCGAGCACGTTAACCAAAGCCTCAGGGTTGTGGATGTGCTTGAGAAGGACGGCGCCGGGCTGAACCTTACAATGGAAGTGAGAGACGGAATTCTTAATCACCAGACTTCCGGAACACCGCACACATTGGAAGGCAAGATAGTAAGACTGTCAGATAAGATTGCCTACATTCATCACGATATGGATGATGCAATAAGAGGCGGTATATGTAAGGAAGCCGATGTTCCTTTGAATATCAGAAGGTCAATCGGAGATACAACGGGAAAGAGACTTGATTCGTTCATTCATGACATCGTAACCCATTCCTTCGAGAAGGATGACATTTCCATGTCGGATGAGGTTGCGGGAGCAATGAAGGAATTAAGGGCATGGATGTTTGAGAACATTTATCAGAACAAGACAGCCAAGGCCGAGGAAGGAAAGGCCGAGATGCTGGTGGAGACCATGTATGAGTATTACATGGAGAACTTTGATAAGCTGCCTGCCGACTTTAAGAAGTTAATTGATAACGGAGACTCCAAGGAGCAGGTGGTTTGCGATTACATATCCTGTATGACAGACAGATATGCCATCGCCAAGTATGAAGAAATTTTCATTCCCAAATCGTGGAATTATTAATTTTTTGGAAGGGGAAGCATGTATTATCCGGAGGAGATAGTCGAGGAAGTTCGACAGAAAAGCGATATAGTGGATGTTATCTCCGGGTATGTGCGCCTTCAGAAAAAGGGCAGTACCTATTTTGGCCTGTGCCCTTTTCACAATGAGAAGACCCCTTCTTTTTCTGTGTCACCAAATAAGCAGATGTACTACTGCTTTGGATGCGGTGCGGGAGGAAATGTTTTTTCCTTCGTTATGAATTATGAGAACTTCACTTTCCGTGAGGCGGTTAAACATCTGGCCGACAGAGCGGGAGTGGCCTTGCCGGAAATTAACGACAGCAAGGAATACAAAGAGAAGGAAACCCACAGACAAAAGCTTCTGGCTCTTAACAAAGAGGCAGCCAAGTTCTTCTATTATCAGCTCAGAAGCCCTCAGGGACAGGTAGGCTTAAACTACCTTAAGAAGAGGGAGCTTACAGATGAGACCATGCAGAAGTTTGGTCTGGGTTATTCTCTTAAGACTTCAGACAGCCTTGTAAAGTATCTTCGAAGTAAGGGCTATGATGATTCCATGATCAAGGAAGTGGGCCTTGCCAACTTCAATGAGAAGATGGGACTTCACGACATATTCTGGAACAGGGTAATGTTCCCCATCCAGGATATAAATCACAGAGTTATAGGTTTCGGCGGAAGAGTTATGGGTGACGGCAATCCCAAGTACTTAAACTCCCCCGAGACACCGATTTTTGATAAAAGAAGAAATCTGTTCGGACTTAACTTCGCAAGAACTGCACGAACCGGAAATTTCATCCTCTGCGAAGGATATATGGATGTTATTTCCATGCATCAGGCCGGATTTAACCAGGCGGTTGCATCCCTTGGAACAGCTTTTACAGCGGAACAGGCAGTGCTTTTAAAGAGATATACGGATACGGTTCTTCTGGCTTACGATTCAGACGGAGCAGGAACCAAGGCAGCACTCAGAGCCATCGGAATGTTAAGGGAGGCAGGTCTTTCGGGCAAGGTTATAAACATGAAGCCCTGTAAGGACCCGGATGAGTTCATTAAGACCTACGGCGCCGATGCCTTTAAGGAGCGAATCGAGAACGCCGAAAACAGCTTTTTCTTCGAAATAAGAATCCTTGAGGGGCAGTACAATTTAAACGATCCCGAGGAGAAAACGAAATTTCACCGTTCCATCGCCGAGAAGCTTTGCGAGTTCGAGGAAGAGGTGGAGCGTGAGAATTATATACAGGCAGTGGCTGATAAATATCACATAGGATTTGACAATCTTAGGAAACTTGTAGTAAGCTACGCCTCTAAGACCGGATTGGCGAAACCGGTGGAAAGACCCAAGTCCTCCGTTCAGACGAAGGAGAAAGAGCCGGCGGGAGCAAGACAGCAACGCCTTCTTATCACATGGCTTTCCGAGGAGCCGGAATTGTTTGCCACGGTTAAGAAATATGTGACTCCGGAAGATTTCACGGATCCCATTTACAAAGTTATTGCCGAGAAAGCATATGAATCCTTCGAGAAGACCGGCGGATTCAACCCGGCATCCATCGTAAGCTTCTTTGAAGACGAAGAGGAACAGCGTAGGGTTGCAGCGGCTTTTAACACAGGATTGGCTGAGAATCCGGAGAGCTTGCAGGACAGGCAGAAGGCTTTCAACGAGATAATCGTTGGAATCAAGGAGGAGAGCAATTTAAAGGCCTCCGCCGATATGGGCAGTGACATGAGTGCCCTGCAAAGATTTATGGATGGCAAAAAGGCGCTTGAAGAACTGAAGCGCCATCCCATAGTACTACAGCAGTAATCATTAAGAATTGAGAGGTTTGAAAAATGGACGAAGCAATGCAGGCCAGATTTGAGGAGAAATTTAAGGAGCTTCTTGCCCTTGCCAAGAAGAAAAAGAAGAACAACATTCTTGACTATGCGGAGATTCAGGATGCTCTTGCAGATTTGGAGCTTGAGGATGAAGAAATTGATAAGATGACCGAACGTCTTGAGAACGAGGGCGTGGACATCTTGAAAATGTCCGATGATGAGGACGAACTTGACGATGAAGAAATCGATTTGTCAGATGAGGAAGAGGTTGATGTTGAGAACATCGATCTTTCCGTACCTGACGGAATCAGCATTGAGGACCCCGTAAGATTATATCTTAAGGAAATCGGTAAGGTTCCCCTTCTTTCCGCAGACGAGGAAATCGAGCTGGCAAAGAGAATGGAGGAGGGCGACAATGACGCAAAGAAGCGCCTTGCTGAGGCAAACCTTCGTCTTGTTGTAAGTATCGCCAAGAGATATGTGGGCCGTGGAATGCTTTTCCTTGATCTTATTCAGGAAGGTAACCTTGGTCTTATCAAAGCAGTAGAAAAGTTCGATTACAGAAAGGGATACAAGTTCTCCACATATGCAACATGGTGGATCAGACAGGCTATCACAAGAGCCATTGCCGACCAGGCAAGAACAATTCGTATCCCTGTACATATGGTTGAGACAATCAATAAGCTCATCCGTGTAAGCCGTCAGCTTCTTCAGGAGCTGGGCCGTGAGCCTTCTCCCGAGGAAATCGCTGAGGAGATGAAGATGCCTGTTGAGAGAGTACGAGAGATTCTTAAGATTTCACAGGAGCCTGTTTCTTTGGAAACTCCCATCGGTGAAGAGGAAGACAGTCACCTTGGAGATTTCATCCAGGATGACAACGTTCCCGTTCCTGCGGATGCAGCTTCATTCACTCTCCTTAAGGAGCAGCTTGTAGAGGTATTAAACACTCTTACAGACAGAGAGCAGAAGGTACTTAGACTTAGATTCGGCCTTGATGACGGACGTGCAAGAACCCTTGAGGAAGTAGGCAAGGAGTTTAACGTAACCCGTGAGCGTATCAGACAGATTGAAGCAAAGGCATTAAGAAAGCTTCGTCACCCTTCAAGAAGCCGTAAACTTAAAGATTATCTGGACTAATTCATATGGATGATTTGGTTTTAACAAAGAGATTACAAAGCGTCGCAGACATGGTTACCCTCGGGAATCGTGTCTGCGATGTTGGTTGTGACCATGGTTATGTAAGCATATATCTGGTAAAAAACGAAATATCTCCTTTTGCCATTGCCATGGACGTTCGTCCCGGCCCTTTGTCTCAGGCTGAGAAGAATATTAAGGCTTTCAGAGCAGAATCAAAGGCAACAACCAGGCTTTCCGACGGACTTGATAAACTAAAGTTTGGGGAAGCGGATACCATTGTTATTGCAGGTATGGGTGGCCCTCTGATGAGGGACATAATTGTAAGAGGTCTTGATGTGGCCAAGAGCGTAACTGAACTTGTGCTTCAGCCCCAGTCGGAAATTCCTGAGTTCAGGAGATTTCTTAAGACCAATGGGTTTACGACCACTGCAGAAGACATGGTTTACGAGGACGGCAAGTTTTATCCCATGATGAAAGTGGTACCTGACCCGGATTTTGAGTTCTTCGATTTTTCAAGGCTTGATGAACCCTTCAGCGTTGATGAGCTCTATGGACCAAGGCTTGTAGCATCCAGGAACAAGGTTCTTATGATGTATTTAAATGCGGAATATAAGGAACTTATGGAAATAAGAGAACAGCTTCTAAGGAACGTTGACGGGTCGGAGAAGAGCAGGGAAAGACTTAAGGAAATTGAAGAAAGAATAGAGATAAACAGAAGTATTGAGTAAGTTTAAAAGGCTTCTCCCGAATTGGGAGAAGCCTTTTTTAATATTTGCCTATACGGAAAAGTTTACTTTGTTACCTGTTTCTTTCAGTTCATCGGGAAGCTTACTCCAGTCGATGCCTGCAATCTTTGCGAAGAGGTCCTCTTCAGATGTGGCTTCAACCGTGGCTTTTCTTATAAAGAAGGGATTGCCTTCCGAGTTGTTGGGACTTGATTTCTCAATCTCTGCGAAAATCTTCATAAGTCCGTTGTCATCAAAGGAGTAGGAAATTTTGTTTAGAATTCCTGCTTCTTCGGACTTAAGATCCCAGGCTCTTTCAAATCCAAACTGCTCGTTGATACGCAAAGACATCTCTACTGCGGTATCCACAGCGTGAAGTTTGGACTGTGCGTAATCCTCGTCCCTTGCCATCTTCTCAATTTCTTCTTTGGAGAATACTACAGAGAATTCTTTGTCACTTTGTCCTACAAGTGATTTAACGTCGTCGGTCTTGTCCGCCACAATAAAATCAAAATCTCCGTGCTTTTTACGCAGAGAGTCAATGAATTTTTGAGCTTTTGCGGAGAGTTTTATCTCACCGGAGGAAGAAGCGGATTTTCCTTTTGCCTTTGCAACGCTTTCACCTTTGGATTGTTTTTCAACCTTGCTGCCATAGATGCTTTGGTTGTTTAAAACACCATTTGCCTTAATCATTGCTGCTGTCTCCTTTCAGATTAATCCAATTCCGTTTGGCAATATTTAACCTTATCTTTATTATCGGTATGATTTGGGGAAAAGTTAACGGAGACATAAAAAAAGCAGGGTACGGGAATCGAACCCGCCTCCCAGGCTTGGGAAGCCCGTGTACTACCGATGTACTAACCCTGCAGATTTCTATAAAAACCTTTATTAGAATAGCATTTTGGGACTTTCCAGTCAATAGGAGGCACCGTTTGTTGACTTTCCACAAAAACGGGCATGTATTATTGTATAATTTGACGAGTGTGTAGAAAAAACATTTTATTGGTACTAAAGTATTGCTTTTTGGGGAGACCTTCGTTTATAATGGCAAAGTTCGTTAATATTCGGCAAAGCAGGCGAAAGCCTGTGACGCAAAGCTATAGGGACTTTCACATGTCAGCCAGTTGCACTTACCCCGGTAATCACTCAGTGATTATCTTTTTTAGGCATGGGAAATGATCCCATGCTTATTTTTTTGTAGAGGTTTAGTTTCAGAGGATTGTAGGGACAATCAGAAAGGTAAGTAAATGAAAAAGAGAAAAAGCAGAAACATGGTCCGTACCATTATTCTCATCGCATCCGGTCTTGCGCTCTTGATGGCAGCCACAGTAGGATATATCGGATATTCACACATTAAGAAGGCTTATTTTTCCTCTTTCGAAGAAGGATTACATGCAGCTGCGGTTCTTTTGAAGGGTGATCTTTCCAACCAGTACACAGGCGACTGGAAAGTTACCGGTGACGGTACACTGTTAAAGGGTGGTGTGCAGGTTCACGATGATTTTGAAAGGCAACTTGACGAATTAAGTGAAAGCACGGGAATGTATTTCACTATATTCATGGGAGATACCAGATTCGTTACATCTCTTGTTGACGAGCAGACAGGAAAACGTATGGAAGGCACAAAGGCTTCGGACGTGGTAATTTCAGAAGTTCTTGACAACTGTAACGAGTACCTTGCTACCAACCTTGAGATTGGCGGTAAAGAATGGTACGCATACTATGTTCCTTTGAAAAACTCAGACGGCTCAGTGGTCGGTATGGTTTTTGCGGGACGTGACACCTCCATTGTTACAAATAACCTAAAGGCAGCCGCTCGTGCAATTGTTGCGGTGTTTGTGGGCTTCTTCCTGTTTAACTTTGGAGTCGCAAGAATAATTATTTCAAAGTCTTCAAAGTCCATCAGAGATATCGTAAATGGACTTCAGAGTCTTGAAGAGGGTGAGCTTGATTTTTATATACATGATCGTACATTTAACCGTAAGGATGAGCTTGGTGTAATTGCCGCAAGTTCAGCACAGGTACGTGACAAACTTCAGGATGTTATCGCTGCCACAAAGAAGCTTTCCGCAGACGTTACTGCTTCGGGTGAGAGTCTTGCAACAAGTGCAGCCTCAGCATCCCGCGTAGCAGAACAGGTAACAGGGGCTGTGGAAGAAATCAGCCGTGGAGCAGCTTCCCAGGCTGAGAGCATGGAGCACTCCGTAAGCAACACCGCAGAGCTTGGCGACAGCATTGATGACATCACAGACAGCATTGAGAGCCTTTCCAATGCGGCAGGAGAGATGTTAAACGGAGCCAACCGTACAGTTGATACTCTCAGCACTCTTATGAACAAGAATGAGGATGTTATGACCTCAATGCAGAATATTGACACTCAGATTCAGTTAACCAACAACTCTGTTAAGGATATTGCTGAAGCTTCCAATATAATTACAGCAATCGCAGAGCAGACAAGACTCCTTTCTCTTAATGCCACAATCGAGGCAGCAAGGGCAGGAGAGCACGGAAAGGGATTCACTGTTGTTGCTACCGAAATAGGCAATCTTTCAGAGCAGTCCAAGAACGCTGCTGTTTCAATTAATAAGATTGTTGAAACACTTGTTGCTGAATCACAGAAGAGCGTTGAAACCATCGGAATGCTCAGTGAGAGCATTAAGGAGCAGAACAAAGACCTTACCAGCACCAAGGAAGACATGGACGTGGTTGTTGCTAACGTAAACAACGTGGACAATTCCACAAGAATGATTGCTGATAAGATTCATCTTCTTAATGAACTTAAGGTAAGCTTCTCAGATATTATCGAAGAGCTTTCAGCAATCTCACAGCAGAATGCGGCTTCCACCCAGGAGACCAACGCTTCAATGGAAGAGCTTAATGCCACATTCGCTTTAATAAGCGAGGCCGCTGCCGACCTTAGAGGAATGGCCGAAACCCTCAGCGAAAAGATGGAATACTTCACAATCGAAAAGATGTCGGCGTAAAAGAATAAAAAAAAGCCATAAATGATAATCCGAAAAGGACTATCATTTATGGCTTTTTTAGTTTAGGAATTAAAGCATTTTCTTAAGTTCGTCGTGTACAAACTGTACCTTGGGTCCTACAATAACCTGTACTGTGGTCTTGGAAGGACGGATAACGCCTGCAACGCCGGCTTTCTTGATTTCCTTGTCATCAACCTGAGTGTAGTCACCGATTTCTACACGAACTCTGGTTGCGCAGTAGTCAAGTTCCTTAATATTGGAAGCACCGCCGAGACCGATGAGAATCTGCTTAGCAATTGCTGTGAAATCATCATTTGCAAGCTCGAGTTTAAGCTCTTCTTCCTCGTCATCATCTTCACGACCGGGGGTCTTAAGATCAAATTTGGTGATAACGAAACGGAATACTGCATAGTAGATAACACCGAATACCAATCCAACGGGAATTAAAAGGAGAGGATTAACGGCCATGGGTGCCTTGAAGCTTAATACATAGTCAACAAGTCCTGCACTGAAGTTGAAGCCCAGTCTTAAAGGAAGCAGTGTACAGACAATAGCTGAAATACCTGTCAGGCAAGCATGTACAAGGTAAAGGCCTGGAGCCAAGAACATGAATGCGAATTCCAAAGGCTCTGTGATACCTGTGAAGAAGGAAGCGAGAGCACCTGCCATCAAAAGAGCGGCTGCGGTTTTTTTCTTGGAGTCCTTAGCTGTGTGGTACATTGCAAGTGCGCCGGCAGGAAGACCGAACATCATAACGGGGAAGAAACCTGTCATATACTGACCTGTAACACCCTTTACGGCACCTTCTGCACCTGACCAGAATAAGCCGAGGTCGTTGATGTTTGCTGTATCAAACCAGAATACGGCGTTTAATGCGTGGTGTAATCCCAAAGGAATAAGTGCACGGTTTAACATAGCGTAGATACCTGAACCAAGAGCACCGAGACCAAGGATAGCCTTACCAAAGGAAACAAGTCCGCCGTAGATTAAAGGCCATACGAAGAATAAAGCACCGGATACTAAAATTGAAACACCGGCTGTAACAATGGCAACACATCTCTTTCCACTGAAGAATGCCAGCCAGTTGGGCAGCTTGGTATCTTTAAATCTGTTGTAGCAGCTTGAACCGATGATACCTGCAAGGATACCGATGAATGCGTTGTGGATCTTGCCGAATGCGGCAGGAACTTCCTCAATAGCAACACCTTTGTACATTGCAACGGCACCGGAAGCCAACAGAGTAGTAATCATTAAGTAAGAAACAAGACCTGAGAGTGCGCTTGTTCCGTCGTGATCCTTGGCCATACCAACTGAAACACCAATTGCGAAAAGCCAGGGAATGTTGTCGATAATAGCTGAGCCTGCTTTGATTAAGAAAGCGGCAAGCATGCTGTTTGCACCCCATCCGGTAGGGTCAATCCAATAACCTATACCCATGAGTATGCCGGCTGCCGGCAAACAAGCTACCGGGAGCATCAAGGACTTCCCGATTTTTTGAAGATACTTCATCATAAGAAACTTTCCTCCTTTTTATAAGTTGCCTTATAAGTTTTCATTCATAAATGATTGTAAAGCTTGTGCGGCAGCTGCTTCGTCTTCCCCCTCGATGGTAAACGCTGCCGTCTGCCCATGTTGTGCTCCTAACTTCATGATGGAAATTAAGCGCTTGGCGTCTACGGTTTCCCCTCCGACACTGAGGCTTATATTGCTTTTGAAACCTGCTGCGGTTTTGGCAAGCAGTCCCGCCGGTCTTGCGTGGATACCCAGCTCATCCTTAATAACATAAGAGAATTCAACCATCGTGTTTTTCCTCCTTTCTTTTTTCTAAGCGAGTTCTCTGACGTGTTTCCTGAGGGCCAAAATCTTTGGAGCGGAAACAGACAGTTCGTCTACGCCAATTGATATAAAATACTTTGTCAAATCGAAATCTGCGCCCATTTCTCCGCAGATGCCGACCCGAACATTCTTCTTGTGGGCATTTTGGACAGTCATTTCAATCAGTCTCAAAATTGCCGGGTGATTTGGAACTCTAAAGGGCTCCAGGGATGCATTTTGCCTGTCCATGGCAAAGGTGTATTGAGTCAGATCATTGGTTCCGATGCTGAAAAAGGATACTTTATCCGCCAGTAAATCACTTATCAGGGCGGCAGCAGGAGTCTCAATCATAACACCGAGCTCTGCTTCTCCAAAGTCAAGAGCCTCGTCCTTTAATTCCTTTTTCACCCTATCAACCAAATCAAGTATCTTTTCCATTTCCTCAATTGAGGTGATCATGGGAAACATGATTCCTGTGGGACCGAAAGCAGCAGCCCTGTAGATTGCCCGCAGCTGTGTTTTAAATATCTCCGGCCTTTCAAGGCATAATCTTATGGCTCTTAATCCCATGGCGGGGTTATCTTCCTTTGGAAGACCAAAGTAATCAGCCTGCTTGTCGGCTCCGATATCAAGGGTCCTTATTATTACTTCACGACCCTTCATAAGGGTGATAACTTCTTTATAGCTCTTAAACTGTTCCTCTTCTGAGGGGTAGTCGTTTTTACCAAGGAAAAGAAACTCACTTCTGAACAGTCCGATTCCTTCGGCGTCGTACTCCAGCGCCTTAGCCGCGTCAGAAGAGTTACCGATGTTGGCATAAATCTTTATTGTCTGACCGCTTTTGGTCCTGGTTTCCTCGCCGATTAAACTCTTTAAGCTTTCTTCTTCTTTTTGGATTTCCTTTATTCTCTTTCTGTATTCGTCAAGGAGATCTTCTTTTGGATCGATTATAAAAATTCCTTTTTCTCCGTCAACGATTCCAATCTGACCTGTAAGGTCATCTCCAAATTCCTCGCCTGTGTCAACCAGGGCGGTGATGCCTAAAGATCTCGCCAAAATAGCGGTGTGGGAGTTGGTTGATCCCTTGGTGGTTACAAAGGCCAGAACCTTATTTGTATCAAGCCCCAGAGTATCGGATGGAACAAGATCACGGGCAAGAAGAATTACGGGCTCCGACGGAAGTTTAATGCCGTCTTCAATATCCTGAATCTTGCAGATTACGCGATTGGCGATATCTCTGAAATCCGAGGCACGCTCCTTCATGTAGTCGTTGTCTTCCATTGAAGCAAAGAAGACTGCCAGATCCTCGCCGGCTTTCTTGACAGCGTAGGAAGCATTATGACCTGCGCTTATACATTCCTTGACGGCGTCTTCGAAGTCCAGATCCTCCAAAAGCATGCCATGGACTGAAAAAACCATGGCTTCTTCTTCACCCATTCTTGCGTTTGCCTCTTCTTCAAGAATCTTTAGTTCCTTGATGGCTTTATCTCTTGCGGTAAGGAAGGTGTTTAATTCCTCTTTAGAATCATTGGAGGTTTCCGAAGTTATAACAGGTATTTTTTTTCTAAAGACATGTATTGGTCCTAAGGCTATTTTGCCGGAGACCACCTGACCTTTAATTTCCTTGCTCATAGATTTTTACGCCTTCTCGAGAATAAGAGCTGTGTCCCCGGGAGCTACGCTTCCGGTTTTTTTGTCGAAGGAAGAGTAGTTGTCAGAGTCAAGAATTATCATAGGAGTGGTTATGTCGTATCCTGCATTCTTCACGGCTTCCAAATCTACTTCCACAATAAGGTCTCCCTTTTTGACCTTATCCCCCTGGGTGGCATGAAGAGTGAAGAACTGCCCTTTGAGTTTGACTGTATCAAGGCCTATGTGAATAAGAACTTCGGTTCCTTCAGGGGTCTTAACAGAGTAGGCATGCCCTGTGGGGAAAAGGGATTCCAGATCTCCATCGGCGGGTGCGTAGAATTTACCGTCAGAAGGAACCAGGGCCACTCCTTTTCCAAGCATTTCCTCAGCAAAAGTGGGGTCACTTACATTCCCTATGGGAATCAGTTCTCCCTTTGCCGGAGAAGCAATTTCAATTGTTTCTTTCTTTCCGAATAATGTTCCGAAAAATCCCATTGTATGTCCTCTCTTTACGTAAAAGTTATTTAACCAGTTTTCTCAAAAGAATTATGATGTAACTCATTTCATCGGGGCGGATTGTCACCTCGAACTGCTTTTCAAGGTAGTCCATTACCTTCCTGCAGATTCTTGTTTCCTCCTTGTAATTTGCAGTGGCGAATTCAAATAATGCCTCATCATCACCGTTGTACTGTTCATTCAGAATCAGTCGGTACACAAGATGCTTAAAGGTGGGAATCAGATCATCAAGCTTTCCGGAGTTGCCGGGAATGCTTCTGTCCACATCTTCTTCGATGATTTCAAATATTTTCTTCACGGCCTGGGTAAGTTTAAAGGCCATGCTTGTTTTCTCGTTTAACTCTGCACTGACAATGTGAAGAGCAATGGAAGCGGCTTCATTTTCACCCAGATTCTTACCGGTGGTGGTCTTTATTAAATCCACCGCCTTTTCACCGATTCGAAACTCCTCGGGATAGAATGCCTTTACTTCAAAAAGCAGAGCATTCTCAAACATCATTCCCTTGTCATATCGTTCCAGGGCGAAGTTAATGTGGTCTGTGAGAGTGAGATAGATGTTCTCATTAAGCTCGGTTCCAAGGCCTTCTTTGGCCAGGGCGATAACTTCATTTGAGATATGCAGATTTTCCAGGGGTAGCTTTGCCAGCAGGTCCTTGAATCTGGTGAGGCTTTCCTGGTTCTCCATGCGGTACACCTTTTCGATTCTGGATTCGGGAATAACGTCACCTTCGCGATGACCGAAACCTATTCCGCGACCGCTGACGACAACTTCACATCCATCGTCCACTGAAGTCACTATATTGTTGTTGATTATTTTTTTGATATGCATACTGACAACCCTTTGAACAAAAAAACCAGATTTTACACAAAGTAAGTAAAATCTGGTTTTGCCTGCCGAACAGTAACAATCCTTCCTGAAAAGAATCGTATTAATTTTTACGACATAACCATAACCCCAATTTTTCTTATCCGTCAACGTGTTTTTATTTTTTCTGTAAAACCTAACAAATTTGTAGATTGGTTTTTGTGCACTTTATACGGCGAGGGGAAGAGGGGTTACGGCGTTGATAAATGAACTGAAAAATGATAGAATTAACTGTAAATTATCCATCCGGAGGCGATGCTATGAAAGTAAAGATTAAAGGCGAAGTAAAGGAATATCCTGTTGGCACAACCTATGAGGAGATTGCCGAGGAATACAAGGACCAATACGACGGCACAATTGCTGTAGCGTGCGTAAACGGTAAGATTAGAGAACTGTTTAAGAAACTCTCCAAAGACTGCGAACTTGAATTTTTTACCACAAAGAATGACATCGGAAACAAGACTTATATGAGAACAGCTATTATGATGTTTATGAAAGCTGTTAAGGATGTGGCAGGCGACAAGATTGCATTTACGCTTGAGTATACAATAGGAGCAGGCTATTATCTTCGTCCGAAGAATGGGGTGAAGGTTGAACCTGCAACCATAAAGAAGATTAAACAGCGTATGCAGGATCTGGTGGCTGAGGACATCAGAGTATTTAAGAGAAGCTATCCTATTTCTGAAGCAATTGAACTGTTTAAGCGCCAGGGAATGGACGATAAGGTTAAACTTTTCAAATACAGAAGAAGCTCATCCATTAATGTCTATGAGATGGACGGTTATTTCGATTACTACTATGGATACATGTTCCCCAGCACAAAGGAAATCAAGTATTTTGATTTGATACCCTATGACAGGGGAGCGATGCTTATCCTTCCTTCAAAGAAAACTCCTACAGTTGTTGACCCTCTTGACGACAGGCCCAACCTTTTCAGAGCTTTGGAAGATGCCAATGACTGGGGCAACAAACTGGGTATTGAGACCGTAGGTGATTTGAACGATTACATCTGTAACGGCAAGATAAGCGACATGATTCTTGTTCAGGAGGCTGAGCAGGAGAGAAGAATCGGCGAGATTGCCAAGGATATTGCGGCAAGGGGCGGCGTAAAGTTTGTTATGATTGCAGGTCCTTCATCATCAGGAAAGACCACCTTCTCTCACAGACTTTCAATTCAGCTTTCAACTCAGGGCCTTATTCCTCATCCCATCGGACTTGATGACTATTTCAAGAACAGAGAGGATACTCCAAAAGATGAGGATGGCAACTACAACTTCGAATGCCTTGAGGCTATAGATGTTGAGCAGTTTAACAAGGATATGACAGATCTCCTTGCAGGCAAAAAAGTTGAGCTTCCCAGCTTCAACTTCAAAACCGGCAAGCGTGAATACAAGGGCAACTTTAAGCAGCTTGGCCCCGATGATGTGCTGGTTATAGAGGGAATTCACGGACTTAATGATAAGATGTCCTATTCACTTCCTTCAGAGAGTAAGTACAAAATCTACATCAGTGCTCTTACCTGCATTAACGTAGATGACCACAACAGAATTCCCACAACAGACGGAAGACTCCTTAGAAGAATGGTCAGAGATGCCAGAACAAGAGGCACCTCCGCAAAGGGTACAATTGCCATGTGGCCTTCTGTAAGACGAGGTGAAGAGGAGAATATCTTCCCCTTCCAGGAAGGTGCAGATGCAATCTTTAACTCGGTTCTTATCTACGAGCTTGCAGTGCTTAAGCAGTACGCTGAGCCTTTGCTCTTTGGTATCGAGCCCGGTGAGCCTGAGTACTATGAAGCCAAGAGACTCCTCAAGTTCCTTGACTACTTCATCGGAGTAAGCTCAGAGAATCTTCCTAACAACTCCATTTGCCGTGAGTTCGTGGGCGGAAGCTGCTTCAACGTATAAGATTCGAAGTTATATTGCTTTTATTTCGGCGGAGCCATGTGGCTCCGCCCTTTTTAATGGTATAATAGTGAACTATGAAGAAAATAGTTATGGGGATTCTTGCCCACGTGGATGCGGGCAAGACCACCTTATCGGAAGCAATTTTATATAATACCGGAGCCATCAGGAATCTTGGCAGAGTGGATAACAGAGACACCTTCCTTGATACGGACTCCATCGAGAGGCAGCGAGGAATCACTGTCTTTTCAAAGCAGGCAATTTTTACCCATGAAGACACATATGTAACTCTTCTTGATACTCCGGGTCATATGGATTTCTCTGCGGAGACTGAGAGAACTCTGGCTGTCCTTGATGTGGCGGTTCTTCTTGTAAGTGCCACAGACGGAGTTGACGGCCATACCCTTCTTTTGTGGAAGGCCCTGCGTCACTACGGCGTTCCTACAGTTATCTTTGTTAATAAGACTGATATGCCGGGGGTAGACAGGAAAGCTGTATTTGAAAATATAAGTGAAAAGTTCGGGGGAGGCATCGTTGATTTTTCATCTGATGACAGAGACGAGAACATTGCCATGTGCGACGAAGGCCTTATGGAGAAGTACCTTGAAGAGGGCAAATTCGAAGATTCCGACATTTTGACTACGATGGTCAACGAACAGCTTTTCCCGGTTTTCTGGGGCAGTGCCCTGAAGAATGAGGGCGTTAAAGAGCTGGTGGATTTCATATGCAGATACACCCCGGAGGTTGAAGGCGGCGAGGAATTCGGTGCCAGGGTATTTAAGATAACCAGGGATTCAAAGGGTGAGAGACTTACCCATGTGAAGATTACAGGCGGAAGCTGTAAGGTTAAGGAAACGGTTGAAGGCAGTAAGGATAAGATTAATCAGATAAGAATATACAGTGGCGAAAAGTTTGAAACAAGAGATGAGGTTACAAAGGGAGAGATCTGTGCCTTTGTGGGGCTTTCTGACACAATTACGGGCAGGGGCCTGGGAAGTTTAAAGGAAACAAGCGGTGAACCTCTTATGACCCCGGTTCAAAGCTACAGCATAATCCTTCCTCCGGAGGTACCTGCGGTTACGTTCCTTCCCAAACTTAAGATGATGGAAGATGAGGACCCTACTCTGACTGTGACCAAATCCGAGGATGACGGAACCCTTGGAATATCTGTCATGGGAGAAGTGGGACTTGAGATACTTAAAGCCAAGATAAAAGAAAGATTCGACGTCAACGTGGATTTTGCCCCGGGTAAAATTCTCTACAGGGAAACTGTGGCTTCTCCCGTGGAGGGAGTGGGACACTACGAGCCCTTA
Organism: Lachnospiraceae bacterium G11; assembly: GCA_900103495.1. Classification (GTDB taxonomy): domain Bacteria; phylum Bacillota; class Clostridia; order Lachnospirales; family Lachnospiraceae; genus G11. The sequence continues at coordinate 71,968 of FMWZ01000015.1, read as the reverse complement.
AGGCATTATTCCGAGGTTCACCTTCTTCTGGAGCCAATGCCTCTTGGGTCGGGACTCAGCTTTGATACTGCGGTATCAACTGATGAACTGGACCTTAACTGGCAGCGCCTTATACTCACGCATTTAAAAGAGAAAGAGCACAAGGGAGTCCTTACGGGTTCTCCCATTACGGATATGAAAATAACTCTGGTGGCAGGAAGAGCCCATCTTAAGCACACAGAGGGCGGCGACTTCAGGCAGTCAACCTACAGGGCCTTAAGGCAGGGACTTATGAAGACAGAGAATATCCTTCTTGAGCCCATGTATGATTTCACCATTAATCTTCCCACTGAATCCGTGGGAAGGGCCATGAGTGACCTTGAAAGAATGGGGGCCAGATTCTCTGTGGAGGGAACCACGGGCAAGGATACCACCACCATTTCCGGAAGAGTTTCTGTCTACGAAATGTCAAATTATGACTCTGAGTTAAAGACTTACACCAGAGGTCAGGGAGAACTTATCTGTGTGGCTTCCGGCTATGAGCCCTGCCACAACAGCGAGAAGATTATAGAGGAGATTAACTATAACCCTGAGGCGGATTTGGAGAACACCGCGGATTCGGTTTTTTGCTCACATGGGGCAGGAACCACGATTCCCTGGTATGAAACGGAGAAATACATGCATCTTCCTGCCTATGAGTTCACGGATGATGACCTTTACGAGGATGAGGAAGAACTTGAGGTATTCAGAGTCAAAGAACCTGTAAGAAGCACACAGATGTCCATAGGAACCGACGAAATTGACAGGATTATCGACAATCTTGGCGGCGCCAACAGGGGAAGCAACAAAAAGGGAAGCGTGGGCTTTTTGAAAAGAAGAGTCAGAAAGCCTGAAAGCAAGCGTGCCTATGCCGAGAAAAGAGAAACGGTTTATAAGGGTGCTCCCAGGAAAAAACCGTATCTTCTCATTGACGGCTACAATGTGATTTTTGCATGGCAGGAGCTAAAGGAGCTTGCGGATATAAATATCGATTCCGCCAGGGACAGACTTATGGATGTTATGAGCAATTATAAAGCCATGATTAACCATGAGCTGATTCTGGTTTTTGATGCCTATAAGGTGAGGGGCGGAAAGGAGAATCTTTTCGACTATCACAATATCCACGTGGTTTTTACCAAGGAAGCTCAGACCGCAGATCAGTATATAGAGAAGTTTGCCCACGAGAATTCCAAAAACTACGATATCACTGTTGTAACCAGCGACGGGCTGGAGCAGATTATCATAAGAGGAGAGGGCTGTAAGCTGATATCTTCCAGAGAATTTGAACTGGAAGTTCACGGGAAAGAACGGGAACTGGCGGAGAAATATGGGTTGAAATGAGTGCTTCATTTAAGTAAAATGGTACTTGGATAAATGGAGAAAATATATGTATCGCAAGATTAAATATATACTGGCAATCCTTTCCATGTCTTTTATTCTTGCCGCCTGCGGGGAGAATGAGGACGAACTTCACATAAGTGAGGGAATGGGTGCCATTGAGAGAATGGAATATGAATCCGCTCTTGAGGCTTTTGCACAGGCAGAGGAAGCCGGAGAGAACGAGAGGCTCATTAAGAGGGGACAGGGCCTGGCATATATGGGGCTTACCCGATATGAGGATGCCGTAAACGCATTTCTTGAATGCCTCGCACTATCCGATGGGGTTGTGCAGGATGTGGACTTTGACGTTAACTATTATCTGGCTACCGCATATCTTAAGATGGGAAATCCCGCTCAGGCAGAGAGTACCTTTGATGCCATACTGGGACTCAGGAAGAATGAGATGGACGCCTACTATTTAAGGGGCGTTGCCAGACTGGAGCAGGACAACTACACAGGGGCCAAAGATGATTTTGACGTGGTAATAGCCAAATATCCCAAGGACTGTGACAAACTTATTGATATAGTAGATGCACTGAATCAGAACGGATACGGGGAAATCGGCAAGGATTATCTTAATAATATGCTTACGGATTACGGCAACAGGTTATCCGATTACGATTTGGGCAGAGTTTACTATTATCTTGGTGAGTATGCACAGGCATGCAGATATCTGGAGACCGCAAAGGGTGAAGGTTCGGCGGATGCCTGCCTGTATCTTGGCAAATCCTATGAAGCTACCGGCGATTATAATTACGCCATAAGCGTTTATAATGATTACCTTGTAAAAGATACCACCAATGCTTCGGTATATAATCAGATGGGCCTTTGCAAGATTAAGATGAGTGATTACCAGGGAGCTTTGGAGGCCTTCCAGAGTGCCATGCAGATTGAGGACAACGGCATGATGCAGACCCTGGCTTTCAACGAGATAGTAGCCTATGAACATCTGGGTGAATTTAAGCAGGCAAGTGTTCTTATGGAGAACTATGTGAGAACCTATCCGGATGATTCGGAAGCGGCAAGAGAGTATGAATTTTTAAAAACCAGGTAACCACAATATATAGTAGTTTACATAACGCGATAAAGCCGAAAACGACGGTTTTATCGCGTTTTTTGATGCAAGACAAAGCACAAAATAAACGAAAATGTAACAAATGAAACACAATATATTGTAGAATTTGCTGTTTTTTTCATTGACTTTGCATATCTTGGGTGCTACAATCGATTTAGTGGCACATGAACGGGCCATCTTTACCCTTTTTGGTCCGTTACGAGGTATAACTAGGGAGGATTTTTTGATGTTCCAGGTAATTAAGAGAGACGGTACTACTACAGATTTTACTCTCACCAAGATTAATGACGCGATTATGAAAGCGTTCAATGCTACCGAGATGCAGTATAACAACGATATCATTGACCTTCTTTCTCTTCGTGTTACCGCGGATTTTCAGAAAAAAGTTAAGGACAACACTATCCATGTGGAAGAGATTCAGGACAGCGTTGAGAAGGTTCTCGAGCAGGCCGGTTACACAGACGTTGCCAAGGCATATATTCTCTATCGTAAACAGAGAGAGAAAATGCGTGAAATGAAATCCACTATCCTTGACTACAAGGATGTTGTCAACTCCTACGTTAAAGTTGAAGACTGGCGTGTTAAGGAGAATTCCACAGTTACTTATTCCGTTGGTGGACTTATTCTTTCCAACTCCGGTGCAGTTACAGCCAACTACTGGCTCTCTGAAATTTATGATGAAGAGATTGCAAATGCACATCGTAACGCCGATATTCACATTCACGATTTGTCAATGCTTACCGGTTATTGTGCCGGATGGTCACTTAAGCAGCTTATCAAGGAAGGCCTTGGCGGAATCCCCGGCAAGATAACTTCCGCACCTGCAAAGCACCTTTCAGTTCTTTGCAACCAGATGGTTAATTTCCTCGGAATTATGCAGAATGAGTGGGCAGGAGCTCAGGCATTCTCATCATTTGATACATATCTTGCTCCCTTCGTAAAGGTAGACAACCTTTCATACGGCGAGGTTAAGAAGTGCATTGAAGCCTTTATTTACGGGGTTAACACTCCTTCCCGCTGGGGTACACAGGCTCCTTTCTCAAACATCACTTTGGACTGGACCGTTCCCGATGACCTGGCTGAACTTCCTGCCATCGTAGGCGGCAAGGAAATGGACTTCAAGTACAAAGATTGCAAGAAGGAAATGGACATGGTCAACAAGGCATTTATCGAGACCATGATTGAAGGCGATTCCAATGGACGTGGCTTCCAGTATCCCATTCCCACATACTCAATCACAAGAGACTTTGACTGGTCCGAGACAGAGAATAACAAGCTTCTCTTTGAAATGACTGCCAAATACGGAACACCGTATTTCTCAAACTATATCAACTCCGACATGCAGCCTTCAGACGTAAGAAGTATGTGCTGCAGACTTCGTCTGGACCTTCGTGAATTAAGAAAGAAGACAGGCGGATTCTTCGGATCCGGCGAGAGCACAGGAAGCGTTGGCGTTGTTACAATTAACATGCCTCGTATCGCTTACCTTTCCGCTAACAAGGATGAGTTCTACAAGAGACTCAACCACATGATGGATATCGCCGCTCGTTCACTTAAGATTAAGAGAGGTGTCATCTCAAGACTCCTTGACGAAGGATTATATCCCTACACCAAGAGATATCTTGGAACCTTCGACAACCACTTCTCAACAATCGGCCTTATCGGCATGAACGAGGTTGGCCTTAATGCCAACTGGTTAAGAGCAGACATGACTGATCCTAAGACTCAGGAATTCTCAAAGGAAGTTCTTAACCACATGAGAAATCGTCTTTCCGATTATCAGGAGCAGTATGGTGACCTCTACAACCTTGAGGCTACACCTGCAGAGTCAACAACTTATCGTCTTGCCAAGCACGACAAGAAGCGCTGGCCCGCAATCCGTACAGCAGGCGGAGAAGGTGAAACTCCCTACTACACCAACTCTTCACACTTGCCTGTTGGATACACAGCCGACATCTTTGATGCCCTTGACATTCAGGATGAGCTGCAGACTCTCTACACATCAGGAACAGTATTCCATGCGTTCTTAGGTGAGAAGCTTCCCGACTGGAAGGCAGCTGCCAACCTTGTAAAGAAGATTGCCGAAAACTACAAGCTTCCTTACTACACCATGTCTCCCACATATTCAATTTGTTCGGAGCATGGATATCTTGCCGGCGAGCAGAAGATTTGTCCTCACTGCGGCAAGAAGACAGAGGTTTACAGCCGTATTACCGGATACTATCGTCCTGTACAGAACTGGAACGACGGTAAGCTTCAGGAGTACGCAGATCGTAAGACCTACGATATCGCAAACTCTGTTCTTAAACGTCCTTCAGCAAAGGTTGTTACTTTAAGCAACTACGATTCCGATGTTGAAGTTAAGGTTGAAGAACCTCAGGACGTAAGATACCTTTTCACAACAAAGACCTGTCCCAACTGCAAACTTGCAAAGGAATATTTAAAGAACGTTCCTTACGTAATGATTGATGCAGAAGAGAACATGGAGCTGGCAGCCAAGTATGGCATCATGCAGGCGCCTACCCTTGTTGTTGTAAACGGTGATGAGTACACCAAGTATGTAAACGCATCCAACATTAAGAAGTATGCGGATAGTGTTAAATTAATGGTTTAATCCTAAGTTGCCATTTTGGGAAGCCCGTTATGCGAAAGCATAGCGGGCTTCTTTTTTTGTAGAGCACTTAGCGACCACGTTTTCATATACCCCCCCGGGGTATTTATCATGCTAATGCGTTACCACTTTACCAGTTCAGCATAATCCACAACTGTTTGATGAAATATATCCACAAATTGGACAGATTGCACAAAAAATGCTATAATATATAGACTTGGCAATCAAATTATTATAGGAAGAACAGGAATGGACAAAGTCAGAGTAATTGAAATCAAAAAGAGCGTTTTTGAAGACAATGACAGAGACGCTGACAAGCTCAGATCTGAGCTTAAAGAAAAAGGTATTTACCTGCTGAATCTTATGTCTTCCCCGGGAAGCGGCAAGACAACAACACTGATTCAGACAATCAACAGAATTAAAGACAAACTTAAAGTCGCCGTAATGGAGGCGGACATCGATTCCGATGTGGACGCCAAGAAGATTCTTGAAGCCACGGGAGTTCAGTCAATCCAGCTTCATACAGGCGGCATGTGCCATCTTGACGCGGAAATGACCCGTCAGGGCATGGATGGATTGGAACTTGGAGGAATAGACCTGGCAATCTTAGAGAACGTGGGCAACCTGGTTTGCCCTGCCGAATTCGACACCGGCTCATCAAAGAATGCCATGATTCTTTCGGTTCCCGAGGGACATGACAAGCCCCTTAAGTATCCTTTGATGTTTTCTATTTGCGATGTAGTTATTATCAACAAGATTGACGTTATGCCTTACTTTGATTTTGATATGGAAAAGTGTAAGGAATATATCCATATGAGAAACCCCAAGGCAAAAGTTATTCCCATCAGCGCCAAAACCGGCGAGGGTGTGGACGAATTCGTAAACTGGCTTGTATCTGAAGTAACCGCATGGAAGAAAGGAGAAACAAATGCCTGAGATGAGCACACTTTTCACCCCTGAGTTTAAGGGTGAGAATCCACCTAATGAGAAAATTCTTAAGCTTGCACAAAAGATAACTGACCGAATCGGACATAAGGTTACTACAGACGATCCCGAGTACTGGGGACTTCGCTGTGTACTTACGGATGAAATGGCTGAGGTTGCCCTCACAATGAAGGTTCGTAAGCAGTACACTTTTGAGGAACTTTGTAAGCTTAACAAAATCCCTGAAAGCGGGAAGGAAAGATTCCAGGTACTTCTTGACGAGATGGCAAGAGTGGGAATCTTAGAGTATGACTATAACGATCAGTACACAAAGGATGGCCCTATTCCCAACGGAAATCTCATAAAGAGATACTGGGTTCCTTTGTTTGTACCAGGATCCGCAGAATATACCAACATGAATCTTGAGAATCTGGACAAGCATCCCGAGCTTGCAATGTTTTTTGAGAGGATGACGTTTTTACCACTTGAGAAAGTTACTCCTATGGTTCCTCCCGGAGGCGGCGGAATCGGAATGCATGTCATTCCCGTTGAGAAGGCCATCCAGATGGAAGAGGGCACCATGGATATTGAGCATATCTCCTACTGGCTTAAGAGATATGAAGGCCATATCGGAGCATCCATCTGTTCCTGCCGTGTAAGCCGTAAGAAGCTTGATGAGGGCTGTGCCGATGATTTTCAGGATTGGTGTATCGGCGTGGGAGATATGGCTGATTATTGCCGTGAAACCGGAAGAGGCCACGACATCACCTACGATGAGGCCATGGAAATCCTTAAGAGAGCTGAGGACAACGGCTTCGTCCACCAGATAACAAACATTGATGGAGAGGGCAAGATTTTCGCAATCTGTAACTGTAATGTTAAGATTTGTAATGCCCTTCGTACATCACAGCTTTTCAATACACCCAACATGTCCGCATCGGCTTACAGAGCCCATGTTGACAAGGACAAATGTGTTGCCTGCGGTAAGTGCGTTGAGTATTGTCCTGCAGGAGCGCTTAAACTTGGCCAGAAGCTTTGCACAGCCGACGGTAAGGAAGTTACTTATCCCAAGCAGGAGCTTCCCGATGCAACCAAGTGGGGTCCCGATAAGTGGACAGAGGATTACCGTGACAAGAACAGAATCAACTGCCATACAACAGGTACCTCACCTTGTAAAACCGCCTGTCCCGCCCATATTGCTGTACAGGGATATCTTAAGAAGGCTGCCGAAGGCAAATATACAGAGGCACTTGCTCTTATTAAGAAAGACAATCCTTTCCCTGCAGTCTGCGGTCGAATCTGTAACAGACGATGCGAGGATGCCTGCACAAGAGGAACCCTCGACAGAGCCGTTGCAATTGATGCTGTTAAGAAGTTCATAGCAGAGAAGGATCTGCATGCAGAAACCAGATATATTCCCGATATTGTAGTGGCTTCCAACAGAGGACGCTGGAAGGAAAAGATTGCTATTATCGGAGCAGGTCCTGCAGGTCTTTCCGCAGCATTCTATCTTGCTGAGATGGGATATTATCCCACAGTATTTGAGAAGAGCGAGAAGCCCGGCGGAATGCTTCGTTACGGTATTCCTTCATATAAGCTTGAGAAGGACGTTATCGATGCCGAAATCGACGTTATGCGCGAGATGGGTGTTGAGATTAAGTGCGGTATCGAAGTGGGCAAGGATGTTACAATTGATGAATTAAGAAGCCAGGGATACAAGGCATTCTATGTTGCCATCGGATGTAATGCGGGACGTCTTCCCGGAGTGCCCGGAGAGGATGCTGAAGGAACCACAACCGCTATTGAGTTCCTTAAGGTTGCCAACACAGGCGAGAAGAAGATTACCGGAGATACTGTGGTTGTCGGTGGCGGTAACGTTGCTATCGATGCTGCAAGAGTATCCGCAAGAAGCGGATCATCAAAGGTTACCATGTGCTGCCTTGAGTCGAGAGATATTATGCCTGCATCCAAAGAAGAGCAGGTTGAGGCAGAGGAGGATGGCGTAATCCTTAACTGTGGCTGGGGTCCCAAGGAAGTGGTTACCGAGAACGGCAAGGTTACCGGAATCACCTTTAAGAAGTGTCTTTCCGTATTTGACGAGAACAAGAAATTCAATCCCAAGTACGATGAGAACGATTGCATTACAATTCCCTGCGAACACGTAATTTTCGCCATCGGTCAGCAGATTGTATGGAAGGATCTTCTCAAGGGAACAAAGGTTGAATTTGGCAGAGGAAACGGTCCCGTTGCCGATTCCCTCACATATCAGACGGCTGAACCTGATATCTTTGTGGGAGGCGATGTATATACAGGTCCCAAGTTTGCAATCGATGCAATTGCTGCAGGACATGATGCGGCTGAATCCCTTCACAGATACGTACAGCACGGCCATATGACCATCGGACGTAACAGACGTGAGTTTATAGAGCTTGATAAGGATAACCTCTATATTCCTTCGTATGACACCTCATCGAGACAGGAGCCCGGAATGGACGAAACCATTCCTGCCAAGTCCTTCAGAGATGCTCATAAGACTCTTACGGAAGAACAGGTTAAGATTGAGACTGCAAGATGTCTTGGCTGTGGACAGACAATTGTGGACGAGAATAAGTGTATCGGATGCGGAATCTGTACCACAAAGTGTAAGTTCGACGCGATCACACTTAAGAGAGATATGCCTGAGTGCTCCACAATGTACAAGTCCGAGGACAAGATTAAGGCTATCCTTCCTTATGCGATTAAGAGAGGAACCAAAATCTTACTTAACAGGAAGAAAAAATAAAGAATAGAGGAACTTATGCACGAACTGGGAGTTGTTTTTTACATTATTAAAGATGTTAAAGCAGTCGCAGTGGAGAATAAGGTCGAGAAAATTGATTCGGTGACAGTGGAGATCGGTGAGGTCTCCTCTGTCATTCCTTATTATCTGAAGGACTGTTGGGAGTGGGCCGTTCACAAGGAGGAGGGTCCCATTCATGATGCCAAGCTTGTGGTGGAGACAATCCCCGCTGTAACATATTGTGAAAACTGTCATAAAGAATACCCTACCGTCAAGTACGGAAAAGAGTGTCCGTACTGCAAGGACAATCGTACGTATCTTTTGACGGGTAATGAGGTGAATATAAAAGAAATTCAAGTTTTTTAATGTTTTTTTACGAAAGACACTTGCAATCTCTGTCCGCGTGTGGTAATATAACAATACAGAGGATGTCCGTTCGACGAAAACACGGGACACCCGGAAAGCGAGGGAGATTATGAATCATACATTTGCAGGTGATATGGTATTCGATTTCGCACAACAGGCAAGATTCAATGATCTGCCTAAGTGGGCAAAGGATGAGCGTTTATATAACTGCGAGACATCAGTAAGACGCCGCCTTCGCAAGAAGAATCAGCGAAAGAAAGCTGTTGTAGGATAATTGATACCAACTATATTTTTCATATTGATACCTTAGAAGAAGCCGATGAGCAAAATGTTCATCGGCTTCATTGTTTTTGGCTACTTTTATTAAGAGATTTTTAAAACTTTACAAGTTGAAAAAAAGCACATTTTGTGGTAGAGTGAGGAAGGATAAACACAATATATTGGAGAAATTTGTCCATATGAAGAGACAGGGATATAAGTTTACCAAGAAGGTTCATCCGAAACGGGCGATAATGGCCACTATTCTTGGGGCAATAAGTCTTATTGCACTGTTTGCGGTTATATATATAAGTTTTTTAAATAATGGTGCAAGTATAGCATCACCGGGCATGACCGGACTATTGATAACACTTTTTTCAATAGTTGGCTTTGGCCTTGCGGGAGTGACATTTTTTGAACCCGAAAGGTATTTGCTTTTTCCTATATTAGGTATTACACTGAATTCGTTGGCCCTGATTGGGATAAGCCTGGTTTTATACGTGGGGACAATATAATTTTTAAGGATTTATTGGATTAATGGAGCAGGACAGACTGATTTTAGACAGAATCAAAGACGCATATGAGCGCATTTCTTTTATAGAAGGCGAGAAGGAAGTCGATGAAACCTATATCGATTACTTTGAGACCGTTGCAAAGTTTCTTACAAAGGTTAAGGACGCATCTATTTTTATTAATTCCACAACATATGACAAGGCAGACGAGGCAGAGTTAAAGGCGACACTTATGGGCCTTTATGAGCCTGCAATGCCTGATGTTTATGACACAAGTTATCTTAATCCCAAATATGCAACAGAGAAGTTCGGAACAGACATAGGAAGACTTCTCTCTTTTGTGTATGCGGAACTGATTTCGATTATTCCTTACACCTATGATCACAGGAACGAGGATATTGCCGTAAGGCTTGAGTTATTCCTTGAGCTTTACACAGCTTTTATCTGTGCCAAGCAGGAAAATGAGAGGCCTGATTATAACGCATTAAAAGGAATCGTTTATTCCTTTGCTTTTGACTATCAGGATCTTCTTCTCGATGAGATTATCGGACTTAAGTTTGACACTTTCCACAGCGTAGGTGAGAGCATCCTTATGGAGGCCAACCTTAACGAGACAGACTATCTCTACAGATACGGAGAATATATCAGCGATAATGAGGTGGAGATATCCAGATTTATTGCCACATTAACCGAGGAGGAAACCCAGAGAATTGCCGATGTTTACACAGAAGGTTACAGGAAGGGCTTCGAGGTTACCGGCAAGGACATTTCCATTAAGGAATATGTACAGATTTATTATCCCATAGGTTTCGAGAGGATAATAAGAAAGGCTGTCAACAACTTTAAGGAGATGGGTCTTAATCCTTTGATTTTCAGATGCCCTTCTTCTGTTATCTGCGGAAGAGATGCAGAAAGCCCCGGATTCATTTCCACATGCTACAATAAGCAGTTCTTCTTCGACCATGAGGAGGATGCAGCCATTTGGTATGACAAGGCTTATGTGGCAAGAAGAGTGGAGGCCTATAAGAACGCATACGAGAAGGTGAAATACCAGGCCAACCATTACGGCGGCCCTGCTGTTATGGAGATATTCGGACAGGTGCCTTTTGCTCCCGAGATTAAAGAGGAGTGCTGCCATTTCTCTGAGGACCAGCAAAGACTTTTGGTGGAATTCAGAACCAAAGCCACACAGATTACTCAGGAATATGTTCCCGGAAACGAGAGGAGCTTTACAATAATTTCCTTCCCCGTTCCCGAGATCGGAGATAAATTCAAAGAGATTTTTGCAGAGACGGTTAAGCTTAATACCTTAGACTATGAGCTTTATCGCGATATGCAGCAGATTATTATAGATACCTTAGACAAGGCAGACCATGTGGAAGTCAAGGGCATGAATGGCAACAGGACAGATCTTACAGTTGCTTTGCATGAACTGAAGAACCCTTCCGAGGAAACAAACTTCGAAAACTGCGTAGCGGATGTTAACATCCCCGTAGGTGAAGTGTTCACCTCCCCCAGACTTAAGGGCACAAACGGAGTGCTTCACGTAACAAAGGTATTCCTTGCAGGACTCTTATATAAGGATTTAAGCATCGAGTTAAAGGACGGCATGATAGCGGATTATAACTGTGCCAACTTTGACACCGATGAGAAGAATAAGAAGTACATCAAGGACAATATCCTTGCCCATCACGACACCATCCCCATCGGTGAGTTTGCCATCGGTACCAATACCGTAGCATACAAGATGGCAGAGAAATTTGATATTGCAGACAGACTTACCATTTTAATAGCTGAGAAAACCGGTCCTCATTTTGCCATGGGTGATACATGCTACTCCCATGAGGAGGAAGTGGTTTCATATAATCCGGACGGAAAGAGAATTATCGCCAAGTCCAATGAGGTTTCCGAACAGTATAAGACGGATCCTTCCAAGGCATACTTCGGATGTCACACAGACATAACCATTCCCTACGATGAACTGGGAAGCCTTACAGCGGTAGCTAAGGACGGAACCCGCTATGACATCATTAGGGAAGGAAGATTTGTCCTGCCGGGTCTGGAAGAGCTTAATAAGCCTTTAGAGGCATAAGGAAAGAGAGATAATCATATGGCACAAGTTTCTATTGTAATGGGAAGTGACTCTGATATGCCTGTAATGGCCAAGGCTGCACAGGTACTTGAGGAGCTGGGAATAAGCTTTGAAATGAGAATCATATCCGCCCACAGAGAGCCGGATACATTCTTTGAATATGCGAAGACTGCAGAGGAGAGAGGCGTAAAGGTCATCATTGCGGGAGCCGGAATGGCAGCTCATCTGCCCGGCATGTGCGCAGCAATTTTCCCAATGCCTGTAATCGGAATCCCTATGCATACCACATCCCTAGGCGGAAGAGATTCACTTTACTCAATCGTTCAGATGCCTTCGGGAATCCCCGTTGCCACTGTGGCAATTAACGGAGGAGCCAATGCGGGACTTCTGGCTGCAAAGATTCTTTCTGTTTCCGATGCAGGACTTTTGGATAAACTTAAAGCATACAGCAAGAAGCAGAAGGAAGGCGTTGAAGCTAAGGACGCCAAGTTACAGGAACTCGGCTACAAGGATTATCAAACCAAGTAGTTAAAATATATTAAGCAAAGGAAGAATAAATGGATTACAAATCAGCGGGAGTAGATATCGAAGCCGGTTACAAATCGGTAGAACTAATGAAGGAACATGTTAAGAAGACCATGCGCCCTGAAGTTTTGGGTGGCCTTGGTGGTTTCTCGGGAGCCTTCTCCATGAATAAGATTAAGGAGATGGAGGACCCGGTTCTTCTGTCAGGTACTGACGGAGTAGGAACCAAGCTTCAGATTGCGTTCCTTATGGATAAGCATGACACTATCGGAATTGACTGCGTTGCCATGTGTGTAAACGACGTGGTTTGCGCCGGAGGAGAACCCCTGTTTTTCCTTGACTATATAGCATGCGGCAAGAACGAACCTGAGAAGATTGCCGAAATCGTTAAGGGGGTTGCCGATGGATGTGTTATGGCAGGCTCCACACTTATAGGCGGTGAGACCGCAGAGCATCCCGGACTTATGCCAGAGGATGAATACGATGTGGCGGGATTTGCCGTAGGCGTAGTAGACAGAAAAGATTTAATCACAGGAAATGACATCAAAGCAGGTGATGCACTGGTGGGAATTGCCTCCTCAGGTGTGCATAGTAATGGATTCTCCCTTGTGAGAAAAGTATTTGAAATGACCAAAGAAAGCCTTAATACATATTATGATGAGCTGGGTATGAAGCTTGGAGAGTGTCTCCTTACACCCACAAAGATCTATGTTAAGGCTCTTAACGAGATTAACAAGGCCGGCGTAAGAATCAAGGGCTGCAGCCATATTACAGGCGGTGGATTCTATGAGAACATTCCCAGAATGCTTCCCGAGGGCGCAAAGGCTGTTGTTAAGAAGGACAGCTATCCCATTCCTCCCATCTTCACTCTTATGCAGAAGAAGGGCGGAATTGAAGAAAAGATGATGTACAACACTTACAACATGGGTCTTGGTATGGTTCTTGCAGTTGCCAAGGAAGATGTGGCAAAGGTTATTGCTGCAGTCGAGGCAGCAGGTGAGAAGGCTTACGAAGTAGGATACGTAGAAAGCGGAGACAAAGGAGTAAGTTTATGCTAAAGATTCTGGTCTGCGTTTCCGGAGGAGGAACAAACCTCCAGGCCATCATAGACGGGGTTAAGAACGGAAGTATCAAGGATACCGAAATAATCGGAGTCATCTGTAACAATGCCGGAGCCTACGCTCTTAAGAGAGCAGAGGATAACGGAGTCCCGGGATATGTTTTAAGCCCCAAGAACTTCGAATCAAGAGATGAGTTTAATAAAGCATTTCTTGCCAAGGTTAAAGAGATTAATCCGGATTTGATAGTTTTGGCAGGCTTCCTCGTAACAATACCCGAGGAGATGACCAAGGTCTATGAAAACAGAATCATAAATATCCATCCTTCACTGATTCCTTCATTTTGTGGGGTTGGATACTACGGACTTAAGGTACATGAAGCGGCATTGACTAAAGGAGTCAAAGTAACGGGAGCCACTGTTCATTTTGTGGATTCAGGTATGGATACCGGCCGGATCATTTATCAGAAAGCTGTTGAAGTTAAGGAAGGCGATACTCCTGAGATTCTTCAAAAGAGAGTAATGGAGCAGGCTGAATGGATTATTCTTCCCAAGGCGATTAATGATATCGCAACGGGATTAATCAAAATAGGATAAGAGGGTAGATAATGAAGGTATTAATCGTAGGCGGAGGCGGCAGAGAACATGCCATCGCCGTAAGCGTAAAAAAGAGTAAGAGAGTCGACAAGATTTATTGTGCACCCGGCAATGCGGGAATAGCTGAGATTGCGGAATGTGTTCCCATCGGGGCAATGGAGTTTGAGAAACTGACGGATTTTGCCAAAGAGAAAGCAATTGATCTTTGCATTGTGGGAATGGACGATCCTTTGGTAGGCGGACTGGTAGACGAGATGGAGAAGGCAGGAATCAGAACCTTCGGACCAAAGGCCAACGCAGCAATACTTGAGGGAAGTAAGGCTTTTTCCAAAGATTTAATGAAGAAGTATGGTATTCCCACAGCGGCATACGAGACATTCACCTCAGCCGACGATGCCATCAGGTATCTCGAAACTTCGGAGTACCCCATCGTTCTTAAGGCAGACGGATTGGCTCTGGGCAAAGGCGTTCTTATATGTAAGGACAAGGAGGAGGCAATTGCAGGCGTCAAGACCATTATGCTTGACAAGCAGTTTGGCGATGCGGGCAATACTCTTGTTATAGAGGAGTTCATGACAGGAAGAGAGGTTTCCGTACTTTCCTTCGTGGACGGCAAGACCATAAAGACCATGACTTCCGCTCAGGACCATAAGAGAGCCGGAGACGGGGATACGGGTCTTAACACAGGCGGAATGGGAACCTTTTCACCAAGCCCCTTCTACACCAAGGAAGTGGACGAGTTCTGTAAGGCACATATCTATCAGAAGACCGTGGATGCCATGGCAGCTGAAGGACGAGAGTTCAAGGGAGTTATTTTCTTCGGACTTATGATTACTCCCAAGGGTCCCAGAGTTTTGGAATACAACGCAAGATTCGGTGATCCTGAAGCTCAGGTTGTACTTCCAAGAATGAAGAACGATATCATTGATGTCTGCGAAGCTTGTATTGACGGCAGACTTGATGAGATAAATCTTGAATTTGAAGATAATGCGGCAGTGTGTGTTGTCCTTGCTTCCAAGGGCTACCCCGTTTCTTATGAGAAGGGCTTCCCCATTAAGGGCTTCGAGAAGTTCAAGGCAGAGGAAGGCTACTATTGCTTCCACGCAGGAACCAAGAAGACCGAGGCAGGCATAGTAACAAACGGAGGAAGAGTCCTGGGCGTTACAGCCAAGGGAGCAACCCTTAAAGAAGCCAGAGCCAATGCATACAAAGCTATTGAGTGGATAGAGTTTGATAATAAGTATATGAGACACGACATCGGAAAAGCCATTGATGAAGCATGAATGGGAGGAGAAAGATGAGAACGATTAGATTTAACAAAGCGTTCAAAGCACTGGCTGCTTTTGTTTTGGTAGCAGCGTTATTCATTGGAGATACATTATGTGCTTTGGCAGCTACAAACGTAACAATTAAGGAAGCCAGCGTAAGAGTAAGACAGTCTGCAAGCACGGACTCAACTCAGCTTGGCTCAGTTAAACAGGGAACATCCTATGATGTACTGGAGACAGTAAGCGATTCATCAGGTGCAGCCTGGTACAAGATTAAATATGACGGAACCAACGTCGGATACATCAGAGCCGACATGGCTGTTGATTCCGCATCAGATGAAGCAACCAAGTTAAAGAATGGTGCAGCAGCAGCTACACCCACACCTACACCTGCAGCTACAGCGACACCTACACCTGCGCCCACACAGGCAGCTCCCGCAGCTCCCACAGTGGACACAAATGTACAGGTGGCCGTATCAACACAGGTTACAGATGTTAACCCCGTTTCTGCAACTGTAAACAACAACACAGTAAATGTAAGAGGCGAGGCAGGAGCAGACTCCGGTAAGGTAACAACAGTAAACAAGAACACAGCTGTTACAATTGTTGGTCAGGCTCAGGGCAATGACGGCAAGATTTGGTATCTTACAAACTTCACATATGACAACAAGGACGTTAAGGGCTTCATCAGAAGCGACTTTTTATCAGTTTCGGGAGAGGTTACCGAGGTAGCTGCCGAGGTGGTTGAGGAAGAGCCTGTTGTAGAAGAAGAGCCGGTAGAGCCCGAACCTGTTGTTCCTCAGGACTATGAGCTTAAGTACGAGACAGACGAAGAGGGCAACAACGTATGGTACCTCTATGACAATACAGACGGAACAAGAAGAAGCAAGCTTTCTACAATATTAGAGTCTGCAGAAGCTTATATGACCCAGAAGGATAAGGGAAGCTTTAGCGGCAAGGCAAAGATTGTTATCATTATCATGGCTATCTTCCTTGTTTTGATGGCATTGGCAATTACTCTTCTCATCTTCAAGATCAGAGACATGGAATATGATGATGACGAAGATTATGATTCATACGGCAGAGATCGCGACAGAGAACCCAGAACAGTAAGACCCGCAGGTCAGAGACCTGTAGGAGCAAGACCTGAAGGAAGACCTGCCGGCCAGAGACCCGTAGGAGCAAGACCTGAGGGAAGACCTGTAGGCCAGAGACCTGTTGGTGCAAGACCCGAAGGAGCAAGACCTGAAGGAAGACCCGTAGGCCAGAGACCTGAGGGAGCAAGACCTGAGGGAAGACCTGTGAGACCTGAAGGAGCAAGACCCGAGGGAAGACCTGTGGGCCAGAGACCTGAGGGGGCAAGACCTGAAGGAAGACCTATGAGACCCGAAGGAGCAAGACCCGAGGGAAGACCCATGAGACCTGAAGGAGCAAGACCCGAGGGAAGACCCATGAGACCTGAAGGAGCACGTCCTGAAGGAAGACCTGTAGACAGACGTCCTTCCGACAGCATGCTTGATGCTGAGAACCCCAAGGCACCCAAAGACGGTGACTGGAAACCCAAGAACCTTGCTGAGAACGACGATTTCGAGTTCGAGTTCCTTAACAAGTGGGATGAGGATGATAAATAAGGTTTAGGCTTGACAGTTGAACGATTTCAAAGCCGCAGCTCGATTGGAGCTGCGGCTTTTTTGTACGCTTTTTGGGGGCCCTGGCGACCTGTTTTTCGGCTTTTTGTACCTAAAACTTGCTTCAGAGTAGCATGCTGGGTACAGACTCCGCCCTGCCGGCCACCTTTCTCGAAAGCTTTCTGTACCTAAAACTTGCTTCAGAGTATCGTGCTGGGTACAGACTCCGCCCTGCCGGCCACCTTTCTCGGAAGCTTTCTGTACCTAAAACTTGCTTCAGAGTATCGTGCTGGGTACAGACTCCGCCTTACCAGTCACCTTTCTCCGCAAGTTTCAGTACCTAAATCAAGCTTCCGGCTCCGCGTTGGGTACAAAACCTGCAAATGGTGTCCTGCGAAAGCTGCTAGAATTGGATTTTACAACCCACACTTCAATATGGTAAACTAATAAAGAACAGACAGCCCCGAGGTGGGCTAAGAGGAGGGTATAGAAATGAATAGCAAGAAGGGTGTAACTCTTTACAATCTAATTTTCCCGGTGTGGATTCTTCTGTGGTTTCCAAGCTGGCTCTGGCTTATTATTATTCCGGCCAATTACATCATTGACAGATTGATATTTACGATTCTTGGCAAGCATTATAAGCCTGAACTCACAAAGGACTTCTACAGGAACAATACCTGGAAGCTTTTCTTAAGGGGCTTTGGAGCTGACTTTATCGGAATGCTTTTCCTGCTTGTCCCGACTATTATTCTTGGTAATATATTTGACTCAGGAAGTCCGGTTCGGGCATTTACCCACGACCTGCAGTACGACTTGTACAATAATCCACTGGCAGTTATCTATACATTAATTGCAGTGGCTCTGGCAGGGCTTTTGATATTCCTGTTTGACAGAAGGGCCCTCAGAAAGATGGGCGTATTTACGGAAGAGCAGGCAAAGAAGATTGCTCTTTATATGGCAATATTCACGGCGCCTTATCTGTATTTATTGCCACCTAGTTTGTTTTACTAAGGGGGGCAAGGGGAGTATATGTATAGTACAGTTTTTTATTCCAGACTTTTTGTGTTTCTGCTTATAAGATTTGTGCTGGCTTTTATCCCTATGTATATAGCAGGAAAGAAATACTATAGCAAGGGGTGGTTTTGGCTTTATGGAGTTTTCGGATTGATTCCTGCCATACTGCATGCGGTATTCCTTCCCGATGCTTCGTATTCCACATCGAGGAAGGTATCAAACAAAGCAATTGTTTCTTCAGTTGCCTTGACTCTTTATTTGTCCGGTTCAATAGGGTATTCTGTTTACGATTACATTCTAAATCGTGCAGGCTTTTTAAAAGCTCTGAAGATAGGCTCAGTCGCACTGATCATTATAGAAATACTTGTGTGTGTGCTTACGCTTGTTGATGTATTAAAATGCCGAATTACGAAAACTTTTGTATGTGCACTTTTTGCAAATGCTTTCTATGGAATTGTTAATCCGTTGCTTTTATGGTTAAGTTTAAATATTTGGGCTAAGAGACCTGAAGGAAGTGTGATGAGCAGGCCCTATTGGAATCCAGCAGGCTTTATTTCGTTCGTTGTTATGGGGATATTTGCCCAAAGAATCATGAGAGGAAAAGAAAAACCGGGGAAAGCGATGAGCTGCTTTCTGCCGGTAATAATAGCAGTTGTAACAACCATAGTTTATATTTTCACGAATCCTTATGTTCAAAGGATGCCCTTGCCCGCGGTAGAAATCATACTGAAGGTATCGATTAGAACGGCGCTGTTTGGATTATATATGTACTTTAACGAAAAAAAAGATGTGTTATAAACCCAGTATTTTCATAGTCTCCGAGATTGCTCGGAGACTTTTTTAATGTCTTTCATTAAAAAGTTGTTGACAAACATTATTTGACCTGCTATAGTTGATTTATCGATAAACATTAAATATTTAATGGAAGAGCTCAAAGAACTAATATTAAACGCTAAAACAATAAGACATTAAGAAACAAACCAAAAACACAAAAGAGATAATTCACATTGGAGGAAAAAATAATGAATGAACAGAACATGAAGCTTGTAGCAGTTAAGAAGCGTTGTAACACAGCAGCAAAGATTGTTGGAGTAATCCAGGTATTCACAATCGTATGTGCGGCTATTGCACTGATAGCAGGAATTATGCTTTTCGTTAAAGGCGGTTCAATTAATCCTTATTTACAGCAGGGAGTTGCCGAAGGGAAGCTGACCACTCGTAACACAATTGAATATAATGGTCTTTTCCATTTCTTCGCAGACTTGGATGAGAAGTTTGAGGAAGGCAACTATGCCGGCCCTATGGCTGTATCTTGCCTTGCAGCAGGCCTGGCTTGCGTTCTGGTAGCAGTTATTGTCACCTTTATCAAGAGAATCTTTGTGGTAGTACGTGAAGAGAATTCACCTTTCTCAAACAGAGCCATGAAGCAGATTAAGACCGGCTTTATTGTAATGACCATAGCAGCTCTCCTTACCATGTCACTTGGAGTTGCAGTTGTAACCGGATTCATCCTCTTCTGCATCTACGCTATCTTTGAGTATGGTGCTGCACTTCAGAATGAAATCGATGAGACATTGTAAGGAGGGAACACCATATGAGTAAGATTGTATTAAGACTTGACCGCGTAATGGCGGACAGAAAGATGAGTTTAAATGAATTATCGGAGAGGGTTGGGGTTTCCAACGTTAACCTTTCCAAGATCAAAACAGGCAAAATCAGCGCCATTCGCTTTTCCACTTTGGAGGCAATCTGTGAGGCACTTGGCTGCCAGCCCGGAGACATACTTGAGTATGATCCAAACGCCGTAGGAAGCGACGAAGAATAGAAAAAGGAGCTGCGTTACCGGAAGGTCCGGAACGCAGCTTTTTTATTTGACATACTACTGCGCTTGTTATACTATGAATATAACAGTTTCACCGATAGAAAGAGAGGGTGAATTATGTATATAGAGATTGATTTTAACAGCGATGAAGCCCTTTACATGCAGCTTCGAAACCAGATTATCATGGGAATAGCCACCGAGCAGTTCAGGGAGGGGGATTCCCTTCCAAGTGTGCGCGCTTTGGCCGACATGATCGGAATTAACATGCATACGGTTAATAAAGCCTATGCGGTTCTTCGTGATGAAGGATTCGTCAAGGTTGACAGGAGACGAGGTGCCGTAATTGCCATTGATGAGGACAAGCTTCAGGCTTTAAGCGACATGCAGGATGCCCTTCAGGTGCTTCTGACAAGGGGCCTGGTTAAGAACATTACCAGAGAAGAGGTCCATGCTTTGGTGGACCAGTTCTACGACAAATATACAAAATAAGAGAAAGGATATTATATGCAGGAGAGATTTACAGATAAAGCATCCAGAGCCCTTTCCATGGCGGCAACCTATGCCAAGAAGTCAGGTCAGGGTTATATAGGAACAGAGCATATTCTGATTGGCCTTCTTAAGGAAGAGACAGGCGTTGCCTCCATGATCCTCACATCAAACGGGGTGACATTAGAGAAGGTTACAGAGCTTATTGAGAATCAGGTCGCCATGGACGGAGCAGTGGCGCTTTTAGACAGAGAGGGCTATTCCCCAAGAGCCGGCAAGATTCTTGAGATGTCTCATGAGGTTGCCAGAAGCTTTGGCGCCACAGAAACCGGAACAGAGCACATTCTCTTAGCAATGCTTAAGGAGAATGAAAGTATAGCTTCCAGAATTCTTATTACCCTCAACGCACCTATTCAGAAGATGTACATGGAGTTAATAAGAAGTGTGGGCGGAGACTTGGAGGCCCACAAGGGGGACCTTGCCAAGAACCGTAATGGGGGTAAAAAGAAAGTATCTACTCTTTCCCAATACAGTCGAGATCTGACCAAGCTTGCGGCTGAGGGAAAACTTGACCCTGTGGTTGGCAGAGAAGAGGAGATTTCCAGAGTAATTCAGATTATTTCAAGAAGAACCAAGAACAATCCCTGCCTTATCGGTGAACCCGGTGTTGGTAAGACTGCCGTTGTTGAAGGACTTGCAAGACGAATCGTGGCAGGAGACGTTCCTCCCACAGTTCAGGGCAAGAGACTTCTAACCCTGGACCTTTCAGGAATGGTTGCAGGAAGTAAATACAGAGGTGAATTTGAGGAGAGAATCAAAAAGGTCATTGCCGAAGTTATTGAATCCGGCGATGTAATTCTTTTCCTTGATGAGCTTCATACTCTTATAGGTGCCGGCGGAGCCGAGGGTGCCATTGACGCATCCAATATCCTTAAGCCTTCATTGGCAAGAGGTGAGATTCAGCTTATCGGTGCCACCACCATAACAGAGTACAGAAAATATGTAGAGAAAGATAAGGCACTGGAGCGCCGTTTCCAGCCTGTAAATGTTGAGGAACCCACACCTGAGGAGGCTATCAGAATCCTTAAGGGTGTCGCTCCCAAATATGCCGAGCACCATGGTGTAGAAATAACCGATTCTGCCATAGAAGCAGCTGTAAGACTGTCTGCCAGATATATCAACGACAGGAACCTTCCCGATAAGGCCATTGACCTTATTGATGAGGCCTGCTCAGCAGCCAGAATCAAGACTATGAATGTTCCTTCAAACATTAAAGAAATCAATGAGGAGATTCAGAACTGTGACGCCAAGATTGCATCAGCCATCAGAATGGAGGCTTTTGAAGTTGCAGGTCAGATTAAGAAGGAACAGGACGAACTCTGGGAGAAGCTTGACAGAGCAAAGAGAAACTACGACAGAAAGAAAGCCAGAGAGTCTTATTCCATAGATGAGAACGACATTGCCGAAGTTGTGGCAATGTGGACCAAGATTCCCGTTAAGAAGCTGGCCCAGAAGGAAAGCGAGAAGCTCCTTAAGCTGGAGAGCATTCTTCATAAGAGAGTCATCGGACAGGAGGAGGCTGTTGTATCCCTTGCCAAGGCCATGAGACGAGGAAGAGTAGGCCTTAAAGATCCCAACAGACCTATCGGTTCCTTCCTTTTCTTAGGTCCTACCGGTGTGGGCAAAACCGAATTATCTAAAGCCCTTGCTGAGGCCATGTTTGGCTCCGAGGATTCCATGATAAGAGTCGATATGTCGGAGTATATGGAAGGTCATTCCGTAGCCAAGATGATTGGTTCACCTCCGGGATATGTGGGATTCGATGAAGGCGGTCAGCTGGCTGAGAAGATCAGACAGAATCCTTATTCCGTAGTTCTTTTCGATGAGATAGAGAAGGCACACCCCGATGTATTTAACGTACTCCTTCAGATACTTGATGATGGACATGTTACTGACTCAAAGGGACGTAAGGTAAGCTTCAAGAACAGCATTATCATAATGACATCAAATGCCGGAGCTCAGAGAATTGTTGAGCCCAAGAACCTGGGATTCGCATCCGAAACCACTGAGGAACAGGACCATGAGAGAATGAAGGGTGCTGTTATGGAAGAGGTTAAGAAGATGTTCAAGCCCGAGTTCATCAACAGAATTGATGACATTATGGTGTTCCATGTTCTTAACAAGGATAACATGAAGCAGATTACCACCCTTCTTTGTGATAATCTTTCCAAGAGATGTAAGGAACAACTTAACATCAACCTTAAGGTTTCTTCTGCCCTGAAAGATCATCTGGTAAGCAAGTATTCAGATGCCAAGATGGGTGCTAGACCCTTAAAGAGAGCTGTGCAGTCTGTTATCGAGGACGCTCTTTCGGAGGAGATTCTTTATAAGAGAGTTCAGCCTCTTGATACCGTGACTGCCGGATTTAAGGATGGGAAGGTCACCTTTACTGTTAAGAAGTAACCGGGAATGTGAGAACTTATAAATGAGCAAAATAGATGAAGCAAGGGAAGAGTTTTCTAAAGATTTGTACGCTACAAAACTCTCCGGAATTAAGATTGATGAGATAGGTGAGGATTTTGCCAGGTGCAGTATGGACCTGACGCCGGATCATCTGAACGCATATGGCGGCGTTATGGGCGGGGCAATATATACTCTGGCGGATTTTGCTTTTGCAGTGGCTTCCAATTTTGGTAAAGAGGTGGCCAGTGTAAGTGCAGATGGTCATGCCAGCTTCCTTAACCCTACCCGGGGGAAGACTCTTACTGCCGAGGCAAAACTCCTTAAAGACGGTAAGAGAAACTGCTTTTACCAAGTTGATGTAAGGGATGAGCTGGGAACATATATAGCTGTTGTCAGCTTTACCGGAGCACATGTGCCGAAGAAGATAAAAGAATAGCGAATCCGAAAGCACCTGCAGAAATGCAGGTGCTTTTTTCGTTGGAAAGGGAGCTTTGGGATTACGACCTATGAAGGGTATCTTAAGTGGTGCGAGGAAGCCAGGAGGGTCCTTTCGAGATAATGCATATATCTGTGGACAAAATCTCCATAATTTGTTAGAATAAGGGACGTTGTAGAGACATTAATTTTACAGGAGATGAATATAAATGACACAGTCAAGAACTCACAACTGTAACGAACTTCGTATCGGTAATGTGGGAGAAACAGTAACACTTGTAGGTTGGCTTGAGAATATCCGTAAGGTGTCAAAGAACCTTGGATTCCTTATTTTGAGGGATTTCTACGGCACAACTCAGATTGTCGTTGAGACAGAAGAGATGATGAACGTAGTGGATGACGTTAACAAGGAGTCAACCATTTCCGTAACCGGTGTGGTAAGAGAGCGTTCCAACAAGAACCCTCAGATTGCTACCGGTGATATAGAGGTAACCCCTACCGAGATTAAGGTTCTTGGTAAGTGTACTTACAATGAGCTTCCCTTCGAGATTAACAGATCCAAAGAAGCTGATGAGAATACCAGACTTAAGTACAGATTCCTCGACCTCAGAAACCCTGAGGTTAAGAGCAAGATTGTATTAAGAAGCCAGGTTGTTGCAGAACTTAGACGTCTTATGACCGAGGAAGGTTTCCTTGAGATTACAACACCTATCCTTACTGCTTCATCACCTGAGGGCGCAAGAGACTATATTGTTCCTTCACGTAAGTTCCCCGGAAAGTTCTATGCACTTCCCCAGGCACCTCAGCAGTTTAAGCAGCTTCTTATGACATCTGGTTTTGACAGATATTTCCAGGTTGCACCCTGCTTCAGAGACGAGGATGCAAGAGGCGACAGAACCCCCGGTGAGTTCTATCAGCTTGATATGGAGATGGCTTTCGCAACCCAGGATGACGTTCTCGGAGTGCTTGAGAAGGTTCTTGTTCCCGTATTCGAGAAGTTTGGTACATATAAGAGAGTTACACCTGCACCCTTCAAGCGTATTCCTTATCGTGAGGCAATGGAGAAGTACGGTACAGACAAGCCCGATCTTCGTATTGACTTTACATTACAGGATGCCACTGAGGTGCTTTCAGATATCGGATTCGATCCCTTCAACGGACAGAACATTGAAGTCTGCATAGTAAGTGATTTTACCGCTACAAGAAAGCAGATTGACGCTCTTATTGCGGACGTAGAGGTTCAGACAGCACAGAAGACTTACTGGTTCAGAATGGATGAGCAGGGCGAAATCGTTGGAGGCATCTCCAAGTTCGTTGCTCCCGTTAAAGATAAAGTTGTTAACGCTCTCGGCTTGAAGCCCGGATACTTTGTTGGTATCGCAGCAGGCAACAAGGCAACAGCCCTTAAGACAGCCGGAGTTATGCGTTCTAAACTTGGTATCCTTTGCCCCAATCACATGGACAAAGAGCAGTACCAGATGTGCTGGATTGTTGACTTCCCCATGTACGAAATCGGCGAGGAGTCAGGCAAGTTAGAGTTCTGCCACAATCCTTTCTCAATGCCCAACGGTGGTATGGATGTACTCCTCAAGGCTGAAAAAGGAGAGATTGATCCTCTTACAATCAGCGCTTTCCAGTATGACCTTGTAATCAACGGATACGAGTCAGCATCAGGCGCAGTCAGAAACCACGATCCCGAAATCATGGTTAAGGCATTTAACCTTGTGGGTCTTGGTGAGAACGAAGTTAAGGCTAAGTTCCCTGCAATGTACAATGCGTTCTGCTATGGTGCACCGCCTCACGCAGGAGCTGCTCCCGGAGTAGACCGCATGATTATGCTTCTCACAGGAGAAGAGTCCATCAGAGAGGTTATCTGCTTCCCTATGAACAAGTCTGCGGCAGACGTTATGATGGGTGCCCCTTCAGACGTGGATCAGAAGCAGCTTGACGATGTTCATATCGCTATTAAACTTCCTGAAAAAAAGGAAGAAAATTAACTTGCAATAGGTAATAATACTATGCTATAATAACCTTCGTTGGTGCGATTCCAACGAAGGAAATAGGAGAATAGTACAGCGGTAGTGCGGCGGTCTCCAAAACCGTTAACGGGGGTTCGATTCCCTCTTCTCCTGCTAAAATAAAAAAGCTCATCCGATTTGGATGAGCTTTTTCTTATGCTATTTATACGGTTACGGTTGCAACGTATTCCATGCAATCCTCGGGAACTTTGATTCCGGGATCATTGATGGATAATTCTCCGCCGGCAAAGTCCATGAAGTGGCAAAGGGCGATGCCCATATCAACCATCTGAATATCTCCCTTTGGATGCTCGGAATAGCCCTTATCGTGTCTTACGTAGAAGTGGTAGCTGTTGCCGCACTTAACTATTCTCCAGGGCTGCTTGTTTACAGCTGAGGGGCCGAGACGAACAGCTTCAAGGGCGTTCTTTATTGTGTCTTCCACGTGGGAGAGAGGAGTGCCGAAATCATTCTCAAAGAAGAGGTCTTTTGCGTCTTTTCTTGAGTCGGCACGAATTCCGGTACGCATTGCGATTTCCTTAATGGATTTCTTCTTTGCGGGGTAACCAACGGGGGTAACGCAGTACATTCTCTCGTCTTCCCCGACGCCGGCCTCGCTTTCAAAAAGCTCACGCTTCATGGTTCCGCCAATCCAGGTGGTTCCAATCCCAAGTGACCATGCGTAGAGTACGAATTTTTCAAAGGAGTAGCCGAAGGCTTCCTCGCTGTGCTCGCTAAGCTTTACCTTTGCAGCAAAGTATGCGTTCTCACCGGTAATAACGGGGCTTGATACTCCATGCTCCTTGGCATCAAGGTAAATGAACTCTACGGGAATATTGTAGGGATTTGGAATGTTCTTGCCAAACTCCAAAAGTTTATTCTTATCCTCCTCGGATAAAGGTTTACCGTCAAAGGTTCTGACACTTCGTCTTGTTTTGATTAACTCTAAATTATTCATTTTTTCTTCCTCATATGACTGCAATGCCTGCAGTTTATTTCGTCAAGAGGGCTTCGACCTGGGCCCGTTTCTCGTACAATACGCATCCACCGTCGTGATCGTCCAACAAAACATCTCCGCTTCTTAATGCTGTAAATAATGGAGAGTGCATAGCTTCTCTTAGGGATGTATCTTTGACATTTACATCCGAATAGGGTGAGAAAGGACATGGCTCTGCACCACCATGGGAGTTGATGTGGAAGAAACCTCTGCCTGCGGCAACACATCCGCCTGAGCTTTTCTCATCACCGGGGGCCAATTCCTTGCTTTCCTCGGTAACAGGCACGTACTCGACGAATATAACTGCCTTACAGCCTCTGTCGGACAATTCCTTTAAGAAGCTGTCAGAGCTTACTTCCTTAATGTTTTCGGTTGTAACGGTTACGGACGCGCCAAAAATCAGGCCTCTGCTATGGCATTCATCCATATTCCTAATCAGTCTATCATAAATACCCGCCCCGCGTCTCGCATCTGTGACATCTTTTTTTCCTTCGATGCTCATAATAGGTATGAGATTGCGGTTGGAGTCCATGATATTAAAGTATTTTTCATCAAAATAGGTTCCGTTGGTAAAAATAGGGAAGAGAATATTTTTATGCTTCCCGGCAGCTTCAATTACGTCTCGCCTTAACATGGGTTCCCCACCGGCCAAAAGGATGAAGCTGATTCCAAGATCTTCTGCTTCGGTAAAAACCTTATTCCACTCATCACCGGTAAGCTGTTTAACCGGTGCTGCATCAACAGTTGCTTCATTGCAGCGAGAGTAGCAGCCTGCACAATGAAGGTTACACTGGCTGGTAATACTTGCAATCAAAAAAGGAGGGATATGCTCGCCGTTATCTTCAGCCACCCGCCTTTTCTTGGATGCTGTCTTACTGGCAGCCGCAAACTTGACCATAAAGGCGCTTTCCTTGGGATTGCGCAAAGTAGCCTTAAGAGCGTCGGCAACGACCCTCTCAACACCTTCAGTCATGTACTGCTGGATATCAAATTCTTTGTTCATGATCAGCCCTCTTTGCACCTATATAGCGGCGATGACGATACCGGCAACGACTACGCCGGCGCAGAAGAGTTTGTAGGCAATGTTCTTCTCCTTGAAGATGAAGCGGCCTCCGAGGATGGTGACAACTACGCAGACCTGCTTAAGGAGAGTCATAACGGTAACTTTGGATTCTACATATCCGTTGGCAATAAAGAGGCACCTGTCAGCTACGAAGAAGAGTATGGAAATAAGCCATACATATCCGTTCTTCCAGACGCTCTTTGTAATCCTGGTCTTGGTGACAATAACGTATATACCGTAATAGATGAGCATGTAGAGCATGTACCAGAACTGGAGCTGCCCGCTGGTGACATTTCCTGTGCTCATAAGATACTTATCAAGATTTCCCGATACTGCGTTTAAGAAGGTGGAAACGAAGGCCATTATAAGGATGATTCCGGCCACTCGTTCGCCTCCGATAAGAATTCCCTTACCGCCTGCACTTTCTGCCGCAGCAGACTCTACGGGAGCATCCTCTGATAATTTGAGAAAGCCCGGCTTGAATCTTAAAAGCAAAAGGCCTGCGGAAACAAGAATCATTCCAACAATCTGCAAGATTCCGGGAGTTTCCTTAAGCCAGAAGATTCCGATGAAGAAGGCAAAAAGCATTCTTGAAAGATCAAGGACTCCATATAGGCTTACCGGCATCTTTTTGATTGCATGGAAGCTGCAAAGGAAAGCAACAAAGATGATAAAGGATTTAAATGCGATAAGAAGCATTTCCTTTGTGGGAACTCCCCATGCAGTGGGAATCTCGGGTGTTGTAAAAAGAAAAGCAATTAAAGTGTAAACGAAAAGGACCTCGGTTACGCCACTTTTGCTGACTGCCAGCTTCTTGGCCACATCCCGAACTCCTTTAAGTATTCCGTATATTAAAACAAATAAAATCCACATAATAACTCCGACAAAATCAAATTTGGATGTGTCAGATCAAATCAACCACATCGCTTACAGATTCTACACCTATAATCTTGATTCCGTCAAATTTATCCAGGCCCTTCAAACAGCTTTTTGGAAGAATAACAGTGTTAAAGCCCAGTCGCTTTGCCTCCTGTACCCTCAGTGAAGCCCCTGTTACCGCACGTACTTCGCCGCTTAATCCCACTTCTCCGAAAACCATAACGTCCGATGATACGGGACGATTCTTAAAGCTTGAAACCACGGCCATAACAATTCCCAAATCCAAAGCAGGCTCATTAAGCTTAAGGCCCCCTGTGACATTAACGTAGGCATCGCAGTCTGAAAGCTGAAGGCCAACGCGCTTCTCAAGCACTGCCATAAGAAGATTAAGCCTGTTAAAATCGGTGCCGGTGGCGGTACGTCTGGGAATTCCGAAGTTGGTTCTGCAAACCAGGGACTGAACTTCTATCAAAAGAGGTCTTGTGCCTTCCATTGAGCACACAACCACACTTCCGGAGGCATCTAAGGGCCTGCCTGACAGCATATATTCGGAAGGGTTCTCAACTTCAACAAGGCCTTCTCTTCGCATTTCAAAAACGCCAATCTCATTTGTGGAGCCAAATCTGTTCTTGACGCCCCTTAAGATTCTATAGGAAGCGTGCCTGTCGCCCTCAAAGTACAGCACTGTATCCACCATGTGCTCAAGAACTCTGGGACCTGCGACGGTTCCTTCCTTTGTCACATGTCCCACGATAAAAATGGAGGTGGGAAGGGACTTGGCCAGAAGAAGGAACAAGCCTGTGGCTTCCTTGACCTGGGAAACGCTTCCGGGGGCAGAGGAGATGGATTCGGAGTACATGGTCTGAATGGAGTCGATAACCACAAACTCAGGGGTATATTTCCTTATGGTTTCCTCTATTACAGTAAGGTCCGTTTCGCAAAGGAGAGTGAGTTTGTCGGTAAAATCGCCCATTCTCATTGCACGCATCTTAATCTGCTTTAATGATTCTTCTCCGGAAATATAAAGAACCGAATGGTCCGCTGCCGCCAGATTCTGGCAGGTTTGAAGAAGGAGAGTGGACTTGCCGATTCCGGGGTCACCCCCAACCAAAGTTAAGGAGCCGGGAACAATTCCGCCGCCCAAAACCCTGTCCAATTCTCCTATATTGGTTGTAACCCTCTCATCATCTGAAAGAGAAACCTCTCTTAAGGATGAGGGAGCGTTAATTTTAAGGGGGCCGGATGCGGCCCCCGCTTTTGCTTTGCTTCCTGTAACTACGGTTTCCTCAACAAAGGTATTCCACTCTTTGCAGGCGGGGCACTGGCCCATCCATTTGGAGGATTCATAGCCGCAGTTCTGACAGAAGAATGCTGTCTGATTTTTGCCTTTAGCCATTATTTCTTAACTATCCTTACATTTACGCTGCCCTTATCGGAAAGAGCAACACTTAAGCTTAACTTGCCGGAAAGACCGGAAGCTACAGTTCCTGTCTTCTCATCGTCAAGGTATACGTCATATTCTGTGTCTTCAGCAACCCCAATGGTAATCTGGGCATCTTTATCGCCTTTTACGACGAATTCCGTGCTGTCGGATTTCTCCACGAAATTCTCTACGCTGGTTCCGGGAACAGATTCATATAGGAATCCACCGTTCTTCTCAAGCTTTGTGATTTCACCGAAGGTCTTAACCTTGTAAAGGTCGCCTGCATGGGGGAAATCCTCCAGCTTAGATTTCTCGGGAAGAGTGTAATCTCCGAAACTGATAGAGCCGTCCGCATTGGCACGGATGAGTTGTTCTGCCATCTTTTAACCTCCTTGATTATTATTGTTTAGTATTTTGGGTGGCAATAAGCGCTGCTTCGAAGGGACGGGGATTAACAGGTCCCAGAATCTCGTTGTGATACATCGGAGCATCGCTTCCAAATGGGTGAAAATAGACATACTGTGATGTCATGTTTATATCTGAGAAAACTCCCTCTGCAATAATCTCCTTCTCGCTTCCGTCATAGTTCATACGGATGAGGGCGGGAGAAGTGGGAGAACTTTTCTGATAGAAAATCTTTCCGGAGCCCATGTTAAACATATCAATTCTGTCTTCGGTCAAAACCTCAATAACCCCCATTGAGAGGGAATAACGACAGAGTCTGTAGTTGTTGGGGACGTCCATATAATAAACGTAATCCCCCTCCACAATCGGGTTCCAGATGTTGCCGGGCCAGATGCTCTGACCGGTACTTGTTATAGTGTCAAAAGCGTAAAGTTCGTGGTCAAAGGTTCTGCCGTTATAGTAGATTGTATTGCCGACTCCGCAGGCGGGATAAATAAGCTCGTTGGAAATAAGTGTGGCATCGGCGCCGTCGATGGGCTGACGGTAGAAGTGGGGGCCGGTTTCATTTGAAACCAGGTAGTAAAGCTCATTGTTTACAACCAGCATGCAAAAAGCTGTGTCTGAAGTGAAACTGTCTCCGTTACGACCATCCAGATCACACCTTGCGATGCCGGCTCTTGAACGCATATGTCCAAGACCGGAGGCTCCGCTTGTGGAAGTCTGGAAGTAGTATATATGATTCTCATCCACGTTCAGAAGTTCCATGGTAACGTCGAGAACTTTTTCTATTGTGGTTTCATCGGGATTCATCCTGTAAAGAGTGTTTCTGTCATAAGGATTGACGAAATAGACCTTCCCGTTCTGCTCACACACCAGGCCCTTATTGTAGATATTACCTGCAGTGTTGCCGATTACGGGGGAAGAATTGAACTTGAAGGTGTCCTTCCTGATTTGAAAAATTACAGCAAGAATAATTACTGCAACAAGTACAGATATACCTATAATTGCAGGCAATTTCTTTCTCACTTCGTGACCCTCCATCAAAATGCCTTCTATACCATAATTATAGCTTTTTGATGTCTTGCTATCAAGTATGATTTGGTTTAAGATGAAATTAAAAAAAGGACGCAAAATCATGGAACTAAAGGAACTTAGAGCATCCATCGACGTCATTGACAGACAGATTGTGGAATTATTTGAGAAGAGAATGGATGTATCTGTTGGAATAGCATTGGCCAAAAAAGAAGCGGGCCTTCCAATCTATGATCCAAAGAGAGAGGAAGAGAAGCTTAAAGCTATAGAGTCACTTGCAACAAAGGAAGAGTATAAGCCGTTTTTGAAGGATTTATATGTTAATCTTTTTGCTTACAGCAAGGAACTTCAAAACAAGGTAGAGAATAATGAGAAATAGGGAGCTTATTTTATATAAGGATAATGAGAATGCCAAGCTTTTATCAGATATGGCATGGCTTATGGAGCATCATGACGATGACTTCTATAACAGGGAGGATAAGAGAGCACTTCTTTACGAGTGTGTCTATTCACTTATAGATTTCGCAGGCAATCACGGTTTCTACGGTAATCTGTGGCACTGTTATCTTACAAACCTTTTGGTTAACAATGAGAACACATACTCAAAGGGCTGTGAGATCAGAGGAGAGATAGAGGGAAGCATTAATCTGGCTGCTCTTCACGATATAGGAATCTTTAAGGAATTCTATGATTACGATCTGAATATATTAAAAGAATCTCTTGATGTACCCGAGCTTGACTACATTACAGACTATGTGGCAAGCAAAGGTGAGAGCAAGGTATATAACCAAAGAATCTGCAAGCGAATATGCGAACTTGCCGTAAGATTCCTTGAGGATACCACACCTGAGGATATGAAGGCTACGCTTACTTCTTTCTATAAAGAGTATGGCGTTGGCAAATTCGGACTCCACAAGAGTTTCAGAGTGGTACATGACGACACAGGAGTGCATATTGAGCCCATTTTGAATATCGCCCATGTCTATCTTGAAGACCTGGTGGGATATGACATTCAAAAGAAGAAGCTTACGGATAATACCGATGCCTTTGTTGAGGGAAGGAAAGCCAACAACTGTCTTTTATTTGGCGATGCAGGCACCGGCAAATCTTCCTGTATAAAGGGAATAGCCAATAAATATTATGAGAAGGGACTTCGAATAATCGAGATTTACAAGCATCAGTTTGAGGATCTCAATGAAGTCATAGCTCAGATTAAGAATAGAAATTACAAGTTCATCATATACATGGATGACTTAAGCTTTGAGGAATTTGAGATAGAGTACAAATACCTTAAGGCAGTGATAGAGGGCGGACTTGAGAAGAAGCCTGAGAACGTGCTTATTTATGCCACTTCAAACAGAAGGCATCTTTTAAGGGAGAAATTCTCAGATAAAGCGGAAAGAGATGACGACCTTCACACCAACGATACGGTTCAGGAGAAGCTTTCTCTTGTGGCAAGATTTGGCGTTACCATTTACTTTGGTTCACCAACTCCTAATGAATTTAAAGAGATCGTGCTTGCTTTGGCTAAGAAGGCAGGCATTAAGATGGGTGAGGAAGAACTCCTTGCCGAAGCAAACAAATGGGAATTATATCACGGAGGTTTATCGGGCAGGACGGCCCAGCAGTTTGTAGATTATTTATCCGGACAGTCCAAGTGATTTTAGCAGATTTACGGGGGTGCAAATGGCTAAAAGAAGGAGCGTTTACGGTAGAAGCGAATACTACACCAACAGGGAACTTTCATGGATTAAATTTGACGAGCGTGTGCTAAGGGAAGCCAAGAACAAGCAGATCCCTTTATTTGAGAGGCTTAAATTCCTTAGCATCACGGCCTCCAATCTTGACGAGTTCTTTATGATAAGAGTTGCTTCCTTAAAGGATATGGTTAACGCCGACTATGAAGGCGTTGATCTGGCCGGCCTTACGCCAATGGAGCAGCTTAACGCTCTTACAGTGGTTACCCACGAGTTTGTGCGTAAACAGTACAATGTCTTAAACAATTCTTTGATTCCCCTTCTTCACGAGAACAAGGTGGAACTTATCGGAAGTCATGAGAAACTTGACGATAAGGATAAGCGCTTTATAGACAAATTCTTTATGGAAAGCGTTTACCCGGTTCTTACTCCCATGGCTGTGGATTCATCAAGACCATTTCCATTAATAAGAAACAATACTTTAAATATCGGCGCCCTTCTTACAAAGAAGGATAAGAAGGAAAAGGGCAAAAGCAAGGAATTTGAGTTTGCCACCGTACAGGTGCCAAGCGTTCTTGACCGTCTGGTAAGGCTTCAGGACAGGGGCGGTAAGGCTCGCTTTATTTTGCTGGAAGAAATTATAGAAAGAAACATAGATAAGCTCTTCCTTAACTACAACGTACTGTGCGCCAACCCCTTCAGAATAATGAGAAACGCTGATTTGACCATCGAGGAAGACGAGGCAGCAGACCTTTTAAAGGAAATTGAGAGGCAGCTTAAAAAGCGTCAGTGGGGCCAGGTAATCAGACTGGAGACCGGCAAGGACATGGACAAGCGTCTTCTTAAGCTTTTGATAAAGGAGCTGGCAGTTGGTCGAAGCGATGTATACCTTGTAAACGGCCCTTTGGATTTGACCTTCCTTTCGGAATTATATGATGTTCCGGGTTATGAGGCCTTTAAGGAGAAAAAATACACTCCCCAGCCTGTACCTGAAATTCCTGCAGGCAGCGATATTTTCGAATGTATAAGGCAGGGCGACATCCTGATGCATCACCCTTATGAGACTTTTGAACCCGTGGTTGAATTTATTAAAAAGGCAGCCACTGACAAGGATGTTCTTGCCATAAAGCAGACCCTCTACAGGGTAAGCGGTGATTCCCCCATAATTAAAGCATTGGCTTTGGCAGCAGAGAATGGGAAACAGGTTACGGTTCTTGTAGAGCTTAAGGCAAGGTTTGACGAGGAACACAATATTGTCTGGGCAAAGATGCTTGAGAAAGCCGGATGCCACGTAATATACGGTCTTGTGGGTCTCAAAACCCACTGCAAAATTACCCTTATAGTAAGAAGAGAAGAACAGGGCATAAAGAGATATGTGCATTTGGGAACCGGAAACTATAACGATTCTACCGCCAAGCTTTATTCGGACCTGGGTCTTTTCACATGCAAAGAGGCCTTTGGCGAGGATGCCACGGCTGTATTTAATATGCTGTCGGGCTATTCGGAGCCTGAAACCTGGAACCGCTTATCTTTGGCGCCTCTTTGGTTAAAGGAGCGCTTCCTTAAACTGATTCGAAGAGAGAGGGATAACGTCAAGAAGGGCAAAACAGGAAGAATTATCGCCAAGATGAACTCCCTGTGCGATAAGGATATAATCGAAGCCTTATATGAGGCATCGAATGCAGGGGTATCCATTGACCTTATTGTTCGTGGAATATGTTCTTTAAAGGTAGGAATCCCGGGTATCAGCGAGAATATCAGGGTTCGCTCCATTGTGGGCACTTTCCTTGAGCACAGCAGAATCTTCTATTTCTACAACGACGGAAATCCGGAGTATTACCTTGGAAGCGCCGACTGGATGCCAAGGAACCTAGAGAGGAGAGTGGAGATTCTCTTCCCTATAGAAGATACGAAACTGAAGGAGATGCTTTGGCATATTCTTGATCTGGAATTAAGGGATACAGTTAAGGCAACATGCTTAACACCTGAAGGAACCTATGTTAAAATTACAGGTAGAGGGAAGAAACTTAATTCTCAGATGAAGCTTTGCGACGAGGCAATCAGCACCACAAAGAAAATAAAGAGCCTTGCCAAGAAGAAAGAGAGAAGCACCAGGGTTTTTATCCCTGAAGTAAATAAAGAATAGAGGAAACAAATGAACAAGATTATTTTGGCATCAGGTTCTCCCAGACGTAAGGAGTTACTGGGTGCGCTGTACAAGGACTTTGCCATCATACCCGCCAAGGGGGATGAGGTAACCACCAGAAAGATTCCCTCGGAGATTGTATCCGAGCTGGCCTATGGAAAGGCTGCAGAGGTTTACGACAGAGCATTGGAGCTTGACGAGTATTTTAACAGCGATTTCCTTGTAATCGGTTCTGACACTGTTGTGGCTTACAAAGACGAGATAATGGGCAAGCCAAAGGACGAGGAAGATGCCAGAAGAATGCTTAAGGATCTTTCGGGAGATGTGCATCAGGTTTACACCGGAGTATCTCTTCAGTGGAGAATCGGCGGCAAGAAGCATCAGTATACTTTTTCCGAAGTAACAGATGTTCATGTTTATGTTCTTTCCGATAAGGAAATCGATGATTATATAGCCACAGGTGAACCCATGGACAAGGCCGGTGCATACGCCATCCAGGGCAAGTTCGCTCCCTATATAAGGAAGATTGACGGTGAATATAATACCGTGGTAGGATTTCCTATAGGAAGGGTATATCAGGAGTTAAAGCAGAATAATTTATATTAACAAGCAACCACAGAAAAGGAGGATGACTATGCCGGAATTTGATGATGCAGTATTACAGTGTTTTCTAGATAATCAGAAGAAGCTTTTCCCGGACGAAGTGGCCTCCGACTTGGAGGAGGCAGAAGCGTTTCTCGAGGATTGTATGGCAGTGGTGGTTAATTCACCGGAAGAAGTAATGGAATATTTCGAAGAAGAGGGAATAGACATATTCGAGGATGACGAAGATTCCATACTTGATGCCGACGAGGTATTTGATGTCGGTGACGGAAGATACCTGATAGTGGAAGCATAATAAATAAAGGGTCAGGTCTTTTAATTAAAGATCTGACTTTTTTTAATCTGATTTTAATGTTGGTTAAAAGACCGTTTAAGAAACCTTTGTTAAATTGTTTATTGTCAAGAGGACATGACGACAACAAAACAACAAAACAAATTTAAGAAAGGTTGGTAATACAAATGGATATGTTTGAAAAAGTTGAAAAGTTAAGAGAGAAAGCTAATGTAAGTTATGAGGAAGCAAAGGAAGCCCTTGAGAGATCAAACGGTGACATCCTCGATGCAATGATTCTTCTTGAGAAGGAAGGCAAGACCAAGAAGGCCGGAGCAGAGAGCTACTCAACAAAGTATGAAGCAGGCAGCGAGCTTGAGAGATTCAAGAACTGCGAAGAGAAGCAGGAGAGAAGAGAGAGAGCAAAAGAGAACTGCAGAACCTTCGGTGAAAAACTTAAGAGTCTCCTTAAGAAGAGCACAGAGAACTTCCTTGTAATCGAGAGAAAGGGTGAGAGAATCGTTAAACTCCCCATTCTTGCAATGGTACTTATTCTTATCTTCGCATGGTATGCAGCAATTATCGCAATCATCGTATCACTCTTTATGGGATGCAAGTACTCATTTGAAGGTGAGGAAGATTTCAAGAAGGCAAATGATGTTTGCGACAAGGCAGAGGACATTGCAGCTTCTGTAAAGGACAAAGTAGTAGACGAATACAATAAGTTATAAAAGGAACTGATTATGAACGAACACATTTTGGTTGTGGAAGATGAAGAAAAACTTGCCAGATTTATAGAGTTGGAGTTAAATCACGAAGGTTATGAAGTAAGCAAGGCCTTTGACGGAAGAACAGCTCTTGAGATGGCGGAAAGTAATGACTACAGTCTTATTCTTTTGGATATCATGCTTCCCGAGCTGAATGGGTTGGAAGTATTAAGGCGCTTATCAAAGTCACACCCCACCCCTGTTATCCTTCTTACTGCCAGAGATGCGGTTATGGATAAGGTGGCGGGGCTTGACGCCGGCGCAGTTGATTATATAACTAAACCCTTTGCAATTGAGGAACTTCTAGCAAGAATCAGGGTTGCACTGAAGCTTCACGGAGGAGTAAAAGCACCAAATGAAAGCGGAGCTTCAGAAAGCGCAGAGGGTGTCTATACATGGAATGACCTTATTCTTGATGAGCCCAAACACCGTGTAACCTATGGCGGACAGGAGATTAACCTGACAAACAGAGAGTTCATAATGCTTAAGGTTCTTCTTATGAACAAGGATATAGTTCTTTCCCGTGATACTTTACTTGAGAAGGTCTGCGGATACGACTACGTGGGTGAAACCAACGTGGTTGATGTTTATGTCCGTTTCCTTCGCACTAAGATAGATGAAACCTTCGGAATCAAGATGATTCAGACGGTAAGAGGAGTTGGCTATGTCATCAAATCAGAATAATTCCGGCTCCCAGAACAAGAGGATGCGCTCCGTAAGGTGGCGTTTGGCAGCAGAACAGGTATGGAAGA
This sequence comes from Lachnospiraceae bacterium G11, assembly GCA_900103495.1. Taxonomy (GTDB): domain Bacteria; phylum Bacillota; class Clostridia; order Lachnospirales; family Lachnospiraceae; genus G11. The sequence continues at coordinate 34,605 of FMWZ01000015.1, read as the reverse complement.
AGATTGTTCGAAGCCTTGGACTTGATATCACAATTCTTTTTGTTATACTGGTCACCTGGCTTTTGGCCCTTGAGAATGCTGCCACAGGCACTGTGGACCTTATAGGCAATGACCACGATTTTACCGTGGATACTGAGCTGTATAATGTGGCGGAAGACACTTTTGTGGAAAAGATTGAGACCACAAAATATGTGCTTTCGAACGCAGAGACAGGAAAGGTTATCCTTGAGACCCATCCCTTTAAGCATTTCCCTTTATTCTTTGCCATATTTGTGGGAGTGTTTGTGTCCCAGATTGTGATTCACTGGTGCAGTTTTCCTGTGGAGAGCGGCAATATAAAGAAGATACTGGAACCCTTGGATGAAATGGTAGCGAAGGCCGAGGAATTGGCAAAGTTCGATTTTACCGAAGATAAATACCATGTAATCGAAGACAAACTTAACAGCCTGGAACCTGACGAGGAGACTTTGATCTCTCTTGGAGATGAGGACCTTGCCGGAATCGAGAGAGCCATGAACGCTCTGATTAAAAGAATCAGAGACAATAACAGGCAGCAGGCCAGATTCGTTAACGACGCATCCCATGAGTTGAGGACGCCTATAGCCGTAATCCAGGGATATGCCAACATGCTGGCAAGGTGGGGAAGAGAGGACGAGAAGGTCCTTGATGAGTCCATAACTGCCATACAGAATGAGTCTGAGAACATGAAACACCTGGTGGAGCAGCTGCTGTTTTTGGCCAGGGGTGATGCAGGCAGAACAGCCATTAACAAAACAAGAGTGGATTTGAATGCACTTATGAATGAAGTGTATGAGGAATCCCTTATGATAGATGAGAATCACATATATAAGTTTGCCCCTTCATCGGAGAGCATATATGTCAATGCGGACGAGGGATTAATAAAGCAGGCGGTGAGAATTCTTGTGGACAATGCCGCCAAGTACACCAAGGAAAAGGATGAAATACTTCTTGGAGTGGGTGTATCTGATGGAAATACGGCATTTCTTCGGGTACAGGATTCCGGAATCGGCATGAAAGAAGCGGATGTGGAGCACATGTTTGAAAGATTCTACCGCGCCGATGAAGCCAGAAGTTTCAACGGCACGGGGCTTGGTCTTTCAATAGCGAAGTGGATAGTGGATAAGCATGAAGGCCACTTCGAAATCCTCTCCAGAGAAGAACTGGGAACGAGAATCGGAATTTATCTGCCCAGAGCCTAGATGGCATCCTTCATGGATTTTACGTATTCTCCGATGTATTTCGGAGCATCCTTACCATACTTTTCAAGATATTTTATTATGGCTGAACCTACGATGGCACCATCGGAGAGCTCGGCCATTTTTTTGGCCTGTTCCGGTGTGGAGATTCCGAATCCGATGGCACAGGGCACGTCGGTATTGGCTCTTATTACATCAACTATGGATTTGAGATCTGTTTTTATTTCGCTTCTTGTTCCTGTTACTCCGAGGCTTGAAACCACGTAGATGAAGCCTTCAGCCTCCTTTGCTATCATGGATATTCGGTTCTCGGATGTGGGAGCAATGAGGGAAATTAAATCAACATTATATTTCTTGCATATTGGTAAAAACTCATCCTTCTCCTCAAATGGAAGATCGGGAAGAATGAGTCCGTCTATTCCGATTTCTTCGCAGGTCCTTATAAACTTCTCGGCATCGTAAGAGTAAACCACGTTTGCGTAGGTCATGAATACCATGGGTACTGTGACGTCTTTTCTTAATTCTCTGACAAGTTCAAAGACTTTATCGGTGGTTACGCCTCCTGTAAGTGCCCTTAAGTTTGCGCCCTGAATTACCGGGCCTTCAGCCGTAGGGTCCGAGAAGGGGATTCCAAGCTCGATTAAATCAGCTCCGTTTGCCACGGCAGCCTTCACAACCTTTGCTGTGGTTTCCAGATCCGGGTCTCCGCAGGTGATGAAGGGAATGAATGCTTTTCCTTTTTCAAATGCTTTTCTAATATTACTCATGGATATCCTCCCCTCTGTATCTGGCGATGGCAGCACAGTCCTTGTCGCCGCGGCCTGAAATGGTTATTACGATAATCTGGTCTTTGCTCATTGTGGGAGCCAGCTTTCTTGCGTAAGCAACTGCATGTGCGGACTCGATGGCGGGAATAATGCCCTCGGTCTTTGCAAGATACTCGAAGGCCTGAACGGCTTCCTCGTCGGTTATTGCCACATACTGGGCTCTTCCTATATCGTGAAGATATGCGTGCTCAGGTCCGATTCCGGGGTAATCAAGTCCTGCTGAGATTGAGTAAACCGGAGCAATCTGACCGTACTCATCCTGGCAGAAGTATGATTTCATGCCGTGGAAGATTCCGAGGCGGCCGGTGTTAATGGTTGCCGCTGTCTCGAAGGTGTCAATGCCTCTTCCGGCAGCTTCGCAGCCGATAAGTTTAACATCTTTGTCTTCAATGAAGTTATAGAAGGTTCCAATGGCGTTGGAACCGCCTCCGACGCAGGCAATGACCGCATCGGGAAGTCTGCCTTCTTTCTCCAGAATCTGTTCCTTGATTTCCTTTGAGATAACCGCCTGGAAGTCACGAACTATGGTGGGGAAGGGGTGGGGGCCCATTACTGAGCCTAAACAATAGTGGGTGTCGTCGATTCTTGAAGTCCATTCGCGCATTGCCTCGGAAACCGCATCCTTTAAGGTGGCTGTACCTGATTTGACGGGAATAACTTCCGCACCGAGAAGACGCATACGGTACACATTTAAGGCCTGTCTTTTGGTGTCCTCCTCGCCCATGAACACAACACATTCCATGCCCATTAAAGCCGCCGCAGTAGCGGTTGCCACACCGTGCTGGCCGGCACCGGTTTCGGCGATAAGTCTGGTTTTGCCCATTTTCTTGGCTAAGAGAGCCTGGCCCAATACGTTGTTTATCTTATGGGCACCGGTGTGATTAAGATCCTCTCTCTTAAGATAAATCCTGGCTCCGCCCAGGTCTTTGGTCATTTTCTTGGCATAGTAAAGCCTTGAGGGCCTTCCTGCATATTCGTTAAAGAGGGTCTCCAGCTCTTTGTTAAATGCGGGATCTGCCTTGTAGTGGTTGTAGGCTTCCTCAAGCTCGATAACAGCATTCATCAGTGTTTCAGGTATATATTGTCCACCATGGATTCCAAAACGTGAATTTGGATTAGTCATTGTCGCTTTCCTTTCTTACTATTGATACGAAATCAGCCATCTTGGCTTCATCTTTAAGACCGTCAGTCTCGATTCCGGAACTTACGTCTACCGCGTAGGGATTAAGGGTTTTCACCGCTTCCGCTACGTTTTCGGGGTTTAATCCTCCGGCAAGGAAATAGGGCCTTTTTATTCCCTTAATTAACTGCCAGTTAAAGGCCATTCCTGTTCCTGCGCCGGAGTCCAGCAAAACGTAATCGGCACTTGACCCGTCGGCGGCTTCGATATCAGCTTTGGACTGAACCTTTATGGCTTTAATAAGCGGTTTATCAGTGAGAGAGCGGAGCATTGATATGTATTCCTCATCCTCGCTGCCGTGAAGCTGAGCCATGTCGATGGTTCCTTTGTTTAAAAGTTCTGCCACAGCTTCCGGGCTTTCGTTTACAAAAACACCCACTGCTTTAATATCTTTACCTAGCATTTCCTTTAGCTTTGCCGCTTCTATAGGGTTCACATATCTTTTGCTTTTCTCGGCGAAGACGAAGCCGATAAAATCAGGATTTAATTTATTGACTGCTTCTATATCGCACTCTCTTTTGAGACCACACAGCTTTATTTTGGTCATTTCTCACCTCTAAGCTCATTAAGCTTTTCTTTTTTGTCAGGGGCTCTCATGAGGGCTTCACCCACAAGTACCGCATCTGCACCGATTTCTCTGAGAACTTTTATATCATTTCCATCCTTTACTCCGCTTTCGGAGACGAAGATAACATTTTCGGGGATAAGTTCTCTGAGCCTTCGGCTGTTTCCTGTGTCCACCGAGAAGTCCTTCAGATTTCTGTTGTTTACACCGATGATTCTTGCTCCGGCTCTTACCGCCATCTTTACTTCTTCTTCATCATGAGCCTCAACCAAGGCCGAGATTCCAAGCTCATCACAGATTCCTATATAATCCTTAATCTGTGCTTCAGTCAGGATGGAGCAGATAAGGAGTACCGCTTCGGCGCCCAGAAGCCTGGCTTCGTAAATCATGTACTCATCAACTGTAAAATCCTTTCTGATACATGGAGTGCAGACCTTTGAAGTGATTTCTCTTAGGTATTCATCACTTCCCAGAAACCACTTGGGTTCCGTGAGAACCGAGATACAGTCTGCACCTGCCGCCTCGTATTCCTCCGCAATCTTTAAATAGGGGAAATCAGGAGCTATAAGTCCCTTGGAAGGGGAGGCCTTCTTACACTCACAAATGAAAGATATGCCGGGTTTCTTAAGAGCGTTCTCGAATCTGAATCGTCCCTTTGGAAGGGCAAAGGCTTCCTTCTTTATTTCCTCGGTTGATTTGATTTCCTTGGCTTTTTCAACTCTTACTCTTGCGAAGTCAGCAAGTTCATCAAGAATGGTCATTTTTATTCCTCCGGACGGTTGCTTACTTCCACAACCTTTTTAAGGGTTTCAATAGCCTTGCCTGAATCGATTATTTCAGCGGCAAGTTTAACGCCATCTTTAAAGCTTGGAGCTTTCCCTCCGATATAAAGTGCTGCTCCTGCATTCATAAGTACAGCATCTCTCTTGGGACCCTTGGCACCATTTAAAATATCAGTCGTTATCTTTGCGTTCTCAGCAGGATCACCGCCCTTTAATTCATCCTTGGTACAGCGGGTGAAGCCGAAATCTTCGGGAGTTATAACGTATGATTTGAACCAGCCGTCGTTAATCTCGCAAACCTTTGTGGGTGCGCTCATTGATATTTCATCAAGTTTATCCATTCCGTAAACAACCATGCCTCTCTTGACTCCAAGGCTTATGAGAACCTGAGCAAGGGGCTCAACAAGATAATCATCGTAAACGCCCAAAAGCTGCATGGTGGGTTTGCCGGGGTTGGTGAGGGGACCTAAGATATTAAACACGGTTCTGAACCCCAGTTCTTTTCTGATGGGTCCCACATACTTCATGGAAGAGTGATATTTCTGCGCGAAGAAGAAACACATGCCTGCTTCTTTAAGCAATTCAATACATCTTTCGGGGCTCTGGTTAATGTTTACCCCCAATGCTTCGAGGCAGTCTGCGGTACCGCACTTTGAGGAAGCGGCTCTGTTACCGTGCTTTGCAACCTTCATTCCGCCGGCGGCTGCCACCAGGGCAGATGTGGTTGAAATGTTGAAGCTGTGAGCATTGTCACCGCCTGTTCCGACGATTTCAAAGACGTCCATGCCGGTTTCGACCTGTGTGGCATGGGCTCTCATGGCTGCGGCGCAGCCTGCAATCTCATCAGTGGTCTCGGCCCTTGCACTCTTTGTGGAAAGAGAAGCCAGGAATGCCGCATTCTGTGTTGCAGTGGTTTCTCCGCTCATGATTTCATTCATTACGGTATATGCCTCGTCGTAGGTGAGGTCTTCCTTGTTTACGATTTTTACAATTGCTTCTTTAATCATGGTATGTATCTCCTTATCCTTTAAAGTCCTTTTATAAAATTCTTTATTATCTGTTTCCCGCTGGGGGTCATTATTGATTCGGGGTGAAACTGCAATCCGTAAATGGGGTAATCCTTGTGGCACACGGCCATTACCTCTCCATCGGTGGTCCTTGCCAGAATCTTCATGAAATCAGGTATTGTATCCGCATCAACCGCCAGGGAGTGGTATCTGGCAACCGGGCCGAATTTGGGACATCCCGCAAAAAGAGGGGAGGAAATATCAAATTCGGTTTCGGACTGTTTGCCGTGCATTAATTCCTTTGCGTAGGTTACTGTGGCTCCGAAGGCCTGACATATGGCCTGATGCCCCAGGCAGACTCCAAGGATTGGAATAATACCGCCAAGTTCCTTAACCACATCCACAATAACTCCGGCATCCTCAGGCCTTCCGGGGCCGGGAGAGAGGATTATGCATTCGGGATTTAAATCCTTAATCTGTTTAACTGACATCTCGTCGTTTCTGATTACCTTGATGGTGGGGGAAAACTCACCAATCAGCTGGTAAAGGTTATATGAAAAACTGTCGTAGTTATCAATCAGAAGAATCATAGTGTTTCCTCCTGTGCAAGTTCTAAGGCTCTTAAAGATGATTTGGCTTTGTTTAAGCACTCCTCAAATTCTTTTTCCGGTACAGAGTCTGCTACAATTCCGGCTCCGCTTCGTACGAAGACCTTGCCGTTTTTCTTATAGGCGATTCGTATTGCAATGCAGGTATCCATGTTTCCGGTAAAATCTATATATCCAATTGCTCCTCCGTAGATGCCCCTTTTGTTGTTCTCCAAATCGCCAATCAGCTGACAGGCTCTTATCTTTGGAGCACCGGAAAGGGTTCCTGCGGGAAGTACGGCCTCGATGGCATCCAGTGCATCGTGGTTCTCGTCAATTTCTCCTCTTACGGTGGAACCTATATGCATTACGTGTGAGAAACGCTCGATGGAATGTAAGGTCTCAACTTCTACGGTGCCGAACTTGCTGATTTTACCAAGATCATTTCTTCCGAGGTCCACCAGCATATTGTGTTCTGCCAGCTCCTTCTCGTCGGCAAGAAGTTCGGCTTCAAGGGCCTTGTCCTCTTCAGGGGTCTTTCCTCTGGGCCTTGTGCCTGCAAGAGGGAAGGTGTGAAGAATTCCGTTTTCAAGCTTTACAAGGGTTTCGGGTGAAGCACCCGCAACCTCCACATCCGTCCCTGAGAAGTAGAACATATAGGGGGAAGGATTGATGGTGCGAAGCATTCTGTAGGTGTTAAGGAGGCTTCCCTCGAAGGGAGCACTTAATCTGTTTGAGAGAACTATCTGGAAGATGTCGCCCTCGTGAATGTGATGCTTTGCCTTGTTAACCATGTTGCAGAACTCTTCTTTGTCAAAGAGGGGAGTGACTTCTCCTTTAAGCTTTCCTGCAGGCTCATCCTTTTTGGACCCGGATCTTAGAAGGTCCGCCAGGCGGTTTAGTTCCATTATTGCTTTGTTGTAGCCAACCTCTACATCTGAGAGGGACATGTTCACAATGAGGATTATTTTCTGCCTTAAATTGTCGAAGGCGATAACCTTGTCAAAGAGCATCAGATCCACGTCCTTGAAGGCCTCGGAATCTTCCACGTCCCTTTTGACTTCCGGTTCGCTGTAGCATAAGTAGTCGTATGAGAAATAGCCAACCAGACCGCCGGTGAAGGGTGGAAGATAATCAAAGCGGGGGCTCTTGTAATCCGCCAGAATCTGTCTTAGGTGGGCGGAAGGGTTGTCGGTCTTAAACTTCAGATTTCCGGCCTTCATTTCACCGTCAACACAGGTGATATCAAGCTTCGGGTCGAATCCTAAGAATGTGTATCGCCCCCAGGTTTCATTGGCCTGGGCCGATTCAAGCATGTAGCAGTGGGTTGATACGTTTTTGAGAATTCTCATGGCCTCGATGGTAGTGATGAAGTCCGAGAGAATCTCAAAGCTTATGGGGGCCACATTGTATTTCCCCTGCTTTGCGATTTGCTTTACTTCTTCGAGTGTGGGTCTAAACTCCATTGTTTTTCCTCCTGCAAAAAAACTCCTTTGACTTCTGCCAAAGGAGTTTCTGATAACAAAAAGTCCCTGACAGAACGTATTAAACTTCTGTCAAGGACGAATAATCTAAGTTCACTATCCGCGGTGCCACCTTGAATTTATGGGCTGCCCCATACACTTTGCGAGATACCATCATATCTCCGGCAACTAACGTATGCCTCACGTCGCGGAATACTAGGCCTTAAGCCGTTCCCCACGCCCTCAGCGGTCCATTTGACAACTTGTTTCTCACCTGAATCTCAGCACCTCAGGCTCTCTGTAAAGGCATCATTGCCGTTATCTCCGCTTCAACGGTTTAGCATATTGAATTAATATTCTTATAACATGCCAAGGAATAGTGTGTCAACAGTTTTTTCGATTTGAACAAATATATTATAAAAATGTTATAATAAAACCCGTGAGGTAAACATATGGAAAACGCATACAATGAAAAAGAAATCAATGATATAATCGGCATGCTTGATAAGCTCTCAAATGACGGAGTCTCAAGGATTAAAGTTCAGATGGACGAAGAGAAACCGGAGGGAGATTTTAAGAAAGAGTACCATCACGGCAGATGTGATGTGGGCAGTCCCTGGGCTAAGGGATGTTCTTTTGATGTACTGGAATAATAAACTGTTCGCGAACGCGAATAGAAATGGGGGATTAATATGAGAAATCACGAGGTTACCACCAGACAGCTTCTTCTTGATAACAAGGGAGAAATTGCTGAGCCGGGTTGGGCCAGAAGCCAGATCTGGGACTACAAAAGGAGCATGATTAAAGCTCCCAAATTCAGAATCAAGGAGTGGGATTACTATCTTGTAATGGGACAGGGCTTTGCCTGTGCATTTACTTTATCTGACGACGGATATGTGGGTCTTCAGTCAGTGTCCCTTCTTACGTTTGGGGAGACACCCTGGGAACACACGGAGACGGTCCTTGACGTTTTCCCCATGGGCAAGATGCATCACCCTGAAACCTCTTCGGAGGGCAACATTGTTTACGACAACGGAAGACTTAAAATGTCTTTTGTGAAAGGTGAAGGCGAGAGGCGAATCATCTGTGAATTTGAGAACTTCTTAGAAGGAAAGCCTTTTAAGTGTGATATAACCATGAAGCAGCCAGACATGGATACCATGGTCATAGCAACGCCCTGGGATAAAAAACACGCCTTCTACTATAATCAGAAGATTAACTGTATGAGAGCTTCAGGTTCGGCAACCTTTGATGGCAAAACCTACGAGTTCAACCCCGAGACGGATTTTGGAACCCTGGATTGGGGGCGCGGTGTCTGGACATATGACAATACCTGGAACTGGGGATCCGGTAACTGTGATTTGAACGGTCATGCCTTTGGATTCAATATCGGATACGGCTTCGGAAACACAACGGCCGCAACGGAGAACATTCTTTTTTACGATGGTGTGGCTCATAAGCTTGATGACATAACCTTCAACATTCCGGAGGATTCCTACATGTCACCCTGGACCTTCACGTCCTCCGACGGCAGGTTTGAGATGAACTTTGTTCCCGTTCTTGACAGGGCAGCGAAGATAGACTTTAAGGTTATAGTGTCCGATCAGCATCAGGTCTTCGGAAAGATGTCCGGAACGGCCATTCTTGATGACGGAACAAAGCTTGAAATAAAAGATATGATGTGCTTTGCAGAAAGAGTGCACAACAAATATTAATCTACGGAGATATTTACTGATGGAAAAGAAAAGCAACATGATATCCTTCTTCAGGATAATGTTCACTTATTGCGTGATTTTTGCCCACCTGGACGGGCACTTTCCGCTGTTTCAGCAGATGGGAGTGCAGTGCGGATGGTATCTTTGCGTGGACTTTTTCTTTATAGTTACGGGATATCTTCTCTATCAGACCTATATAAACAATCCCGCAAGATATAAGAGCGGTCCCGCTTATTCATGGAGCAGAATCAAAAAAATCGGTCCCGCATACGTGATTTCCTACGTTCCGATTCTTATCTTCTGGATTTTCCAGAGGGGTATCGGGGAAACAGTTTATTATTTCTGCTTCAGATTTCTAGAGTTTATAGGCTTACACGGAATCGGCCTGAATGAAGGATGGACCAACTTAAACAACAGCACCTGGTTTATCTCTCTTATGATAATAAGCGGATTCATTATCTATCATTGCCTTGTTAAATGGCACGACAACTTTGTTAATTTCGTGGCTCCCATCATCACCATGGTTCTGATTTCTTATATCTACAGATACCGCGGAGTTCTGAGCGCCACAATGGATGTTGAGGGATTCTATGGAAACTTCGGACTTTTCAGATGCTTCTCTGAAATGTGCCTTGGAATCTACGCTTATAAGATTACTGCCTTAATTAAGGAAAAAGGACTTAAGACTTTAGGCTTTAGAATAACGGGAACTTTGCTCCTTGTTTTCGTGTGGGCAGCATCGTTTGTGAAGAGTTATTCAAAGAGAGACTTCATGTATCTGGTATTTGAGGTGGTTGGAATCGCCTTTTGTTTCCTGCCCTCAGGAAGCAGGTTCCTGTCAAGCAAACTTATTCAGAAGTGGGCAGCGCTTACAATGTACATGTATCTTGCCCATATGTTCTTTGTAGACTACGTATTCCCCACATTCATTATGATTCCCGAGAGTATGGGCGGAAAGGCAATAGTTTTCCTTGCCTGCGCCATAGCGGTTACAGCGGGAGGGTGGCTACTTAAGGTGGTCACCGATGCCATAATGAAAGTGTGTATTAATCATTTCACAAATAAAAAGGAGGAAGCTTAAATGCAGGAAATTTATGATTTTTTGAAGGCTTGCGGTACTTATTATCTTGCTACTGTTGAGGGAGATCAGCCAAGAGTAAGACCCTTTGGTACAGTCGCTATATTCGACGGTAAACTTTATATTCAGACAGGTAAAGTTAAACCCGTTTCACATCAGCTTCATGCCAACCCCAAGGCTGAAATCAGTGCTTTCAACGGAAGCGAATGGATTCGTGTAACCGGTAAGCTGGTATCTGATGACAGAGTGGAAGCCAAGAAACATATGCTTGACGAGTATCCCAATCTCAGAGGAATGTATAACGAGAATGATGACAACACTGAGGTTTTCTATTTCGACGGCGGTGTTGCAACAATCAGCTCCTTTACAGCAGCTCCAAAGGAAATAAAGTTCTAGTGGGTGCAGTTTGCACCCCCATTTATGTTGCCGTCATCTTCCAGGCAGTGCTGGCAGGTTCATAGTAGAGCCTTATCATGCGCTGCCGTCCGAAAGTCATTATGTTACATTCGTACACAAGGGTCCTGTCGGAAATGAATACGCCGTCAGGCATCTCTTTGGTTCCCTGGTGGGACATATCTCTGAATCCCTTTATTGTATAAGTCTGATATTCACCGTCGTCATCAACCATCCTGATTCTTATGGGACTTATGGTTCCGTCTCTGGAGTGCTGGCAGATGACATCGACAGGTCTTAAATCTGCCTTCATTGCATACACCTCTTTTCGTGACCCAATTATAGAACATTAGTTCGAAAATGTAAATCGAACAAATTGAAAATTTTTATTGCCTGTGGTTTTATTTTTTTATAGAATATGTACGGCAGACAAATCGGGAAGGCAAAGTATGATTAAAGTAGATTTGATTACGGGCTTTCTTGGCTCGGGAAAAACAACTTTCATAAGAAAATACGTAAAGCACCTTCTGAATATGGGCCAAAGAATTGCAATTTTGGAGAATGACTTTGGTGCCGTAAACGTAGATATGATGCTTCTAAAGGATCTGGAGGGAGATAACTGCTCCCTTGAGATGATTGCCGGGGGATGTGATCTGGACTGCCACATAAGACGAACCAGAACCAAGCTTATTGCCCTGGGAATGCAGGGTTTTGACAGGGTTATTGTGGAACCTTCGGGAATCTACGATGCAGATGAGTTCTTTGATGTTTTAAGGGACGAACCCTTATGTAACTGGTATGAAATCGGCTCGGTTATCACCATTCTTGATGCGGGACTCGAGAAGAACCTGTCAGAAGAATCAGAGTATCTCATGACTTCCCAGCTTACAAATGCCGGAAAGATTGTGCTTAGCAAGATTAATTCCAAGGGGGCTGACACACCTGAGAATCTGGTCAGCAGGATAAACGGGATTCTTGAGCACTTTAAGAGTGAGAGAAGATTTGAAATAAAGGATATTCTTGCGAAAGACTGGGATGAGCTTTCTGATGAAGACTACGCAAAGATTATGAATGCGGGCTACGTCACAGGAGACCACGCAAAGCTCTGGTTTGACGAGAGACATGCCTTTAAGTCCTTGTACTTCATGAATATGGAAATCCCCATCGAAAAGCTTAAGGAGAAAGTGCGTGAGCTTTTTGAATCAAAGAAATGCGGTCATATCTTTAGAATCAAGGGATTTATGCCAGAGAATAACACGTGGTATGAAATAAATGCCACCAGAGAACAGCTGACTGTTACTGAGATTATGGATGGTCAGGAAGTAATAATAGTCATAGGCGAAGAATTAAATGAAGCCGAAATCAGCAGCCTTTTGGGAAAATGATTCTTTATATTTTCTTTATAAAATATGAGTTTTTTCTTTGTTGACAGAGGAAAATGGAAAATATACGATGAATAAAGTTGAAAACGCATATTTTAGGAGAGAGAAAAGATGACAGAGATGACAATGGAGGCTATGCCTAAGAAGGGCGTTACGGGAACGACCCTTAAGATTATTGCGATAGTGGCAATGTTTATTGATCACTTTGCAGCCATTTTTTTAGAGTGTTATTTGAATGAAATGACCTTGAGGTATCCGGAGGCTATAGGAAATCCCGCAGAGCTAATGAAACATCCGGGTCTTATGTATGGAAGTCTTATCATGCTTGTGATGCGTGCCATAGGAAGATTCGGATTCCCCATATTTGCATTCCTTCTTGTTGAAGGATTTATGCACACAAGAAGTGTAAAGAAGTATGCATTAAACCTTGGAATATTCGCTTTGATTTCCGAACTGCCCTTTAACCTTGGTTTTGCAAGAAGTTTATTCTACGTGCATTATCAGAATGTATTCTTCACCCTGCTTTTGGGTCTTCTTTGCCTTTGGTGTATAAGCGAGCTTGGAGAGAAGAGACAGTGGTCACCTAAACTGGTTCCCTTATACTATGTGGCGGGAGCCATTCTTGGAGCCATAGTTGGCTTTGAGCTCAGCGAAGCGGGACTTTTTTCCATGTTCACCACGATTCTTTATGGGAACCAGCTGATTGTGACCGGAATCGGTGCAGTTATCGGTTTGATCGTGATGGCTGTTCTTGGGGCAAAATATGATGCCGCAGCAAAGAACCGCTTCACCTTTACTGTACTTCCCATAGCAGTTTTTGCGGCAATTGCTTATTTCCTCAAGACGGATTATGCAGACTTTGGTGTTATTACAATTGTTATCATGTATTTGTTAAGGAACTCAAGGAAGAAAGCCTTCGGATGGGGATGCGGACTGCTTACACTTATGTCGCCCCTTGAAGCTTTCGCTTTCTTAATGATGATTCCGATTTCAAAGTACAACGGCGAACGCGGAAAGAAGATGAACAAGTATTTCTTCTACGCATTCTATCCTGTGCACATCGGTTTGATTTATCTTTTGACATTGCTGGTTGGCTTTACAACATTTTCATTAGGATTATAGAAATACAACCTTGCCTTTCATAAGGCAAGGTTGTATTATTTACGGTGTTTATTAATTTATAGAAAGGCAGAAAAAGATATGATGTTAGCGAATTACCACACCCACACAGTGCGCTGCAAACACGCCGTGGGAAGTGAAAGGGAATATATCGAGGCTGCCATCGCAAACGGATTCAAGATTCTTGGGTTTTCGGATCACACCCCCTGGCCCTATCCTGAAGGAGTGACATCAGGCATCAGGATGGGAATGGATGAAATCCCCGATTATACGGAAACCCTTGTGAAGCTAAGAGAAGAGTACAAGGACAGGATTCAGATTCTTATAGGCTACGAGGTGGAGTACTTTCCAAAGTATTTTGACAAGCTTATGAAGGAACTTAGAAAGTATCCCCTGGACTATATTATTCAGGGACAGCACCATGTTCCCGACGAGGTGGATGGCTTCTATGTGGGTACCAAGACTGACAGCGAAGAGAGGCTTGAAGCATACGTTAACCTTACCATTGAAGGCATGAAAACCGGCCTTTATACATATCTTGCTCACCCGGATCTTATAAACTTTACCGGTGACGATGACGTATACAGACGCCATATGTCAAAGATATGCGAAGCGGCTGTTGATTTGAACATCCCTCTTGAAGTGAATGTTTACGGCTTTATTGATAACAGATGGTATCCAAAGGACAGATTCTTTAAGCTTGCAAAGGAATATAATCCCAGGTTTGTAGTGGGATGCGATGCTCATAATCCCAATGTAATAAGGCAACCTGAGGGTCATCCGGGTCTTGCTGAGTTTCTTGGCAGGAATGGAATTGAGTATGGAGACAATGTTGTAAACATTGTTTCACCAAAATAACGGGAACTCTTATAAAAAATTATACCTATACAACATCAATCTCAGTGACATATACTTTAACCATAGCTAATTAACAAAGCAAACAAAGAAAGGCCACTGACTAATATGCAATACAGAGTAAATCAGAAGAATGGTGACAAGCTTTCCGTCCTTGGATACGGTTGTATGCGTTACACCAGAACCGGCGGTTCAATTGACCAGGAGAAGGCTGAAAAGGAAATGAAACTTGCGGTTGACGCGGGGGTTAACTACTTCGATACAGCCTATATCTATAACGGATGTGAGGAGTGCCTCGGAAAGTTTATGGAAAAATACGACTGCCGCTCCAAAATCAATGTGGCCACCAAACTTCCCCAGTACTACATCAAAAAGATTGAGGATGTTGACAGATATTTTGCCGAGCAGTTAAGACGTCTTAAGACCGATTATGTGGATTATTATCTCCTTCACATGCTCAACGATGCCGCAAGCTTTAAGAGACTTTGCGAACTTGGCATAAGAGAGTGGATTGCGGATAAGAAGGCTAAGGGCATAATTAGAAACATCGGTTTTTCCTTCCACGGAAGCTCTATAAAGTTTATTGAGCTTATAGATGCCTATGACTGGGATTTTGCACAGGTGCAGTTTAACTATCTGGATGAGCATTCACAGGCCGGAATAGAGGGCATAAAGCATGCCAACGAAAAGGATATCCCCATTATTATTATGGAGCCTTTAAGAGGCGGAAGACTGGTTAATAACCTTCCTGCCAAGGCAATGGATGCTTTTGAGAAGGCTGATGTAAAGAGAAGCCCTGCAGACTGGGGCCTTAGATGGGTTTGGAATCATCCTGAAGTAAACGTTGTGCTTTCCGGAATGAACGATATAGCCCAGGTTGAAGAAAACGTACGAATCGCATCGGAAGCAACGGCCGGATCCCTTACCGAATCCGATATGGCAATGTATAAGACTGTTCTTGATGCCATAAACGAAAGCGTAAAGGTGGGATGTACCGGTTGCGGTTACTGCCAGCCCTGCCCTCAGGGAGTGGATATTCCCGGATGCTTTGCGGCGTATAACCATTCATTTACAGATAAGTACTTCGTGGCACTTAAGGAATACATGATGTGCACCACAATGCGCAAGAACCGCACCAACGCCGGAAGATGCATCGAGTGCGGCAAGTGTGAGCAGCATTGCCCTCAGGGAATCAAGATACGCGAGGAACTTAAGAAGGTTCAGAAACGTATGGAGACACCAATCTACAAGATTGCAGCCTGGGGCGTTAAGATTCTTTTCAAGTATTAGAATAAAAACTATATCGCAATATTATTCGAAATAGTGTAATATATATACGGATTTTGAATAGTATCACGAGGAGATCAATATGAATATAGTTTGTTTGGATTTGGAGGGAGTTCTTGTACCGGAGATTTGGATCGCTTTTTCCGAGGCAAGCGGAATTCCTGAACTTAAAAGAACCACAAGGGATGAGCCTGATTACGACAAATTAATGAAGTGGCGTATCGGCATCTTAAGGGAACATGGCTTAGGCCTTAAGGAGATTCAGGATACCATAAGAGGTATCGATCCCCTTCCCGGAGCAAAGGAGTTCCTTGATAAACTTAGAGCCAAAACTCAGGTTATCATCATAAGCGATACCTTTACTCAGTTTGCAACTCCCCTTATGGAGAAGCTTGGCTGGCCTACAATCTTCTGTAACACCTTAGAGGTTGCGGATAACGGAGAAGTAACCGGTTTTAAAATGCGATGCGAAAAGTCAAAGCTTACAACAGTCAAGGCTCTTCAGTCCATAGGTTACGACACCATCGCCAGCGGCGACAGCTACAACGACATTGACATGATCAAGGCAGGAAAGGCAGGCTTCCTTTTCAGAACCACTGATAAGATTAAGGCTGATTTCCCTGAGTTACCTGCATTTGAAGAGTATGATGATCTTTATAATGCCATTGTAAAAGAACTTAAGTAATACATTGGGGCATGATTTCACATGTTGAAATCCTGCCCCTTGTTTGTTTATAACCTTGACAATATGTGCTTTTTCGGTAAAATGGTAATCGTGACTGTAAACGGATATACATAAACATAAGAAGGAAAAATTATGATTCAAGCTAACAATGTAACCCTCAGATTCGGTAAAAAGGCCCTTTTTGAGGATGTTAATATCAAATTTACGGAAGGAAACTGCTACGGACTTATCGGTGCCAATGGCGCAGGTAAATCTACATTCTTAAAGATTCTTTCAGGAAAGTTGGAGACCACATCCGGCGATGTTTCAATGACACCCGGACAGAGAATGTCAGTACTTGAGCAGGACCACTTCAAATATGACGCTTACCCTGTAATGGACGTAGTTATTATGGGTAATGAGAGATTGTATCAGGTAATGAAAGAGAAGGATGCAATCTACGCAAAGGAAGACTTCACAGACGAGGACGGTATCAAGGCAAGTGAACTTGAGGCTGAGTTTGCTGAGATGGACGGTTGGGAAGCAGAGAGTAATGCAGCAATGCTCCTTAACGGTCTTGGAGTTGATACAGAATTCCACTATCAGCTTATGTCCGAGCTTGACGGCAGCCTTAAGGTTAAGGTTCTCCTTGCAAAGGCACTTTTCGGTAACCCCGACATCCTCTTACTGGATGAGCCTACCAACCACCTTGATCTGGATGCCATCGCATGGCTTGAGGAGTTCCTCATTAACTTTGAAAATACTGTAATCGTGGTTTCCCACGACAGATACTTCTTAAACAAAGTCTGCACACATACTGCGGATATTGACTACGGCAAGATTCAGCTCTATGCCGGAAACTATGACTTCTGGTATGAGTCCAGCCAGCTCCTTATTCGTCAGATGAAGGAAGCTAACCGTAAGAAGGAAGAGAAAATCAAGGAGTTACAGGAGTTCATCTCCAGATTCTCCGCTAACGCTTCCAAATCCAAGCAGGCTACAGCAAGAAAGAGAGCTTTGGAGAAAATCGAGCTTGACGACATTCGTCCTTCAAGCAGAAAGTATCCTTATATTGATTTCAGACCTGACAGAGACATCGGTAACGAGGTTCTTACAGTTGAGGGAATCAGCAAGACCATTAACGGCGAGAAGGTTCTTAACAATGTTTCCTTTATTTTAGGACATGACGATAAGGTTGCCTTTGTAGGCGGCAATGAGCTTGCAAAGACCACACTCTTTAAGATTCTCATGGGCGAAATCGAGCCCGATGAAGGAACTTACAAGTGGGGTGTAACCACATCACAGGCTTATTTCCCCAAGGATCCCACAGATGAGTTCGACAACGACTACACAATCGTTGATTGGCTTACAGGCTATTCACCCGTTAAGGATGTTACCTACGTAAGAGGCTTCCTCGGAAGAATGCTTTTTGCAGGTGATGATGGTGTGAAGAAGGTTAAGATTCTGTCAGGTGGTGAGAAGGTTAGATGCCTTCTTTCCAAGATGATGATTTCAGGTGCCAACTGCCTCATCCTTGATGAGCCCACCAACCACCTTGACATGGAATCCATCACAGCTCTTAACAACGGACTTATTAAGTTCCCCGGAGTTGAGCTTTTCTCATGTCATGACCACCAGTTTGTGCAGACCACTGCCAACCGTATTATGGAGATCCTTCCTGACGGAACACTGGTTGATAAGATTACAACCTACGATGAGTACCTCGAGAGCGATGAGATGGCACGTAAGCGTACTGTCTACACAGCTAACAGAGAGGACGACGATAACTAAAATGTTCGGGCAGGAGTGCGCTCCTGCCCGTTGTTGTTACGAGGAATTACTATGATAGATTTACATGTACATTCAACATATTCAGACGGAACATATACTGTAGAAGAGCTGGTGGACTATGCCGTAGAAAAGGGGTTAAAGGCTATTGCACTGACGGACCATGATACGGTGGATGGGCTTGATGAAATCCGGGAATATGCAAAGGGAAAACCCATTGAGATAGTACCGGGTATTGAGTTCTCGACGGACCTTGATGGCAAAGATATCCATATCCTTGGA
Organism: Lachnospiraceae bacterium G11; assembly: GCA_900103495.1. GTDB lineage: Bacteria > Bacillota > Clostridia > Lachnospirales > Lachnospiraceae > G11. The sequence goes on along the minus strand of FMWZ01000015.1, from coordinate 16,414 downwards.
TATTACATGGACTATAAGAGCGAGAAGCTTCTTGGGAAGATTAAGGAGTTTGTTGCCTCGAGAAACAGAAGAAATGTGAAGATGTGTGCAAAGCTTGCTGAGGCAGGCTGCCCATTTACCTATGAGGAGATATCCGAAAGATTTAAGGGGGCAGTTGTTACAAGGGCGCATTTCGCAGCTTACCTTATAGAGAAGGGATATGTTAAGAGCAGAGAGGAAGCCTTTGAAAGATATATAGGTGATAAGGCAAGGTGCTATGTTCCTCAGGATACAAAGATAACACCCTTTGAGGCTGTTAAGCTTATCTCAGAGGTTGGTGGTATACCGGTTCTTGCCCACCCCTTCCAGTACAAGATGTCGGACGCAAGGCTTTCGCAGTTTGTGGGAGAACTTAAAGAGGCCGGACTTATAGGCATTGAAACCATATATTCCAAGTACACGGCAGGGGAGATAAGGCAGCTTAAATCCCTGGCAAAACAGTACGACCTTCTGATAACCGGAGGCTCAGACTTCCACGGTGCCAACAAGCCTAAGATTGACCTTGGAACAGGTCATGGCTCACTTGAGATTCCTGATGAAATTCTTGACAATCTTAAGAAATGTCTTGCATATTATGTTTTTTCCGATATGGACGGGACGCTTTTTGATGAAAAATGCGTTTTCTCCGATGCTTTGAAGGATTCAATCAGGGGATTTGTTGAGAGAGGTAACTTCCTTGTGCCTACCACAGGCCGACCTTATAAGGGCACAATCAATGCTTTCATTGAGAATGATATGGTTTTGCCTGATATGAAGGTTATCTGCAGCAATGGGGCATTGATCATTGATGTGGAGACGCAAACACCTGTTATTGAATTTAAAATAACCTCTGAGGAAATCAGGGAAGTTATAAAGAAAGCCGATGAACTGGGAATTTACGTTCATTCTTACGATGATGACAATATAGTCCTTAGAGAAGAGACTGAGGAAACCAGATTTTACACAAGGAAGGTTCACATGCCTCTTAAGTTTGTGGAGGATATTGCGGACGAATTAAAGGACGGCGCACTGAAGCTGATGTGCATCGACCTTAACAATAAGCCGAAGCTCGAGGCCTTCAGGACCTGGATTCATGAAAATATGGGTGACAGACTTCAGGGCATTTTCTCCAACGACAGATATATGGAGGTTCTTTCCGTTAAGGCCGGCAAGGGCAACGGAATCAAGGCCTTCTGCAGGATTAACCATATTCCTATCGGAAGGACCTACGCCTGCGGTGATCAGGAGAATGATATCGACATGATTAAGGCCGCCGGTTGTGGTGTGGCTGTGGCAAATGCAACAGCTGAGGCCAAGGCCGCAGCGGATGTAATTACCAAAGATGATGCCAGCCACGATGCGTTGAAATCATTGTTTGATTCAATATAGGTGCAGTTTGGGGACAGGCCCCGTTTGCACATTCCACGTGCAAACGGGGCCTGTCCCCAAACTGCACCTTTTTGTTGCCTATGTATTCCAAATAAGGTAAAATAGTAGAATAGTACCACCCGGGGAGAGAAAGAGGATCTGATGAATTCAGTCATAGTATTTGTAAATCTGATTTCAGCGCTGTTCATCTTTATAATTATTGTTGGCCTTTACCAGGTTCCCGAGGATGCAATAAGGCTTACCAGACATTTCCGCTATTGTATGTGGGCGTGCCTTGCGGGACTGCTTGCCGAGATGGCGGGTCAGGCCCTCGACGGACAAAGCCGGTATGTGACAGTAACTTTTATTTTCACTCTCTTGGGATACATTCTTATTGACTGTGTCATGGCATTTTATGCCTTCTATTTCTATTATCTTATTACTCAAACTGACAGGAAATTTTCCAAGGCTTTTCCCTATTCGATTACTGTTTTGTGTGTGCTTGACGCGTGTTTTGTGACAGTCGGAGCAATTACAGGGAAGCTTTTTACCCTGGTGGACGGAACCTTTGCAAACGGTCCCTGGAATCCATACAGTAAGATTGCCGGCGCGATTTGCTTTATTGCTATGGTTGTAGTCTTTATACGTTACCACAAGGCATTCGGTATAACCAGCCCTGCGGTTACGTCACTCTTTGTAATTGTGCCCTTTCTTTCCTTCATAATACTGGGACGGCATGCGGCAGATGTAAGAAACGGGTTCGTGGGAGCAGCAGTTTCCCTTGCAGTTGTATATGTTATTGTCCAGTCAAGAATTATTGCGGAAGCAACTTCCAATGCTGAGCTTTACAACAAATTGGCGGTACATGACATTCTGACAGGCCTTGGCAACAGGAGAGGCTATCAGGTTTACATTGGCAGCCATTCCTTCGAAGGAGAGGTTGCAGCGGTTTTTGCAGATGTAAATTCCCTTAAGGAAACCAACGACCATATTGGGCACGAAGCCGGCGACAAACTCATAATTAAGGCAGCCGAGACTTTGAGAAACGCATTCCCCGACGGAAAAGTGTTCAGAGTAAGCGGAGATGAGTTTGTGTGCATAGTAGAAAATGCCACAGAGGATTCCTTCGCAAAACGAATGAATGACCTTGCGGCATTGGTTTATGATGGTGGAAGATTTATTTCCTTTGGCTACTCTGTGGGAGAGGGAAACAACATTCTGGACCTGGTCAAGAAAGCCGAGCAGATAATGTATGTTGACAAGTCCCGCTATTACAAAGAAACCGGCAAGGACAGACGACATTAAAGCTTTTTGATAAAATCGTCAGCTTCTACAAGTACATCTCTCATATTTTGAAATTGAATCGTATTTAAGGCCTCCTGTAACGGGAGGCTTTTTAAACTTCTGACCTCATAAGGTCTTACAATCTTTGGAGTCTGTCCGGTGTAGTCAAACAGGAAATACACAACCTGCTTTGTGGTTCCGGGAGAATCAAGAAGCGGGAATTCCTGGACCCGCTTAAAGCCGTCGATGAAGGAGGGAGTAAGATTGGTTTCTTCTTCGATTTCACGCATGGCGGTTTCTTCCTCGGTTTCGTTTCCCTCAACATGTCCCTTAGGAAAGCTGATTGCGCCATGCATTTCTTCCACAAGGAGGTATTTGATCTCACCGCCTTCTCTTGTGAAAGTGATAGCCCCGCAGGACTTTTCAAATTTCTCAGTATTCATTTTATTTCCCCTTTACGTGTATATATGATTTAGTATTATAGCACCTTTTTGTGGTATAATACTCCCTTGGAGGTATAGATTTATGCTGCTTACAATTATTGAGATATTACTTTTAATTTATGTGTGCGTTATGGTGCTTTACTTTATCCTGATTATGCCAAGGATGAGCCACAAAGAGGCCAGAAAGCCCTTTACGGATCAGGCGTACTTTGCACACAGAGGACTTCATGATAATAAGAGTGAGGCTCCGGAGAACTCCATGGCGGCCTTTAAGAAGGCTGTTGATGCAGGCTACGGAATCGAGCTTGATGTACATATTACAAAGGATTTGATTCCTGTTGTGTTCCACGACGACACTTTAAACAGAGTGTGTGGCGTTGATGGGAAAATATCCGATTTCACACTGGAGGAACTGCAGAAGTTCAGACTTTTTGACACGGAGGAGAAGATTCCGCTTTTTAAAGATGTACTTGAATTAGTGGGTGGCAAGGTGCCCCTTATCGTGGAGATAAAGGCTAATGATAACGATCTGAGAGTCTGCCCCAAGGCAGATGAGCTCCTTAAGGATTACAAGGGCCTATACTGCATGGAATCCTTTAATCCCCTGGCAGTTAAGTGGTATAAGAAGAACAGAAATGACATCGTAAGAGGCCAGTTATCCGACAGCTACATGCACGCGGATAACGAGAAGTACCATACACCCCTTTACTGGGCTATGGAGTATTTGCTTTTAAACATCCTCGCGAAGCCTGACTTTATCGCATATAACCACAAGTTTTACAGGAATCTTTCAAGAAGAATCAATAAGAACTTCTATAACGCCATGTCTGCAGCCTGGACCATAAGAAGCCAGGAAGAGCTTGACGCAAGAATTGATGACTTTGACGTTTACATTTTTGAGGGCTTTATTCCCAAGCAGTGCCCTCCCAAGAATGCATAGAAGGAGCAGAAGCTTCAATGTTTTTCAGATGTAAGAATTGCGGCGGAAACATAGTATATAACCCGGATAAGGGGATGATGGTCTGCCCCCACTGCGGCGGAGAGGAAACCCAGGATAAGAAGACAGGAGAGGGTGAGAATTACAACTCCCTTGAGACCTGTCTTAACTGTGGTGCGCCCATTAAACCCGGCCCATTTACCTCGGCAGAAAGATGTGAATACTGCGGGCATTATCTGATCCACGATGAGAGAGTAACCGGCAAATATAAGCCCTCGGAACTTTTGCCCTTTAGAATCAGCAAGGAAAAAGCCAAGGAAATCTTATTTAACGCCTTTAGGAAGAAGGTATTCGCCCCTTCGGATTTCCTTTCAGCTCAGAGCTTGGAGAAGATGACAGGCATGTATGTGCCGTATTTTCTCTATGATATGAATGTTAACGGTGAATTTGAGGCCAATGCCACAAAGACCAGAAGATGGGTTTCCGGTGATATAGAGTACACAGAGACTTCCATTTTCAGAATCCACAGAAAACTGGCAGCCAAGTTTAACAGGGTGCCCGTGGATGCGTCTGACGTTATGCCGGACGATTCCATGGATTTAATGGAGCCCTATGATTATGCGGATTTAAAGGATTTCAGAGAGCCGGATCTTTCGGGCTTTTATTCGGAGTGCTATAACAAGACCTCCGATGAGCTGGCCTACAGAGCAGAGACAAGGGCCAGAAACGATGCGAGCAAAATCATCAGAAACTCTATTACAGGCGCTTACACCACGATTACACCAATGTATGAGAACATAGATATTGCCTCAAGAAGCGACAAATACAGTCTTCTTCCCGTATGGCAGTACATCTATTCATATAAGGATAAACTTTACACCTACTACATAAACGGTCAGACCGGCAAGCTGGTGGGGGAGGCCCCGAGAAGCATGGGCAAAATCTTAGGTTACGCCGCTACCTTATGGGCCCTTATATTTGTGACCTTTATGGTAGTAATGCATGCGGTATAGAAAGAGGAATCATATGAGAAACTGGTTTAGATTTTTTAGAATATGGTTCCTGGTATGCGGAATCATAATTATATTCTGCGTCATTTCCATGATCTGGAATAAGGAAAACGCAGTCAACTACGAGAGAGTAAACACCTATTGCACAGAAAGTGAGCGAGTTTTCGACTACGGTGATGTGCTTACGGATGAAGAGGAAGACAAGTTAAGAGCACTTATTGCGGAAAAAGAGCAGGTTGCTCATTGCGACATTATCCTTCTTACCATGAAGGAGTCATTGGAAGAATACGCAAAGTCCTATGATCCCAATGTCCCCAGTAATCAGTACGTTATGATAAAAGCCGACAATTTCTACGATGAGTATGGCTTTGGCTGGAATAAGACAAAGGAAAGCGATGACGGCGACGGCTGTATCCTTCTTGATAACTGGTTCAGGGAGTCTGACGGAAAGATTCACACCTGGCTTTCAACCTCAGGAAGCGTTGAGAGGAAGTTTTCATCAAACATGATTGACAGAGTCCTAGACGATGTTTATGACTATGTGGAATATGATCCCTACAGAGCCTACAAAGCCTATGTTGAGGATATTGCAAGATACATGGGGAATGAGGAAACCAAACTTGAGGTTCCCATTTATGCATACTTTGTTATTCCTACCATTGCGGCGATAATCTTTATTGCCATCTATGCATCCGGCAAGGAGGGCAAGAAGACCGTAAACGAATCAACCTATGTCGGAGAGAACGGAATTAACTTTGAGGTTATGTATGACCAGTTCATCAGCAAGGCCATCAGCCAGAGAAGAATAGAAAGATCTGACTCCGGCGGCTATGGCGGAGGTGGCGGTGGAGGCCATCATATTTCCTCCGGCGGGCACTCCCATGGCGGTGGCGGCCATTCAAGATAAGAAAATAAAGACAACAAAAAAACTCGCATGACGGTGCGAGTTTTTGTTTGCTTTAAATAATTTACTTACCAGCAGTAGTAAGCGGATTAAGCCATCTTGTTAACAGCGAGTGCTAAACGAGATACCTTTCTTGCAGCGTTGTTCTTGTGGTAAACGCCCTTCTGAGCTGCCATCTCGATTGTCTTGGTTGCTTCCTTTAAAGCAACTTCAGCAGCAGCCTTATCGTTAGCTTCGATTGCAGCGAAGACTTTCTTCATAGCTGTCTTAACGCCTGTACGAATAGCCTTATTTCTGTCCTGTCTTGTCTTAGCAACAAGAATTCTCTTCTTAGCAGATTTAATATTAGCCAAAGATCTACACCTCCATCAAATGGTCTGTTTTTCGATAATTTTCTGTCGCATCTGATGCCGGACACGGTCAGCTGATGCAAACATCCGAAAGATATTTTATAGGAAGAAGCCTAAAGTGTCAATAGTTTTTATTTGTTTTTATAGTAGAACACAGCAATCTGAGTTCTGTCTCTTAAGGCCAGTTTTTCAAGGATGGAAGAGATGTAGTTTCGAACGGTTCCTTCGCTTAAAAAAAGCTCCTCGGAAATCTCTTTGTTGCTTAAGCCCTCAGCGATGCAGCCGATAATCTGGCACTCCTTCTCGCTTAAGCCGAACTCCTCGCCCTTAAACTCATTGTGAACTTCCTTCCCAAGGAGAGTGGGAAGTTTTTCCATAATGTTTCCGCCAAAAACCGTCTGTCCCATGGCAACGGCCTTTAAAGCAGGGATTATGGAGTCATAATCCTGTTTTAGAAGGTATCCCTTGGCTCCGCAGTTAAGAGCGGTGTGAATGTATTCATCATCGGAAAAGGTGGTAAGGAAGAGAATCTTGGCGTCCGGATAGTCTCTAAGAATCTCTTCAGCGGCCTCTGTTCCAAGTTTCTTATCCATTCGAATGTCCATTAAAAGAACGTCCGGTGCCAGGTAGTTATATAAACCCACGGCGTCCTCACCGTTATTACCTATACCCACAACGGTAATATCCGAGTCCTTCTCAAGTATTATTTTCAGTGAACTGCATACCAGTGCGTCATCGTCTACAATCAGTACTCGCATTATTTCTCCTTCTTTTGGGATCTGGGAATGGTTGCAAAAATCCTGAATTCCGTTTCGTTCCTTATATAAAATGTACCCCCGAGGGCATTTATTCGATCCTGCATGTTGTTAAGGCCAATGCCGGTTCCGTCACCCTTTGTGGCGGAAGTGCCGTTGTCCTCAATCAGAAGCTGATAAAGATTCTCATGCTCCATGAAAACCACTTTGGCCCAGGTGGCGTTACTGTGCTTGGCAATGTTGGACAAGGCTTCCTTAACAATGCCTGCCACCGCAAATTTAATATCCTTATTTATCTTGGATCCTGAGGAATATTCCAGAGTTACAGGGCAGAACTTAAAGTCCTCCACCAGCTTTTCAAGACTTCCTTTAAGATCAATTGAATCATCGTACAAATCGTGAACGCTTACCCTGCAGGAATCCATGGCATCGGAGAGGGTGTTTTTGAGAACTCCCAGGTGTTCGCCGAGGACCTTATCCTCGTTAATGGCATCAATTGCTCCCATCATAATAAGGGCCCGGGATAAGAGGTGACCCACATTATCGTGAATCTCTCTGGCTATTCGGTTCCTCTCTTTAAGGGTTGCCAGGTGAACCTCGTAGTCCTGCTTGTCCTGGTAATCGGCGGCTCTTTTCTCCATCAGTTCCTCCAATTGCCTTCTGTCGTCAGCCTGTCCCATGACCTTTAGCCAAAGACCGCTAATAAGAAGACTTGCATAGGCAAGGTAGAGAGCCAAAAGGCTGATAAGGATAATAAATAACGCGTGCTCTTTATATGAAAGGGCGCATAAAGCCACCACTATAAGGCCTGCAATTGAGGGAATAAGGGTTTTGTCAAAAACAGGAAGTTTCTTCTCTATATGAAGACTGATTACGGTAATCTCGAAAATGATAACGGGAAGATAATACAAAGTCTGGGTGGGAATAATAAAGAACATGACTAAATAAACTACACAAAGGGAGTAGGTAGCCGCCTTCTTCCTTGCAGCGAAGCTTATGGAAGAGATGGCGAAGGTAATCAAAAGGGCAATGAGATAATCAGCCGTTCCACCCTTATATGCAGTTACCGCACACAGTGCAATTAAGAGAATTCTTGGTATTATCGCGTACATAAGCCAAGTATAGAACAAAATATGACATTTGTCATATACATTTCATTACACACTTCACTTACGGAGTGATTAATGACAGTTTAATATGGTACATGTAAGACAACGAAACAATTAATTGACTTTAGGAGGTCGTTATGGAAGTAGTAAGAGTTGATAATTTAGTGAAAAGATACAAGGAGCTGGTGGCTCTGGATCACCTGTCAATAAGCGTTAACAAAGGCGAGGTGTTCGGACTTTTGGGACCCAACGGTTCCGGTAAATCCACTCTTATGAACTGTATCCTTTCTCTTTTAAAATATTCAAAGGGTGAAATCAAGGTCTTCGGTCAGGAGATGAAGCCTGACAGTTACGATTTAAAGAGAAAAATCGGCGTGGTTCTCCAAAACGTAGCAGTGTTTGACGAACTTACCGTCAGAGAAAACATTGATTACTTCTGTGGATTATACGTAACCGACAAGGCCCTTAGAAAACAGTATGTTGATGAGGCTATCAAGTTTGTAGGACTTGAAGATTTTACCAAGTTCTATCCTAAGAAACTCTCAGGTGGTCTCCTTAGAAGACTTAACATCGCCTGCGGAATCGCTCACAAACCTGAACTTATCTTCATGGATGAGCCCACAGTAGCAGTTGATCCTCAAAGCCGAAACAACATCTTAGAGGGAATCAAGGAGCTCAACAGACAGGGAGCAACAATTATCTACACATCCCACTACATGGAAGAGGTTGAGCAGATCTGTACAAGAATCGCCATCATTGATAAGGGTAAGACAATTGCGGTAGGAACCAATGATGAGCTTAAGGCTTTGACTCCCACCAGTGAGAAGATAAGAATTGAGATTCTTGATTTTGACGAAAGCAAACTTCCCGAGATTAAGGAACTCCCCCATGTAACAAGCGCCACATATGAAGAAAATCATCTGCTTGTTTCCTGTAAGGGTGGCACTCATAACCTTATAAGAGTTCTTGATTACCTTAAGAACAACAATGTAAACTTCGGAAGAGTTTACTCTGAACTTCCCACACTCAACGATGTATTCCTTGAGATTACAGGAAAAGAGTTAAGGGATTAAGGAGGAGAGAAAATGTTTTGGCATATATATAAGTACAGAGTGAAAAGCCTTTTGAAAACAAAGATGTCAGTGTTCTGGGCTTTCATATATCCGATACTTCTCGGAACCCTTTTCTTTGTAACCTTCGGAAACTCAATAAATAAGAACAGCATCGAGACAATCGATGTAGCCATTGTCAAAGAGACAGAGTCCGAAAAGAACGATTCCTTTGTGGAAATGATGGAAAAGGTAGAGTTTGAGGACGGAAAGAGAATCTTCAATATATTAAATCTTGATTTAAAAAGTGCTGAAGGGAAATTGGAAGACGAATCCATTGTAGGAATAGTAAGACTTGGTGATGAAATAACCCTTGAGATGGGTAAGAGCGGACTGGGAGCCAGCATCTTAAAAGAATTTGCTGATGAATACACAAGAAGCTTTGAACTTATTGAAGATGCTGCAACTATTGATTTTACCAGGATTCAGGATGTTATAGATGTAAATGAAAACAGAAAAGAGTACGTAGAAGAAGTCAGTCTCGGAGGGGAGAAAATCGATACGGAAGCTCAGTACTTCTACGCATTGATAGGAATGGCCTGTCTCTTCGGAAGCTTTATAGGAATGGTACTTGGCAAGGACATACAGGCTGTAAACTCTCCCATAGGTGCCAGAAAAACGGTATCCGGAACAAAAAGACTTACCCTTATGATGGGAGATCTGGCCGCTGCAGTAAGTATACATTTCGTGGGACTTTTGCTGGTGGTTACCTATCTTAAGTACATCTTAAAGATTCCCGTGTTCAGCCAGCCTCTCCCCTGCATAGCAGTGGTGTTCCTGGGATGTGTAATGGGAGTTGAGCTTGGACAGTTTGCATCCTGCGTTGCAAAGGGAAGCGAGGGAATGACAATAGCAATCTCCTTAGCAATTTCTCTTGGATCCAGTGCCTTAAGCGGACTTATGAGCCCGGATTTAAAGAGACTTATGGACAGAGTTGCTCCCATTGTTTCAAGATTGAATCCCTCTTCCGCAATAGCGGATTGCTTCTACTCATTATCGATTTACAGTGACTATACAAGATTCGCAAAGAGTTTGACTATATTGGCAGTTGAAGCGGTTGTGCTTGTGGTTCTTAGCTTCTTCGCCGTAAGGAGGAATAAATATGTCAGTGTTTAAGACATTCTTCTCAATAACAAAATCAAATATGGTAGCAATTCTGATTTACCTTGGAGTTGCTCTTGCCATGTGTATCGGACTTTCATTAAGTACCGGTGGAACAACATATTCCTTCGAGAGCGTTAAGGTGAAAGTAGCTGTAATTGATGAGGACGAAAGTGAAGTATCAAAAGCGCTGGTTTCCTATCTTGAAGAGGTGGAAGACCTTGTGGAGGCACCTGCAGACAATGACTCACTTCAGGATGCCCTTTTCTTCGGAGAGATTCAGTATCTCCTTACCATTCCTGAAGGATTTGAAAAGGCAGTTGAAAAGGATGAGGATGTAAAGCTTAATTCAACATCATCCCCAAACTCCTATAACGGAGCCTTCGTAGATATGAAGATTGAAGGTTTTATCAATGCCTTCAGATCATACAAGGCTCTTGGAATTGACAATAAAGAAGCTCTTTCAAAGGCATCAGCAAACCTTTCAAAGGAAGCGGCAACTGAGACTTATGTACCTGACAACTCCGAAAAGAGATCCGACAGCTTCAAATATTTCTTCTACTTTTCAGGCTACGGAATCATGACAGTGCTTATTCACTGTATCGCTTCAATCATGGTGGTTTTCAATCAGCCTGACATGATTAAGAGAATGAACTGCTCAGCCCTTTCTGTTAAAAAAAGAAATCTGTACATTGTTGCCGGAAACCTAATCATCATGTTTGTTGCATTCATTCTCTTTGTTGGAATTATCACAGGCTTCAATCTGAATGAGTTAAAGGGAAATGCCGTTGCACCTTACATGTTCATTAACCTTTTAATGTTTGCAATCTTTTGCATGGCTTTAGGATACTTTGTAGGAACCTTTGCAAAGCACGACGGACATATCGCAATCTTTTCCGTAAGCTTTTCAATGATTCTCTCATTCCTTGGCGGAATCTTCGTTCCGGCAGAGTTCTTCACAAAGGGAATGCAGGTTTTCTCAAAGTTCATACCTACCACATGGTATACAAGCAACGTAGATATGCTCTTTGGAATTAAGAGCATGACAGGCGACATGCTTCCCGATTTCTTAAAGAACATCGGCGTTATAGCCGCCTTCACGGTAGCGGTTCTTGGAATTGCCTACAGTATCAGCGCAAGAAGAGCACAGGAGGCGGAGGCGTAGAATAAAAGATAAATACCGGGTGACCGAAGTTTCAGGGGACTTCGGCCATCCGGAAAAATATAAGGGAGAAATAAAAATGAAGAAAACAATTCTAACACTTCTACTGGGGGCTTTAATGCTTTCAGGCTGCGGGGGAAATTCTGCCCCTGCATCTCAGGCGGAAGACAACGAAGATTCCGTCATCACTGAACAATCCACGGAAACCATGGAAGAAAACATCGGCGAGACAGGTAATTTGGATGATCTGATTGAGAAGACATACGGTGGTTTCGTCTCCACAGAAACATGCTATGACACTTTTGTTTTGAAAAATAATTCGAATCAGAATGTTAGGGTGAATGTGGATATAACGGGCTTTGATTCGCAGAATGCGGAGTTGGCTACAGAGAGCTGCAGCTTTCCTTTTCTGGGTGCTGACGAAACGTTGGCTTATTCTCACTGCTTTTCCGGAATTAAGGAAGTTGACCATGTTGAGTATAACTTTTCATATGAAGTTAATACAGACTATGCCCCGGTAATGAAAGACATCAAATGCGACTGGTTAAGAATTGATGAAAACCATTTATTGGTTATCGCTCGAAACGAAGGCGAGCTGCCAGGGACTGAAATAAGGGCTACGGCATTCTTCTATGATGAAAATGATAATTTTATTTACGCCCTGAATGATTATATTGGAGATTTGGACGGAGAAATAAAACCGGGAGCAGCCGTTACTTATCAGTTTGCCAGTTACGAACATTTTGATCATGCGGAAGTTTATCTTTACGGTGGATGTGACTTGTCAAATCCCCATCAAGAATGGGGCATTTCCGAAAAGGATCTTCAAGTGACCGAGTACAGATATCAGAACGAAACGTACCTTACTGAGGAAGCGCTGGCAATTAAAAACAACTTCGATAAGCATGCCCAAATCAGGGTGGATATGGTTGCATATGACTCAAAGGGAAATGTAATAGGCGGAGGGTCTGACAACACCAATAAGTATGATTGTCTGGCACCCGGTCAAGAGGCAGTGCTATATGCAAGACTTATGTGTGTGAATGTGGATCACATAGACCTTTTCTATAGTTTTAGAACGTGCGAAAACGGTATTTCCGATCTTGAAAATATTGAGTACACGTATGAGATTGATGGCCAGGATGTAATCATTACAGCTACGAATAACGGAACTGAAAGTCTAAAGAATATGTACTGCCAAATCCTCTACTTTGATTTGGCAGGTAAGTTTTTCAATATCAGACGAGCTTACTTTAACAGTGAGGGCGGAGATCTTCTTCCCGGAGAAACACGTTCATGTGTGGTAGCTGATTATCCATACGCATTTTCTGATGTGTTAGTCTACATCGAATAATATAGAGGAGAGTATAAAAATGAAGAGAAAATTATTAGTTTTGCTTTTAGCGACGGCAATGATAGCCGGATGCGGCTCCAATGCCGCCGCACCTGAGCTTGCAACGACAGAAACAGATGACAATAAGATAGGTGGAGAGGAGGATGTTTCCACATCCTCAGAAGAAGTCGGTTCTGAAGAGAAGGAAGGGGCTCAGGCGGCCGAAGAGACAGATGAGAGGGACGCTCTTTTTGAAAAAACCTATTATAACTATACCCCTGAATTCGGTAATCCCGAGTATCTGTGCATTATCAAGAACAACTCTGAAGAGACTGTCAGGTTAACAGGAGTGGCATCAGCTATGGATTCTGCCGGCAATGTTTTACAGGACAGCAAAGAGGAAGTGGAAGCCCTTGCACCGGGAGATTCCGCCGCACTTTTCTTTATGTTCTATGATGTTAAGGATGCTAGCGATATCAGTGATGTTAAATACTCCTATACATACGAGACTCCTTTTTATACACCTATGGTTGACAATCTTAAAATGGAATTGTCACCCATAGATAAAGGTGTGATTGCTCGTGTAAAAAATGAGGGAGATATAATAGGCTCTTATATCGAAGCAAGAGCAGTGTTTTTTGATGCAAGCGGAAATGCGATTTATTCTTCTGATGAGTATGTGGCCGATATTAACGGCGAGATAAGACCGGGCGCTACTATTGGAGTAAACCTGTATTGCCCTGACGAATATGATCATGTTGAATGCTATCTTATGGGTGGATATGACGGTAAAGCCAAACCTGAGAGCACTGTAGAGGACAGTGATTTTGGCGTAACGGAGTACATGGGTGTAAACCATGAAATGAGCGAAACTCGCGAAGTGCTTGTGGTAAAGAACAACAGTGAGGTGCTTGTTGGCATGGAAGCCAATTTTATCGCATATGACGCTTCCGGTAATATGGTTGATGCCGATACAGAGCATATAGACTCCCTTGAGCCGGGAGATGAGAGCGTCTTCTTTGCTTATTTTTCACGGGATGACATTGACAGTGTAGAGTATTTCTTTAGTTACGACATTACTCCGTGGTATCATACCGGTCTTCAGAATATTGCATTCTCGTATGAGGTAAATGACAATGATGTAACTGCTACAGCCACAAACAATAACCCTGACAGCGTGTCAAATTTAGTGGGCTATCTGCTTTTCTTTGACGCGGAGGGAAATCTTGTAAATGTGATTAAAGACAGATTCTACACAGGAGTGAATTTCGATGCGGGTGAAACCCACTCCTTTATGGCCATTGATATGGAATTTTCATCGGTAAAGATGTACATTGGCGGCGGACTGTCGAAAAGAACCTGATAATGTGCAATTGGGGACAGCAGTCCCCACCTGCACAAAAAAATAAAAGGGAGTATAAAAATGAAGAAAAAAGGTTTACTAAAAAGAATTGCAGTTATTGCGATGACAACAGCAATGACAATCGGACTTATTGCCTGCGGCGATAAGTCTGAGAGCAAGGAAGAAGCGAGTGCTTCTTCAGAAACGGCTATCGAGGCGGAGACCGAGGCTGAAGCTTCGGCTGAGGAGCCTGAGGCCAAAGAAGATGACAAAGGTAATCCTGATGACTGGCCGCACTTTAATGATAGCGGAACTAATGTAATAGAGGTATACAATAAGTGCGAAGACCTGAGTGAATGGGGATATTATGGTTATTTCACGACCACGAAAACAGCAATTTCTATTAAATTTCCGAAGTTTAAACCTTTCGGGAAGAAATTTGTCGCCCCTCAGAATGTAGATGAAAAAAGTGATGAAGTCATTGTTTTTGTGCCCATTCGGGATGACGAAGAGGAACTATTGAGTCAAATTACGGATGAGAAAAGTATTTTACCGGCAGTTGTTGGAAACCCGGAAGAGTATTATTCACCTGTTCAGGATTTGGGGTACGAACTTGATAATCATATATACGAAGTGGACAGAGAATCCGTTTCGATGACAGTTGACTCTTCTGAATTGGAAACAGTAGGGCAATATGATTGCTGCAAATGCACAGGAACTATGACTTGTAAGGATTCGGAGCTTTTTCATGAAGGCCCCATTTTAGAGCACACCTATTCCTACGTAGCCTATGCAACCTTTACAAAGGTCTACCATGAACCCTTTTACTGGATTGTAATCGACTATTCCGACGATCAATCTAAAGCCGACATGATAGCCGACGACGCAAGGAAAATGGGCTACACAATCGCCGAGATCGCCTATCGCTAAATTTGGTGCAATTGGGGACAGGCCCCAATTGCACAAAAAATAAAAGGGAGTATAAAAATGAAGAAAAAAGATTTACTAAAAAGAATTGCAGTTATTGCAATGACAACAGCTATGACAATCGGACTTATTGCCTGCGGCGATAAGTCTGAGAGCAAGGAAGAAGCGAGTGCTTCTTCAGAAACAGCTATCGAGGCAGAGACCGAGGCCGAGGTTTCGGCTGAGGAGCCTGAGGCCAAAGAAGATGACAAGGGTGATCCTAATGACTGGCCACACTTTAGTGATAGCGGGCTTACAGTAATAGAAGTATACAATAAGTGCGAAGATTTGAGCGATTGGGGAGTATACGGTTATTTCACGACCATGAAAACAGCGATTTCTATTAAATTCCCTGATCACCCACCTGTCAAGAGCAGCCTTGTTGCTCATCAAAATACAGATGAATATGAGGAATTTATCGTTTTTGCGCCCATTCAGGATGAATGTGAGGAGCTTGTGAGCCAGATTACTGACGAGCAAAGCATATTGCCTGTAGTTATAGAAAACACAGAAGAGTATTTTTCACCCGTATATCTGTTGGGTTATGAACTTGGGTATCATTACGATATGGACAGAGAATCCGTTTCGATGACAGTTGACTCTTCTGAATTGGAAACAGTAGGGCAATATGATTGCTGCAAATGCACCGGAACAATGACTTGTAAGGATGCGGAAACTTATCGTGGGGATCCACTTTTAGAGCACACCTATTCCTACGTAGGCTATGCAACCTTTACCAAGGATCACCATGAACCCTTTTACTGGATTGTAATTGACTATTCCGACGATCAATCCCAAGGCGACATAATAGCCGACCACGCAAGAAAAATGGGTTTAACAATAGCCGAGAACTTCGACTATCGCTAAATTTGGTGCAATTGGGGACAGTCCCAATGCCATTAAGTTAAGATTTCTATCTCTTGATAATACGATAACTTCGTGGCGATATTCAGCATTTTTATTAACTGCCAGGTTTCCTTACAAGTTTGTGGTACGCAAATAAGACAGGAGCCAATCCTGTCACATGGGATCTTTAGCGGCAACTATATTTATACCCGATTGCCAAGAGGCACGTATCGCCTGGTGCGAACCTTTCTTTTAAAAGACCTTCCCGGACGAACATCGGTCAAGTAGCGAAGAAGCATTTCCTCAATCTCGGCATTCTTTATCCGATGTATCATGAAATCGCGTCCGGTGATTATGGCATCAGAAACCGAAATCTT
>FMWZ01000018.1 GCA_900103495.1 Lachnospiraceae bacterium G11 | reverse complement strand
CTTATGCGGTATTAGCAGTCGTTTCCAACTGTTGTCCCCCAGTACATGGCAGGTTACCCACGCGTTACTCACCCGTCCGCCACTAAAACTACTCAAGAATTGAGCAAGCTCGCTTCAGCGAGTAGTTTCCGTTCGACTTGCATGTGTTAAGCACGCCGCCAGCGTTCATCCTGAGCCAGGATCAAACTCTCATGTTAAATGTTTGTTGATCCGGTCAAAATAGTCTGGCTATCTAAACCGAAAATTTACTAATTAAAGGTTTTTGTTCTCTGAACAATTTTTAGGAATTGTTTCAGGGTTGCATTGTTGTTCATTTGTCAAGGTACATGCGCCTGTTTCCGTCAGACGCAACTCAATTAATATATCATGCGTCATATCCATTGTCAACAGGTTTTTGAAGAAAATTTTTCCACCGACGTTTGATTCCTCAATACGCGGTGGAATTCTATTATAGCATCATGATTTTTTGTTTGTCAACAAGGGATTTACGCTATTTTTGAATATTTTCAGGCTTCAAAATCAGCTTGGTAATTTCCTTATTAAATCCGGGTCCGGCAACAAACTGTGTGACCCTATCGTTAAGCATATCTTTATGGTAGAAATGCACATGCCCTGCGAGAACTGCTTTAACAGGACTGTCAGCCCTTAATATCTCATCAATGAAAGCCTGGGTAGTCTCATCCGGTGTGCAGGAGTTGGATCCCAAAAGGACTCTAGATCTGGCATCTGCTCCCTGACCCCAAATGGCTTTGCTCATCTCCCATAGTGAATCTCCCACTCCGGGTTCAATTGGAACATGTACGGAGACAATTACGGTTTTGCCAAGGGTACATACTCTTCGAAGTTCTGCAAGAGCTGCCGGTGTTACCTTATTGCAATAGTCATCTGCAATCAATACAACAACTTCATCAAACTCAATGCTTCTGACCCCGTTTGATATGTCGGATATCTGTGAAAGTCTTGGCAGATATTCGCTGAAAGCCACACTCGTATAGTACTCGGATCCGTACTCAAAATCGTGATTTCCTATTCCATATAAGTATGGAGTCTCAAGTTCGGACAGCTTTCCGAAAACGAATTCAATTCCGGCATACATGGCAGAATCCACCACATCTCCACCCAAGACAAAGAGATTTGGCTCTTCGCTTTCCACATATTTGATAACAGACTCAAATGACTCGTCTGCATGTGATCCGTCAAAGCATTTGAAGTACTCGTATCTTTCCTTTGCTTTCTCTGCAACGGAAGCGTCTCTGTCGTCGCAAAGGGATATATGATTGTCGGCGGTAAAAACCAGCTCGAACTCCTCAGTGAGCCCCGGAACGGTGATTACCTCTTCATGCACGGTTATATCATCCGGCACGGGAATCTTTTTCTCAACCTTTATGCATCCTGTCTTGGCGCCAAATAAGGAGGACAATTCAGTTTTTACCACATAATCATTATTAAAGCTGCAACCCGATAAGGTCGCAAGCATCACTATAAGTACTGTCAGTCCTCTGCGTCCACGCATCCAAATCCTCCCGGATGTCAGACCTCCTTAATGGCCGCCTCCCAGCATCTCTCAGGAATTCTCGGCCAGGTACACTCGCCCTGTTCCCTCTTGCATAAAGACATTGCAATCCTCAGAGCTTTCATGTGATAGGGGTTACCATCACGCAAAGTTCTTTTGGTTAACATAATCCAGTAAGGAGCGTGGGCAGGAAGTCCGGCTTCATCTATTTCATTAATTACTTTTTCTACATCATAAGAAACGGAAACAAATTCAGTGTTCCACTTTCCGCTTACATTATCAATAATAGCAAACTGTGCTTTACCTTTGCTTCCGAGAGGCATCCCTACAGAGCCGGGATTGATTAATGTCTTGCCGGCCCACTCGTACTTCCACTGTCTGTGAGTATGGGCACAGAGGATTAAGTCGGTATCGCAGGATTCCATGACTTCCTTTGTATTGTCCATATCCCTGACAAGTTCTTCATTTGATTTTCTGGGAGATCCGTGGCAAATCGTGATTGAAGGAGCTCCCACAAAATCAAGTTTCCTTGAAATAGGAAGAGTTTCAAAGAAGTCTATGTCTTCATTATTTAAGTTGTTATATGTGTAGTACAGCATTCCCGAGGTGGAGCAGAAGTCATTCCACTGTGTCTCTCCTGCGGATTTTCTGTAATCTATCCAATAATCTTCTTTATTTCCTTTTATAAACCAGCAAGGGTATTTTTCCTTAAGTGAGTAAAGACGTTCCATAACTCTTCTGGGTTTAGGCATATCAGCCACATAGTCACCCAAGAATATAAACGCATATGCGCCTCTCCAAAGTGCTTCTTTAATGCACTTCTCAAGAGCAGCATCATTACCGTGGATATCACCCATAACAGCTATTCTCATAATTCACCTAACCTTTCAGATATTTCATCTTACAGTAGGAGAATAAAATAGCCTTGAATAATGTTTTTATCCTTTTTGAATAGAGATTTTATCTTTTTTGTATATTATTTGTATCGCCCGGTTCTCTTTCGGATCTTGTCCATGAGCTCATTTACACTAGGAAGAGAAGGCAGAAATGCCGTGGGGTTTCTCTTGACCAGCTTATCTGCCAGCTGGCTTAATGCCTCCTGAACCTCGTCTCGTTTCTCGGTTACTTTTCCGGCAAGTTCATCTCGCCTCTCCACGAACTCCTCACGCTTCTCAATAACTCTCTCGGTGAGTTCTTCCTTCTTCTCAGTTACCTTCTCGGTAAGTTCTTCTCTCTTCTCAGTTACCTTCTCGGTAAGTTCTTCTCTCTTCTCAGTTACCTTCTCGGTAAGCTCCTCTTTCTTCTCCGTTACCTTCTCTGACAAATCATCGCGAATCTTCTCCATCTTGACAATGACACTTCTGATATCAAGAGCGGTCTTAATACTGAATCCCAAGTCAGTAAGAAATAAAGCGCTTAAGAAAATTGCCAGTATAATCTGCGTATCATTTGAAATACTGAAAAGTACCTTTTCAAAAAAGTTGTGAACCCACTTCACAAGAACAACACTCAAAAGTCCCCAGAAAAGCGAAGAGGAAACACAGATATATCCTTTGAACTGAAGCTTCTGGCTGCTGTAGTCCCAGTATCTGACCTTAAAGATCTTCTCCATGGCAAGGCCTGTGGCAAGTTCAAGAATAGTTGCCGCAACCATTCCCACAAGGTATACCATAACCCAATTCCCCTTAAACGGAAGAGTGGAAAACAACATAATTATTGCTCCAAACCCATAAATGGGAATCCAGGTACCATATAAGAAACCACGATTGACAAAGTGACGTTCTATAATCGAGTCATAGCTCGTCTCCCACACCCATCCAACAAAACAATATGCGAAGAAAAACAATAGCCACTGATAAAATGGATAGAAATGCATCTCGTGTTCCTTTCCGATAAGTTTGGCAAAAGCAAAAGAGCTTAAGCGGAAAAGCCAATTCATTGAATCTTCCGTTTAAGCTCTTGAGCGGAGAAGGAGGGATTTGAACCCTCGCGCCGCGCAAACGACCTACACCCTTAGCAGGGGCGCCTCTTCAGCCACTTGAGTACTTCTCCAGAATCTGAATTCGGTCCGCTACCAATATTCAAATGCGCCGCTTGGACGCAAAAACAATTATATCTAAGAGGCTACTCATTGTCAATCGGTTTTTCGAATCTTGTATCGGTATCGGTAACCTCTTTAATCTTAGCCTCAATTCGTCTTCTTACTTCAGCCGCAATCTCCACAGTCTTCATATCTTTATACTCCTCATAGTACATGGGAGGAAGATAGTAAAGAGCCACGTCAACGGGCTTTATGCTCTTACTGTCAAAGGGCTTGTATGCACCAAGCAATGCACAGGGAACGATAGGTGCCTTGGCTCTGTATGCACTCTTAAAGCTTCCGCCCTTCATTTCGTTCATGGCATTCTTCTTGCGGCTTCTGGTTCCCTCGGGGAAAATAACGTAATTATAACCAAGCTTGATGTTCTCGGTCATTTCGTTGATAACGGTCATTGCCTGCCTTACGTCATCCCTGTCAATTGCCAAAGCTCTTAATCCCATGGCCACTTCCCTGACAATAGGCAAATCTTTTGCCTCTTTCTTCATTATAAAAGAGAAGGGCTTGGGTGATGATGCAAGAAGCATAAGGACATCAAACATTCCCTGATGATTGGGGAAAAAGACAAATCCGTTTTCCTCGGGTATGTTTTCCAGTCCATGATACTCGGCATTTACATGTCCCGCCTTTATGGCTTTTCTTGTTACTTCCTGAAGGTACTCATAATTCTCTTCATATGTTTTATGCTTTGCTCCCCAAACCATTCGTATTAATTTGTGGAAACCCCAAAGCTTAAAGAACATCAAAAGTATTCGGCGCAAAACAGCTAACCTCCGAATCTGATACTATTTGGTTGCCGCCTCGTAGAGATTGTTTCCCTCTCTGTCAATGACGACTATGGCGGGCAAATCCTTCACTGTGAGTCTCCTGATGGCTTCCGTACCCAAATCCTCATATGCCACCACTTCGGAACTTGTAATGCACTTTGAAAGAAGTGCTCCCGCTCCTCCGACTGTGGCAAAGTATACGGACTTGTTAGCCTTAATGGCTTCCAAAACCTCAGGGCTCCTTTTGCCCTTGCCAATCATACCACCCATTCCAAGATTAAGCAAATTGGGGGTATATCTGTCCATTCGCCCTGCAGTTGTGGGACCCGCCGAACCAATGGGGCGTCCTTCTCTTGCAGGAGAGGGACCCATATAATAAATGAAAGCATCCTTAATATCTATAGGAAGGTTCTCTCCCTTATCCAATGCTTCCTGCATTCTTTTGTGGGCTGCATCCCTTGCGGTATATATAACTCCGGAGATATAAACATAATCTCCGCTTCTTAAATCTTTAAGTTCATCCTTTGAGGCAGGAAGGGTAATGTATCTGTCCATATTAAACCTCCCTTACGCTGTGACGGTTAACGTGGCAGCAAATATTTACAGCCACCGGCAGTCCCGCTATGTGTGTAGCAAAAGTTTCGATATTAACAGCCATGGCAGTAGTGGATCCGCCAAGTCCCGCAGGTCCGATTCCAAGATTATTAATCTTTGTAAGAAGCTCTTCCTCCAGGTCTTTGATGTGAGGAAGTTTGGAGTGTTCATCTACTGAACGGGTTAATGCTTTTTTGGAGAGGATAGCCGCTTTTTCAAAAGTGCCTCCTATACCGACACCCACAACCATGGGAGGGCAGGCATTAGGACCGGCCTCGGATACTGCTTTGAGGACTGCTTCCTTTACCCCTTCTACTCCATCGGCAGGTTTAAGCATATATATTTTGCTCATGTTCTCTGAGCCAAAGCCCTTGGGAGCAAAGGTAAACTTAATCTTATCCCCGGGGACAATGTTGTAATGAATTACCGCGGGGGTGTTATCCTTGGTATTAACCCTGAGAAGGGGATCTGAAATAACTGACTTTCTTAGGTAGCCTTCAGTATAGCCTCTTCTCACTCCCTCATTTATGGCCTCAGTCAAGTCTCCGCCCACAACATGAGCGTCCTGGCCTACTTCAACAAAAAAGACAGCCATACCCGTGTCCTGACAAATGGGAATCATATCCTTTCCCGCAATATCAAGGTTGTCCTGAAGCTGATGAAGAATCTTCTTTCCAAGCTCGCTGCATTCGGTTTCGGCTGCTTTATTTAAAGCGCCAACCATATCCTCACCGAGGAAGTGGTTGGCCTCTATACACATTTCTTTAACTGTTTCGATTATCTGTGATACCTGAATCTCTCGCATTGATTCTACTTAGTTTCCTTTGATAGTGTTGAGTGTTGCATCAAGTTCCTCGGCTGAAGGAGTGGTGGGATTCCAGAGGATTCTCTGTCCATCATTCTCATAGCGGGGAATAAGGTGCAAGTGGAAGTGATTAACTGTCTGTCCGGCACACTCTTTGTTGTTCTGAACAAGGTTAAATCCGTCTGCCTTAAGAGTTTCAGTTAACTTTGTGGCAAGTTTCTTTGCCAGAGGCAGAATCTTTGCAGCAACATCATCGGGCAAATCATAAAGATTATCCGCATGCTGTTTGGGAAGGATTAACGCATGTCCCTTTGTAGCGGGATTCATATCAAGGATTACATTGAAATCCTCATCCTCATAAATTGATCTTGTAGGTATCTCACCGTTTGCCAGTTTGCAGAAAATGCAATCACTCTTTGTCATAATTCATCCTACCTTTCGGGGAAAATCAAGAACTGATCAAGCATCCTCAATATCTTGAAATCACCCTTGCTTATTATTTCACCTGTCATAAATGCTCTCTGGAATGACATCTTGGATCTGAAAATCTCTTCCAAAGTCTTTCTTGAAATAGAGAGTGCAACGTCAGGGTCTTCAATCTGTCCGAATCTCACATCCAGATTGTTTCCGTCCACGGTAAGCGAAATAGGGTTCTTCTCTCCGTCTATCTGGATGCGATAACTTGCCTTTATTCCGGGCTGGGGATGAAAGGCCTTTCTGAGAATCTGAATATAATCTCTCTCTGTATCCTGCTCATCAAGCTTGCCTCTGAAAAAGTTTGCAAGCTCTTGAATATCTTCTTTCTGTTTCTGAACATAATCATCATTTGAAACATAATGCGAAAGCTGTTCAGATTCCTGAGGTGTAAGCTCGATGGGACGAGTTGCAACCATCTGTTTAACTGCCTGGTTACTTGCGGGAAGGCTGGGAATCTTCTGGTTGATTGTGCGGTACATGTTCTCCGCCTTCTTCTCAATCAGGACCTTATAACTCTCATTCATCTCAAGAGTAAGGGATTCTGTAATGTAACCACAGATTCCGCTGCAGGGGAGACCTCCAAGGATTTCCCATGCTGTAGATAATTCAAGCTTACCCTGTCTCTCACCATATGTGGTCGACATAACAACCGGGCACATATATATCTTGCTGATCTTCTCCTTGTCACCGTAGAGCCAGCAAGCATCAAGGAACTGGTTCATATATCCGCCAACGCCAAACCATTCAACTGTGGAAGCAAGGATAATACCATCCGCATTCTTAAGAGTCTGAGGAAGAGTAAGTATGTCGTTTCGCTGCTCGTAAAGGTTGTATCTTACCACATTTACATGCAGTTCCTCGAATACTTCCTGCATTTTATTGACTACATATAAGGTAGGGTCATCAATCATGCCCCTTCCGCCGTAATAAATGTTAATGTTCATATGCCGTTCCCCTTGGTATTAGCCTCAAGTGTCATGAATAATTATATAACAAAATATAGAAGGACGCCACAGATAAAAGAAAAGTCAGGGATTTCCCTGACTTTGTCTACAAGATATAACCATTCTATCAATGGTCTTTAATATACGTTGCTCTTTCTCCAAAAAAATCTTCCCATTC
Source organism: Lachnospiraceae bacterium G11 (assembly GCA_900103495.1). Lineage (GTDB taxonomy): Bacteria > Bacillota > Clostridia > Lachnospirales > Lachnospiraceae > G11. The sequence continues at coordinate 74,169 of FMWZ01000018.1, read as the reverse complement.
ACTTATATATTCGTTAACGTACTGCTCCATCATTACTAATACTCTGCTTAACGTTTTCTTATCAATATCGTCCGAAATATACTCAACTTTTAAACTTCTGTCTTCAAGAATCCACACTTTTGTTGAATGTTCCCTTGGTCTTTTTGCTACATGAAAGTGAATTGGTTCAAGCGGACGTCCTTCTTTACTCCAATAAAAAATCCTTAATCCAAAAAAACAGTTAAACTGTGGCACCGGCATCTTCTTTAGAGAATCTCAATGCCAATGGTGCTGTTTTTTTGACATGAACCATAAGTTCATCCAAATCAGCCTTACTAAACCCCTGCACCTCAGAAAATTCTTCACCGGGATATACAAACTTAGCTGAATCAAAACCACTTAATTTATCATTAGGTTTCTCGAAATACAAGACAATATATTCTTTATCATTTTCAACTTTCAAATCCGAATATGTTATTTCCAATCCATCTTTAAATGATACAAGTGGGTTATGTTCCATTATCATAATTCTCCATTTTCCTTTCCCGTACCATTGTACGTTTTTATACAAGGACGCGGTACTTGGATTCTGCATTTCATGGCTACACTTTTACTTTAACATCTTTAAGTTAAAAGTCAATTTCCGAGCAACACACTATGCAAACACAAAATCCAAGTTGCCAAGGGTAACGTCGTCCTTCAAATTTAACGGAACAGCTTCCCCGGGGGCAAGCCGTATACCATTCTTAATTGTGCCGTTCGTGGAGTAAAGATCTTCAATGAGAATACCCTCGTCTCCGGCATATATTTTTGCGTGAAGTTTACTTATACTTTTGTTGTTGATAACAACATCCGCATTACCTTCCATTCGTCCTATAGTAATCGGCAAACTGTTTAAGTCTATATTGAAGTGGTTATCTCCCTGTCCGTACAGTATGTTCTTTGGTTTTGGTGCTTCAATATAAACAGTCTTCCCGTAGTCAGCTTCTTTGGTTATTATTTCATTCCTTACCGGCCCATCGCGATCTTCATCATCAAATTTCTTTTCTTTCCTGTTATTCTTTGGCCCTATAACCTTCATTATTCTTTCATATACAGAAGGAGTTAAAATCCTCGTAATTATGGTTGTGGCCAAAAGACTCAGAACAAGAATCCCGACACCCAAAAGAATCAATTCATAACTATCCAGAATGAATTCTTCTATTATGCTATATACCGCCACAGATGCTGCCACAAGATATATTCCGGCATAACACAGGGCATCCTTTATTCTATCCGGCTTTGCTTCCTTAGGTTTCTCACGGTTAGCGTCATGCTTACTTTCCGGTACCACCATTCTTTCATTCAAATCACTTTCAGCCGATTCAGATACGAGGACGCGACGTTTTTCTCGAATATTGATAAGTCTCTGTCTGAGAACTTCAGGCCATCCCTCGTCATCTTTCATTGTATAAACATCATATATTGCTTCAACCAGCTCATCATCATCGTAATCTACCATTCCTATCAGGTAGTCAGCCAAAGTGTTTTCGATATGAACATCTTGTAATGGCAAATAGACAAAAGAAAAATCTGACGAGTCCAGATCCTTATAAATATACTTTTCCGAAAGAATTATGTGTAATCCCGGAAGCATATATTTCCTAAGTCGCTCCCTTGTTTTGCAAACCGAAAAAATAAGGTGACTTAGTTCTTCCAGATTAAGCATTCCCTCTTTATAAACTGCATTTATAGGCTTAAGAGTATCAACATAGTAAACCAGATAGTTTACTCCGTCCTCGATTCTCTCGTTTCCCTTAACAAATCCCTCCATAGGATTATTAATCCACATTTTATATATGTAGTTTTTTCTATCCTCATCGGATACGCTTACCTTCAAACAGTTCCTACCCATTATTCGGCAATGCATAATTTCGTCCATTATTTTCAACCTTCCTTAAATCCCTCAATATTCTGACAACCTCAAATCGGGTGCTTTCTATGGAGTCCGAAATAACCCACTCATTTGTATCGAAAGGAACTATATTCGGTACGTTTAAATGTGCTTTTTCACTGACAACAAATTTGGTTAATGATATGATTAAGTCCCTGGAATCCTTTGAAAAGGTAACGTATTTGTCGTAATACCACTCATCTTCATATTCATTGAACCTTTTTGTGATGTTATTGTCGTCGCTCCACTTTATTTGTCCCATGCGGATTATCATTCGCGCGTTGTCCTGCTTGATAAGGCAATCATCATACATATAAAAACCTATATATATCAGAAGGATAATTACGAAGAAAACTATTGGCAGAAGAATCGTTGCCTCAACTGTCATATACCCGCCAAATGCGAGATTACCATTCCTGCCGTTAAGAACGGAATAAACGGGACTTCGGTGTTTCGATTTAGCTTCCTTATAATCAATCCAACCAGGCAAAAACCAAACATTGCTCCTATACCGATAAGCGTAATGATCATGCATTTTCTATACCCCTCAATAGCTCCAAGAATTAACAGCGCCAGTCCGTCTCCCCTTCCGATTTTTCCGGCAAATATATATGAGCAGATTATCAGAGCCAATCCGGGGATAAGCGCTATCGCATAAAAAAACCCGTCATTCGAGATTCCCAGAACCAGTTTAATCATTCCCAATGTCATCCCTGCTACCAACGCAAACAAAGAAATCTGCTTTTCTTTTAAATCCGAATACGTGGCAGGAATCAAAAAAATATAGCTCATATTATCCTCCGCACCGACTGCAAGGTGTTCTGTTTCCGACCTTGGAAATCGGTATAGTTTCTATTGTTCTTTTTAACCCGGGACAACCCAACGTCGTATGATAGCAATCTCCCGAATCCGTAACATAAAACGTGCCGTTATATGCTCTTCTTCCGCAGAATTCACATTTTTGGTACTTTCCGCCGTCTGAATTTCTAAGGTCTCCAACCTCTTCTTTTGTGGTACTCTTTATCGACAATCTCAGATGATAGCAATTTATATCTTTGTGGTACACACTGCCTTCAGGTGTTATGTACACATATTCTTCTTCCTCTGCCGCACCACTGTTACCCGAGATGTCATATCCCGTCCAGGCATGGGCATAAAATGTTGCCCATACTCGATATTCCGATATGAGAAGTGTGGGAGATATGGGGCTGACTTGCCTGCTCTCCGTCAGACTAACGGTATCTCCCACACCAAGAAATGACTCATACAGATTTGCATAGATACATATTTTTTTCCCTTTCTCCCTTTGTTCCATCACCAATTTGGTATGGGTAGAAAGGGCTGTAAAATACACATAGACAGTCAGTATTGCAAATATGAATATCGGAATGGCCAAAGCCGCTTCCACTGCCATGCTGCCCTTTAATTTTGGTGAACCTCTGAAAGACGCTTTTCCTGACAACTGTTCTTGTTTATGGGGTGCAAAAATTTCTTTCAGAGAGGTGACAATAGACACATCATTTAAGATGCTTAGAGGTTTTTCCATTTTTGAATTAGTATTTTTTCTTAGACTTGTTTCAGGAAAAGCATCTTTCAAAGGTCCACCTTCTTGTTCATTAGTAAAAAATATTTCTTGTAAGATAAAAGTCATCTCCGTATCGGCTCTTGATATTGGTTTGGACAGTTAATCCCTCTATACAACCATCTATCCTAAAACTTGCATTGCCCGGAGTCTTTCTTATTGTTAGTTCCATAATGTCCAAAGCTCTCTCACTTTGTTCACTTACGTTCTGTATCATCAAAAACATATCCAAGTATTCTTCATAGCTTAATCCCTCGCCTCCTCCACCGTCATAATCCATGTATGCGTTTTCCAGCGCACTGTCCAGATCGGTCTTCCAAGAGGCATCAGTTTTAATCAGGGGCACTTTCCCTCCGTTGAAGAGGCAGCGCAGATCCGTTACACTTTCTGCAAAAGCCCATCCAAAAAGAATTGAATATTCCAGCAACGGCTCAAGCCATGGCAGTGTCGCTATGGCACTCACTGTTGAAGCCACCGCTTTAATAGCCATACGTTTGCTTTCACATGACAAAAGGTATTCTATGTTTGAAGTCTCCCTGACGGCCAACAATCTTCTGGCCACCCCCTCAAGGTTCTCAAGGTCAGACTCCTTACCAAGCAGGATATATTCTCTTTCATATTGCAAATAAGAATCTTCAAGTTCCTTGCCATAGCACCCAAAGTAGGTTTTTATATAGTCCTTAAAAAGCAGCTTGTCTGCAGGTGTCTCCGACGCATACTTCTCCGGATTAACTCCAATGCCCATGTTGATTGCCCTTCTTCCAATCCGATTATTCAGGTCAACCTTAGCCTTGGATATTCCGGATGTATCTTTCATTGCAAGAACAAGAGCCCCCATCCCTCTCTTCGAATTTATTCCATCGGCTGGATTGTTAACTTCCAGATTCTCGTATTCATCCTCTGAGATTTTGATCTTCGTATTACGCGCTTCATTAATCCCGCTTTCAACTTCCTCTCTAAGAGAGTCATATTTACCCTCTGTAATTCCCTGAGGCGTTCTCTCTCCCAGACCCGTCAGATCCGATATCAGGGTAAGACCAAGCATCTGCCTTCTTTCTTCTTCTGCCTGTCTTCTGAAAACCTCCCCGGAATTATCAGTAATATATGAGGCATTTGTTGAACTGACATCTCCTGCACTCAAACCATATAAATCCGTTCCACCCGCCAGTTTAGCCAAACCTCTTACTGCGAGGTTTTTATCCACATAATCTCTCATATGGGCTGAAGTTTTGCCCAAATCCGGCTGAGGTGTTCCATAGGACGTGTCAATAAACAAAAGATTATACTTGTAAAACAGTTCTCTGTGATATTCGGCAAGCAATGAGTCCGATCCGATATCTACCGCATATTCAGACATAAATCTGGCTCCGCTTGTTCTTGCCCCTTCTGTCAACAGCATCACAAGCGACATCATAACCATAAATGTCAGCGTACAATATACTGTTATATATCCGCTAAACTTAGAATCCCGAAATTTCATTTGTTATCTTGCCAAAAAGGGTATTTACCACACCTGTAATCTGGTTCTTAAAAATAATAACCAAGCCAATAAGCACAACGATTATCAGAATTATCTCCACAGTCCCCATTCCATCTTCTTCTTTAAAAAACCTTCTCATCAAATCTCTCATTTCCTAACCTGCGAAGGACATAAAAGCCGGCATCATGATTAGTACCATGACTATTCCAAGCATTATTGTCATTGGAAGCAAAAGCTTCGTCCCCGCCTCTTCTCCTTTCTTTCTTATAGAGTTTTGTCTTTCTGTTTGTGCTCGGTAAGCCTCGGCTTTCAAATCTGACAAAAGCCCTGCATTTCCTTTTTTTAGGCTTTGTCCCAGTAATCCCACCAGTCTTGTATATTCACCAACCGAGCATCTCAACCCAAAATTCTCATATGATTTGACCTCAGACTCACCATTTTGCATTTCGTTGCAGGTCAATAGCATTTCTTCGTAAACAAATCTTTTCTTTCTTTGTTTATCCAAGCTGTTCCTGTAATCGCCGGCTATTTTGTTAAATGCAGCTCGCACGGTCATTCCTGCCGACATGTATAAAGTCAGTCTGTTGACAACTTTGCAGTAATCGCTTAAAAGTTCTTCATTTCTTTCTTTATAGCTTTTCTCCAGGTCCTTATCCTTCAGGTGAAATACTATAATCCCAATTACAAGTGAGAGAATCAGAAGAACAGCGCTTTCATCCGTGTCTCTTTCTGTCCAGATTAAATCCGTGTCATCCGCCACAGCAGGCAGTAGTAAATCGGTATCCAGGCTTGTAGCCTCTTGTGATTTTTGCAACTCTTCCTCAACTGCATTTCTCCATATCTCCTCCTCAGAATAATCCGGCGGAAGAACCCTTACGGCAAATTCGTAATTGCCCACATAATTTCCATACTTGTATTCGCATGATAGGTTTACTATCTCACCTTCCTCGGAAACACTTTCATTCCTTACTCTTCCTTCCGAATTTATTATGTTGTAGTTTTGGCTGTCCCACGAAAGCATGAAGGGATATCCCTCCAGATTTCTGACTAAGTTCAAATCTCTTTTAACCTGATCAGCATTTTCGTTTTGTCCGATTACTTTCTTCTCAAGGTTTTCCAGAAACTCGTTTACCATTGAATCAAGTTGTTCTACAGAATACTCACGTTCAGGAACACTAATCGAGAAATCTTCATGGAAAGGAAGTCCCTGAGCCTCCACCGTCACTTCCGCGACTTTGGCTCCCTTTCCGTAGTCGTTTCTCTCAATCATTCCCCCCTCAGTGATGATTCCTCTTCCCATGCCTCCCAGGCAGACAGCAATGGCAAGCACGTTTCCGGAAAGAAGAATCACAAATACCATTTTTATTTTCCCAATGGCGTACTCTTTCCTCAGAGTCTCAACTTTCTTTCCGGGGTTCAAAGCGCGAAGTGTCTCATTCATTCCTCTTTCAGCCCGGATTATGTTTGTCCCTTTGATTCGCCTTTTACCAATCCATGTATAAATGAATAGGGCCGACATTTGAAACAAATCCCTCTCCGGATTTTTCAGCTTCGAATTATGAATTTTAGCAGCAATCATTATCCCCAGCATCCCAAGTAGCGTAAGTGAGTAAATAACCAGCTTAAGCATTTTCAAACCTCAATACTTACAATTTTCTTTGATAAAACTACAGCTCCAAAATATGCACCTAAGCATATGGTCATTATCACAATCCCGAGAAAATTGTGATACAGGCTCTCAAAAAATCCCGGCGATGTGGCTGAAATATAAACTATAATCGCAAAAGGAACCGCTTCCATAATTCTGCTTTCTGTTCTTCTTGAACTGATCAGAACATCAATTTCCGCATCTATCTCCGACTTTCTGTCCATTAAAGAAACTGTGTCAGAAATAATCTCAGTCAGGTTTCCTCCGCCTCTTTTGGCAATTTTGAATATTTCTCCGAACTCCCTGATATCCTCAATTCCGCTTCTTTCCCCCAGAGATATCAGTTTTTCTTCCAGCGTTACATTATTGGAAAGGCCTGATATAATGCTTCTAAGCTCCGCGGACATAAGAGAGTCCTCTCCATATACAAGATTGATATCTTTTATGCTTTCTCTAAAGGCATTCTCTACTGAGTAACCGGCTTTCATAGATGCCGATACTGACTTGATGCAATCCTTAAACTGGACAGCCAATTTTGCTTTTCGTTTCTTGCATTCGTCTTCTTTTATGCTTTTCCAGAAATACAATCCCATTGGAGAAACCACAACCAATCCCCACAGACTTCTGTAAAACAAGTATGAAACCCCGACCATGGCACCTATAATCAGCAAAACATACAGCATGCGCTCTTTGGCTGAAAACCGGTAAACCTTATAATCCAACTCCGGCTGCTTTGAGTTTTTCTGTATGGGAAAGATTCGATTTTTTAATGAATTTCCCATGAATCTTTCCGGCTTCATCTTCATATTCCTCCTCAAATTCATATAAAACCCTGGTTATAATCTCACCATCTACAAACCCTTCTATTTCGTTAATCTGAAGCAGTTTCCTGGACCTGTCCCTAAGCCTTCCCAGATGGATTAATATATCTATTCCGGATGCTATCTGTTTCTTTATGGCAGTAAGCGGCAAATCCATTCCCATAAGGACCATGGTCTCCAGCCTTGAAAGCATATCTGATGCGCTGTTTGCATGTCCGGTACTTAGTGATCCGTCATGTCCGGTGTTCATTGCCTGCAGCATATCCAGTGCTTCCGCCCCTCTTACTTCCCCGACAATCACTCTGTCCGGTCGCATTCTAAGAGCGGATTTGATTAAATCCCTTATGGAAATGGGACTGCATCCCTCAACATTACTGTTTCTTGTCTCAAGCCTTACAAGATTATCTATACCTGCAATCTGAAGTTCGGCACTGTCCTCGATGGTAATCACTCTCTCTTCACAAGGTATGAACTCAGACAGGACATTTAAAAACGTTGTCTTTCCAGATCCGGTGCCTCCGGATATAAATATGTTGTATTTAGCTTTGACAAGCTTTCTTAGAAATTCCACAAGCTCCGGAGTAATAGAACCAAATCTTATCAAGTCATCCATTTTCATAGGTGATCTTGGAAAGCGGCGGATAGTCAGAATAGGTCCGTTAAGAGCAATCGGAGATAGAACAACGTTTACCCTGGATCCGTCGTCCAGCCTGGCATCGACTATTGGGGATGCTTCATTTACCGTGCGGTTGCATCCGGCAACTATCTGCTGTATTACATCCTCAAGTTTCTCTCTTTCAAAACGTTCTTCCCTCTTTATCAGTTTTCCTTCCTTCTCAACATAAATCGGGTCAACGCCGTTTATCATTATTTCCGTCACATCCGGATCATCAAGCAGGCCCTGAAGGATATCCAGCTTTCTTATCGATGAAAAAATTTCTCTTTCAAGTCTGATTCTGTCATCTATCGATAAAGATGCCGTAAGGTTTGTCTCAGATATGATTTCCCTTACCTCTTCCAAAGCCTCTTCGTCAGTCAATTCGCCCTCTGTGCTGATGCGCTCCAAAAAATCTGCTTTAACCTTGTCCTTAATCCACGCATAATCGTGCATATAATCCGTCCCCCATAATCATTTCCCTTACATATTTTGCAAACACTGAAAATGGCTGGTAACGAAATCCATCCGGAATCTCTTCAATATAGGGAAGCCTGTGTTTAACAGTCTTAAACATAATGTCATCGTGCTCACAGTTCCTTAGGAGTGTTTCATACTCATTCAATTTTGCCTTGGCACAGTAGTCTTCTTGCGTAAGCGTATAAATCCGCTCGCACATTCCCATCAAATCCAGCAATCCATGTATTGATTCCGACAAATCCAGAATAATCACGTCATAATCACATTTGATTTTTATTTGATTAATTAAATCTACCCAATCCTTTGCTCTGACGTCCAAGATCTGATGTAGTGATTTAATAGGGGGAAGAATGTCGATAAAGTCACCATGGTAAACTACAGTCTCGAAAAACAAATTGAATTTCTCGGGTGACTCCTTCGTGATTAATAGAAGGTCTTCCATTGTTTTCTTTTTGGAAGACTCAATATGGGACCATAAGGGAGAAAAGCTTTCAAAGCTTATGAATAATACTTTGTTGGTCTCTGAAATTACGTTGCCCATAGTAAGGCTCAAGGTTGTCTGGCTGCATCTGCGAACAGGTGAGAAGAAGCCTATAAGTTTTGGAGCTTTTGACGATTTTGCTTCAACGCTTTCTTGTCTGATTACTCCAGCCTTGACGGTACTTGTAATCATTTCAATCAGCCTGGTCTTGATCAAGTCCACTGAGCTGAATTTTGAAATAACATTTTCATTCGAGGATTTCTGTTCAATTTCTGCAAGGAACAAAGTCCTTTCGGGGATAATTACCCCTTTCCAATCATCCGATTCCTCATAAGCTGTCACGTAATATACATCATCGACTTCCTGAGGATTGTACTTGATAGGATCCGTGTACACACTGATTCGTGCTTCGGTTCTGAATTCCTCACTTAAACTTTCCATGAGTGCGTTTGCGTACTCTTTATCAGAGCACAAGATAGTAATTGCCACCATAATTATTTTCCTCCCGTTACGTAAAAGAATGCCAAACATATTGGCAAGGCTAACGGAACCCCTTCCGATTTTTTTGCTCCGTAGCCAAGGTTCATCACCAAGGCAATCAAAAGTGCCACGGCAAATGAATAAAACCAAAAGTGAAGTATCTGCTCCGGCAGAATAATCCCGGATACAGTCCCCAGCAATTTGATATCACCCGCACCAATCATTCTCTTAAGGTAGAACGGAATCATTATTCCTACCACAATCAGAACAATAGCGCTGCCTATTAAAACTCCCTTTATCCCTTCATCAATCCACCGAACCGCCAACCCGTAAACGAGCAGTACCCCTACCAGCACGTTTGGAATAAGGCGTTCCCTTAAATCACTACAGAGAGTACAGAGCAAGATGATATGCTTTACATCCATAGCTCACACCTCTGCAATATTTGGAATTATGCGGAGAAAACCGCGGTGAAGATTAATACCTTCGGACTAACTTAACGACAATCTGGATTATAATCATGACGGCGGTACTTTGTAAATAGGTTTCATCCAAAAAGTTGATTTTCGTGAAAATGTTACAAATGTGACTCGATTTTGGCAAAAAGAAAAGGCTTCAACACCCGATAAACACTGGGTTTATTGGATGTCAAAACCTTTCAGTTTTTCAAATCACATAAATATAAGAAGAAATAGGATTAAAGGTACTAATCCATTTGGCCTATAACAGCCTTTGTTTTTTCAAATTCATCCTCCACGGCCTTGATCATGTCGTCGATGGGTTTGTTGGGTTTACCGCCTCTTAACTCTTCACATAAGTCGCTGGTCACAGCAGTTAGTTTTGAAAGACCCATGTTCATGGCCATACCCTTTGCCGTGTGGACAAGACGAAAAGCCTCCTCGTAGTTTTCATCTGCGAGAAAGCCGTGTATATCGGCTATTGAGCCACCGTCCGCGAATTTCTTAAGGTACTTTGTTATCCTCTCATCTGTAACAAGTCGTCCGAGAACCTCATCATAGTCCTCTCCAAGTTCCAAAAATACCTCTCTTGCGTCCATGCAAATTCCTCCGCTCTTTATTATTTTTACTGCCTTATAAACTGTATGTTAAACGTATAAACCTCTGTTTGGTTTATCATCAAACAGCTCTTCATTCATGAGGTTTTTGTTATAGGTCAAACCTGCATACACATTCTGGGTGTTCTGCATAAGAGGCTCCTCATGGTTATTAACGGAAATCTGGCTGTAAGCGTCTCTAAGCTTTATAATTACGGACTCCACATGATCAAGAACGTCATCATCATAGTGAACGGATGCTCTCACAAGCTCCTTGTTTACGTAGATGTAAAGGGACAGAAGATTCGCTGCCACTTCATACTCAAAGTGAAGTGATGCGATGAGCTCCTGCATGCAGTTTCTGATCTTTCTGATTGCTTCCTTGAAAGCATCGGTATCATCACTTGCATGGGCGATTCTTGCGTCCTCTAAATATTCCAGAACCATGTCATAAAGAACTACTATCAGATCTGTCTTGTTGGCTTTTGATATTCGGAGTGTAAACTGTTGTTTTTTCTCGTTAGTCATACCACTACCTCCTTACTTCCTGTATTACTGAAGAAGCTGTAATACCTGAGAGGGTCTTTCATTAGCCTGGGCAAGCATCGAAGTACCTGCCTGGGTGAGAATCTGATTCTTTGTGTACTCTGACATTTCTTCTGCCATATCAACATCCATGATACGTGAATATGAAGAAGTCATGTTTTCATAGGTTATGTCAAGGCTGTCTACATTACTTTCAAGTCTGTTCTGTAAAGCGCCGAGTTCACTTCTTACCTGTGAGATATAGGAGATTGCTCCACCGATTCTCTCAAGGGCATCCTGTGCGCCTTCTTTGGTAGAAACGTCTATATCTCTGATTCCCATGTGGCGGAGAGAAACGTCAGGAATGGGGATTTCAAGAACCTGTCCTTCGTTGGCACCAACCTGAAGTCTCATGGAGCCGATGCCTGTAAGGTCAATGTTCATGTTAGTATAATTATATACATTCGTTCCAAATGTTCCTGTGGTTTTGGGGTTCTTAACAGATGTGATTTTCTCCCCTACGCCACTCAAATCAACATTGATAATTGTTCCGTCAGCTGCAGTTATTGTTAATTTCTTGTTCGCAGAATCATAGTTTTCTGAAGCACCCTGTAATCTGGAATCTGTTGAGGTAAATGTAGCCCCTGTTATATTGTCGTCCGCATCCCTTGTTAACTCAACTGAATCTATCTTGTACGGTTCGTATTTATCCAGCTCAAGTTCGATTTCATAACCTTCCTGTGTGGTAATGGTTACCAGGCCATCATCCGCACTCGCCTTGGAATTTGCGAGTTTTGTATCTGTGGAATCAGGCGAATAGCTAACACTAAGTTTGTCATCATCCCAGCCGGTTAATTTGATTGAAGCTACCTTGTACTCCTCAGCGGTATTCATTTTTGCTGAATAGTTCGAGACCTTTACTTCTTTATTGTTTGTATAACCGCGATACTGGAACTCACCATTAAGGATGGGCATTGAGTTAAACTCTGTTGTGTTCTTGATTCTTGTGAGCTCGTCCTTAAGTTCAACTACCTCATCGTTGATGATCTTTCTGTCGTCATCGCTTAAGGTTCCGTTGTTGGCTTTAACGCAAAGCTCATTGACACGCTGCAAAATATCCTGCATCTCAGCCATAGCGCCGTCTGCGGTTTCTATGATGGAGATTCCGTTTGAAGCGTTCTGGGTTGCCACGGAAAGTCCCTTAAGCTGAGCATTCATTCTTTTTCCCATTGCAAGTCCTGCGGGATTGTCTTTACCATGATTAATCTTAAGTCCGGAGGAAAGTCTTTCCAAAGATGCTGCAAGATTATTGTCGTTTCTCTGTAATGAGTTGTTGGCTATCATTGCGGATACGTTGTAATTAATTCTCATAGTTCCTCTTTCTCGCTGGTGCGTTTAGTAGACTTGTCTCATTGCTTCCACCACAGTCTTCGCTGCTTTGTAGATTCTGTAGGTGGATTGATTCTCTATTTCTTCTCCCCTTGATTCGGGGGTTTTAAGACGATCGGTGTAGAGAAGATTTCTAAAGGTTATATCGTCTTTTTCGAAGGCAATGTTTAGCATATTCCTAAGAGTTTCTCGTTTTTCTTTATTATCCTGTCTGCTGATAAGAAATGCGCTTGCTTCATTGCCCTCAAGTCTTAAGGACAGGGACACTTCTCCCATATCCTCGGTAGGAAGAGTAATCAGTGCATTACCCTTATTCTCACTGTCATGTCTTATGGTCAGTCTGATTGAAGATTCACCATCCACGCCTGTTACAGGAATTTCGTAGATTTCTTCCCTTGCCATTCCCACAGCCACTGACATGAAAATGTGGGATGACTTCATATCTCTGATATCCAATGCCTTAAGAGAAGGATTAAACATGTCCTCCGAAAGGGAAGTCTTTATTTCCTCCGCTTCCTTCTCGTAAGCCTCTATGGCTTCATCTCTTCCGGTAAGGGCATCAAGTATTTTTTCGGCAAAAACATCAAGTTTCTCCTTACCCACAAATCTGTTTACTCTGTTCCAGGATTTGGAGGGATTGTTCTTGCCTTCCACAGCCTCTTTAATGTGAGGAAGGGTTGGAGATAAATCTGCTTTTTCCAGAAGTTCGGTAATCTCTTTATCGTTTATGGTCTCTGAAGCGATTTCCTTTAACTCCTCAAAGGTCTGCTTGTAGAGGAAGTCACTTCCCGAATCACCGGCAGATACCTGAACGTCAATTGGTGTGTCGGAGTATACCAGGTCCTTAAGGCCGCCAAAATTATCATCAACAAGAATGTCCATTCCTGATTTCTTCGCGGTTCTTGCTGCGCTTAAAAGGTTTGAGAAATTCAGTTCTCTGCCTGCCTCAAGCACTCTTCCGATTACCGCTCCGTCACTCTTTTCAATCTGTCTTAACATCCTGAAGATTCCGATGTAAGCGGTTCTTTCATCATCGGAGATTTCGCCGTTTTGCTCAAGTCTGTAAAGGTATCTTGAGTAGGTTTCCATCTGCTTTTCGGTATCTTCGTTTTCATTCTTAAGATAGTTCTCAAGTTCTTCGAAGGAAGTCTTAAGGGGATTCACACCATCCCTGATCATCTTAAGCGCTGCAGCGGGAGTCATTCTCTCAACCACACGGTTCACTCTTCTGTCCGCTTCAACCATCTTTTCGATGTTTTCTTCCGTAATCTCCACGCGGTTGTAAGCAAGGATTCTTACGCCCCTTCTGTTTCTGTCAGAAAGGTCCATATTTAAATCTTCCAGAATATCATCAACGTTTGCGAAAGCCTTCTTGATGCTGTCTCCAAGGTCTCTTCTGGGAGCTGTCATCAAAGTTTCATATGATTCTCTTGCAGCTTCAAAAGCATTCTTCTGTCTGAGTCCCTCGTTGTAAAGGGATTCAACGCTTACGCTTTCGTGTCTTGTGAAGATAAGACTTCCAAGCGTTGATGCAGGCATATCGTATAAGCTGTTTCTCTTGGCAACGGTCTCATCAAGGAGGGCCTTGTTTGCCACTGCAGCCTCGGGATCCTCTCCGGGGAAATATCTGTTTGCTACACTTATCTCGGCTTCCTTTAAAGCATCAACCAACTCTTCCAAATCGGAAGTGTCAATTGAGAAACCGCTTTCGATAAGCTTCACGTTTACTTCCGCTGTCATCTTAAGACGGGTTTCCTCAAGGATTCTTCTGTCGTGAAGGTCAATGGTGCTGTCATTTAATAAAGCCTGGACTCTCTTCTCAAGTCGCGCTGCCTTTTCATATTTTGTTTCTGTATTGGTGAGGTCAGCCTTCATGGCAGGTATGGAATCCGACATTGCTGCCACAACCGCTTTCACAGCCTGCTCTTCACTTACGGGAAGATTGACGCTCTTGTTTTTATCAAGGGTTTTGAAGGTGCGGTCTGTTAAGGGAATTCCCTTTTCTATAAGCCATGTTGCCTTTTCAATATTCTCTTCGCTTGTTTCTATTCCTGCCTCGGAAAGGATTTCTTCTACCTGGGTTTCCAAAGAAGCCAGATCTGCTCCATCGGCCTTCTTGGCATAATATCCGTTACCCTCCATGAAGTATCCCTTGGACTGCCTGTTGGCATCCACCGCTCCCGAGTGGTTTGCAAGATAAAGGTTCTCGATGGAAGGACCAAGGTCATTAAGAACAAGATATTTCAGCTCGCCCTCGGAAAGGGGATTGAGTTCCATTGCCTTTTTGACTGCGTCATCCGCTTCCTTAACGTTTTCCTTGGTTACGGGAACATCGGCGTTTTTCATAGAAGCGGCAAGATGGTTTGCATAGGCCTCAGACCCTGCGATTTCCTTAAGAGTCTCGGGGTCTATATCATCGGTAAAGCCCTCCACGGATACTCCGGATTTGGCCAGCTCTGCCTTAATTTTATCCATTATGGTAACTGTTGTGTGCGCATCGCAGGATGCAGGATCTACGCCTTCCTCAAGCAGTTTTCCAAAATCTTCTCCGGACATAGAATGAGACATTACCGTCAAATAGTCAGTCTGCGCCTTAACATCGATATTCTGCGCATCCTGCATAACATCCCGCATGGTTCGTCCGTGAACCGTATATGCTTCGTTATCCATAACTATTCCGGAAATGTCTGCACTGTAAGCCTGCTGGCCGGTTGTTTTGTTGTTTGTTTGAGTTTTCTCGTATGTTCCTGTCCTGTCCACGTATGTGTTTGCATTTTCAAACGAAATCTTCATACATGTTCTCCAAACAGAAAAAGTCAACAAATAAAAAGAGGTGATACTCTCACCTCTTATTTCGGACAAATATTTATTTTTCTTTAGGACTGTCAAAAACAAATACCTCTGCCGAGAAAGCAGGAAGGTCGAAGCCAATGGAAAGTTCCTTGAAATTAGCCTCAATTTTCTCTGCTTTAAGAGTGGCAGGTACCACATTGCCGTTTCCGCCAAACTCCTTATCGTCGCTGTTAAGGAGAAGTTTATATTTAGTGTCGAAGGGAACCCCCACTCTGAAGCCTTCTCTCTTTACAGGTGTGAAGTTTAGAACGAAGAGAATGTTGTTCTTACCTGACTCGTCTCTTCTGTAGAAAGCGTAAGTACTGTAATCCTTATCATCTGCTGAAAGCCACTCGAAGCCACCCCAGTTGTTGTCATGCCTGTACATGGCAGGGTATTTGCGGTAAATCTCAAGAAGCCTTTTTACGTAATCGTGCATTCCTTTGTTCAAGGGCTTGGAAAGCAGGAACCAGTCAAGCTCTCTGGCTTCACTCCACTCTCTCTCCTGGGCAAACTCCTGGCCCATGAATAAAAGCTTCTTTCCCGCATGGCCAAACATGAAAGTATATCCGGCACGAAGATTTGCATACTTATCTACTTCGTATCCGGGCATCTTCCCAACCATTGAGCACTTAAGATGAACAACCTCATCATGAGACAGAGGAAGAATATAATTCTCCGACTCATTGTAGCTCATGGCAAAAGTCATGTTGTAATGATTATCCCTCTTGTAAATAGGGTCAAGTTTCATGTATTCACAGAAGTCATGCATCCAGCCCATATTCCACTTGAAGGAGAAGCCAAGTCCGTCCTCTTCCGGAGGAGCGGTAACTTTGGGCCACGCGGTGGATTCCTCAGCGATGGTCATAAAGCCGGGATCCATCTTGTGAATAATGGAGTTTAAGTGCTTGAAAAATTCTATGGCATCAAGGTTCTTGTTGCCGCCGTAAATGTTTGGAAGCCACTGTCCATCCTTCTTGCCGTAATCCAGATACAGCATGGAGGCAACAGCGTCAACTCTTAATCCGTCCACATGGAACTCTTTCATCCAATAGATTGCATTGGCAATGAGGAAGTTGCGGACTTCGGTTTTGCCATAATTGAATATCTTGGTTCCCCACTCGGGATGCTCCCCTCTTCTGGGGTCGGGATCTTCGTAAATGCAGGTTCCGTCGAATCTTCCAAGGCCGTGGGCATCAGGACAGAAATGAGCAGGTACCCAGTCCAGGATGACACCGATGTCATTTTTGTGAAGTTCGTTTATAAGATACATAAAGTCCTTGGGCTCTCCGTATCTTGCTGTGGGAGCGTAATAACCGGTTACCTGATATCCCCAGGAACCGTCGAAGGGATACTCTGCTATACCCATGAGTTCCACATGAGTATATTTCATTTCGCTTAAGTACTTTACTATTCTGTCGGCGAACTCTCTGTAGGAATAGAAACCATCCTCAGTTCCGTTGGGATGCTTCATCCATGAACCGATATGGCACTCGTAAATTGCAAGGGGTTCTCTTTGTTTATCAACCTTGGATCTCTTCTTAAGCCACTTGGAATCTTCCCAGTCAAAGCCTGATAAATCCGTTACAACCGAAGCGGTTGCCGGTCTTAGCTCACTGTAGTTTGCAAAGGGATCTGCCTTGTAGATCTTCTCGTTGGATGGAGTGGTTATCAGGTACTTGTAAATATCACCCTCTCCGACTCCGGGTACAAAAAGAGCCCAGATTCCTCCGGGTCCTAATTTGGTCATGGGGTGTGACCATTCATTCCATTCGTTGAATGATCCCACCACATTTACATATGCAGCATTGGGAGCCCATACCGCAAAGTATGTGCCTCTGACTTTGTTCTCAACAGAAATGTGCGCACCAAGCTTCTTGTAGATATCATAATGAGAACCTTGAGCAAATAAATACTGGTCGTCCTCTGAAATAAATACCTTCTCTGCCATATGGCGTAGCCCCCTTATGCGAAGTCTTTTTCCTTAAGAATGATCATGTCCTCATTATCATAACGCTTTCCGAACAAAACATCAAAGAAATGACCGATATTCTTTCTGTTGGCATTTCTGATTGCATCGGAAATCATCTTCTTGACCTCTATCATCGTTACTGCATGGTCGCTGGTCTGATGATCGGAAATTCTGGTGTGGAGAGCAAGAAGTCCCATTTCATCAATTGAGTATTCCTGTGAAAGAGCATACTCTTTACCGAATCTGACAAGTGTGTCATTGTCCAGTGCTTCCAAATCAATCTGTGCTGCAAAGCACTCCTTGAGCTTGGGAGCTGCGTCCATAAGTTTGGCTATGGACTTCTTGGTACCTGCCATTACGATAATGATTCCTGCATCCTCGTTCTGGAGAGATTTGTACAGCTGGTCGGCTGTCTCAGGAGTCATGCGGCCTGCGTTCTCGATAATGAGAGCACCATTAGATATCTTTCCGATTATTTCGGAAGGTTCTCTCGCATTAAGGGAGTTGCCGCTTATCTTGGCAATCTTTCCGGAGAAGTTGCTGTCAATAAGCTGAATCTCCTTCATGATATTCTTCGCAAGGGTTGTAGGGTCCATGCCCTCTTCGCCCGTGATAATCAGGTTGCCTGCGTAGGGAGCAAGACTTACAGAATCCACTGCGTTAACAAGCTGTCCCTGTATCTTCTTATTCTGAATGTAGGAGGCGTAAAGCTCCTTCTCTTCCTTTGAAAGTTCCCTGGGAGAAGGGGAATTGTCCTCAGCTTCTGCAGCGGCTTCAGCTGCCACCACTTCAGCATTTCCTGTGTTCTCTGCCTCTTCTTCCTTCTCGGCCTTATCCTCTACAGCTTCTTCTGCAGTTTCAGAGGTTTCGTCTGCTTTTTCTTCAACTGTCTCAGAAGGTTCTTCTTTTGCTTCCTCTTCTATTGTTTCGGGAGTCTCTTCTTCAACTGCTTCCGTTTCAGCGATTGCCTCGGGTTCTTCAGGAGTTTCTTCCTCTGCCTCTTCAGTCTCCAGATCTTCCTCGAAAGTCATCTCTCCGGTAGCATCTTCCACAGTTTCCGTATCTTCTTCTACTGCTTCAACTTCTTCTACAGGTTCAGCGTCTTCAAAGTCATCCTCGAAGTTTTCATCTTCTGCGTATTCTTCTTCGGGATACTCCTCCTCAGTATATTCTGTTTCGGGATTCTCCTCTTCTGTATACTCTTCCTCACCCTGATATTCTTCATCCTCATCGTAATCGGGCAGATTAGAATAATCAGCGTTCTCGTCTATGGGCTCTTTCTCAAGTTTCTCAAGGAGACCGTCTCTAACAGCAAAGTCAAAGTCTACCAGAATGTTTCCTGTGTGTTCCAAAACTCTCTGGCGAACTTCTTCCTCCAGCTGCTTCTCATTGTCTTTCTTCTTCTGTTCCCACTCAGCCAGAATATCTTCAATTCTGAGCTGTCCGGTTATCTGGGTATCGTCATCCTCTGTCTGCTCGGGAACAACCATGGACATCTGTCCGTCGTATTCCATTCCAAGAATGTGGTCGAAGTTGTCATCTCCAAATCCGTTGTTCTTATTGTCATCATTGAAGAAAACCTCTTCCACGGCATCTGCATTGTTCTCTTCTCTGATTTCTTTAAGAACTTTTGTGGCCATAGGGTCGTCTTCAACAAAGCCTGCCTCGGTGTATGCGTCGGGATAGTCTTCCGTATCGTTCCCACCAACAGGCTTAACATCTCCGGGGTGAAGGGATGTGCTTACGGGACGAATAAGGTTGTCGGGAGTCACTTCCCACATATCCTTCATGCTGTCGGCAAGTTCCTTCTGAAGGTTAATTGTGTTGTATTCACCTACATCAGTCTTAACCTGTAAATTCGCCACATGATCATCCTCTGCCATCTGAGGAGCTGTGGGAATGGTATCAGCCTCCACGTTAGGAATCACTGTTGTATAAGGTTTCTCCTCTGCGGGGAAAAGTGTACCCGTAATATCCTTTGTGTCGTACTTGGCCTGCTGGGTAGGAGTAAGGGGAGAATGCTGCATCTTAAGCTCCATGGCCTTGGTTACATACTTTCCTTCTCCGTACCAAAGAATAATCTCATCACACTCTTCTATACACTTTGCGGAATCCCCGATTCGATGATAAAGATATGCCAGCTCATACTGCCATTTGGGAATAGGGGTATGTTTCTTTAACTCAAGGAGGACTTCAATTCTCTCCTCAAGTGAAACATCCTGAGCAACGTATAATTTATACTGTAAAACATATCTTCCGTAATCGTCGGGGGCAAGCTGAACATATTCCTTATAATACTCAAGAGCAGGAACATACTGGTCAAGTTTAATGCACAGCTCGCAGAGCGCAAAAACAACACTCTTCGAAGAAGGGTGTCGTTCATAAGCCAGACTAAGGAGCTCTTCAGCATCCTCAAGTCTATTCACATATTTGTAAACGTCACTTATCATACACAAAGTCTTCACGCTCTTAACGCGTTTCCAGTCGATGGAATCCGCAATAATAGCCGCCTCTTCGAAATCTTTGTCTATGATAAGGGTATCTATTTCGCCCAATCTTACTTTGTATTCGTACTTATCCAAGGTAATCACCTCTAAAACTTAGTGAGATACAAAAACCCACTTTCATTCAGAATAAGTTTACCACAAGATAAGGGGGCTTTCAATAAAATATAGAGTTTTTTGAGTCAAAAAATACAAGATGTTGTGGTTTAAGGGTTTTTTGTGATAAAATCAAAAATGTTAGGGGGTATAGAACTGTGAGCATCAGAAATGCAGGAGATATTATAAGGGAAGCCAGAACCAATGCCGGGCTTACGCAAGAAGAGCTGGCAAGTGGAATATGCTCAGAAGTATCACTGAGTAATATAGAAAACGGTAAACTTGGCGCAAGCACATCAACTTTCAAGCTGCTTATGAACAAAGCCGGCGTGACTTGTGAAGCTTACCCTATTTTTAAAAATCGAGATGACTTCGAAAGTTATCTTTGCCTTCGTCATATTCGCTTCTACCTCGAAACCTGGAATCTTGACAAAGCATATGATGAACTGTTAAGGCTCAGAGAACTAAACTATTGTCAGAACAAATACTACTATCAGGAAGCACTCTTCTTATATTGTCTTATCCAATATAAAGCTGGCACAAGTGATGTGTCCGTTCTGGTAAAGTTGCTTTTTAAATCTATTTCAATATCTCATCCCGGCTTCAATGACTTTGATTTCAGAAGCCTGTTTCTGTCCAATCTGGATATAGAAATCCTTCTACTGATGGCAAATATTTACATTGATTTGAAGAGCTATTCAAAGGCATTAAATATCTGCTCTCAGTTGAATAAGCAGATTAAAAATGCATTGGTCACTGATAAAATCAGCAAACTTTGCTCAGCTTTCTATGATTTCACCTATGCAAGGTTTTTATTTGAGACGGGTGATTATTCATCGGCAGCTCCTTATGCCGACGCAGCAAGGCAATCCGCTTTAGAAAATTATCTTCCCAATCTCCAGGCTGAAACCCTTAT
This sequence comes from Lachnospiraceae bacterium G11, assembly GCA_900103495.1. Lineage (GTDB taxonomy): Bacteria > Bacillota > Clostridia > Lachnospirales > Lachnospiraceae > G11. The sequence goes on along the minus strand of FMWZ01000018.1, from coordinate 53,342 downwards.
TCTTCAGATGCTGACAAAAGCCGCCACATCCGGTAAAAATATTGATGAGCGAATCCGATTCGTTATAGCTTCTCTTGCCTTTCTAAAGGCGGGTTATTTGGGTCATGTTATGGGGAAAATGAAAGAATTCGGTCTCTCAGAGGAATGGGGCGATATTCAACCGGATGCGGCGTGGAAACTTCAAAATATTAACTTCGATGAAGACAGTTCTAATTATTCAGACGGCACATTTGATATATATTCTAATAGCGTATTAACTTTTGGGAAACTGCTCTCAGTACTCCGCAAGGAACAAAATCTCCCTATGGATGTTTTATGCAAAGGACTTTGCAGTAAATCAAAACTCTCCAAGATTGAAAACGGATATCAGGACCCAAGCATTTATCTCTCCGAGGCGCTCCTTAACCGACTTGGTTATTCTGATAGAGATTTTGTCTTTTATGGAAATAAAGAAGAGGCATTGTATTCTTCTCTTAGAGACAAACTCTTGGCAGAATCCGTGCAGAACAAGGATACTTCCAATTCATTGAAAAACTTGGAAATCTTCAATAAAGGGAAAGACGAGCCTGTAGTTTCCCAAATGATCTCTCTATACAAATCCGACTATTTTAGTCGTCAATCCGACTATTCAAATGCTTTGAGTGTTTCCCAAACTGTTTTATCAACAGTCTATGAAGGCAAAAGCATATCCCAAATAACATCTAATTTCTGCCTTTCCTGGCAGGAAGTGACAGCAATTAACGATATCATCAACTCACTGATTATGATGAAGGATTATGACAAGGCCAAAGACATTATTTCTCGTCTTATGCTTTTGGCGAAGGACAAGTCAGTCGATATCCATTATGCGATGACTTCTTTTTCAATGACGTACTGCCTTCAAGCTCGTTATCTCTATCGTAATAATTTGTTCAACAACATACTTACAGAGTTTGACCCACAAGAGATACTGTCCTCTCCCTTTCATTATTCTGAGCGTGCAATACTTCTCTTTTATTGTTGTAACGCTTATTTGAAAAGCAATAGCATAGAAAAGGCAATTTCTATCGGCCGCATCTCTTGCGGTTTCAACCATATTATTGGCAGAGATGGAATGGCAAATCATCTTTGTTCCGATACACTTAATGATTACGATATTCGATTATGATTTCCTCGTCCAATCTTCGTAATCGTCAACCAGTTTAACACCTGTCACTGAATATCCCAATTCGGTGTCATTATCAAAATGATTTACAGCGACGACACTTCCAAAGGTAATTACCGAAATTAAGATAGCTGCTACAATACTGACCTTGGTTTTGTTTTTCATATCTCTATACCTCCTCTGGCATGATATCACTTAGTCCATTAGCTTCTTCGTCGCCGAGAACCTCACTCTTAATTACTAAAGCGGTAACAATTAGCGCTGCAATTGCTGCGCCTATAAATGTCCATCTTATGCTGACAAAGGTAACTATTGATCCTATGACAAATGATGTCACCGGTGTCGCTGCAGCTGAACCAGCCGTACATATTCCAGATGCCCTTGCTATATACTCCTTGTTTACCTTTGACATAAACAATACATTTACCAGACTCTGTCCAAATGCAATTGCTGTTCCCAGAATAAAGCTTGTAGCCGCTACTACAATGTATGTCAGGAATTTGTTTCCATATACAGGTTGGAACAGTATTATCGCTCCGTAGAATACGGCTATTCCAAGCCCTACAATCCCGACAACCATCCTGTTCCCCAATTTATCTAATACCTCAGGATAAATTGCTGTCCCAACAAGCATAGCTATCGTGGTGGAAACTGATATAACTGATAGCATTTCTGCACCCCCGTTAAGTATCTCCGATGCCAAAGGAGCCTGTAAACTGTTGAGGGGCACCAAGATTGCATTTATAAATACAACATACACCAAGAAAAATACTATTGCTCTATCTCTGGATACATATTTAAATCCATCTTTCAAATCTCTGAAGTATGAGGCTACCTCAAACTTAACCTTCTGAATGTCCTTTTCATGAGTATCAACGAAAACAATGATGGCTGCAGAAAGGATAAAAGTAACCATATCTATATATAGCGCCCCCGATACACCTACAAAAGCTATTATACCTGCCGCAGCCGCTGTGCCAATCAGTTGCACAATATTAGTAAGTGAGGATTCAAGAGCCAGCCCTCTTGAGTATAGCTTTTCCTCTAAAAGATTGGGCGTCAAAGCCATATTTGCCGGACCTCTGAATGCCTCCACAGTGGATATTATCAGGTTGGATACGATTAACATCCAGGGCTTTAATCCTCCCATCAGGAATAAAGTTGCAACCGCAGCGACAATTAAGCATCTAATAATATCTGTTACTATCATTATTGCCTTCTTATTCCGTCCTTCGACCCAGGGTCCTGCTAAAGGTGTAATAAGCACTGTGGGGAGAGCATTAACAGCATAGACAGTCGCCGACCAAGCTGCACTCTTAGTAAGTTCATAAACAATCCAGGTGCTTGCTATGGCATCAATAGAATCTCCAAATCTATTGATTAATGCAGCTATAGTCATTTTCATGAATTCTTTTTGTGAGAACACATCTTTGTAAGTTTGCTTTTTATTCCCTTCCATTAGATAGCTCCTTTTTCCAAGTCATAAAAATAATCTAATTTTGCTGTTTCCTCTACACTCATTCCGTTGGCCCTTTTCCCTAGACAACCACCATCACCTCCCGGTAACAATGCTTTATAACATCGACCCAGGCAAAGGGGAAGTTCCGGGCAGTTCCGGCATTCATCAATATCTGTCAATGATCTGGATATGTTTATGTCGTAATCCATTTCATTTTTATATGCTGGAATTCCTTTCGAGTTCAGAACTCCTATTCCGGATAATTCATCTGCATTGGAGCAAAAAAGAATATCTCCATTTGTATTTACAACCATTGAGTTTGGTCCACATGTGGTGCAGCCGGAATAGTTGTTAAATCTTCCTCCGTAGCTATATTTCATTTTTATTGCCTTTTTTAATAAAGGGTATGTACTGTTCTTTTCGTTTTGAAAAACATTTGCTATATCAACCCATATATTATTTCTAAGGCGAGGATTGATTTTCCTTAAAACATCAAGGTCTGAACTTGAAATAGGTCCTGCGATATTCATACGAAGTGTAACATTAATCCCGTTTTCAACTGCCATAATCAAGTTTCCTACAACCCTGTCATATGTGCCTGAACCATCTGCTTTCACCCGTTGAGAATCATGAATTTTCTTATTAATATCCACAGTTATCTGCAAAGCTTCAAATCCGACCTCCTTCATCTTTTCGATTCTGTCTTTTGTGAGGAGGTATCCGTTTGTAACCGCATAACTCACGAGGCTACACCCGTTACTCCCACAAAGGCTTTTGGCTTTGCTCAATATGTCAATTATTGCCTGAAATTCGACTAGAGGTTCTCCGCCAAACCAGACAATTTCTATTCGTTTTTTTTGCAACGATACATTCTCTATATATTTAATCAAAGAGTTCTTTGTTTCGTCGGTCATTCTGGTGTGAGTATGACACTGTGTACAATATGTGCACCTGAAATTGCATCCTGTGGTAACAAAAACAGTTATCCTTAATACCTGATCCCGAAAGCGTGCCGCATTTTCCTTATATTTAAGGTATGCTTCCTCATTTGTTTTTTCATCAACAATAATCCCGTATTTATGTAATTCCCTTATGAAATTGACCTCTTCGGGAGTATATTGGGATTTATTCAGGTGCTCAACAATCTCTTTGTATTTTTCCCTTTTAGAATAATCATACGTAACGTATCTTCTGGAAAGGACGCTATAATAAGCGCCCAGCTTATTATTGATTTTTATATTATATGCGTACTTTGATAGTTTCATATTAACCTTATTGGAGCCGGCCTAGGCCGGCCCCTAATAAAATCCATTTATGATGCAGCAGAAACCTTGCATCCAAAGTTGATGGAAAGAGCATTTTCCTCTTCTCCGTCAATAGCAACTTCGTCTGACTGAATCATGTTGAGCAACTCGTCGGATGTGATTACAACCTTACCATCAGCTACTTCATAATCCTGTTTTGTTAAATCAATGTTCTTCATGTTGAAATCCTCCTTAAAATAATTGTTTGTTTTTTATATTATTATGTGCACAAAAATAAACTTAAATTATTCTCTCTCACCAAATGTGATTTCATATGAAATCCCGTTGTCCTCTTCCTCGTCCGAAACATTTAATTTGTTTTCAAAATTCTGAATCTGAACAGTTGACTTCTTGTCCTCATTTTCACAGGGCATTTTTCTGATTTTCTTTTCCATTTTCTTCATCCTCCATGTTGAATGGTGAAAATACCGTAAACAGACTATATGTTTTGTCTTGTTCAGGATCTTCCATTGCTTTGTATTTTTCAAAGAGGTCCAAGACCTCTTTTTTAAACTTGGCCATATTTTCTTCACTGGCCTTCATAAAGTATGAACCGATATAGTAAGGATCATCCTTATTGGCCGCCGCTGACATGATTGCTCTTTTAGCCATGACTGCAAAATGCTGAGCAGATATTTCCGAATCTCTTGCAGCTTTAAATTTAGAGCCCTCTTTCCCAAGATTATTAATTATAGAAAGCCTGTCACTTGGCAATTCATACTCGTTTTCAATGGCTCCTTCACTAACCGGAAGCGCATGTTCAACCACTATTCCGGCATTTACGAGTCTTTTAAGATAAAGCTTAAGTGAATATCGCGGCATGGCCAGTTTTTTGGCCAATGAATCGGCAGTTTGCTTTGAATCCAACAATCCAAGAAGAATGTCAAATGCTCTTCCGGACAGTAAGTCTTCATCTACCTGGCGAGTTTCCTGAACCATATTCATTTCATATATACAAGCCATATCTGTCATATCATATCTCCTAAGCTATCGATATGTTTGAGATAAGTTCTTCACTGTCCACATCTCCTATAACCGCTACTCCGAGGTTATCTTCCGTAAAGCTGTTTCGAACCACTTCTCTCAGCTGCTCGCCTGTAACATCCTTAATAGCTCTTACTTCATTTTCTACAAAGAAGTCTTCTTCCATAACAGAACATTTTCCTATGTACCTCAGATGATCTGTTATATTGTCAACCTCCAGAAGTAACGACGTCTCCATTGCACATTTCTCACGAGCAATCTCATCATCTGCAAACCCGTTTTCCTTTACGTCGTTTATTACTTCAGATGTTAACTTCGCTATTTCTGTTATTTTTGTTTTGTCGCTAACTGCCATGAATCCTATTGTTCCATGTCTTCTGTAAAAACTGGTAAACCCTCCAAGGTTATACGACAAGCCCCGTTTCATCCTTATTTCTTGAACCAATCTGGCTTGAAGTCCATCATGTCCAAGCATTCTGACCATCATGTCCACCGTGGTTCTGTTTGGTTCGTTATAAGGTACTGTTCTGAATCCAATTGAAATTACTGCACTTTTTCCACTTCCGGTGTTTATATAAATACCCGGGCTTTTTTCAACCGCGCTTTCCTTTGATAAGATTTTTTTGTATCTCCAGTCTTCAAAGTAGTTGCTTATTATATTTAACGTCTCCGTATAGTCTATATTGCCGATTACTACCAATATTGAATTGTTTGGTACATATGAGTTTTCTATAATTTCATTTATTGATTCGAGATTGGCGCTGGAAATATTATTCATATCACCCATGATAATTCTTCCTATCCCGATATTCCCCCATATCGCCTGACTTGTTCTTTCCTTTATTTGTTGGAAAGATGAATAAAAACTGGTAGCTTCCTGCAATACCACTCTTTTTTCATTTTCAAAAAAGTCATCCTCAAACTCTCTGTTCTCAATCGACATCAATGCTAATGCTTTAAGACATTTTTCAAGCAATCTCTCAAGCCCCGTAAAATAGAAGCATGTATACTCTTTCGTTGTTGCCGCATTGTACATAACCCCATTTGATGCTATCTCCGACATCAACTTGCCGAATTTTGGACTCATTGGATTCTGCGGGTTTAACAATAAATGTTCTGTAAGATGCGAAAGTCCGTTATTCTCGTCATTTTCATTACTACTTCCTTGTTTAACCCATAATCCGCAAGCAAAGGTTTTTGCTTCAGGTATTCTATGCAGGATTACTTTTAATCCGTTTTCCAAGTAAGCATTTACAACCTCGTACATTTCTCGTCCTCATCTTCGTTCTATATTTATACTAAGCAATCAATTAAAATTAATTAATACAAAAAGTGGAAACAAAAAAGTTTCCATTTACTTTAAGTCGCAGCCTTACAGACGGTGCTGTCCTCACGAGGAGAAAAGGTTTTATTGTAGTTTAATCTGCTGCGTTGTGCTATATTTAAAGTGTATTTTAGGAGGTGAAATACATGGCTAACAGACCACTTGGAAGAAAAAAGAATGTTACCGGAGGAGGATCCGGTGTTCATAAACGAGGGGATGGACTTGGAATCGGTCCCGTGGGGACAGGCGGTTATGGGAGCGGAAGTTCCCCCATATCATCAGGGCCTTCCGGCGGGAATATGAATAGGGGCGGAAGAAAGAGTCCTCTCTTCTTTCTAATTGTTATTATTGTACTCGTTTTATTAGGTGGAGGCGGAGGCCTTGGCTCCTTACTTGGAGGCTTTGGCGGAGACGATTCCTCCCTGACATCATATGCTCCTTCACCTGCGCAGACCACCACAACCACCAGCCCTTCAGGAACGGGGACCTCAGGACTCAGCTCTATTCTGGGAAGTTTCCTTGGAGGTGGCGTTTACAGTGAAGAAAGCTCCGCTGCATGGAGCGGTAAGGCCAATACCGGCGTACTGGACAAGTCTGTTGCAAGTGCTGCAAGAGCAAAGCGTACGGTCATCAAAGGCGACGGCAGTGATGTTATTACCATAATGGTTTACATGTGCGGTACAGACCTTGAAAGTCGCGGCGCCATGGCATCCAAAGACCTTCAGGAAATGCTTGCCGCAAACGTCGGAGAGAAAATAAATCTCATTATTTATACCGGCGGATGTAAAAGATGGCAGAATAACGTAGTCAGCAGTTCCACCAACCAGGTTTACCAGATTAAGGGCCAGCAGATGACCTGCCTTCAGAAAGATCTGGGGCAATCACCCATGGTTGAGCCGGATACTCTTTCAGGATTTATTAAATGGACTGCCAAAAACTTCCCCGCAGACAGATATGATCTTATTTTGTGGGATCACGGCGGCGGATCCACCAGTGGATACGGTTACGACGAGAAATACGCATCTAAGGGAGCAATGTCTCTTTCAGGAATCAACAAAGCCCTTAAAGACGGCGGTGTCAACTTTGATTTCGTTGGCTTTGATGCCTGCCTTATGGCTACTGTTGAGACCGCTTTGGTGGTTTCCAATTACAGCGATTACATGATTGCATCCGAGGAAACCGAGCCGGGTATCGGATGGTATTACACAGATTGGCTTAAGAAATTATCGAATGATACTTCAATGTCCACCCTGGATATTGGCAAAAATATAATTGATTCATTCACAGAAGCATGCGCTCAGAGTGTTCGAGGCCAGAAGACAACGCTTTCGCTTATTGATTTGGCGGAATTATCCGCAACGGTTCCTTCGGAGCTTGCCTCATTTTCCAAAAACACTTCTGACCTGATTAAGAATAAAGAATATAAGACTGTTTCCAACGCAAGGGGTTCAACAAGAGAGTTTGCAACCTCATCAAGAATCGACCAGGTAGATTTAGTCGATTTTGCCAACAGAGTAGGCACTGCACCTGCCAAATCTCTTGCCGAAGCACTTCTTGGCAGCGTCAAATACAACAGAACCAGTCAGAGCATGACCAACGCCTACGGCCTTTCAATTTACTTCCCTTACAAGAAGTCTTCCAAGGTCGACAGCATGGTTAATACCTATGAAGACATAGGTATGGATGAAGAGTATGCCAAGTGCATCCAAAACTTCGCTTCTTTGGAAGTTGCAGGTCAGGTTGCCTCAGGTGGTTCTCAATCTCCCATGGGTGCGCTCTTTGATTTATCCGGAGGTGGAAGCAGTTCAGGTTCAATGGGCTCCGCGGACATGATAAGCCAGCTGCTCACAAGTTTCATGGGCAGTGATTTCTCTTCGATTTCAGGCCTGTCATCACAAAACACCGGTTTCCTTGGCAAGTCTTTGGATATCGATTATGCAGCGGATTACATCGCTTCCAATCACTTTGACAGCAGCGCTCTTATTTGGACCAAGGACGAGTATGATACTCCTATAATCCAGTTGTCCGAGGACCAGTGGTCCTACGTAAAGGATTTGGAACTTAACGCCTTCTATGATGACGGTGCGGGATATATCGATCTTGGAATGGATAACGTCTTTGAATATGATGACAACGGAAATCTTATGGCTCCCACGGATAAGACCTGGCTTTCCATCGAAAGTCAACCTGTTGCCTACTATCACCTGGATACTCAGTGGGATGACGATTCCTACATCATAACCGGCCGCGTTCCCTGCTACTTAAATGATGTTCGCTGTGATTTGATTATTGCTTTCACTTCTGAAAATGAGGATGGCTTCATTGCAGGTGCAAGATACGATTACGTTGATGGCGAGACAGATACCATAGCAAAGAACCTTACAGAACTTGAAATTGGTGACAGAATAGATTTCATCTGTGACTACTACACATATAACAAAGAGTACAAGGACAGTTATCTCCTTGGAGAAACCCTGGTTGTGGATAGAGACATGGAAGACATGCTTATCAGCAACACCTATATGGGTGACGGAGATGCACTTATGTCTTATTGCTTCACTGATATTTACGGCCAGAAATACTGGACACCAATGTTAACATACTAAAAAATAAACCTGGCACCTATTTGGTGTCAGGTTTTTTATTACATTAATCCGGGCCTGCAGGGCTTTCCGATTCTGTTTCTGTAAGCCGCAAACAGTTCTTCTGTGGCAAGAGCCATTTTGGTTACGGAGAATTTCTCTCCATGGGGATAAATATACCAGGTATCTTCCAGAGTATTAAGATCAACACAATCTCCATATTTCCCAAGGTATTCATATTCGATATGGCAGGAATAAAGGGATGGAACTGTCTTGGTCATCTCCCTGACTTTTCCGTCCTTATCGGTAACTTTGACCTTAAATCCTTCCATATCATGGGACAGGGTTCCCTTTCCTATGTCCATAAATCTGTCCGCGTTGGGAAGAGAATTTACATGCACTTCCAGTTCTCCGGAAGAATAGGTCCCGTTCTCCACTTCTTTTCGAACGTTCTGCCTCTCCCATTCATACCAGTCGGGAATGTGACTGAATTCCGTTTCTCCCGTGTCGGCAGAAAGCTCACCAAATTCCGACATGGTCCAGGTCTTCTTACAGGTATTGCAGATAAGCTTTGTGCCCTTTGAAGTCATGGTGAACTCAGTTTTGCAGGAGGGACACTGGTACAGTACCTTGTGGAGGCCTTCCGCTCTTCCGGCATATTTTGTTCTTATTTTTCTTTCCTTCTGCCAGGCAAAATCGTCATACTGAAATCTCTCAACGATCCTGTCATTTATATCATCCACAGGAAGACTCTTTAGCTGCTCCTGTGTAAAAAGCAGCGATATCTCCGCTTCCGTCGGAGCCACTCCTCTGTCGTGAAGGTTCCAGAAGGGAGAATTCACATGGTGACCGTGGCAAATAAGTGTTGCCACAGGGACCTTAAACATCTTGCACATTTTCCCTAAGGATTCCGGAAGGACCGCAGTTGTTCCGCAAAGGGAATATCTTGCCTCGGGATATATGATTGCGATATCTTTGTTTTTTATGGTTGTCCACAGATTCTTTATAAGGGTCAGATCGCTGGTGAATTTCCTTTTGCAGATGCATCCCACATCTCTTAAGAGCTTCTCCCTTCCGATAAAACCATCTATAGCTACAACATAGTTTGCTCTGGAGGGCCAAATTGCCTTTGTAGCAACTTTAAAATCCAGGAACGCATTGTGATTGCATAAAAGAATAAAGGGGGGCTTAATTCCCTCCATTCCTGTTTTAATAATCTTAGATTTATGAGCCAATACCGACGGAAGACTTATAAGGATAGTCAGTGGTCTAAGATACCACTTGGTCCTTGTCGGTGGGATGGACATATCAAATCTCTTAACATTATCCATTCAATAATTCCCCTAACACTCTGCTATTTAAAAAGCTCATCCGACAGTGCGGCAAACTGTTCCAAAGTAAGAGCTTCACCTCTTATGGTCTCAGACAGCCCCAGGTTTCTTAAAGCTTCGGCGCACTGCTCCCTTGATATGCCAAGTCCCCCATTTGAAATGGCGTTTGTAAGGGTCTTTCTGCGCTGATTGAAAGCTGCTCTGATAAGCTTGAACATATTCTTATCATCACGAACTTCAACGGGAGGCACATCGTAGCACTCAAGTCTTATAACACTGCTTCCAACACCGGGCTTAGGAATAAAGCACTCCGGTGAAACCTGGCAGATTACAGAGGGCTTGCTGTAGTACTGAACAGCAAGAGATAATGCTCCGTAGTCCTTGGTTCCGGGACCTACCTGCATTCTGTCTGCCACTTCCTTCTGAATCATCATGGTAATGCTCTTAAGAGGCACTCCTCCTTCAAGAAGTCCCATGACGATGGGTGTTGTGATATAGTAAGGCAGGTTGGCAACTACTTTTATGGGTTTGCCACCGTTTTCCTCATCTGCAAGTTTCTGAATATCAAGTTTTAGTACGTCTTCGTTGATAACCTTAACGTTGTCGTATTCGGACAGGGTATCCTCCAGAATCGGAATCAGATTTTTGTCTATTTCAACCGCAAAAACCCAGCCTGCGCGTTCGCACAGATACTGGGTCATTGTTCCGATTCCGGGGCCGATTTCCAGAACACAGTCATCCTTTGTTATTTCAGCTGCATCCACGATCTTCTCAAGGACATGGGCATCAATAAGAAAGTTCTGACCAAACTTCTTCTGGAAACTGAAGCCGTATTTATCCAATACTTGTAAGGTGTTTTTTATATTTCCGAGATTCGCCATCTTTAATATGCGCGTCCCCAGTAAAGCATCTTCTTTGCAGGCTTACCACACCATACACAGGTGTCGGCAATTGTCTCCTGCTCGAAGGGAATGCATCGGCTGGTTACACTTAACTCTTCTTTGATTGCATCTTCACATTCTCTGCAGCCACACCACATAGCCTTTACGAAACCTGCCTTGGTGTTGAATGCATTCTTAAACTCTTCCTTGGTTGATGCTGTGTAAGTGTGAGCATCGCGGTGAGTTCTTGCTCTCTCAAGCATTTCCTTTTGAATTCTGTCAAGGATTGCAGGAACTTCTGTCTCAAGGGCATCAAGGTCAACCTCGATTTTCTCCCTTGTATCACGACGGCAGATTACGCACTTGCCCGCTTCGATATCCTTAGGTCCAATCTCGATTCGGATGGGATATCCTCTCATCTCTGCCTCGGCAAATTTGAATCCGGGAGTCTTGTCGGTATCATCTACCTTCACTCTGAAGTTCTTCTTAAGCATATCTCTTAATTCATATGCCTTATCGAGAACTCCTTCCTTCTTCTGCTGAATGGGAATAATACAAATCTGAGTAGGTGCAACAAGAGGAGGAAGAACCAGTCCGTCGTTGTCGCCGTGTACCATGATGATGGCACCGATAAGTCTTGTAGTCATTCCCCAGGATGTCTGGAAGGGATGCTTTAATGTATTGTCTTTGTCGGCAAAAGTGATATCAAAGGCCTTGGCAAAACCGTCACCAAAGTTATGGCTAGTACCTGACTGAAGAGCCTTTCCGTCATGCATGAGAGCCTCAATGGTGTAGGTGGCCTCAGCGCCGGCAAATTTCTCTTTATCTGTTTTCTGTCCTTTAACTACAGGGATTGCAAGAACCTGCTCGCAGAAGTCTGCATAGAGGTTAAGCATCTGAACTGTTCTCTCCTCTGCTTCCTCAGCGGTAGCATGAATGGTGTGGCCTTCCTGCCATAAGAACTCTCTGGAACGAAGGAAAGGACGTGTCTCCTTCTCCCAGCGAACTACTGAACACCACTGGTTGTAAACCTTGGGAAGATCCCTGTAGGAGTGAACATCATTCTTGTAAAAATCACAGAACAAAGTCTCAGATGTGGGGCGTACGCACATTTTCTCAGCGAGAGGCTGAAGTCCACCCTGTGTTACCCATGCAACTTCAGGGGCAAATCCTTCAACATGATCTTTCTCTTTCTCAAGAAGGCTCTCGGGAATGAACATGGGAAGATATACATTCTCTACACCTGTCTCTTTGAATCTCGCATCCAGCTGCTTCTGAATAAGCTCCCATATTGCATAACCTGCGGGCTTAAACACCATACATCCTTTAACAGATGTATAGTCAATCAGCTCTGCTTTCTTAACAACGTCCGTGTACCACTGGGCGAAATCTTCCTCCATGGAAGTAATCGCTTCTACCTGTTTCTTGTTATCTGCCATTTTAAATTTCCTATCTGTCTAAATTACTTTGCTGCCTTATCTGACTTCTTTACAAGGAAAAGTGAAAGAAGGAGAGCAACAATATAAAGAACTCCTGTTACATAAAGAACCATCTGATAACCTGTAGGGTTAACCATTACTCCGCCATGGTCCTCGGGAGTGCCGAAGTGGTTAACAATGTATGTAGCCATCTGGTTACCTGTAAGTCCTGCAAATGCCCATGCGGAAAGTGTAATTCCGTGGATGGCACTGATTGATCCCATTCCATAGTGATCGGAAAGGAGTGTGGGTACATTGGAGAAGCCTCCGCCGTATCCTGCGTTTACCATGAAGATCAAAGCAAGTACAAGGATGATAAGGAATGCATTTCCCTCACCGTTCTTGATAGCGCCTGTAAAGATTACAAGTGCTGTGAAAGCAATGGAAATGATGAAGATCATCTTGTAGATTGTGTTACGATCCTTCATGTAGTCAGCCCATGCTGAGAATCCGAGACGTCCGCCTGCATTGAAGATAGCGGATACTGTAGAAATGATTCCTACGCTAGCTGCAAGGCCGATACATTTTACAATCATCTTCTCCTGAGAGATGATTGCAAGACCACATGTAATATTAATATAGAACATAAGCCAAATTCCAATGTAGTTGGAAACGGGTCTGGTCTTGATGGTCTCCCAGATGCCGGGCTTCTTCTCTGACTTGTCGGGCTCATGCCAGCCTGCAGGCTTAGCAAGAAGAAGGTGTCCTACGAACATCATGATGAAGTAAACTACTGCAAGAATCCAGAACATCTTATAGATCTCACCATTCTGGTTCTCACCGAGAATCTTCTGCATGATAGGAGAAGCAATAGCTTTAGCTCCACCGAATCCTGCTACAGCAAGACCGGTTGCAAGGCCCTTCTTGTCCTCGAACCAAAGCATAAGAGTCTTAACAGGTGAAAGATAACCGGTTCCGAGACCTACGCCCATTACAAAACCATAGCTTAAATAAATACCGATAAGTGCGGGAACGCTTCCTGTTCCGGTTTCGGCAAATACCTTGCCGCCGTACCAGATGAAGAATCCGGTTCCCACCATACCGAGTGTGAATGCGATTGTTGCAATAAGAGAAGACTTGTGAATGTCTCTCTCAACTACGTTTCCAAGGAATGCTGCTGACATGCCGAGGAAGAAAATTGCGAATGAGAATGCCCATTCTACTGCTGATTTGGAGAATCCGATATAATCAGCGATCTCCTGTGAGAAAATTGACCAGCAATAAACTGTTCCGATACTGAAGTGTAAAAGGAGTGCAGGGATTGCAGCCCTGGTCCATCTGTTACTGTACTTACCCATTTGGTAACCTCTCTTTAATCTGATGTAATAGTGTCTAAATCCAATTCTAAACAATTATAGTCATTATTTGCCTAAAAATCAACTGTTTCGGCATTTTTGCTTTGTAATGCCCATGTTCCCAAACCCATAAGGATAAATATGTATGGAATGTTTACAGGTTGTGCAAAGCTGAAAAAGTTGTGGGCCATATAGGAAACCAATGCCATTCCACAGGCAAAAGAAAGCCCATTGTCGCCCTTCAAAAGCTCCTTTGCCTTGGAAATCTGTGCCCCCATAAAAGTCACAAGTCCAAGGAATCCATAGTTTACCAGAACCGTAATCCATTCGTTGTGGGCATTTGTAAGCCTTGCATCACCAAACTTGTTTATGACAAAATCTGCCACACTGCTTCCGCTCCTGTAAACCGCATAGGCAAGAGAGTCAGGTCCCCAGCCCACAAGTTTCTGTATGAGCCCACCGTCAAAGTAAGCCTTTATGCCGGCCACCCAGGTATATCCTCTGCTGTTTCCCCATTCGTAGTCCAGAAGAAATGGGCTGTCATAGGGGACAAAAGAAAATGCCTCCGGATTTCCTGTTCGAACCAGAAGTATTAATAGGTAAAAACAGAAAACCGCTCCAATAACGACAATGGAAACTGTCTTAAGAATCTTAAATAAAACCGTCGATCCCTCTTCTCCCAAAGCATAAACCAGGATGGCAACAGCTGCTGCCACAACAAACAAAACTGCCGGAACAGGCGAGTACAAAAGCAATGAAATCGTAAATGACTCGTAATCAAGGCTTATGGAAAATACTTTGAAAAACAGATATGTCAAAGCCATGGGGCCCAGAATTACACAGGCAAGAATCATGCTTCTCATTCTCGACTCCATATTTTCGTCCACCGACTTATAAAATGCCACAAGGATTATTGCTGTGAATACCACCAAAGCACTGTCGCTTCCCTGAAGGGCCCCGGCAATCGAACCTATTGCCAAAAGAATTCCAAGAAGAATTTTTTGGATTGTTCCCTCTGCTCTGAAAAACAGTCCCGCTGCCAATGCAAAGAAAACTGACCAGAAACCGCAGAACCAGTTAATGTTTCCGAGAGTGGAGATAAAACCTGATTCCGCTCCCTCATAGGGAATAGGGTATATGCCCATTCTGTTAAGGCTTCCAAGCAGAAATTCAATTCCCGAAACTATGCAAAAAATCGCTGTAATGGCTCCGGCTCTTCTCATGAATCTGGAAATCAGAAAATATGAAAGAACCAAAAAAACAGAGGTCACGTATCCCTGATACCATCCTCCCTCTCCGATAATTGCAACTTTCTTGTTAAAGGAGAAAAAGAAAGAAACATTAATGACAATCAGATACAGAAACATAAAGATATCGGAAACCGAAGGTTTTGCAAAGCCTGCCGCCAGCCCTCTCTCCTTTATTTTCCCAAGAAAATAGAGAATGAAAAGTGCTATTCCAAAGAGGCAGAAAGCTCCCGAAATGTATATATACAACACACCCTTATCCGTTCCTGCCTTCATGTATCCGTGGCTTAAGAAGAAGGGATATATTGCTGCAAGCATCAATGTAAAAATAAAGCAAAGCGTCTCCTCCGACTGACGCATCAGCTCCGAAAAGCCGGACTTTTTCATTTAATAAGCTCCTTAACGAATTTGTTCTCCGGTATATATTCAAAATCCATCTTCTCACCTGTAGAAGGATGGATGAAAGAAATTCTGTCAGCAAAAAGTGCCACGTTTCTGATGCCTGCCACTCGGGCTATTTTCTCAGACAGTTCATTTCCGTATTTTCTGTCCGCTACTATGGGATTTCCCATGTGAGACAGCTGGGCTCTTATCTGGTGAAACCTTCCTGTTTCAATTGAAATATCCAAAAGTGTTACTTGGTATTCTTCAACCGAAGTACACCCAATGACCTTGTAATTCAAAATTGCTTTCTTTGCATCGGGATTTTCTTCATTGGAGATTACGGCGCTTTTACCTCCCTTGGGGCCAAGTTTCCTGACGGAGAGGTAATCCACAAGTCTGCCGGATTCCTCCGGGGCTTTTCCACATACCAGCGCGTGGTAGCTCTTGTTAAGTCCACCGTCTGAAAGTCCTTTGCTAAGTGACGCTGCAGCTTCCTTCGTTTTGGCAAAACAAAGCAATCCCTCCACCGGCATATCCAGTCTGTGAACGACTCCAAGGTAGCTACCGCCCAGGTGCTTCTTAAGCTCACTCACCAGGTCGATTCTTCCGATATTGGCATCCTCAACGGCTATTCCGGCTTCTTTCAAAACCACCAGTATATGTTTGTCCTCAAAAAAAATCCTCATGCCATGATTTTATCACAGCATGAGGATGTCTTGCATTGCTTTTATTAAATTTTGAAGCGATATCCGACGCCCCAGATTGTTTCGATATATTGGGGATTTGCGGTATCATATTCAATCTTTTCACGTATTTTTTTGATGTGAACGGTGACGGTTGCTATGTCGCCGTAGGATTCCATTCCCCAGATTGCTCTGAAAATATCTTCCTTGGAAAATACTCTGTTAGGGTTCTCAGCG
The DNA here is from genome assembly GCA_900103495.1 of Lachnospiraceae bacterium G11. Taxonomy (GTDB): domain Bacteria; phylum Bacillota; class Clostridia; order Lachnospirales; family Lachnospiraceae; genus G11. The sequence goes on along the minus strand of FMWZ01000018.1, from coordinate 37,009 downwards.
AGGTAAGTAAGAAGTTCGAACTCCTTGCCGGTGAAGGTTTTCTCCTCTCCATCCACAAATACTCTTCTGGCTCCCTTATCAATCTTAAGGCCCCTGATTTCGATGATTTCATTCTGCTTGGCTTCTGCTGAGCCAACCAGTCTGCTGTATCTTGCAAGATGGGCTTTAACTCTTGCCACCAGTTCGCTGGGGCTGAAGGGTTTGGTCATGTAATCGTCTGCCCCGAGACCCAGGCCTCTTATCTTGTCTATATCATCTTTCTTGGCAGAAACCATGAGAATAGGAACATTCTTCTTCTCTCTTATCTTCTTGCAGACCTCAAATCCGTCCACTCCCGGAAGCATAAGATCAAGAATAATAAGGTCGTAGTTTGTTGACAAAGCAGCATCCAGACCGGCGTTTCCGGTATTCTTTATGTCCACGGAGAAGTCGCTCATTTCGAGATAGTCTTTCTCCAAATCGGCAATGGCTTCTTCATCCTCAATAATAAGAATCTTACTCATCTATGTCGTCTTCTCCTTTCGATTCCTTATATTTACGAAGAACAAAATGGATACAGGTTCCTTCTCCTTCTTTGCCGGTGGCCCAAATGTATCCGCCATGGTCCTCAATAATCTTTTTAACTATGGAAAGTCCAATTCCGCTTCCGCCCTGTGCAGAGTTTCTGGAAGCATCGGTTCTGTAGAACCTGTCAAAAATGTTAGGCAGGTCTTTCTGTGCTATTCCCTTTCCGTTATCCTCGATTTCGACTCGTATTGAATCAACCTCGTCAAGAATTCGAATATCAATCTCTCCGTCAGGCTTGTCCATGTACTTCACCGAGTTACTGATGATATTGTTGATAACACGTTTCATCTGCTCGGGATCCGCAATTACTTTTGTATCGGGGCTTACTATGTTGGAATAGTTGAGCCTTATGTTCTTGGACTCAAGATCCATTCCCACTTCTTCAACGCAGTCCCCAAAGTAATCGGAAACATTGATTCTGTGAAAATCATAGGGGATGCGATTGCTGTCAATCTTTGAATAAATGGTGAGCTCATTTATGAGTCTGTCCATATCATTGGCCTTGTTGTAGATGGTCTTAATATACCTGTCCATCTTCTCAGGCGTATCTGCGACTCCGTCCATGATGCCTTCCACATATCCCTTGACTGCGGTAATGGGTGTCTTCAGATCATGAGAAATGTTGCTTATGAGCTCTCTGTTCCTGGCCTCATGTGCCATCTTCTCCTCTGTGGATTCCTTAAGACGAAGGCGCATGTCCTCATAATTTCTGTAAAGCTCTCCAATCTCACCCTTACTGTCAGTTTCCAGTCTGTAGTCAAAGTTTCCGTCTTTTATCTTCGTCATGGCTACGTTTAACTGATTGATGGGATCAATGATGCTCTTGTTAATCCATATGGTAAGCATCAGAGCTGTGAAAACCAGAATAATGAAGATGGCCACGCAGGTGTCCGTAACAATTCTCCTGAAGGCTTCCTCATCCTGAAGGGAAATGGTAAACAATCCGTCTTCAGTTTTCTCAACCATTTGAAGCGCAACCTCTTTGATAACGATGGGCTTCACTGCCATGACCGTTACCACACTCAAAAGAAGAGGTATTACGACTATCAATACAAATGTAAGTTTGGAACGAGTTTTTAATTTCATATTTTATCCTCACAAACCAACGAGCCTACGGTAGAACGAACTACCGTAGGCCGCGCTCACATATTAGAGGAAAGGGGGATTTAGGCGACTGTGTCGTCTACGGTTATTATTCTATCGAATCGGATTGCAAAATACCATTAAATAAATCGAATAATTCTATAAACTTTTTATAAACTTTATTTGTCTTTGTATATATCCACCAGGTTCAAAATTACCTCTACAGCCCTGTCCATGCGCTCTACTGTGGTGCATTCGAAATTGCCGTGGAAGTTGAATCCGCCTGTTCCGAGATTGGGGCAGGGAAGTCCGTCATAAGAAAGTCTTGCTCCGTCGGTGCCTCCCCTTACGGGAATCTCCTCAGGCTCCATTCCGGCATTTTTAATTGCAATTCTTGCATTTTCGATAAGGTGCATGTGAGGTGTTATCTTCTCAAGCATGTTGTAGTAAGAATCCGTAATCTTTGCGGTAACTGTTCCCTCACCGTACTTCTCGTTCATCTTTTCGGCAAGTGACGCCATTGTGGCTTTTCTTTTTTCAAAAATACTCTTATCGTGGTCCCTGATAATATAGGAAAGAGTTGCTTCACCTACTCTGCCCTTCATCTGAGTCAGATGGTAAAATCCCTGTCTCTTCTCAGTGTGCGCAGGGGTCTCGTCCTCAGGAAGCATGGAATGGAATTCCATAGCCAGGTGGGATGCATTAATCATTACATCCTTCGCATCCCCGGGGTGAACGCTGAATCCCTTAATTGATATTTCTGCCGAAGCCGCATTAAAGTTCTCGTATTCGAGACAGTTGGAGTCTCCTCCGTCGATAGTAAAAGCGTAAGCCGCTCCGAATCCTTCAATGTCGAAATTATCAGCGCCTTCTCCAATCTCCTCGTCGGGAGTAAAGCAGATCTTTATGGTTCCGTGAGGTCTCTTCTCATTAATCAGTCTTTCAACACAGGTTAATATCTCTGAGATTCCGGCCTTATCATCGGCTCCCAAAAGGGTGGTTCCATCTGTTGTTATTACGGTTTCCCCGATAAATGTTTTAAGGAAAGGGAACTTCTCGGGGGTCATGGCTGCACCTGAACCGGGAAGAATTATATCCCCTCCGTCATAATTTTCATGAAGTATGGGCTTAACGTCTTTGCCCGAGGCATCCGGAGATGTATCCATATGGGCTATGAGTCCAAGAGATTTGGCTCCTTCATAGCCTTTGGTTGCGGGAAGTGTTCCGTAGACATAGCATAAATCATCTACAAACACGTTCTCCAATCCCAGATCTTTCATTTCTTCAACAAGTATATTCGCAAGATCAAATTCCCCCTTGAAACTGGGATGAGTTCCACTTGCTTCATCGGATGTGGTATGAACCTTTGCGTATTTAATAAGTCTTTCGTATGCTTTCATATACTTAACTCCTATGTTTATTTTTCTATGACTATTTTATATCCGAGACCCTTAATTATCAACCAAGGGCAACGTTTACAAAACTGCGAAAATATCATAAAATGAAGTAGAGTTACAGAGAGCTTTTGGAGGCGCCCAATGAGCAGAAAATCCCTTGTAAGTACACTGGGAATTACAATTTCATTAACGGTTGCTCTTTCCGGATGTGCTTTTGAGAATCTGGGTAAGACAGAGGTTGTTACCGTGGATCCCGAAACCCACTTCATGGAAATTTTCGATGAGGATACCCTGTCATATACGGACGGCTCAGGTAACGCACCTTCTGAAGAGAGCGAAGAGGATGAAGAGGATTCTGAGAATACCGATGGCACAATAATCGATATTCTTGATTTTGACAATGACTACATGGAAGAGGTTCCTGTGGGAGACACCTGCCTTGTTGACCTTGACTGTGACGGAAATCTGGATACGGTTTACTACAATGCATCACGTTCTTCCATTGCAGAGTACGGAACAGCTGTGGATGCCTTCACAATTAACGGCGGCGATTACAAATACACCCTTTTCCTCAGCGATCAGGGTATTCATATACAGGATCCCAATCTCATGTCCTACTACATTACAGACATTGATACCAGGGACAGATACAGGGAAATAGCCATTCTGGATTACGGTGCTAACGGAACTCCCTACACCTACTTCATAAGATTCACAGGAAGCGGTACATATTGTCTCGGACACGTTCCTTATTTCCCGGGAGATGAGTACTTTGTAATCAAAGGTAACGGACAGATTGAATCTGCTTATGACCTTCACATTCTGCAGAACTGGAAAGCCCCTGCCACATGGGTGTCAGGTTCGGATCAGCAGATTGCTTCCAACTTTAAGATGTATAAGAGTGATATCCTCTACCCCTATGAGGACCAGAATACAGAACCTGTAACCCAGCTTATAGATTTGTATCTTTATGAATCCAGAAGCACCTCATCCAAGCAGACAGCGGTTCCAAAGTCAGACGAAGAAGTAAAATTCACTCAGACCGATGATTCTCACTGGGTTTACATGGAAAAAGGTGAAACCGTCAAAGGCTGGTTCTATATGGAGAATGCCGATACGATTGTAAGTAACGGTAAGAAATATAACCGCCGAGACGTTTTCAAGAACTTATATTAATAAACAATAAAAAAAGCGCTTAAAGCGCTTTTTTTATTTTCTCTATTTCTCCTCAGCAATCTCATTTATGAGTTTCATTATGGTTGCTGTGGCATTCTGCTGTCCGCTGTTTTTCATAGCATCAATGTAACTTTGCTTTGAAAAATACAGCTCATGTATCTTCTCCATAAGATACTTCTCCGACAAATCATCCTCATTAATTACAATACTGAATCCCTGAGATTCAAAGGATGCCGCATTAAGAAGCTGGTCGCCTCTGCTTTGAGAAGTGGGAAGGGGAATAAGAATGTTGGGTTTCTTAAGTGCCAGAAGTTCACAGATTGAGTTTGCTCCGGCTCTTGAAATCACCAGATCTGCCATGGCAAATACATGCTTAAGCTCGCCCTTTAAATACTCAAACTGCTTATAACCTTCCACATTGAGAAGCATATTATCGACTTTCTCTTTTCCGCATATGTGAACCACCTGAAAGTCTTTGAGCATCAGGTTAAGAGAGTCTCTTACAGTCTTATTTATGGCCGCTGCACCCTGACTTCCGCCGATAACCATTACCACCGGCTTGTCATGGGTAAATCCGCACAGCTTATAACCTTCCTCGGCACTGCCCTTAAGAAGTTCATCTCTTATGGGGGTTCCGGTAAGGAGAGCATTTCCTTCCTTCACATATTTCATGGTCTCCGGGAAGTTACAGCAAAGCTTCTTGGCAACCGGAAGGCAAATCTTGTTTGCAAGTCCCGGTGTCATATCGGACTCGTGAATAATGCACGGAATCTTAAGAGATGCCGCTGCTCTTACTACGGGAACCGAAACAAAACCCCCCTTTGAGAAAAGCACATCAGGATTAATCTCCTTAAGAATTTTCTTGGCCTCCGAGAAGCCCTTGAGTACTCTGAAGGGATCTGAAAAGTTCTTGGGATCAAAGTATCTTCTGAACTTACCTGTTGCAATTCCATAATAAGGAATGTCAAAATCAGCGATAAGTCTCTTCTCGATTCCATCGTAGGAACCTATGTAGCTTACCTCATATCCTTCTGCTTTAAGATATGGCAAAAGTGCAATGTTTGCTGTGACGTGTCCGGCTGTTCCGCCGCCTGTAAGAACTATTTTTTTCATTATTTATATGCCTCCAAAGCGTGAGCAAGCTGATCGGGACAAGAGGTGTTCTTAAATCCGCATTTTATGCCCTTGAGCTTTGCAATAGCATCGTTTTTGTTCATTCCTTCAACAAGTTTACTGATTCCCTGAAGGTTTCCGTTACATCCGCCTGTGAAAGATACAGACTTGATAATGTCTCCATCCAGTTCCAAATCAATTGCTGTTGAACATGTTCCCTGTGTCTTATACTGCATTATTTATTCCCTTTCTTAAAATCTGTACAGCTGTCTATGATTATTTTGAAATCCTCATCCTTGTATAAAAAGATGAGCAATAAAATCAGCGCGATTTCCGAGCAGGTTACATATATATCCGCTACATTAAAAACAGGAAAATGAATTATATAAACATCGATAAAATCCACGACTCCTCCCGTAAAGAGAGTTTCGCCGTTCCAGATTCTGTCAATCAGATTTCCGATGGCTCCTGCGGTAATAAATACACACAATATCCTGATTGGAGTGTATCTTTTTTCTTCAGGCAAGCAAATGAAGGTTTTGCCAATAAAGAAGATAACTATTGGGGTTATTACCGCAAACAGTATCTGTTTTCCCTCCAAAAGGCTCCAGGCCATTCCTATATTCTCAATGTATCTCAAACGCAAAATGCCGTCAATTAACATCCTGCTTTCGCCCAACTGGAAGTTGGTCTTAATCAGATATTTGGTAAGCTGGTCAAAGCACACAAGCAGAATAACCGCTATTGCTGCAATGACAGTCCTTTTAAGCGTCAGCTTCTTCATTTGTTACTTCCTTATTCTTATCTTTGCCGGTGAAAACCACAAGCTTACTTATTACATAGTTGGCAATCATAACAAGAACACAGGAAATAAACTTTGCAAGCCAATATCCTGCATCAAATCCTTTGTAAGTCCAATGTCCCCAGTCCATGGCATTTACAAAGAGCCACATAATAAACAAATCAAGCAAGAGAGTTGCCACTCTTCCCAGTGTGAACTTGAAAAATTCGGTCCACATGTGGGGATCTTTGCTCTTAAATACAAAAGCTCTGTTGGTGAAGTAAGCAAATATAACACCTACAACCCATCCCCAGAAATTAATAAGAGCATTCTGGAAGGGAATGTTGGGATCCCAGAAAATCTTGAAGAAGAGGCAGGCAAGGAAATAAACTACCGTTGTGGCAACACCCACAACGAAGTAATTTACAAGCTCCTCATATTTCTTGTACATGGTTTTGCAAAAATCAAAAAGTTTCTTCATAAAAAATCCTTACTTATTTACTACATTTCTGTCTTCTCCGTTAAGGAAGGTTCTGATGTTCTCCTTAACGTCATTAAGAAGTCTGGTTCTGGTCTCCACAGCGCACCACGCAATGTGGGGAGTGATAATAAGTTTGTTGCTGTCCTTAATTCGAGCCAAAGGATTGTCAACCTTCATGGGCTCACCCTCAAGAACGTCAAGGCCTGCTGCCTGAATCTCTCCGTTATCAAGTGCATCTGCCAAAGCAGCCTGATCGATAACCGCTCCTCTGGCAACGTTAACAAGTATAGCAGAGTTTTTCATCTTTTTAAACGCATCTGCGTTGATGATATGTCTGGTCAAATCACTTAAGGGACAGTGAAGGGATAAAATATCGCTTTCCTTTAAGAGGGTATCGAAGTCGACTCTCTCGTATTCCGTTACTGTGCTTTTGCCTGTGGGGGAATAGAAAATTACGCGGCATCCAAAAGCTGTGGCAATGGAAGCAACTCTTTTGCCTATATTGCCCATTCCGATGATGCCCCAGGTCTGGCCTTCAAGTTCACGGAAGGTGTTGTCGAAATATGAAAACTTATCCTGAGCAGAATATGCTCCGGACTTGACGAAGTTGTCGTAGTAAGGCATATGGTGAGCAAGGGTTAATGCCAAAGCAAATGTATGCTGTGCCACCATGGTTGTGGAATAGCCTTTAACGTTTCTTACCTGAATGCCTCTGCTCTTGCAGTATTCAAGGTCTATATTGTCAAAGCCTGTAGCTGTCTCGCAAATAAGCTTAAGATTTGTTGCGTCCTTAAGAGTCTCTGCATTCAAGGGAACCTTGTTGGCAATGATTATGTCCGCCTCAGCGGCTCTTTCCTTAGTATCTTCGGGTGAAGTGGTGTTTGGATAAACAATCATCTCTCCAAATTCAGTAAAATCAAAGTCGATATCCATTCCCACGCAGCTTCTTTCAAGCGCAACTATCTTCATATCAGGCCCTCCTAGGTCGGTGTATAAATCTTTCAATAGTGTAGCATTGAAAAACCTTAATTTCAAGAATAAGCAAAATAAAAGGAACCCGAAGGTTCCCTTTATTTTGGACAGATTTATTTAATGGCTTCTCTCCAGGTCGCAGGTTTGAACTGGTCCTTAAGAGGAAGAAGTCTTGCATCCACATCAACACCAAGCACTGAGTTGAAGTTATTTGTTGCCTGCATCTGTGCTCCGAAGCCTACGATAATGATGATCTGCTCATCTGTGTAGAACTTGCGAAGTCCATCGAAGAGCTCATCAGAAACCTTTGTGGGATCCTTGACAATCTGCTGACCAAGCTGCTGAAGAAGCTTTTCGTTCTCAGTTGTTTCAAAGTTGTTAGGGTCAAGGCCAAGCTCCTTAAGGTCACTGATAAAGAATAATGAGCATAACTGGCATCCGTTTGTTGTGGAAACTGAGTGAGCATAAATGGTTGCTGCACGGAGTCCCACTGTGTCAACAAGACTTGCCCATGAATCATACCAGCCCATAAATGCCTTGTATGTGCCATAATCCTGAAGCATTACAAGCTTCATGTTAGTGATTTTGCCCTTTGAATTAAGCTCGTCATATGCCTTCTTTGCCTCGCCTGTTAATTCGTCAGGCTGTTTTAAATGTACTCTTGCCATCGTTTTTTCCTCCGTACTGTCTTTATAATGCAAGTTTTAAGATTTCTGTAAATGCTTTGGCATCCAAGGGTACATAGTGTCCCACCGTGCCGTTTCTTGTGGCTCTCTTTGCCATTGTTTCAAAATCTTTGTCATCTATACCAAGTTCTGTAAGAGTGGTCTTAAGTCCAAGCTTCTTATAGAACGCGGTGAGCTTCTCGGAAAGAATGTAAGCTCTTTCCTTCTCTGAATAGTCGTAGGGATCAGCTCCAAATACTCTGCTTGCAAGAAGGGCAAGTCTCCAGGGTTTAACCTCTGCCATATATTTGGTCCACGCAACGGTGACAACCGCCATCCCTTCACCGTGAGTGATATTGTACTGAGCTGAAAGCTCATGCTCTATTCTGTGTGAACCCCAGTCGGCTCTTCTTCCTGCATCCAGAAAATTGTTATGAGCCACACTGGCCAGCCACTGGATTTCACCTCTGGCATTGACGTCCTTCTGATCTTTAAGAAGTCTGTCTGCGTTAACAAGAAGGGCTTTTATTGCTCCTTCTATAAGGTAGTCTGTTGTGTCTGAGTTCTTCTCATCGGAGAAATATCTCTCAAGAAGATGGGACAAAACATCTGCAATTCCCACAAAAGTCTGGTAAGCCGGAAGTCCAACCGTAAACTTAGGATTCATGATTGCAAACTTGGGGATAATCCTGTCATCCTCAAATCCAAGCTTCCACTCGCCACTTGAAAGAATTGCCGCATTGGATGTTTCTGAGCCGCTTGATGCGGTTGTTGCGATTACACCTATGGGAAGTACTTCCTTTGGAGATATGCCTTTCTCGAAAAAATCCCATACATCTCCTTCATAGGGAATGCCGAGAGCTACTGCCTTGGCTGTATCGATGGAGCTTCCTCCACCGACTGCCAAAACAAAGTCCGTTCTATTTTCTTTGCCCTGTTTTACCAGGTCTCTTACAAGATCGATACTGGGATTCGGAACTACGTTTCCGTTTTCTATGAAGGAGATACCGAGTTCTTTTACCGCATCTTCTATTACACTGTATATTCCCAGGGTCTTTATGAAATCTCCGCTGTAAACCAGAAGAAGGGATTTGACTTCATATGCCTTAAGTAAGTCTTTTATTTTCTTTTCACTGTCTTCTCCGAACACAATTTTCGCCGGATTGTAGTACTCGAATCCAATCATTTCTCTTCTCCTAGTTAAGCGGAACTACTGCTCCGTCGTATTTGCCTTCAATAAATGCCTTGATTTCAGGTCCCTGAAGAACTTCTACAAGTGTCTTAAGTGCTGCGTTGTCTTTCTTATCGGGTGATGTTGCAATGATGTTTCCGTAAGTCTGCGCTGCAAGTCCGTCGTTAGCTTCAACTGCAAGAGCCTGGCTTACATGAAGGCCACCCTCGATTGCGTAGTTACCGTTGATAACTGCTACTTCAACATCGGGAAGTGCTGCTACAAGCTGCTCGGGAGCAAGCTCCTTAAACTGAATGTTCTTAGGGTTCTCTACAATATCTTCAACAGTTGCATTGATTCCTGCATCATCCTTTAAGGTAAGAAGGCCTTCCTGTGCAAGTAAAAGAAGTGCTCTTGCTTCGTTTGTTACATTGTTGGGAACTGCTACAAGTGCGCCGTCAGGAAGTGCTGAGAGGTCTGTGGTTTTACCTGCATAGATTCCGAAGGGCTCGTAGTGGATAGCGCCGATGGAAACAAGGTCTGAACCGTTTTCCTTGTTGAACTGCTCAAGGTAAGGAACGTGCTGGAAGTAGTTAGCGTCAAGGCTTCCCTCGATTACGCCTGTGTTGGGTGTGATTGAATCCTCAAGCTTAACGATTTCAAGTGTGATTCCCTTTGCCTCAAGTAAAGGTTTTGCCTCCTCGAGAATCTCTGAGTGAGGTGTGATGTTTGCGCCGACCTTAATTGTTGATGACTCTGCCGCCTTTGCGCTGCCGCATCCTGCAAGGGCTGCTGCCAGGGTTAATACAAGTGCAAGTGATAAAATTCTTTTTTTCATAATGTTTTTTCTCCTCTTTCTACGTTTGTTTATTTAGATTTTTCTTTTCTTTTTGGCGATGAATCCGCCGGCTTCCTGAATCAGCATTACCATGATTACAAGAAGGGTTACGGTGGTCCACAGTACTTCTTTTTCGTACCTGTAGTAACCGTACTGGAGGGCTATGGCTCCAAGGCCGCCACCTCCGATGACCCCGGCCATTGCGGAGTATCCCAGAACCGTCGCTACATTTATGGCTCCTCCCAAAAGAAGTGAGGGGGTTGCCTCAGGGAGGATGAAATGTATGATCGTGTAAACCGGGGATGCTCCCATGGCTGTGGCTGCTTCTATTATTCCCGGAGACACTTCGCAGAGAGATGACTCTACCATTCGTGCCACTATGGGGATTGTTCCCACTGTAAGGGGAACGATGGATGCAACCGTTCCTATGGAAGAACCTGTTACAAACCTTGTAAATGGAATCAACAAAACCAGAAGAATCAGGAATGGCAAAGATCTTAGGATGTTTACCACTGTTCCCAGAATCACGTTAACCGGTCTGTTCTCCAAAAGCCTTCCCTTGGCGGTGGCGTATAGGACGACACCTAAAGGGAGACCTAAAATGTAAGATATCAGAGCCGAGAAAAAGGTCATTTCAAGAGTTTCAAATATACCGTTTCGGATGGCTTCAACTATGTATTCACTCATTCTCTCGTTACCTCCGATACACTTAATCCGCCTTCTTTGAAAAAGTCAGTGATAATCTTTTGATCTTCTTCGGACTCAGGCAGTTCAAGAACCATCTGGCCATATCCGATGCCGCCCACGCTTTTTGTGTTGGCGCTTAAGATATTCACTTTCTTTCCCGTTTTCTCCACAAGATTGGCTATGAAAGGCTCGCTTGCTGCCAATCCGTCGAAGACTATTCTTATTAATCTGCTTTCCTCTTTTGAAGGATCGAAGGGATTGCTGGGGAATACCAGCTTTCTTGCTGCCCTCGACTTGGGATTTCTGAAGACTTCCTTTACCTCGCCCACTTCCTCAAGTCTGCCGTCGTCGATGATTGCCACTCTGTCACAGATTTTCTCCACAACGGCCATTTCATGAGTAATGATTACTATGGTAAGTTTTCTGTCTTTGTTTATCTCCTTCAAAAGATCCAAAATTTCCGCTGTAATCTTCGGATCCAAGGCGCTTGTTGCCTCATCGCACAAGAGAACTTTTGGGTTTGACGCTAAGGCTCTTGCTATTGCAACCCTTTGTCTTTGTCCTCCGGAAAGTCTTGCGGGATAAGCATCCTTCTTCTCCTCAAGTCCCACTACTTTAAGCATCTCCAAGGCAATTTCATTTCGCTTTTTTCGTGGTATCTTTGCAATTCGAAGAGGCTGCATCACGTTGTCGATAACGCTTCTCTGGTTCACCAGATTGAATCCCTGGAAAATCATGGAGATGGAATGCCTTACATTTCTAAGTTCAGAGGGTTTAAGGTCTGCCAGGTCACTTCCGTAGAATTTAACTTTTCCTCCATTTACTTTTTCCAGTCTGTTTAAGGTTCTTACCAGAGTGGATTTGCCCGCTCCGCTCATTCCGATTATTCCGAAGATTTCACCTTCTTCAATGGAAAGGTTTATATCCTTTAGAGCTTCAAACTCCTTTCCTTCGTTCTCGTATACTTTCGATACGCTTTCTAATTCAAATACTTTTGCCATTATTCTGTCCCTGCTTTTACCTTATGCATCGAAAAGGCCTTTGCTTATGTATCTGTCGCCTCTGTCCGGGAATAGGGTAACTATGTTTCCGGATTCAATCTGCTCTGCCAGCTTTAATGTGGCTGCAAGGGCTGCTCCGGAAGAAGAACCTGCAATGATTCCCTCTCTTTTGGCAAGAAGTCTTGCTGTTTCAAAGGCTTCGGTATCAGATACCTTTATTACTTTGTCCACCAGGTTGATATCCATAGTCTCTGCTATGAAATCATTTCCTATGCCTTCGATGTCATAATCCTTATGCTCTCCACCGCCGATTATTGAGCCTATAGGATCTGCGAGAATGCCCTGTATTTGGGGATTCTGCTCTTTGAGATACTTGGCAACTCCGGAGAAGGTTCCGCCGCTTCCCGCTCCTGCTACGAAGTAATCTATCTGACCATCCAACTGGGAATAAATCTCGGGACCCGTTGTCTCGTAATGAGCTCTCGGGTTTGCCGGATTGTTAAACTGCTTTAAGGATATTGCCCCGGGTATTCCTGCTATGATTTCGTCTGCCTTTCTGTCAGCTCCAAGCATTCCTTCTTCCCTGGGGGTGTGAACTATTTCAGCTCCCAAAGCCGCCATCAGTTTCTGCTTCTCCACCGAGAACTTCTCGGGAACTGTGAAAATAATTCTGTATCCTTTGTTAAGTGCCGCAAGGGCTATACCTATTCCCGTGTTTCCTGCGGTAGCATCAACTATTGTTCCGCCGGGCTTAAGTATTCCTCTTTCTTCGGCATCCTTTATCATGTACGCTCCAACTCTGTCCTTAACGCTTCCCGCAGGATTCATCAATTCGAGTTTAGCGTAGATATTTACTCCTTTTTTTACTCCCAAATTGTTAAGCTTTATAACCGGCGTATTACCGATCATATCGTGGATGTCCATATATACATCCATTACCATCACGCTCCTTTCCCGATTCTGTGTTTGCTTTTATTTCTTCGAAGACTCTATTGCATTTTTCAGGTCTTCTATTAAATCGTCTACGTTTTCAATTCCAACTGAAAGTCTTATAAGCTCGTCAACAATTCCAACCTTTTCTCTGATGTCCTTGGGGATTGCTGCGTGAGTCATGGTTGCGGGATGGCATACCAGAGACTCCACACCGCCCAGGCTTTCTGCCAGGGTAACAAGCTTTATGTTTTTGAAAAATGACTTGTAGTCGTATTCCTCTTTAAGTACAAAGGAGATCATCGCTCCGGGGCCTTTTGCCTGCTTATTCTGAACTTCATATCCCGGATCGCTCTCAAGGCCCGGATAGTAAACCTTGCTTACGTATCCGCTATCTTTAAGCCAATTGGCTATCTTTATTGCGTTGGCCTGATGCCTGTCCATTCTTACTCCAAGTGTTTTGATTCCTCTTATCATAAGGAAGCTGTCCCATGGAGCAAGGATTCCGCCTATTGCATTCTGAAGGTAGTAAAGCCTGTCTGCTATTGCCTTGTCGTTTACAACAACCAGCCCGGAGACCACATCACTGTGTCCGCCCAGATACTTTGTCCCGCTGTGGATTACGATATCCGCTCCGAGCTTTAAGGGCTGCTGTAAGTAGGGGGTTAAGAAGGTATTATCTACAATCAGAAGTTTGTTGTGTTTCTTCGCTATCTTTGAAACCTCTTCTATGTCTGTGACACTGAGTAAGGGGTTTGCCGGGGTTTCGATATATATGGCTTTTACCGAATCATCGATTGCTGCCTCGACATTTGAAGGTTTTGTTGTGTCTACTATTTCATATAAAATTCCGAGTGGCTCAAATACATTTTGTAGTACTCTGAATGTACCTCCGTAAATGTTGTCTGAAACAACCAGCTTATCACCCGCTTTAAAGAGTGAAAGAACTGTGTGAATCGCTGCCAGTCCTGATGCAAATGCAAGTCCATATTTTCCGCCCTCCAAATCTGCTATAAGTTTTTCAAGAGCATCTCTTGTGGGATTTCCTGTTCTTGAGTATTCCCATCCTGAGTTAACTCCAAGTTCCTGTTGTTTGTAAGTTGATGTCTGGTAAACCGGGATGTTTACCGCTCCGGTTGTGGCGTCCATATCCTTACCGCCGTGGATTAAAAGTGATTCGATTGCTAAGCTCATTTTTCTGTCTCTCTTTCTAATTTTTTGCAAAGAAAAACCCGGGACCATTCTGTTTGGTTCCGGGCTAACTGTCGTTTCTTGGTTAAGCTTTATATGTGCATATGTTGACACGAACATACACCAGCCATACCAGATGCCCGGGAGTTTAACATGCAACAACACATACACATATTAAATTTGTTGTTTCTTAAGTTAAACATTGTCGTGTCTCCTTTGAATAGTTTTTGTAACTTGGTTGTTACTCTATCACCATTCGCCTACTATGTCAATAGGTTATTTGAAAAAATTTTTTTTATTTTTCAGTTGAACAGGTTTCTAGGCCTGTAAATTGCATGATATAATTATCGGTATCAAGGATTATGGAGGGTTATCATGAACATAGAAAAGTATTTGGAAACAGTTCATTTATTGGGATTGCAGAAGGATGTTACGAGACATTGTTACACCCCTCAGGGAAGACATGAAAGTGTATCTGAGCATACATGGCGTATGACTATGATGGCCTATTTTCTGGGAGACGAATTCCCGGAAGTGGATATGCTTAAGCTTATAAAAATGTGTCTCATACACGACATTGGTGAAATATTTACCGGAGATATTCCTTCTTTTGATAAAACAAACAAGGACGAGGCTACAGAAGAACAGCTTCTAAACGATTGGGTTTCATCCCTTCCCTCTCCTTACTGTGAAGAGATGGCTTCTTTATATAAAGAAATGCATGCTCTGGAAACCACAGAAGCACGCATTTATAAAGCACTTGATAATCTGGAAGCCGTTATCTCCCATAATGAATCGGATTTGTCCACCTGGATCGGTAAGGAATTCACTCTTAACCTCACCTACGGGGATGACAAGGTTGCTTTCTCTGATTACCTTAAAGCTTTCAGGGCTTTGGTCAGAGAAGAAACAGAAAAGAAAATCAAAGGCGAATAGTATTACTTATAATATACTTTATCGAGGAAGGCTTTCAAACCTTCCTCGATGTCGTTATAGGTAACATCGAAGACTCCCGTGTACCAGGGATCAGCTATGTCTCTTGGATAATCCGAGAAGTCCAAAAGCCTCTTCACCTTTCCATCAGGATCCCCTCCAATTATCCTTAGGGTATTCCTTATATTGGCACTTTCAGCACAAAGAATATAGTCATATTTATCATAATCTTTCTTAGTAACCTGAATCGCCCTCTTGCCGCTAAAGTCGGTATAGGGGGTGTTTCCTATTCCATGGCTTCTAAGCTCGGCCTTTGCCGGGGGATAAATCGGGTTTCCCACCCCTCCCCAGATTTCTTCTGTGGATGTGGCCGCAGAGGCAATGTAGAAATCATCCTCTACTCCCATCTTCTCAACCATATCCTTAAACATATATTCCGCCATGGGAGAACGGCAGATGTTGCCGTGGCAGATGAATAGTACTTTTATCGGCATTTCTTACCTCCAAAACCGCATCAAATTGCTCCGGTTTGCGCCGGTTTGCCAAGCTGCTGAAGCTCCGGTCATTCTACAGAAAATCGGGCCAAATGGCAAAGCCTGGCAAAGTGTGGCAAAGCTTGGCCGTGGGTTCACTTTCCGTGGATTCACTTTTGAGCCCATGAACCCATTTTTGTGGGTTCATTTGAACCCACGATAGGAAGATTAACTTCAAATTTAACCTAATAGGAAATCAACGATCATTTTCTTTTCTTCATTTGTCAGAAAATTCATGTGGCCGCGCCCTTTCAGCAGGTACGTCTCGCAATTTGGAATTATTATCTGCGCTCTCTCTAATACACCTTTCCCAGGAAATAAGCAATCTTTTTCAGCCGCCATCACAAGAGTAGGTGCTGTGCATTTTCTCATCAATTCAGCATCGACATCACTTGGCATACCTGTCTTAACCTTCGAGTAAAGAATGCTGAGCCTCGCTGTTTCAAATATATCGTCGGTGATATTTTCTTCAGTAATTGCTAAAGGCAAAAACACTTTTTTTAACCACTTATCCTTGCCTGTGATCCAATAAAGGATCATTGGAATCATCATTTTGGAACTATTCACGGCCGGTGCATTCTTGATTCCTGAAGGAACATATATTACGACTCTTTTTATTTTGTCCGGCACAACACACATTGTTTTTGCTATGATTCCCGCTCCGAACGAGCCTCCGAACAGACACATGGATTCATATCCAAGCTTACTAATCAATTCACCGGCCCATTTACCATAATCATAATTCTTAGGTGATAAAGATGTCTCAGCACTTTTCCCGGGATGGCCAATCGTATCCACAGCATAAATATGAAAATCATTCATAATAAAATCCAGTGTCAAAAGCGTATATGCTGATGTGGAATTTCCCCCATGAAAAAAAAGCAGCGGTTCCCCTTGCACATTACCGGTTTCAATAATATGCGTCTTTCCGAAGGAAGTATCCACATAGACATCTTTCCATGGTGTTGTAAGCCTTGAGAGCTGACTGTCATATAGATTCAGTATTTCTTTTTTTCCTTTTTCTGATTTATATATCGTTCTCATATAATTCCTTTAACAATTTGTCCAGTTCTCTATGAAGCGTTGCTTTCAAATTCTCTAGTTCTTCGTTGCTAGGCCTGTTCTTATCCGAATACATTTCTTCCCTTGGATACCACCAAACAGGTCCTCTACCATTGTTACCATAATTCTCTATATCGCCATCTCTTCTTGGAAATAGATGCCAGTGAATATGTGCGCCGCCTTCTCCGTTTCCCAGACATTCATAATTCATTTTATCAGCCCCGAAAGCATTTTTGACCGCTTCGGCAACCAAAGACATTTCATATAAGTGCTTTTCTCTTGTTTTCTCATCAAGATCAAACAGCTCGACAACATGATCTTTGTATAAGAATAGGGTATATCCCTTAAAATGCTGATAATCTCCAATTACCACGTATCCGGTTTCAAGTTCTTTTACAAGAAATGGATTATTACCAGCTTTTGTTTCTTTAATTCTGTCACATATTCCGCACATGTAAACACTCCTAGCAAACCGTTTTTTGTCATTCGGCATTGTATTCCGATTTACTGTTCCAACACTTTAAGATCAGATCTCTCATATTTGTTTTGACCTTTGAGGCTCTTCTTATACTTCCAGCATCTTATAGCATCATCCAGCGAAGAACCTTTGTTATCTGCAAAGAAATCCCTGATATAGGTATTATACTCAAACTGCTTTCCAATAACGGTCTGCCCCTGCTTTGCCGTTCTCTTGATTTCATAATAAGCATCAATGGCATTACCATATGTTTTCCCAGCATTCGCTTTGAGCCATTTTTGAAATGTTACATTGAAAGAAAATGACTCCCCTATTTTGCTTTTAAAAAAGGCTCTATGAACCTCCGAACAAATAATGTTCTCTTCAATTTTACTGGTCTCTGTTATAGTGGTTATCTTTGTCTTTCTTTTAGTAGATGCTGTCCCCGATGAATTCTTGATTTTTCCCGTATCAAGATAGTATGCAATCCTCTCAGTAAGCTCTTGTTTTCCGCCGGAAGCAGGCAACCCGTTATCGTGACAGAACTTTACAAGTTCTTCCTTAAGGTAATAATATTCAAGAAAATCTTGTCTCTTTAATCCCAATGTTAGAGCAGGTCTTTCAGACATACAGTCCTCCAATATCTTCCAATTAAATCTTTTTCATATTTCCATTGAATGGATCGAGCAGATCCTCATCTTCTTGTTTATCGTAAGAACACCCCACGCCTTTATGTTTGCGGGAGATGCCGGCGGAATAAAAACGCCTTCTCTGATAACGCTGCTCTCTATCCTGCCAAGGTTCGTGATACAATGGCCGTCACGCTTTTCATAGCCGAACATCCTGCTTCCGACAAATCTGCCGGCCTTGCTCTCAAAGCTTCCAAGAGTCGATATTGCTACGGAATCGAGAAGCTCCGGATCCATATTGAAATAGCACGCAAGAACAAGCATCTCCTTATCAGGCTTACTTATGATGTTTCTGACTTCACGATTTACAGCCTTGGCCAGTTCCATGATCTCTGAACTTTTCTTCTTAACCACCACTCCGAATGCGGTAGCATAGTTTCCAAGAGCACCTTTCTTATAATTTTTGATCTTATTCCTTATATCAGAAGCTATGATTACCTTATCCGTACCCTCGTCGATCATCATTCTTGCAACAAGATAGTCATTAAGCGATATCCCGTTTTCCCTGCATAAACCAAGAAGATCGTCGAGTTCTTCTCCATCAACACTCTTTATCTCTCGCTTTATTTTCTGTTTTGAATCATAATCATGCTCGAACTTAAGATACTCGTCGTAGCTGACCCTATGCCTTTCTTTACGCCACATTTTATTAGCATTTCTGATCAGCACCTTGCTGATAAAACCAAGATCACTGCCGTCCGGAAGATCATCAAGACTTTCCATAAGCTTCTCGCCGGCAAAATCCGGTCTGGCTCCATTCGAATAATGATCCGCAAACTCCTGCACCAGCTGAAGAAGTCCTCTTCCGTCACAAAGAAGATGATGGGCTATAAACAGGACTCTCGTCCCGCTCTCTGAAGGATAAGCAAAGACCTTGAGTAGTGCCTCTTTTTGAACATTCCACCCGGCTGAAGATACCATATCATAATCAGTCTGCCAGTTTTCATCTGCCTCTTTTATCGTTACCGGGATTTCTATTTCCGAATGCTCCTCATAATATATCCCGGAACTTTCCTGCTCCTCAGCAATCAGACTTCTCATAAGCGGATGAACTGATTTGAGAACATCTATGTCTTCGATGATTCGGCGTTCATCAAACTCAGCACCGATCACCACCATGATCCCAAAGTGCATATTCGGACACATATAGTGCGCCCTTTCCGTATGTAAGTATTTCCTGTCTGACATGAGTTTATCTTTCCTTTCTTTATCCTGTCAGTTCAATTATCTGTTGATCCATACTAAAAAGCACCCTAGTCGGTTATCCTGAAATATAATCCTTACTGCATCACATCAATAATGGATTATCACAGTTTCCAAACACTTTTACTTATTTCATATACTCCATCGTGATATTCTCCTTCTCCTTCAAAGAAGGTTTCAAATCCACACTTTTCCAAAACACGTCCTGAAGAAACATTTTCCAGGAGTCGAATGCCATACACTTCTTCAATCCCAGCTCTTTTTGCCATAAGCGGAAGAAATGCTTTTACTGCTTCTGTTGCATAGCCCTTGCAAGTATATGCTTTTGCCACATGATATCCTATTTCCCACTTGCCTTCTCCGATAGGAACAAGTTGAACATACCCTATATTTGTATCGTCGACTTTCAGAATCACTGCATAGACCAGTGGACCATCCGTAGAACCATATTGAGACATCAAAAACTCCACCGTTTCTTTTGCATCTTCCAATGTTTCAAAGACTTCATCCGGTACGAATCTTCTTGTATCCTCATCCAAAGAATTCTTATGGATATCCATAGCCATATCCATAGTCATTTCGGTAATTATTAATCGTTCTGTTTCAACTAATACATTCATAGTATCTCCCTTAAATTTCTGATTAAGCAGAACGACCCTTAAATGCACTTACAGAAATCTAATATTTCCTGTTTTCTTGATTCTACATCCGCTTTATATTCGATAGATGTCAGCCCAAGATGACCCACACTCTCTATCTCCAAATGACCATAAAAATGTTCTATGCTTCCAATGATCCGCTCACATTCCGGCATATTAGGTCCGGTTCTCAAAGCAATTGTAAAGCCTTTCTTGCCAGGCTTAATAGTTGCATGCGGCTCGTGCGTATTGCACCAAGGTGTACATCTGTCGATGAATGCCTTGAACTGCCCGGGAATATCTGCCCAGTATGACGGAGAAACAGAGACAATAATATCTGCCTCATCATATTCTCTCATTATATTCTCGATAACACCCGCATCACTCATGACACACTTCGCCATATTGTGGCACGAACGGCAGCCTCTGCAGAATGCAAAGACATAATCGTCAATGCAAATGCTTTTGACACCGTATTTATTTGATAACTGTTCCGAAACCAGCTTAACTATTTCTGCAGTTGCCCCTGTGCGAACAGGGCTGCAATTAATTATCAAAGCTCGCATTCCACAAAACTCCTTCGTACATAATTCTGGAATTAAATCTTGTTAATTAATCTCTTTTCTGGCAATATATATGTACCTTGCCATCCTCTGTGCAAATACATCGTAAGGATCCGTAACGCAATCTGTTTGAAGCATCAGCATATCAAACCAGTCTGTATTGCCCTCTTTTTCAAAATCTCTTTGATGCAGCAACGCAGCTTCTCTTTTCTTTTTGAGCAATTCATAAGTTTCCTGAGTTATATTTTCAACTTCATACTGGATTCGGGATTTATCGAATACCTTTGCAAGTATCGTAGTCTTCTCGTTATCCGTTTTTGGCATTACATCGCCTTCCTGATAACCTACAAACAGCACTCCGTCTTTCTTTAGCCATTTTATTATCTGCTGGACAAGCTTTTCCATATCAGGTGCAAAATACATAGTATCCATAGAAACGACCAAATCAAATTGTTCCGCAGGATAGTCAATCTCCCCGATATACCCTTGTTTAAAATCTGCTTTGGTTTGAAACAATCTCTTAGCGGTATCAATTGCATTTTCGGAATAATCGAATCCATGAATATATGCATTGGTTTTGTTCTGCAAATAGCCAAGCATCTTCCCATTGCCGCATCCGATATCAAGTATATGAATATCTTTCCCTGAAGGAATATGGCGAAGAATTCTGTTTATCTGGTTTATATCACTAAATCCATCCTGAGAAAAATCTTGTCCGAAAGCATCTCTACAAAACGATTCAAAGGTTTTTGATTTCTCAGTCATCTTATAAAATTGCTCATATTCTTCATAAAACAAAAGCTTTGTATTATTCATCACTCTCATAATTCACACACCATAATAAACTCTTCGTCATTCTCATCCACAGTCCTGACATGAGATAGATTACTGTCATATGAATAGCAGCTGTCTTAAAATCCGTTGAAGAGATACAGGCCAAGAACCGCTTCAAATCCTACGGCTGCATAGATACTGAATCTTTCACCTATGCCGAAATACTCAGGTGGAAATGAGGCCATTCCTATAGGTCCCATTAACAGCATGGCAAAGAATATTGCTGCCCAGATTCCGATTCCCCTGACCTCTTTTCTCTTAATCCCTGCTATTATAAGCGTCACAAAAGATGCTATCGAAAGTACCACAACAAAGGCTGTGACAATCATATGCATTGTTTCATCAACTCCCCCTATTGCTTTACCTGCATCATCAAGAGGGAACATCTGATATCCAATTTTTGATATCCAGCTCATTATAACAAGAAGATATATACCCACGCGAAAAATTCTTGAGGAAATTTTCTTCTCCGACACATATATGGCAACACATGTTGTGCATACTACACTTCCGGCCGAATATATCGCAGACAACTTATCCCATAATTGCCTTGAAGGTGCAGACTCTGCCGAAAGATCACTGACTGCCTGTTCCATCCAATTATATCCTGGAAATGCGGCTCTGCAAAAATAAGCTGCAGTCATATAAGATATAAGTGCGCCTACTCCCAAAAGCCCCATCCAGTTAATAAGTTTTCTGTTCATTATTTTCCTCCAATCTGATAACTGAACCATCTCACAAAGTCCAAAATATTCTTTGGAACAGGGCTGCCTTCTTCTCCGAACTCATCCACTGTTCCGGATGTTAACATATCCATTCTGTAATCAATGAGAGAATGAATGGTCAGTGAAAATGTCATTGCAACTATGTCAATATTTTTACTTTCCATTTTTCCATGAACTGCAAGCGCATAGAACATATTCTTAGAGAATTGAATCATGCGATCCGTTTCTTCTACAATTATTGATGCAGCTATGGGATTTGTGGGTCTTTCTGAATAAAGAACTTTAAAGAACTGAAGCATATTCTTGTTTGAAACAATTCCCATATATGCCGATATGGAACTCAGCAGGATTTCCTCCGTACTCCTGTCCATAAGCTTCGAATAGTCGGCTGCGTCTTCCTTACTTCCAATCAGGGCCTGCTCTCTGAGGAATCTGTACATCTCCCTGATAATCTCATCTTTGGAGCTGAAATGATTATAAAGCGACGGCGCCTTAATACCTACTTTATCAGCGATTTGCGACATGGATACGCCCTTCATTCCATTCTCTGCAGCAAGTTCCAGAGTTGCATAGATTATTTCCTCTTTCCTTGTCATATCTTATATTCCCTCCATGTTTATGCAGAATATAAACAAAAAACTAACGTCCATTAGCCATTATACTAATGAACGTTAGTTTTGTCAATTTAACCATTTATCCACCTTGTCTGCAAAAATCGTCAGCTCCTCCATCTTCACTCGAGCCTCGTCCATGATAGCCTTTTGCTCATTCGCTTCCTGCGTATATCCCTTGGCATCATATACCTTATAGGCAAATGCCGCTTCAACATAATCCGCCAGTGAATGGTAACCCGGAGTTTCTACGTTTCCGTTAAATTCATTCATGTACTTGCCCTGAATGAGTCCGGCATAATCCCCTCTCTGGAGCTCAAAAGCCATTTTGTCGGGATCCGCGGCAAAGGTTTCCTCATTCATCCTGATTTTGTAGAAAACATATGACTGTCCCACATAAAGGGTTACAAAAATCAGCGCGACTATTATTATATCCAAAAGAATAATTACAGGATCTTTTCTCTTCTTTTCTTTATTCATCTGCTGCCTCCTTTGGATAAAGGTCTTTGCAACTCTCATACAGTAGCTCCCCAAGAGCTTCCTTATCCATTGTCCACATGGATTCTGCCTGTTCATCAGTCAGGTTAAAATACACCTGCACCATGTCCTGTGCATCTTTTTTAGCGTCGGCAAGAAACGCCCCATGTTCCCCTGCATGCATGGGTGAATCCGGAGAGTCATTCCAGAATCCCCCTGCGACATAGCTGTTCCAGTCGCTGATATAAATCGCAGCATCATAGCACCAATCTTTTGTGGTCTTGTTATCGTATCCTTCAAAGCCGGTCACTATACTTATGATATCTTCGTAAATAGTTTTATAACTGACTGCTGCTGTAAACACTCTGAAATAGTCATCATATTGCTCATTACTTCTCAGGCGATAGTTAAGCATATAGCAAGACAGGGCCACGTACTCCCTGTTCTTTTCCATTTCCTTAACAGTTTCTGCTATGGTGTCTCTGTTCTTATTTACTTCTGAAGCAATGATGTCCTCTCTTTTATTTATGCGATACTCAACATCAGAATATCTGCTGACGCTGAATTTCATCACCAAAATAAGAATAAGCATAACGCCGATAACAGACAATCTTCCTATTCTTCCGGCTGTTTTCGACTTCTCTTTGACATCTGTTTTGGTCTTCTCAAACTCGTTAAGGTATTTATTCTTTTCCGCAAGATATTTGGCCGCCTTTTTGTTTACCTTACCGCAATAAGGACAGACTGCATCTTCCAGGCCAAGATTGCTTCCACAGTATCTACACTTCACCCTGTTATCTCACCTCATTAATGATAGTTCTTATAATATTTCTTGGTAACTTTGTGGACCTTGGATCTGTTAACATTTGGAGGGAACCACACCTTTTCTCTAAAACCCTCCATATCCTCCACAGTAAATCCAAGTCTTTCCGTTATGATTGGTAAAATTTCATCCTCTCTTATGGGGTTGAAAATCTCAGCTCCGTCATCTCCATAGGCCCTGTAATAGAAGTAGAAGCAGTAGTAAGTAATCTCTTCAGCCTCATGATTTGATATATCTTCTTTATCCAGGTTAGGCAGACATTTCTGCAGTTTCATATAACAGCTTGATGCAAATCCGGCCTCATAATGAGGGACTCCCCAGATTGACACCCTATCTTCAGAATATGCTTTATCAAAAATCTCCGCCATTCGCTGTATATCTTTCTCTTCATACGCTTCATCAAGCTGTTCCCCGGCCATCAGAACGTACGCTGATGCATATTCCTGTTCCTTAGCAGTAAGAAAAAGCTTTGGTTTATCTCTTGTATCTATATAAAGCAGCACAAAAAACAAGGCAACCAGTAAGATAAGTATGCAGCTAATAATAAGTATCACCTTTGTTCCACCGGTGATTCCCTTTACCAGTGCCTTTTGGGGTTCCTTCTTCGTCTCCTCAATGTTACGTTGAATCTCGCCCAGATCTTCTCTGAACTTCTTCTCCGCCGCCTCTTTATTGATATATCCGCAATATGGACATTTAGTAATGTCTTTTTCAATTTGCGCCCCGCAGTTAGGGCATACCATCATTTCCTTCAATTACGGCCTCCGTGGGTCTGTTTATGCCTTGTTTTCTATTATCGCATATTTTTTTAAAATAAAACACCTTGCTATTTTGTAGCAAGGTGCATTTTAATACTTTTATATATGATGCATAGCGTCAGCGTTATGGGAACTGCAAGCAGTATTGTCACAAAGAAATTCCCTGTGTGGTTCATTCCGATTTGGTCCAAAGTGTACTGGCAAAACACAAGTACCGGGAAATGGATTACGTAGTACAAATATGATATTTCGGAGAAGAAGCCTGTAACATCATTTCTAAAATCAAGCCACAGGGAACCCAAGCAGATTAGAGCCGGCACTCCCAAAATAAATGCCAAATAATTGCATATAGTATTGAGTCGATAGAAGCCCTCTGTGCATTCAACCAGATAGACATTTAGAGTCGCTGAAATCAGAAATGTCGGCACTATAAACCACTTCAATCCCTTTAACTTCTCGATGTAAGTCTTGTCACCGTAGAAATAATATCCCAGCAAAAACAGGAAAAAATACGTGTGGACCGGTTTATCAAACAGTCTTATTTTATATGTGGCTATTGCCGCCAAAGTCAATACGATAAAACAAATCAGGCCCAGGCTCTCCCTCTTCTTGACAGGTATAATTTCCACTATTTTGATTATCACACAAGCCTCAAGAGAAATAATTATAAGGACCAATATGAACCACAAGTGGGCCACTGCGAAGCCCCCATCATTACCTGATAAATCAGTTATCCTTGTAAAAAAGACTTTGTAATGCTCGAAATAATTTCCGATATACCCATTATGTGTAACATCAGCAAAGTAACTAAGCACAGGGTTTATCAACAAAACTCCAAGAATAAATGTCATTCCCAATTTTATAAATCGCTCTTTTATAAAACCAAGGTATCCCCTCTTTTTAAGAGAAAACTTGGCGGATACTCCTGCCAGCAGGAACATCAAGGGCATAAACCAGGGTGAGCAGAATAAAACAAGCGCTGCAATAGGTTTGCTTTGTTCAAAAAATATATAAAAATCTTCTCCCCAGATGTTATATGACATTGCTGCATGATAAGGTATCAGCAGAAGTACGCACATCCATCTGAGATTATCTATGTAGTTAACTCGAGACCCTCTCGAGGCCGATTTAGTCATCGTTATTTCTCCTTATTTCAAAATATCTTCCTTTGCTTTATTGCACTGTCCACTCTGTCCATTCAATATGACTGTACTGCATCACATCATCAGCTTTCTTCATACCGAGCTTCTCATAAAACGGTACAGCATTTTCATTTGCAACCAGATATATTGCGATATCCTTCTCGCCCCCGGCTATTTCATGTGCTTTTTTCATAAGTCTTGTTGCGATACCCTGCCTCTCGTAATCTCTGTCTACTCCGAGATCTGTAACATACAACCAATAGCTGTAATCCGTAAGTCCAAATAGAGCTCCGACCACCAGGTCCTTTTCGTTACGCGCAATAAGACTGATGGAGACATTCTTAACCAACTTCTTGATTCGCTCTTCAAAGCGCTCCTTGGGATACTGCGACCCAAGATCTGTCCTTCTCAGAAAAGCTATGTATTCCTCTGCAGAAATATACTCCTCCTTAATCTGAATCTCAACAGATTTATTCATCAGGTATCTGCTACCATCATCACGGAATATTTTATATCCAAGTCTTTCATACAATCGAAATGCCTCTGTATTTGATTTCTCTACATGAAAAACAATGTCCGGGATTTCGATTTCTCGTGCATATTTTTCCGCTTCACGGATTAGTGCACTTCCGATTCCTTGACTTCGATATTTTTCCGTAACAGACAAATCATCAAGGTAAATATAATCCTTATCCGATTCATGGTGAACTTCAACTGAAAGGTAAGCAACAACATCTTCATCCTCTGCAACAAAAATGTGCTCTTCACCATTAATCCAGTATCGGTCCAGGCATCCCGGCTCATACCCTTGAACATCTTCCGTATGATAAATTGTCTGCAGCATTTCCATGAACAGTTCCCTTATCTTTTGTTCATCCTTGGGAACTGCAATTCTGATTCTATATTTCATATTCAATTCCTCTTTTAAAACTATCAATGCACAATTCAATATCTTCCTCTGTGGTTGCCCCGGAACATACACTTAATCGAATTGCCATATTACCTTTCCATTGTGTCGGTCCACACCAGCAAACTCGATCCTCTTGGACATATTCAAGAACACGTTTTGTCCTCTCATCATCTTTGTACTGTATCAGTACTTGGTTATACACAACATCATTCAGTATTGTAAATCCAAGTTGTGATAAACGCTCAGCAAAGGTTTTTGCATTCTTGCATAGAGTTTCCACAAGAGTTCCAATTCCTTCTTTACCCAAGTACTTAATTGCAGCCCACAATTCAAAAGACCTTGCTCTTCTTGACATAGCCGTTGTATATAGCATGCCATCTCGTTTTCCACTGTAAATGATATAGTCTCCATTGGCTTGTAATGCTTTGCAGAATGCATCCCGATATTTGCAAAGAACAATTCCACAATCGTATGGAACATTTAATGTTTTATGTGCATCGACAGACCACGACGTGGCTTTTTCCATTCCCTTTGCAAGATAGGCATATTCCTTGCTTGTCTTAGCCCATAGCCCAAACGCTCCATCGATATGAATCCATGCATTCTTTTCATTGGCCAAATCGCAGAGTGTTTCGAACTGATCAAATGCTCCTGTATTTACATTTCCGGCTTGAAGGATCAAAATCGTTTTTTCATCTAATTCAGGCAGCTTGTCCAAACGTAATGTCCCATCCGGATTTGACTCAACCTTAATTATATTCTTTGAACCGATTCCTAAAATAGATAAGGCTTTGAAGATGGTTGCATGTGCATTTTCACTTAATACAACACGAATCTCAGGCGCCCCCATCAATCCATTTTCATAAATGTTGTAACCATTACGTTCTAATATTGTATTTCTCGCAACAGTCAGCGCACATAGAGATGCATCCGAAGAACCTCCCACCAGTCCCATAGCAGTTTCTTTAGGAAGCCCAAATAAATCAACAATCCATTTCTCACATACTTCTTCAATTACGCCTGCGATAGGAGATGCAACATAAAGTACAGAATTCTGATCCCATACATCAGTCAACCACCTGACTGCAAGTGTGACCGGTAATGCACCACCATTTACAAATCCAAAATATCTTCCTCCGGTCTGTGCTAATGTATTGGGCGAGCCATTTTTATGAAGAACTGACAAAATTTCCTCTTCATCTGTACCCACTTGAGGCAGTGGCTCATAAAAGCTCTTAAGCTTTAATAAATCCTCCTCCTTTGGATACACATGCCGCTCCGAAATTCCTTCCATGTAATCAAATGCATAGTCTTTCGCAGTCTCGAATATCGATTTATTCATCATCTTTCCTCCAAAAACTCCAATGCCTTCCCTTTCCATATCCGATCTTCTCATAAAAAGGATCTCCGCCACCTGTCATATGTGTTGCTCCCAGTGCTTTCATCCTTCTATAATGAACAGTCAATGCTGCAGCGGCCAGACCTTTTCTTCTGTGTTCGGGAGCAGTACAAAGAGGCTCCATATAGGCCAGTTTATTTTGAGGAACCCACCACATCCCCGAATAGCAAACATATTCTCCCTTCTCATCAGCAATAACCACACCATAATCAGGTGTCGAATGCGGAAGCGGTGCCATTGCAAGTCCAAGACAATCTTTATAGGATTTTTCCGGTGTCCATTCGAGGGATGTATCCTGTTTGTCCCAATTTACAAACTCACCCTTATCTCCATGATCGAACCCATACCAGCAGAGTTTCCCAATCTTAATGGTATCAATATCATTCGGTTCAACAAAGTGATATCCGTCAGGCAAATCATAGTTTAATTCATTTTCGAAATCGAATATCCTGTCTTCATATTCAAAAACCTGTTTGAACCCACGTTTTTTTGCTGCTTCCTTGAGATATTCCTGACCATTAAAAAGAACAAACTGCTGCTCACCATTCCAATTTGGCATGGTAGTCATGGCATATTCTATCAGTTCATCCGCAAGAAATTCATATCCTTTACGAACGTTGAAATAGATGTCCGTAGCAGGAACTTCATAAAAGACAAAGGCAACAACCTTGTCACCGTCAAACCAGAATCTGTTCAGATAAGAATACGAATTATCCATCCAAGAGGCCAAAATTGCGTGTTCAAAGAATGGTGCCGCAACCCCACCCCCATTTTCGTAATCATATGTATCCGTCAGGAAATCCCATACGAGATTAATATCTGTCAATATTTGAAATTGCTTTGTTCTTATATTCATCATTTATCATTCTTCCTTTTCAATCCAGCAACCTTTAGTGTGTCCGGCTTTCATGGGACACTTCATACGCTGTATACTCATGATCAAATTCATACCCAAATTTTTCCGCCAGATGTACCGAATTCATATCGTGTGCATCCCAACTTGGATACAGTCCTTCATCAAGGCATCTTAAAATTAAAGCTGCACCTACAGCCAGAGCGAATCCTTTTCTTCGTTCTTCCGTTACCGTGTCAATCTCAATTTCAATACCCTCTTTATATCTTGTATAGGATGATGCGCCTGAGACGATTCTCCCGTCTTTGAGAATAACCATGCCTCTGCCTATCTTTAGATACTTTTCTTTGCTTCCGAATGAAGAAACAAAATCTGCTGTCACAGGATCTGTAAGGCATAAATCATATACTTCTTCATCAATGGCTCGGAGCACGTAACCTTCAGGTAATCCGGATGTCAGCTTTGTAAGATAATCTCTATCAAATCGTGTATCTTTCTTTATGGCATATCTTGTAATTTTCTTCGCATCAGGAAAACACGCTTCGATACATGCTTCCCATTCTTCGTTCTGAGGTGTCATGATTACAAAACCATCCGGTTTTGCCAAAACAAGCTCCTTATCAGGCTTTCCTGCATAAAATGCAAAGCACCCGACAAACGCCATGGCAGATACCGGCCTCTTTGGATCTGTTACATATATCTTGCCCATTACCTTTTGGAGGCAGGAATAAATCAATGTCTCTTCCCAGCCCTCAAAGAGCTCTTTCACTTTTACAGTATCCTCTAACTCGTAAACCATTGCCTTCTCCATTAATTAAGATTAAATTCGGTCGACATATCATTCTTCCGGTGTGCAAAAATCTTTCCACGAAGGTCATTCAGGTTGTAAACAACAGACCACTGCAATTTATCCACTCCTCCAGACATGACTCCTATTTTTGCTAACAAAGCCATTGCTTCATCTTCAGACACATTACAATTCTTCTGAATAAGATAATCATGAGCTGAATTGTATCTATCAAATTCGCTGTAGCCTTCTCCTATATTTAGATGATTGTAAGCGATAAAATTAGATGCTACCTGGAAATTCTCATCCGGCTCTACAACCTGCATTCCGCCATCATAGTATTCAATGATAACTGATTTGCCGCTTGAATCCGCTAAAAGGAAATGGCATGGTATATCACCGGAAAAGTAGATGTCAAATTGCTTAAGTAGGTCTATCGCCTCACTCACATCTGTAGCTTTATCCAAAATCATCCTCATTGCAACGGACGTATTAATCATTGTTTTGCCCGTTGATGGATTATCCGCTTCCGGAACTGCCAGTGAACATACTGCAACCCCCTCTTCATTCATTCCATCAAATGTTAGATATGGAGCAGCTAACGCCAAAAAACTGTTTACGAATGAGTCCGGAAGATTGTTCTCTCCATACCCGGCAAAAGCAAGATTAACTGTTGATACAGATGCATATCCGTTTGCAGGATTTGTAAATACCTGGAGAGATGGCGAATAGCTGAAATCAAAATTTCTTCCCATAATGGTTCTACCATCCATATCCGTATATACAAACGCGGTGCATCCTCCTCCAGTAACGTCAATATCCACCGGAATACCGTGAGTCAGTTCTTTGATTATGAAATCCTGCAATTCATCATCTGATGAAATTCCCTGATTTAATAATCCGTCCAAATCATAACTGCCATAATATTTCATTTGATACATGCCATAATCATCTATCTTTTTTATAGATAATATCGTTCTTATTTCATTTCTGAATACAAATATTAAAAGCATCACCGCAACAGCAATTATGACCAGTACCTTAGGTAATATTCTGTCCTTTTTTATCCCTCTTCTATAATTCATATCATGTACCTACCAAGCCTATAGTAGTTTCTGCATTACAACAGCATCTTTAAACTTCTCGTTTACGTAGAAATAATCTTTATATATTCCTATATCAACAAATCCCATTTTATGGTACAGATTAATGCCTCTTGCATTATCAGAGATTACTTCCAGTTCTATAACCCTGATTTTCATCTCCTTTGCCTGCTCGATAATTCTTTTCAACATTTCTGTTCCTATACCCTGATTCCAGTAATCTTTTCTTACTGAAATTGCGAATTTAGCCCTATGGCGAATTCTCGCCGGATAGTATCCTTCCAATTCTGCTCTCGCAATAATCTGTTCGTTTTCAAGAGCTATCAAAACAATACTGTTCTGCGAGTCTTTACTCATAGCCAGTTTTCTTTTTACGCCTTCAACCGGAACGTTAAATTCATTTTTCCCAAGCAACAGATTGTCAGATTCTCCATTTACTTGATTCAGGTATAAAATCATTTTCTCTGCATCATCCGGAACAGCTTCTCTGATTATATATGTATCATTCATTTTTTGTTGCCCGATTCCCGCGTAAGGAATCTCATGAATCAGGCATTCCGCCACATCTTCTATATCTTCATAGTCCGGTTCTTCACCTTCACGGGCGCAACATTCCAGTTCATCTACAATGTTTTCGATCAGCACCATATCGATGAACAATGGTAGCTTTTCAAGCATCTCTTCCGGTAGATTCGTTTCGGTTTTATACCCCTGCAATTGAAGGTCGAAGCACTGCTGCATCAATGCAAAGCGTTTGCCCGGGTCGGGTTCCTGCCTTGTCCAGCCTTCGTTGTGAATCCAGAGATTTGCAAGGTCAAACATGTACCAGCAATTCATACAGTTATCAAAATCGAACACTGTGACACAACCCGTATCCATGTCAATATGGTAGTTTCCGTCGCTGAAATCAAAATGAACCAGACCGTAACAGTTTTTGTCCTTCGATAAAGTACGGAATTTCTCGAGTCGTTTGGCAATGGCTGTTTTAAGTTCACCGAATTCATCCGGAATCAGGTGGTTCAGATACGTCATGTTATATTTGTCAAAATAGTCCGAGCGAGTATGGACAGGCACATACGACTTTGACAGCCTATGGATTGCCCCAAGAGCTTTACCGGCGTTGTAGAAATATTCGCTCAGTGGCGCACCTTCCCGATAACGGTAGCTGTTATCCGCAATAAGCATTCCTTTGGCATAAGCAAACAGACTAACATACACCTTCTTGCCGTCTGTTTCCATACACTCCACCAGTCTACCCCGAACGGATGGAACAACATCCGCTACGGGCGCACCATTTTCAGCAAGAAAGTGCACAAACTCTGTTTCGGCCAGATAATCGGTTTCGCTTCGATCCCCAAGGACGGAGATACGAAGGACATATTGTTTCTCCCCGTCACGACTGACGATTGCAATCTGATTTCTCCCGCCTTCATGCCCGGATACCGGGGTAAACGTGCAATCCTCAAGAGAATATATTTTTTTTACTTGGTATTCCTGTTCAAGTTCTTTGATATCTTTCTCAGTAACGGCACGGAGTTCCCTGTTCTCTACCCTGTAGATTTTTCCGACAATATCAATCTTTCCTCCCTTGAAAAAGAAAGCGCTCATATCTTCCATGGCGTAAACCGTCCGGGTTTCAGACATTTTCAAAGTCTGCCCGTATCGCCATTTATCTTCCGGGTTATGATGGCAGCTCACGGTGATGTTTGTAAATCCCAGTCCCTGAAACGGCTCCATGGACTCGAAGAAATCAACCGTGTTCCAGGCCATGTTCATAGAACCTGCGCTCACTCCAAAGATGGCAGCATGGCAATTAATTAAAGCATCATAACAGCCCTTCTCACGGATTAAATCAAGCTGTTCTTCACAGACTCCTCCGCCCATCAGAAAAATGCAATCCGCATTTTCTACCAGTTCCTTCGCTATTTCAGGTTTTGTTCGCTTATCAATCACGCAATGCTTTTCAAACTGCAATCCCTGCTCCGCGAACATCTCATACATGCCATCACAGTCATCATCATTTTGCTCATAATCAAGCGGACACGCCGTGATAAACACGATGCTTTTGCGCACAGTCAATTCTTTGCGAAGTCGTCTTGTTATCTCTTCCGAAAAATGATGATCCGGAAATCCGCTGAATACAGCCAAAAATCCTTTTCTCATATTTATACCCTCCCCATTATTCGGATAAACCGGAATTTGTTAAATTGATATCCACCAGCAAACACCATATTTATCAATAATGGTGGCACAACATTTACTCCATGGAAGTTCTCCGATAGGTTCGATAATTACACCCCCATCGCTCAAAACTTGAAAAGCATTATAAACAGCTTCTTCTGTTCCCATTTCAAAAACGTTAAAGGTCATAGTTTCCCACTTGTATTTATGTACTACATCTATATCACAAGGATTTTTCGCTTCTGCCAATGCCAAAAAACCTTCTCCGTTTACAGATAGCTCACAGTGCTCATAAGCAGTGTTATCTTCGTTTTTAAACTCACGAGTTATTTCTGCTCCAAAAGCTTTGCAGTATGTTTCTGCTGCTTCAAAACTGTTTTTTACATATACCTGTGTATAATTCTTCATCGCAACCTCCACAAACTTCGATTTGTCATCGTCTATAAAACTGGAAGGTATTTTCCTGGTTTATTTTAAATCATTATAATACTCAACTAGCATTTCCTTAGATATAGGCATACTACTACCTTCCAGCTCTTTGTAAATCAAATCCGTCAGATTAATCAAGCACGCCCATAACGTCTCTCGGCTATCATCTGTAATATACGTACTCTTTATGGCTTCCTTTTCATAATCGGGCAGATTATCTATTTCACGGTTCACAGCGCTCTCAAGTTTATATCGGTCTCCTAAAAGATCAATATATATTTTTCTAACAAATTCAAGTTCCCCTACAGTACGAAAATAATTGTTTCGCTTAATAGCTACTGCTGCATGCATCAAATGTGTCCATGCATAATTACGAGCAGTTTCCAGATCTTTCTTCTGTTTACTGCCATATATGCGCTCATCCATAGTGGTTCTGGATTGAATCATTTTATCTTCTACGGTACCGGAATTATCAAAAAGAACCTTAAATGCCGGTTTTAGTGCTGCTGCATGCTCATAGCATCCAAACCCGATATCTATCTCTAAAAAATTGTCCAACACATACACTTGAAGATGCTTTTCCTCAGATTGTGTATAAAATATAAGATTATAATTTTCAGATATCTTATTATGCATGTAGTCCATAACTTCAGTCATGGATTCATTGTTATCATATGCTATTACAAAATCCAAATCTGACTTTTCATCATGGAAACCTTCAGCTCCGGATCCTACTTGAACCAAAGAAACTATCTTAGGACAATCTTTGGCTGTTGAGAGAATATAATCCAATGTGCTTTTTCTGTCTTCTATGCTAAAAATCTTAACCATCTGCAACTCCTAAAAATTCAGTTCCTGATTATCGTATAAACTGGAATATAATCCTTACTGCACCTCGGTAAATGTCTTCACAAACTCTTGCTCCCGGGTTTTCACTCTTTCAACAAATAATTCATAACACTCAGCATCAACCGGTATTTTTAAGCCGTGGGTCGTAGTTAATTGGTAGTAAGAAAATGTTTATCGGCTAAGATATGCCGCATTATGCTGCGGTTCTGCGCTTATATGCAAGCCCCGAACTACGTGGTGCCGTGGCAGATAAATAATACTTTTATCGGCATTTCTTACCTCCAAAACCGCATCAAAAGCTTTAAGTTTGCGCCAGTTTGCCAGGCTGCTGAAGTTCCTGTCATTTTACAGAAAAAGATGCCAAATGGCAAAGCCTGGCAAAGTGTGGCAAATCTTGGCCGTGAATCGTAGTCAAAACGTAGTTTTTTATGGGGTCAAAAACTACCCGCGCCCTGGCGTGGGTTCACCTTACTTTGCCGTGGGTTCACTTTCCGTGGGTTCACTTTTGAACCCATGAACCCATTTTTGTGGGTTCATTTGAACCCACGATAGGAAAATTATCTTCCGGTTTTATTCAATAAACCTCATGATTTCTTCACTGATGCAATCGCTCTCATAATAATGCACATAATGTCCGCAGTTTAATTGAATGATCTTTGCATTGTTACGTTCTGCGAACTCCTTCTGATACTGAATCCAATTCGCGGATACCTGCTTACCATCAGATACAAACATCAGAATCGGGCAATCTATTTCACCGTTTTTGTCAACAAGCTTTGCATTGTCCAACACAGTTTTTGCTTCACCGATATAACAATCATTCATTCCGTTTCTTTTCCACAGAAGTTTTTGTTGTTTAATGTCATCTTTATTAAGTCCACGCTTATTCAAAGGATACCAGAATAACAGGCCTTTCTTATGAAGCTTCTGTAGTTTGATTATCTGGTTGGTCCGCTTATCAAGCTCTTCCTGTCCCCAGCTTAAGTACTGCGCAGGAACTGCCATATCAAGTCCTATAATTGCTTTAATTTCCTCCGGATATGTCTGTTTCCATCGTATTGCCTCAAGCCCGGACAATGAATGCGGCAGGAGAATAAATGGGCCTTCCTCGCCTATTTTTGATAACGCCTCTCTATGATAAGAAATCAATGAATCAATGTCGGTTGGTGCATCGTATAAATCCGAGTAACCATATCCGAATTTCTCGATAACAATTATCTCAAAATCATTAAAAAGTTTCTGATATAAAATTTTGAAATCATATACCGGGGCCACTGTGCCTGAGCCTGACAAAAAAACGAGTTTAGGTCCGTTATTATTCCCTGCACGAAAAATATGAATCTTATGATTTTTAACGATAACGTATTCCCCATTATGACGTAATTCTTGTCCCATAGCTGATCCATTTCCATGTATATTAATCAATAAGTTATTTTCCGAGATAACCTGCTAACCCGACAATCTGGGATTTATACATTTCCCGTATCATTCCATTCCGATTTCAACAGGCTGTACATACAGGCATCAACAATTCCTTTATTGCTAATATCTGCTTGTCGTAGCGTTCCTTCATAAGTTAAGCCACATTTCTTCATTACATTTCCTGAATATGGATTGTTAGGGTCATGCTGCGCCTCAATTCTATTAGCACCTACTTCATTAAATAGATATGGAATAATTGCAGAAAATGCTTCTGATGTAATTCCTTTATGCCACCATTTGCTACCAATACAATAACCAATATGTAAAATATTCAAATCATCATTTTTATCAACAACGCTTATCGTACCAATAGGCTCATTAATATCTTTAAGAACAATTGCCCACTGATAAAATTCTGGTTTTTCACTTTCTTTTATCCAACCTTTAATAACTGTCTCTGTTATTTTCTTAGAAGTATGTGTTGGCCATCTTAAAAATTCAGTTACCCTATCATCAGATGTCCAATTCATATATGCCGCATTTATGTCCTCAGCACAGAATTTTCTCAATAATAACCTATGGGTTTCTATTGTTTTCGTTCCTTTATGCTCCATATTATCATCTCCTCAAATTCTAATTTGTCTAATTCTAAAAATAGGAATTTTTATCATCCCTACAAACTGGAATTTGTCACTCTTCTCTATACCGATACCCATCCGGAATTCGAATATACGCACGAATATGTTCGTCGATAGATCGTTCGATAATTCCGGATATATTGTTCACATTTCCTTCTGCAGAAAGGATTGTACGCTCCCGTTTCTCAAGGACGATCCCTATATGGTCGTGCTCTTTGTTCTCAAATACCCTGTCATAGAGTACGATGTCTCCCGTTTCCGGAATATAGCCTTCCGGCCCTTTATGGTATTCAATCCGCCAATCGCCTGTGGCAAACTCCTCCCAGCCAAGACATGCTGCCAGATGACAGGTTTTACATTCCTCGGGTCTGTACGGGATTCCGAATCCAGCTGTAGTGCAGCAATAATAGACAAACGCCGCACACCATAACCCGTCAGCTTCCTTGAGATTCCATGTCGGAAACAATCGCACAATCGGCGCAAGATTGGACGCCATCCCATCAACTTCTCCATGAAACGGAACCTGCGCCATATCCTTTGCAACCTTGGCCAGTTTTTCTCTTGTTGTTTTTTCCATATATGCCTCACCAAACTCCGATTTGTCATCGTCTATAAAACTGAAATATATTTTTTTAGGGTCAATCATTTTTTATGTGGGATTGCCCATGCCACACTATAAGTTACCAATACCGTCCGCCAGCCTTGACATGAACCTCTGGCAATGCTTCAGGGTCTTCACCCCGACGGCGACGAACTCAGGAACAGCCTGCTTTCTCTCCGTCGGGGTCAGGCATCGTAGCATTGCCTGAGAACCCTGTAAAGGCCATGCCCTTGCGGGTGGCTGGGCTGTGCCCCTCTGACTCAGAATCTTGGAACAGCCTGCCCGGCAACCGAAAGTCAATTGAATAAAAAAGGATCTTCCTATAAGATTGTGAAT
>FMWZ01000003.1 GCA_900103495.1 Lachnospiraceae bacterium G11 | reverse complement strand
GTAAACACAGGGTTTCAGGTTCTCTTTCACTCCCCTCCCGGGGTCCTTTTCACCTTTCCTTCACAGTACTATGCGCTATCGGTCACTGAGGAGTATTTAGCCTTACGGGGTGGTCCCCGCGCGTTCCTACAAGGTTTCTCGTGTCTCGTAGTACTCTGGATACTGCTGTCCTTTCTTATCTTTCGCTTACGGGGCTTTCACCCTCTTTGGCCGGTCTT
>FMWZ01000017.1 GCA_900103495.1 Lachnospiraceae bacterium G11 | reverse complement strand
CATTTCGCAAGTATCGCCGTAAGTCCGGCAAAGAGCGCGGACAAAGCCGCCATGATCAGCCACATATCTTCCCCTTATTCATTGTCATATATTCTGGTAATTCTCGTCCATCAATTATCTCTAAGATAAATCCCGATTTTGCGTCATCACGCCAAACCGGAATTTATCACTCTAAAGCCGTCAACCGTTCATTAAGGAATTGCTCTACACAATCTGCAAAGTCTAACTCCATTCTTTCGGCAAGAACGGCCAACCACCAGACACATTCGCCAATCTTGGAAGGAAGCAGTTCTTTATCTTCACTTGGCCAGCGTCCCTGATTATCCATCGTAAATCTTCCGACCAATCCAGCATCAGTCAGAAAAGCTAACGCATCTTCTTCCACCGACCAGACAGAGCCGTGAATCTGCCTTTCCAAATCATGATAGCGGCTTCTTATTTCTGCTGACTGTGTACTCACATCTTTCAAATCCATATATCAACACCTCCATAAATTCCGATTTGTCATCGTCTATAAAACTGAAATATATTTTCCGGGATAACGTTCTACTACAGTTTAAGTGTAAATTACTTTTCTAAGCGCAGCGCCAGCATTCTCATTGGGCAGAACTTTAAAGCCTTGTTTAACATAAAATCCTTCTTTGCCAGGAGCAGCAATGAGTTGAATGCTGGTTCTTCCTCCCGCCACCGTATCACGGTTTATTAGATCCACTAGCCTGTTTATTATTTCCGTTCCAACCTTACGCCCTTGATACTGAGGCCTGACTATAACATCAACTATTGTATAGTACATGCCATCACCTACAGCTCTTCCAATGGCGATGGTTTGATTTCCATCTTTAGCAATCACACAGTGGCAACTATTCATAAGGGCCTTTTTTGACTGTTCTTTACTAAAAGTAGCCCAACCAACAGATGTTCTCAGATCATGATATATATCAACATCCGGTATAGTTTCTAAATAAATTATTTCCATACACTATACACCATCAAATTCCTTTAGTCGTTTTTACTAGAATATATTCTTACAACCGAAATGCTTTTTCTGCCAAAGCAACCGTCTCTTCTATTGTTCTGTTTTCATCACGCAGGATCGTAGTAAAACCGGAATTCAGAAACTCATCATATGTCTCTTTAGAATTAATCAGTTCGAGACCTTTACGATAATTCTGCATAGCGTATTCCGGGTCAGGTTCATCCAAAATCAGCTTATAGAGAAATTGTTTTTCAGGATCCGGCCGTTCAAAAAATCTCCGCACAGAAATCATCGGATCTGCAAGCATTACAAGCGTATGATTCTCAGGTGCTATTCTCTTCAATGTTGCAATACTGATATTTGTATCAACAAACACCGTTTTGCCTTGATTGCAGATTTCCGGAAGCATACGCAGTTCCAGTATTTCACATTCTTTTTTCACTCCGTCAATCCATGCCTTGTACTCCTGGGGCGACCTTCTTATAAAATTATGCCAATCCTCAAGATCTCTGGTGTAGGTTAAGCAGGGAAATTCGCCTGCATCCAGTGTTTCCGGATAATTATCATGGTAATTCTCTTCGCAGGCGATACCGCTATGTCTTTTAGCCAACTCTTTTACCATTGTGGATTTACCGGCATAAGCTGTGCCTATGATAAAATAAGCATTTTCAAAATAAGTCTTATCACTCATATTTCAAGCTCCCAATTATCTCCAAGGATTCTATTTCAAATTCTCCCACTCATCACGCATGATCATACAGGTGTATTCCCCGGATGTGATACCGGTCCGCGGATAGGTCTTAGTGCCAATCGTTTTGTTTTTATCTCCATTTGTAGTATCCCGTTCGGTCAGTAGTCAGTTATGCTGAAATAGAACGTTTTATAATCATATTACATCTGCCCCAAGACTCGTCTTTATACTTGAATGCGTTAGGAGTATTTTGCCTTTCGGTAAATCCAACACCCTCATAGCATCTCTTGGCTCTTGAATTCTCAGGAAACACATTAAGCTGAACAGCCAAAGCATCCGAATCAGTAAAGGCATTGCGAACGGCTAACTTGATCATTTCCTTTCCGATTCCTTTACCACGAACAGATGCATCCACCATAACAAACTTAAGCATTCCTTCATGAGTCTCATGATTAAGTGAGTAGCAATAGAATCCAACAACACGTCCTTCATCATCTACCGCAACGAAAGGACTGTCTCCGAATTTCCCTGCTATTTCTGACAGAAAACTCCTAAGCTTTTCTTTTTCGAGAGGGTACGTAATCAGATTTGCGCACCACATCATATGTGTTCTTTCATCTGTGATCCATGTCTTGATCACATCAAAATCATCGTCGAGATCAAATGCTCTTATTTTCATTTCTTCTTATCCTTTTATACTGAAATATAAAATTCCATCTATATAATACCATGATATAATGGCTCTATGAACACATATAAAGAATACGCAACCACACTTTGTTACATAATTAAAGACGGTAAGGCTTTGATGCTGCACCGCACAAAGAAAGAAAAGGACATCAATAAGGACAAGTATATCGGTGTGGGGGGCCACATCGAATGCGGTGAATCCCCGGAGGAGTGCATATTAAGGGAGGTAAAGGAGGAAACAGGCCTTACAATGAATTCCTTCGCCCTAAGAGGTGTAATCACCTTCGTCCTTGATGACGTGCATGAATACGCCTTCCTTTATACCTGCAATGATTTCTCTGGAGAGTTGGTCAAGGACTGCAACGAGGGAGATCTTGTGTGGGTTCCCTTCGATGAAATAACATCTCTTCCCCTGTGGGAGGGAGATAAAATTTTCCTGAAGCTTTTGGCTGAGGATGCCCCATTCTTCTCTCTGACACTCAAATATGAAAAGGACGTATTAAAGAAAGCTCTGGTTGACGGTAAGGAAATCTGGTCATATTAAAAATCTCGAAACTGGCTATATTCATATAGTCAGTTTCGTTTTATAGTTGCACATAAATAAACACT
Source organism: Lachnospiraceae bacterium G11 (assembly GCA_900103495.1). GTDB lineage: Bacteria > Bacillota > Clostridia > Lachnospirales > Lachnospiraceae > G11. The sequence continues at coordinate 84,936 of FMWZ01000017.1, read as the reverse complement.
GTGAGGTGCAACAAAATGATTAAAGAAAACGTCAACCACAAAACAAGACTTATAACCTCCACCGGAGTGTTAACTGCTCTTACCATTATTTTCACAGCCTATATCTTCCATATCCCCGTTGGGGCCAACGGCGGATACGTCCATTTCGGAGATTCAATCATATATCTCGCGGCAGCTTTACTTCCGACGCCCTACGCTTTGGCTGTAGGTGCTCTCGGAGGCGGTATTGCAGATCTTCTCACCGCTCCCATGTGGACCATTCCCACCCTGATAATCAAGATGTTAATCGTGCTTCCCTTCTCAAGTGAAGGAAGGACCCTTATTACCAAGAGAAACATGGCTGCTCCCATTTTTGCCTTCTTCATCTCGGCAACAGGCTACTACCTGGCTGAGGTTATTCTCTTTGGAAGCCAGGCCGCATTCTTTGCAGCCCTCTCCGGCAGCGTTGTTCAGTCCGGAGGAAGTGCTGTCTTCTTCTATCTGGTCGCGGCAGCCTTCGACAGTCGAGGAATCAAGAAGAAAATGTTTTAAAGGAGACTAAAGAAAATGGCAGACATAATTTACAGATATAACGATTCAATATATGCAAACATCACCAACAAATGTAACTGCAGCTGCACCTTCTGCATACGCTCCCTTAAGAATGGAGTTGGAAGTGCAGATACCCTTTGGCACGTTAAGAACCCTTCCAAGGAAGAAGTTGTGGAGGCCATAAGAGCCTACGATTTCGGCGAGAACAAGGAGCTGGTCTTTTGCGGATATGGAGAACCAACCTGCGAACTTGATGTGCTTCTTGAGGCTGCCAGGGTCGCTAAAGAGGAAAAGAATCTGCGAACCAGATTAAACACCAACGGTCTTGGCAATGAAGAAAACGGTCGAAATATAGTGCCTGACCTTGCCAAGGTTATAGACACAGTCTCCATAAGCCTTAACGCCCCGGACAAGGATAAATACCAGGCGGTCACAAGACCCAAATATGATGACGGCTTTGACAAAATGCTGGATTTCGCTCTGAAATGCAAAGAAGAAATCAAAGAAGTTAAATGGTCAATCGTGGACGTTCTTCCGGAGGAAGACATAGAAAAGTGCAGGCAGTTGTCTGCCCGCACCGGTATAAATCTAAGGATTCGTCACTATACGTAGATACCTTGGTTTTAACCAAAAATATCAATAAGTCCCACAACAAGTATTGTAAGAAGAACCACAGGCACAAAGAAGCGCATGTAGTTTCGAAGCCATCCGGGCATCTTCATGCCCACGCCTTCATTTGCCTCCTTAAGGAAGCTGTTCCATCCCCAGCCGTAGCGGGTTGAACAGAAAAGCACGTAAACGATGGCGCCAATGGGAAGAAGCAGATTTGAAACCACAAAGTCTTCAAGATCCAGCACTCCGGTTCCCTCTCCAAGAGGGGCAAAGCCTGACCAAAGATTAAAGCCAAGAGCGCAGGGAATTGCCAGAATAAACATGGAAATTCCGCACACAAGGCAGGCGGTCTTTCTCTTAAGCTTAGTAAGCTCCATTACGTTTGCCACCACGTTTTCATATACCGCAAAGGCTGTAGACAAGGCCGCAAAACTCATAAATAAGAAGAACAGGGTTCCCCAAAGTCTGCCAAGCTGCATATTGGCGAAAACGTTTGGCATCGTAATAAACAAAAGGCTGGGGCCTGCATTTACATCGATTCCATAGGAGAAACAGGTGGGGAAAACAATAAGTCCCGCTGTAACTGCCACAAGGGTATCCAGGATTGTGATGTTTACAGATTCCCCAAGAAGGCTTCTGTCCTTGTTGATATAACTTCCAAACACTGCCATGGAGCCGATGCCGATGCTGAGAGTGAAGAAAGCCTGATTAAGGGCGCCCATAACAACTCTAGGGAATCCGATTTCCTTTGTTCTTTGAAGATCCGGCAATAGGAAAAACTTAAGTCCCTCCTTGCTTCCCGGCATTGTAAATGAGTTGATGGCCAAAACAACCATAATGATTAAAAGAAGGGCCATCATATATTTGGTAATGTTCTCAAGTCCCTTTTGAAGGCCGATTGCCAGCACAACAAAGCTTATAATAACCACAACCGCCGTATATCCGATATTAATTCCCGGGGATGAAAGCATGTTTCCAAACTCCGCTCCTATTGAATCGGGAGTTGCACCTGCGAAATCACCCTTAAGGAATTTAATGAAATACCTTACAATCCAGCCTGCAACAACGGCATAATACATCATCAGCAAGATACAGCCAATCATTCCTGCCACACCGTGAATATGCCACTTGCTTCCCTTTGGCTCCAGTTCCTCATACATCTTAACAGGCGCCTTCTGGGCTGCACGTCCTATGGCAAATTCCATGGTCATTACAGGAATACCAAACATAATAAGCATCAGAAAGTAAAGTATCAAAAATACTCCACCGCCGTACTGGCCGGTGATATAGGGAAACTTCCAAACGTTTCCCAGTCCGATGGCGCATCCTGCGCTTAAAAGTATAAAGCCCAGGCGGCTTTTTAGCTTGTTCTGTTCCTTCATTGAAGAACCCCTTTCCTAAGTAACGCTACTGTCTCTACCCCTGAAGTCCAAGGAAATTGATCTACGGCCACAGCCTTCACAAGGCGATAACCATTCTCTATAAAAATCTCCAAATCTCTCCTAAGGCTGGTGGGTTTACAGGATACGTAAACTATATTCTCCACGCCATAATTTATAATCTTTCCAATGGCCTTTGGATGAATTCCATCCCTTGGAGGATCAAGGATAATGTAATCAGGTTTGTCCTCTATATCATCCAAAACTTTAAGAACATCTCCGGCGATAAACTCGCAGTTTGAAAGGCCGTTTAATGCGGTATTGGCCTTTGCCGCTTCCACCGCTTCTTCAACAATCTCAACACCGATAACCTTGCCGGCCACAGGAGCCATAAGCTGGGCAATTGTGCCGGTTCCGCTGTAGAGATCAAACACGGTACCACCCTTTTTTATACCGTCTCCCACATACTCTCTCACTGTATCATACAAAACTTCCGCTCCGGCGGAATTAGTCTGGAAAAACGAGAAAGTGCTCACCTTGAACTTAAGGCCCAGTAATTCCTCATAGAAGTAATCATGGCCGTAAAGCACATGTATGGCCTCAGGGGTGACGGTATCCGCTACATTATCATTATTGATTAACAGAATCCCTGCAAAGCTTCCCTTAAGGGGCAGCGCCAGCAGCGTATCCCTGTATTCCTCCATCATCCTGGTGTTTCCGTTGGCAACCTCCGGATTCTGTGTGGAAGCCACCAGGCCCACAAGAATCTCTCCAGTGGAGTGTCCCTTTCTCACAAGAAGGTGTCTCAAAACTCCCTCGTGTTTCAGTCTGTGATAGTAAGGCACATTCCTGTCCTTAAAAAACTTAAGGGTTGCGGAAAGGATCATGCGATAATCCTCATCCACAATCTCACAGGTATCAACAGTTACCACATCATAGAAGCTGTTTCTCTTATGCATTCCAAGAGACAAGGGTCCGCCCTTATACTCGTCTCCGAAGCTGAATTCCATCTTGTTTCTGTATCCATAAAGTGCAGGGCTTGCCTTGATTCCCTGAAATTCCCAGGGCTCTTCCTGAGCCGAAGCCCCTTCCGAAACAAGCTTTCTCACCTGCTCCTTCTTGATTTCAAGCTCCGAATCATATTTAAAGGATAAATAAGTACAGCCCCCGCAAACGCCGAAGTGCTCACACACTTCACCCGTCTCGTGGGGGCTCTTTTCCAATACTTCAAGTAAACGGCCTTCAGCTTTGCCGTTTCGTACCTTAGAAATGCCTATGGATATTTTCTGGCCCGGAAGGGCGTTTTTCACTGTCACGTTTCCTTCCGAAGTCCTTGTAATGCCTTTATTAGGAAAATCTACTCTCTCTACGATTCCTTCGATTATCTGACCCTTTTTCACGTATTGCCTATTCCTCTTCGGAGCCGTAGATTTCGTCAAAATCGTCGTATTCTTCTTCCAGTCTCTTTCTCTCACATCTCTTTGTGATTGAAATGATGATACCAACGATTGCAGCAACACAAACAATGCCGCCAATTATAATAAGAATCCACTTGAGAATATCATCCTCATCGTCCTTCTTGTCGAGCAGTTCACCCAGCTTAACGCTTGCCAAAAGCTCCTCAAATCTCTTGGTTCCGTATCTTCTTAATAATCTATTCATCTGCTTCATGGTGCCCTCCAATCGTCATTATATGTAAAAAAATCATAGCACAAATCTATATCTTCTTCAACTTGGAGAAGATGGCGTACATTATCCTTGTACCCGCTGTATCGAAGTCCACCGTGACCTTGTAATCCCTTGGTTCCCTGTCAATTTTCGTCACGGTTCCGTCACCGAATTTAATATGTCTTACCCTGTCCCCAACGGTATAATCAAGGTCCCCAAGGTTCATATCGGACCCCTTGGCAAGCCCTGAAATCTGATTCAGCGCCTTCACTTCCTTGGCCATCTGGGGCATGCGCTCCGTCTGCTTGGCCCTTGCAATGGCTTTGGGCTTAAATGATGAGGCAAAAACGTTGTCATCTCCGTAATCATCAAAGTCCCTTGTACGTCTCACCTGGGGCTTATTATCGAGAAGTTCATTCGGAATTTCACGAATAAAACTGCTGACTGCACGATATTCACCACCGTAGCCGCCATATAACAATCTATATTTGGCATAAGTGAGGGTAAGGTCATTCATAGCCCTAGTCATTCCAACGTAACATAGACGTCTCTCTTCTTCCAATTCATCCCGTGATTCTGAGCTTCTAGCTTGACTCGATGGGAAAATCCCATCTTCCATTCCGGCAATATATACATTAGGAAACTCCAAACCCTTAGCGGCATGTAATGTCATTAAAAGCAATTTGGGGACATCTTCATCATCAAGTTTATCTAGGTCGGTAAATAGCGCGGCATCTGCAAGGTAGTCACTCAAAGTAGCTTCTTCATTTTTTTCATAAAATGCCAAGATATCTGCCTCTAACTCTTTGATATTATTTATTCTATCTAGGGCATCTTCATCTCCGTCTTCCTCGAGGATTTGAATATATCCAGTTTTTGCGAGAATTTCATCCATCAAATCTATCACAGTATAATTCTCAAGTCTGTGTCTGAAATACTCAATAAGGTCTGTAAATTTCTCAATCTTATCAGCAGATTTTGCAAGAGAAGGGATGCTCCTCGCCTTTTTTAACACATCATAGAAAGATATACCTTCCTCATCTGCCGCCACTTGAGCTTTAAGTATAGTCGTAGCTCCAATTCCTCTTTTAGGAATGTTGATGATTCTCTTAACTGCCAAATCATCCTTGCCATTATCAATGGTTTTTAGGTAAGCTAATACGTCTTTAATTTCCTTCCTGGAGAAAAAGCTAATGCCACCAACTATTTTGGTTGGAACACCTGCCCGCTTACATGCTTTCTCTAATAAATTAGACTGAGCATTAGTCCTATATAAAACTGCAAAGTCCGAATATGGCAGCCCCAGTTCTCTTGCCTTGCTTTTGACATCATAAGCAATAAACTCAGCTTCCTCATCGGCAGAATCAAACTGTCTAAAGTGTATTGGATTCCCGCCATCTTTTCGAGTCCAGAGTGATTTGTCTTTTCGTCTTACATTATTGTGAATCACTGCATTGGCTGCATCCAGAATGTTCTGGGTCGAGCGATAATTCTCTTCCAACTTGATAACAGTGGCATTTGGATATGTTTCTTCAAAGCCCAAAATATTCCTTATGTTTGCGCCTCTGAACTTATAGATTGACTGGTCATCGTCACCTACAACGCAAAGGTTCCTATTCTTATCCGCAAGGAGCCTTACAAGTTCAAACTGAGCAGTATTGGTATCCTGATACTCATCCACATGGATGTATTGGAATCTCTCCTGATAATTTGCCAAAACCTGAGGATGCTCTTTAAACAGCTTGACTGTGTTACAAATCAAATCATCGAAATCCATGGCATTGTTTTTCTTTAACGTAGTCTGATACTCTCGATAAATCTCGGCTATTTTTCTTTCCTTGTAATCGTACGCAGCATCCTTCTCAAACTGTTCAACGCTAATCAGTTCGTCTTTCGCACGAGAAATAATCCCTCGCACTGCGCCTTCTTTTATGTGGAGGGAATCTAACTGTAACTTTTTAAATATCTCTTTTACTATCGCTTTGGAATCATCTGTGTCATAGATGACAAAGTTGGTATCATAACCAATTTTGTCTGCAAATCTTCTTAAGATTTTGACACACATGGAATGAAACGTACTTACCCAAATCTGCTCGGAGCCGAAGCCTATAAGCTTATCGACCCTGCTTCTCATCTCTCCCGCCGCTTTGTTTGTGAAAGTAATGGCGAGAATGTTAAAGGGATTGACTCCCATTTCCTCTATAAGATAAGCAATTCTGTGAACCATGACCCTGGTCTTGCCGCTGCCGGCTCCCGCCAGTAAAAGCACCGGGCCTTCTGTAGTAAACACACCCTTCTTCTGCTGCTCATTTAAGGTGTCATATATACTCATTAAAAAATCCTTCCAAATCTATTTCCAAGGTTTAGCCTTGGAATTGTAATCTAACAGGAACGCCTTGAATTCCTGCATGGGCATAGGCCTTGAAACAAAGTATCCCTGAACCAGGTCACACTTTGTGGTGGCGATGAATTTCATCTGTTCTTCGGTCTCAACGCCCTCCATAATAATCTGGTATCCCAGTCTGTTAATCATTTCTGCCAGGAGAGTTATGAATTCCTTCTGGTTATCCATATCCTCAAGGAACAGTCTGTCTAACTTAATTATGTCAGCGGTAACCTTGGAGAGGATATTAAGTGATGAATATCCGCTTCCAAAGTCATCTATAGAAACCAGAACGCCCTGCTTCTGCAATTCGATGATTGCAGGGTTAAGGCTCTTAATATCGTGAAGATAGTTATACTCGGTAACCTCGGCTTCAAGGAGTCCCGGATCCACCTCGTAGGTCTGCAGGTATTCCATGATGCTTTGTGCAAAAAGAGGATCGTCGTAGTGAACTCTTGAGAAGTTAACCGAAATGGGAATAGGCTCTATTCCCTCGCTCATAAGCTCCTTAAGGTATCTTAATGTCTCCTCAAGAACATAATAATCCACCTTTGTGATAAATCCGTTCTTCTCAAGAATAGGAATAAATCTGTCGGGGGAGAAGAGAGTTCCGTCAGGCTTTCTCCATCTTACGAGAGACTCGGCGCCGACGATTTTGCCTGTTTTAAGGCTAATCTTGGGCTGTAAGTATACCTGGAACTCACGATTGTTCAAAGCATCGTTTATGTTGACGTAAACCTGCTTCTCATCCTCGTTACGCTCCCACATCTCTCTTGTATAGTGAACGCATCCGTTCTCGCCCTGTTCCTTACCATACTTTCTGGCTGCATTTGCTCGGTCCACAAGTACGGAAATTCCCACATCCGCATCTTCAACCTTGCACATACCGCAGATAACGGTAAGTTTGCACAGAGGATAGCGCATTTTGACAACATCATTAAACTGGCTGAAGCTACTAAGAAGCTTGCTTCCCGGATCAACACCCTTCTCTATCTCACAGAGTCCCACAAACTGGTCGCCTGTGATTCTGGAACTTAAGATTGCCACCTTTGTAGCTCTCTGGAGTCTCTTACCCGTAAGTTCAAGGATGTGGTCACCGGTGTTATAGCCATAGAGTTCATTGACGTAGTTGAAGTTTACAAAGTCTCCGTAGCACACATAGTAATCCATGGTGTCGCTGGGAACATGGCTCTTTATGAACTCTTCAGCAAGTTCAAGGAACTTGGTATAGCTGGGCAAACCTGTTAAAGCATCGTAGTTTATGCGATACTCAATTTCTTCTCTGTTGCGCTCATCAGTCTGCATCTGAATAATCTTGCCGACAAGCATATGTGTCAATCTGATAAGAAACTCAGACTCGTGCTCCCAGGAGCGGTCTGTGGTTTTGTCAATATATGCGATGTACTGGGTTGCGTACTCCGAAGCCTGCAATCTGGCTACCAGAATGGACGCGTACTCCCCAAGCTTTAATTCTGCAAGTCTCTTGCCTCTTATAACCACGTAATCCGTCTGGTCTGTGAACATCTCTTCAATCTGTCCCCAGTTCTGACGCTGATTCCTGGGATAAAGCTTTCTTGCATAGGGATGTGCCTTATCTCCTGTCCAGTCAAAGTTCACCGTATAGGCGTCCGCAGAACTCGTAATAAGGGCCATCTCATCGAAACCTACATAGCTGCAGACTCTGTCCGCAACGATACCAAGGCCCTTTCTGTAGTTGTTAACGCTGCTCATAAGTTCCAGCGCAAACACAATCAAATCATCATCCGATGAAATAAGAGCGCTTTCCTTATCGTAATCGTCGTCATTCTCTTCCTGCTCGGCGATGTATCTGTGACCATCCTCAAGAACATCGTCACCCACCTCACAGATGGTGTAGGAGTTCTTACCGGTCTTCTTAATCAGATAAAGGGCTTTATCGGCTGTTTCAAAGGCTCTTTCGTAGTCCTTGGTATCCTTCCTGCACACAGCAACGCCCATGCTGCAGGAAAGGGTAAATGACCCCTGATTGTCCTCACTTAACTTGCTGAACTCATTAAGGACATTTGATAACTTCTGCTTAAGTTCATCAACTTCTATTCCCTTAACAAATACCATAAACTCATCGCCGCCGATTCGTCCCTTGATACCTGTAGGGAAGTTGACCTTCATTGCGTCGGAAAGAGAGCAAAGAGCAGCATCTCCGTAGAGATGTCCGTTCTCATCATTGATTCGCTTGAAATTGTCCACATCGATAACAACCAGATATCCTGCTTCATTGCTCTTGATTCTGGCCATCTGTTTCTTAATCTTCTCAATGCAGACCATATGATTATAAAGCCCTGTCAGAGGATCTCTCTCCGAGCTCTTAATAAGTTCTGCTTCTCTGTTCTTCTCCTCGTCCACATTTGTAATTCTTCCGACGATTCGATCAGCATTACCTTCTATTGTATAAATGGTCCGGCCTTCAAATCTTAACCAGTGATACTGGTTATCTTCCATCTTTCTTCTGAAGGTGGACTTGATTATTCTCGCTCCGCCCCTTAATGCGTCTGCAAACTCGGAAACAATCTCCTCATCATCAGGGTGGGTGTTTCCCACGATTGAAATAAGTGAAGCATAGTTTTCGATGGATGTTTCTATTTCACTCTCATCCTTTTGCTTTGCGAGGATCATCACATCATTGGCAATATTGTATTCAAAAAGCGTATCCGAGGTCATCTCGATAATATACGCAAATTTCTTCTTCTCCAGACGAAGCTTCTCCTGCTCCTCATAACTTCTGGTTATGTCTATAAGGACAAACTGAAGCAAGGATCTGTGAACAGTATTCCCCACAACCTCTCCTCTTGCCTCAATCCAAATAACCCTGCCGTCCTTGCGGCGCATTCTAAACTGAGACATTGCCTCTTTTTCACCGGTGATGGCGACATCTGAAATCGCCATAAGCTGGAGGAACATCTCCTGAAGATACATAAATTTGTCTTCAGTCTTGACTATGTTCTCATATTCCTCCTCAGTGTAGCCAAGGAGCATACTCATGGATTCCGTCACGTTAAGAAGCTCAAGACCTGTATCCCTTGAGAAAAGGCCTTCAAGCACCGCAACAGACATATTCTTCATAAGTGTGTGGGTTCTTGTCTCCAGCGTCTTGGTTTGTGTGATATCAACCATTAAAACGGTAACGCCACAGACGTGATTATCTTCGAAAACATAAGGTTTGATTCTGAAAACCCAAGCCTTATTGTTATAAAGAATTTCTCGATATATAGATGTTTTCTTGCTGCCCGCCTTATGAATGTCGTGAGCAATGGAACGATAAGACAAAGGAAAATTTATCTCGTCAGCAAGTAAACCTAAAGCAGATTCATCAATAAAACCTGCTTTAATAACCATATCAGTTAACCTTCTTAAGCGGTAATTCTCATCAAAGAACATGAGTCCTACGCTGTTACCGCTGATAGCATTTTCAAAATCGTTCTCCCAGGAAGTCCCTAAAGAAACACTCATCCCCGCCAGCTCCTATATCTAGAATTACCTTTCTTAATTATAAAATACAAACGAAGGTTCCGCAAGCAAAAAAGCCCTCACCTGTAAGTGAGGGCCTTTAAATAATCTTAGCCTAATTGTGTTCCGCAGTTTCCGCAGAATTTGTTGCCGTTTGTGGGTGTTCCGCAATTGGGGCAGAATTTGGGGATGGTACCGTTTCCTGCAGGTGCACCTGTCTGTGCTCCCGCATTGGCGTTATTCATCTGATTCATCATCTGCTGTCCCATCATCATGCCCATCTGCATGTTCATCATGTTGGCAGCCATGTTTCCGCCTGCATTGTTTCCCTGGCCCATGCTGTCGGCCATAGCCATCTGAGTATACTTGTTAACATCCCCAACCATTGACTGTGCAGCAGCTTTCTCCTGCATCTTGGCAACTTCTTCGGGATATGAGAAACTCTCAATATTGAAATCGGTACAGGAAATACCGATCTTGAGAAGATCCATGTCAAGCTCTTCCTGAATACCCTTGGCAATGCTTCTTGCATCTGCCTGAAGGTTGAACATGTCGTGGCCTTCCTTGGCAATCCAGCTCATAAGGAGCTGATCCAATTCGGAGACGATTCTCTCCTTGACATCCTCAACAGTATACTGATTCTTAACGCCGGCAAGCTTGTCAATCAATACCTGATAATCGGCAATCTTAACACTCAAAACTCCGAATGCTCTTATAGGCATTCCTCCGGGAAGACCCTGGGCAGGAATGTTGATTGCATTCTTTGTGCCCCATTTTACAAGGTGCTCTTTGGTATTGATAAAGAGAACCTCGGCACGCATACCGGAATTGAATCCGAACTTAAATCCTTTAAGTGTGGAAAGGAAGGGAATAATCTGAGTTTCGATATCATAGCTTCCCTCGTCCTCAAAAATACCCTCTATTCTTCCGCCGTTTAAAAAGATTGCATCCTGGCCGGGACGGATTATAAGTTTGGAACCCTTCTTAATCTCATCGTTATGCCACTTCCAGAAAAGTATATCGTCGCGGGACTCATTCCACTCTATAACGTTTAGAAGCTGGTTTGAAAAAATACCCATTGACTCTTATCCTCACATTCCAAGTTCTGATTTAAGTGCAGCAAGTTCATCATCAATTGCCTGAGCTGCCTTCTTGCCATCGTACTTCTTCTCAAGATCTGCGAAAGACTCCTTGCTCTCTGTCTTGTTAAGCTCATCCATGGCATCAGCTTCGTCAAGCATCTTGTTAACTTTCTCTTCCATTCTGTCAAAAGCAGCCATGTTGTTGCCTGCAGACTCAAGTCCTGAACCAAGCTGGCTCATCTTCTTCTGGGTCTCTGCAACTTTCACCTTGGTCTTTAAGGTGTCTCTCTTGCCCTTGAGAGTCTTGATATCCTCCTCAAGCTTGTCGTGCATCTCACGCATCTTAGCTGCGTTTGCTGTGCAGATATCATACTGCTTCTGTAAAGCGTCAACCTTCTCGGTTAACTCGCTCTTCTTTGTAAGGAACTGACGAGCCTCGTCATCGTTGCCAGCTGCAACTGCTTTCTTGGCATAGTCAGCCATCTTAGCTATCTCTTCTGTGCACTCATCAAGTTTACGCTTTGCAGACTTCTCCTCAGCCATAACAGCTGCTGTCTCTGCCTTAACACTTCCAAGATCGCTCTCAAGATTTCTTAAATATTGATCAATCATCTTCTCAGGATCTTCAGCCTTGTCAAGTAAGCTGTTGATGTTTGCGCTCATAATGTCCTTAAATCTGGTTAAAATTCCCATTTGAAATATCCTCCTGTAATTGCTTTCGATATTCTGCGTGACAATTGAGAAAAATCAACTGCACGCCCATATATTATACCTCAATTTGAGGGGCATGTCGATGTTTTTCGAACCCCTGTTATTTCTTGTCTGCCTTCTTGTTTTCCTTTTTTTCTTCCTTGGCTTTCTGTTCGTTCATCATTCCGTCCACAATCTTCTCCATCATAAGCTTCTTTGTGAACACGTCGAAGCACAGCATGCAAAGGAAAGAAAATCTCTGGAGAATCTCCTTATCCTCTTCCTTCTCTCCAACGAAGGTCTGCTTGGCTCTGTTGAATCTCTCAACCACATCATCCTGCAAAATCTTAACCTGCTCCCTCTCCATGGAGAAAATCTCCCTGTAGATTTCTTCCAGGGTCAAAGCCCCCTTGCCGTCATAATAGCCATCTATAATGGGAGCCAGCATGGCCTGTATATCATTAATTGAAAGCATGCTCTTAAAATAGTATGTGAATATAAGTAAAAGAACGTGCTCCTTGGTATATTTCTTCTTTACGGGCGGAGGCAGCAAGTCATTCTTGGTGTAGTTGTTAATCATTGTCTTGGTAAGAATCTTGTCATCCCCCGGATTTCTGGTGGTGCTTCTTAACTTACCGTCAATGAGCGTAGTTACCTGGTCCATATAAAGATCTATATCCGGAATATCGTCCAGTTTAATACAGTCTATTCGTTCAACGCTGTCTACTATGCTGTTTAATAAATCCTCCATATCAAGTGTCATGTTCCAATCCTCCCTTTGTGCGCTGTCGCTATTATATGATACAGTATTTGAAACCACGTTGCAAGGAGAGTTGTCGCAAAATTTCACACATTGTTCTTTACTTTAAAACTTTAGTATGTTAAAATGTGGATGTATTGGGAATGTAATTATGAGTTACAAATATCAGTGAGGTAACGTTATGAACAAAAAGATTAAGACAGAAGCTGTTGATTTCTTATTTGATGCCATCCTTACTTTGAAAGACAGGGATGAGTGCTACAGCTTTTTCGAAGATCTGTGTACAGTTAATGAACTTCTTTCACTTTCACAGCGTTTCGAAGTTGCCGCAATGCTCAGAGAACACAGAACATATCTGGAAATTGCCGAGAAGACCGGAGCTTCCACCGCTACCATAAGCCGTGTTAACAGATCGCTTAACTATGGAAATGACGGCTACGATATGACCTTTGACAGATTGGGAAAGAAATAAAGCTAAACAAATAAAGCGGGCAAATGCCCGCTCTTTTGTTGCAAAAAATTATTCAGCTTTCGCTTCCTCTTTAGCTTCTTCCTTGGCTTCTTCCTTAACCTCTTCCTTAGGCTCAGCAGGCTTTCTGCCTCTCTTCTTGGGCTCCTTCTTCTCCTCCTGCTTTTCTTCTGCAGGCTTCTCCTCTGCAGGAGCCTCACCTGACATGGTTGAACGGCCGTTGAAAACTGCCTTCTCATCCACAACAAGAACTTCTGTTGTGATGTCTCCCATAACTTTGGCGGTGTCCATAAGCTGAACTTTGCCTTTAGCCTTAATGTTTCCGTTAACGGTTCCGCCGATCATTGCTGCTTCAGCCTCAATGTCTCCGTTGACAATTGCCTTCTCTCCAAGAATCAAAAGTCCCTTTACAACAACGCCGCCTTTAACTTCACCGTCAATTCTTGCCGAATCGGGAGCATTGAAATCTCCGCCAAGTACTGCACCCTTACAAATAATTGTGCTAACTTTGCCGTCAAATTTGTACTTCTTTCTCATCATATATTCCTCCTCCGTGTTAGCCGCTTATAGAAATCAAATCCATGGGGTTGATATAAGCGTCATCCTGCTTAATCTGATAACCCAATGTAGTGTTTTCTGAGCCGATTACATATATTAAATCGCCCTGGGTAACCTCATCTCCCTCCTTAACCTTGGGAGTTCCCTCGTTAAGGTAGTAGGAAATGTATCCGTTACCGTGGTCGATAACTACCTGATTTCCATAATTGACATCTTCATCAACAAGAATTACTGTTCCGGAACCTGATGCAACCACCGTAGATCCTTCCTCCGCGGTAAAAACCACTATGGGATCTCCGATTGCCTGAGCCTGTCCGGGATGCTGAATAACCGCACCGGTGGCTTCAAAAAGCATGTCTGCAATGGCTGTTATGGTATCCGTTTCCTTGGCCTGAGCCGAACCCGTCAAAGGGAATTCCGAGGGGATATGCATCTGCTCCCTCTCTGCATTAAGTGCGTTTTCAGCCTGTACCTTGGAATTAAGTGTCTCACTTAAAAGTTTGACCTTGTCTCCCAGTTCTTCGTTCTCTATCTCGAGTCTGGCTTTCTCCAGAGACAGATCTTCGATTGCTCTGGCGTTTTCAATGCTTTGTTTCGCGAAGAAATCGTAAATTCTTCCTTCATATATTCCAAATCCGATCATTGCTCCAAGTATTACGCAGAACAGAACAACAAGGAATCTGTATAGTCCGTTATTCAGTTTTATCTGTTTAACCTCGCCATCGGCTTCATTGGTAGTAAATACAATGTAGCGGGTTTTCTTTTGCTTGTGTTTCTTACTGAAAAAATAATCCAAAAAAGTCACCTCCGGCAAACTTTAATAATTTTACCACAGATGACTTGTTTCGTACAGGAAATTTAACAACTTTGTAACATTTGACGATACTTAAGTATCAAGTTTCATGTCTCCACCCTTAATAAGTCCGGCTTTACGCATAACTTCGGATATGGCAAAAGCAACAACTCCCGGAAGCACGAAATGCATTATTACTATGAGAGATATTGCAAGTCCGGGGGCCATTCCGCCCTCTACCATTGAACCGTAGGCTGCAATCTGCCCTACAAAACCTGCAGAACCCATTCCTGAACCCACAGGAGTACTTGTCATTTTAAGCACTGCGCTGGCGATGGGGCCGAGAACGGCACTTGATATTATTGCAGGGAGCCAGATAATGGGCTTTTTGACAATGTTGGGAACCTGAAGCATGCTTGTTCCAACGCCCTGAGCCACAAGGCCTCCAAATCCATTCTCTCTGAAGCTTGCCACAGCAAAACCAACCATGTTACAGCAGCATCCGATTGTAGCCGCACCTGCAGCCAGTCCCGAAATACCCATGGAAATTCCGATGGCAGCCGAACTGATGGGAAGGGTAAGAATCATACCCATAAGAACGGATACAATGATTCCTCCCACAATGGGATGAGCCTCTACATTGATGTTTACAAGGTTACCCAAGAATGCCATAAATTTACTGATGGGAGGTCCCATGATAAAACCGGCAACTGCTCCGGTACCGATAGCCACAAGGGGTGTAATGAGAATATCCACTTTTGTTTTGCCTGCTACAAGGTGTCCAAGTTTAATTGCAACAATTGCTGCAATAAATGCGCCTAAAGGTTCACCGGGAGCACCCAATGTATATCCTTCCATGGCTGTAACACCCGGGAACGCCCCAATCATGCCTGCCACAGCAGCTGATACGGTAACGAGAGGGCCCTCTTTAAATTTGCTTGCCACTCCCACAGCGATTCCCGCGCCTGTAAGAGTCTTGGCAACCTTTGCAACCGCTCCTATATAAACTCCTGCTTCTCCCCCGATCAGGGTTCCGATCTGGGCAATGATGGTTCCGATAATAAGCGTAGAGAAAAGGCCCAGGGCCATTCCGCTTAATCCATCGATGAAGATTTCATTCAAAAACCTGGTTAATTTTTTCATACTCTCTCTCCTATAATGTTTGTTCACTGTAATTACAGCTGTAAAGTCCACTGTCTTGTCAGTTACCGAGGAGTTTAGCATAAGTGTACAAAAAAATCAACGGTTCTGCTTGAATTTTCTTTACTTTTAGAAAATTAAATGATAAAATGATGATGTTGTAATGGTGCAACATATTTATTTTTTTTATTTTCCGGAGGTATTCTATAATGAACAAAGGTACAGTGAAATGGTTTAACAACCAAAAAGGTTACGGTTTCATCTCTGATGAGGCTGGAAACGACGTATTCGTACACTACTCAGGTCTTAACATGGAAGGCTTCAAGTCTCTCGAAGAAGGCCAGGCTGTTGAGTACGATGTTGTTAACGGCGAGAAGGGACCTCAGGCTGTAAACGTAACAAAGCTCTAAGATTTACTCTTACAGCGCTATTAATCGGATAACCTAACCTGTTTTTAATATATAAATTGGAAATTTTGTTTTTTGATTTTTTTATTAGAAGTAACGATTTGGTCAGATGATTAAGAAGTAAAGGGATTGGCAGATGCCAATCCCTTTTTTCGTCTACAGTAATTTCAATATCTCTTCGATTTCCAGCTCGCCGCCGAATATCTTTAATGCGCTGCCGACGGTAACATTCAGTTTCGAGTCACCCATCTCCTTTAAGAGTGTGATGTCGTCGTAGGAATGAACCCCACCGGCATAGGTGACTGGCAAAGTTTCCCAGGCTGCCAGACTTTCAACCAGATCCCTCTCAATGCCCTCTGCTTTTCCTTCCACATCAACAGCGTGAATAAGGAATTCGTCACAATATGCGCCCAACTCCTCAAGCAAAGCCTCAGTTATTGAAATATGGCTTAATTTCTGCCATCTGTCTGTGGCAATCACATATCCCAAAGGCGTCCATTTACAGCTGAGGTCTAAGACTATATGCTCTTTTCCCACAGCTCCATAAAGTCTCTTTAAATTGTCGTAATTGATAAGGCCGTCCTTGAAAACATAACTTGTCACAATTACGTGGCTGGCGCCTGCATCCAAAAAAGCCGCAGCACTGTCGGCATCGATGCCACCACCTATCTGGAGTCCTCCCGGATAGGCCTTAAGTGCTTTAACGGCTTCCTCTTTCGAGGCTTCATATTCAAGCGTACCCACCTTATTCAGAATAATAATGTGTCCGCCTTTAAGCCCCAAATCTTTATACAAGCCGGCATAGTACTCCGCACCCTGATCGGAGATGAAGTTTTCCCTTACTTCACCTCTGTCCTTCAGAGTACTGCCGACAATTTGTTTAACATGACCATCGTGAATATCAATACACGGTCTAAATTGCATTATCCTTCACCTTTTAAATCTAGCCTATAACATCAGACATATCGTACAGGCCGGGACCCTTTCCTTTGAGGAACTTGGCTGCCTCAATCGCTCCTTTTGCAAATACTCCCTTTGAGTAAGCTCTGTGGGAAAAAGTAATAACTTCATCATTTCCCGCAAAAATTATATCATGGTCGCCCGGTATTGTGCCACCTCTTACTGCACTTATCCCGATTTCTTTTACCGGACGCTTCTCGCTCCTTGTGGAACGGTCAAATACATATTCATACTCTTTGTTTAATTCTTCGTTGATGGAATCTGCCAGAGCCAAAGCTGTTCCGCTGGGAGCATCCTTCTTAAGGTTGTGATGCTTCTCCACAATCTCAATATCAAACCCTGCAGGAGCCAGAGTTCTTGTGGCTTCCTTAAGAAGCTTAAGAAGCATGTTGATTCCAAGAGACATGTTGGCTGAACGAAGAATTGCCACCTTCTTACTTGCCTCATTTACCTGTGCAATCTGCTCCTCGGTAAGGCCTGTGGTGCAAAGGGCGCAAGGGACGTTTTTGCCCACGCAATAGGAAAGAACGTCATCCAGTGCTTTCGGTGAGGAAAAATCCACCAGTACCTCCGCATCCTCCTTACATTCGGAAAGGCTTGCGTAAACGGGGTAAGTCTTGCTCTCAGGATTGAAGGCATCGATTCCTGCCACAATCTCGATATCATTATCCTCGGCCACAAGGTTTGTGATGGTCTGACCCATCTTTCCGTTGCAGCCGTTCATTATCATTCGTACCATCTTCCACCTCTTATATCAAAGATTAGAGAATTCCGTAGTTTTTCATGGCTTTCTTAAGAACTTCAACGTGGTCAGGCTCCATCTCTGTGAGGGGAAGTCTCAAAGGACCTGCGTTGTAGCCAAGAAGTGAAACTGCCTTCTTAACGGGGATGGGATTAACCTCACAAAACAGTGCATCAATAAGCTCAATTGCCTGACACTGAAGTTTAGCAGCCTTCGCTGTATCTCCGTCAAAGAAGCTCTGGCAGATATCATGTGTCTGCTTGGGTGCAACATTTGAAAGAACGGAGATAACTCCAAGTCCTCCAAGGGAGAGAATGGGAACAATCTGATCGTCGTTTCCTGAGTAAATCTCAACCTTTCCATCCGCCAAAGCAGCCAGCTTAGCAATCTGAGAAATATTTCCGCTTGCTTCCTTGATACCTACAATATTCTTCACATCTGTGCAAAGTTTCACAACTGTTGCAGGAAGGATGTTACATCCGGTTCTTCCGGGAACGTTGTAGAGGATGCAGGGGATTTTTACCGCATCGGCTGTCTGTTTAAAGTGCTGATATAATCCGCCCTGTGTGGCTTTATTATAGTAGGGAGATACGAGAAGAAGTGCATCTGCTCCGTATTTCTCCGCCTCAGTTGAAAGATAAATTGCGGTCTCTGTGCTGTTGGAACCGGTTCCTGCAATAACAGGGACTCTCTTGTTAACCTTCTCCACACAGTACTTGATAACATCCAGGTGCTCCTCGTGGGAAAGTGTGGATGCCTCACCTGTGGTTCCGCAAATAACAATAGCATCGGTGGAATTTGCGATCTGGAACTCGATTAACTTTGCAAGTTCCTCATAATTAACGCTTCCATCCTGATTCATGGGGGTTACGATTGCAACCGCCGCTCCTTTAAATACTGACATTTCATGTCCTCCTTATTTTGAAATAAGGGCTACAGCTTCATTTTGAGTACAAAAAAAACCTGCTTATCAAAGCAGGCGCACACACAGGAAAAAATCTTTCCTTAAATGATAGCGCCCCATCTACTTATTAGATGACAGTCATTGAATTATTCACTCAATGCCCAAGAATCGGTCTGCAGAAACCTATCTTTCGGCGTTCATCCCTTTCGCTCTGCTTCACTTGCGTCTGCCGCATCCGCAAAGGTACTGATGAATCACGCAACCTCTATCTTGTGTTAAACGATACACTATGTGTTTGCTTATGTCAACAATATTTTTTTCTATATCGAGTCTGGAGCGTGGCTGTGACCGGCGGCACACTAATTCATTCCTGCTTGATGGCGATTTTATCTGCCTATGCGAAGGGCGTCAACCCCAAAGCCGCAAAGCGGTGCTTCGCAGGGTTGACTCCCTTTGCATGGCAGATAGCCTGTAAACAAGCAGGAATGGATTATTCTGCGCATTTGCGCCATGAAACGAAGAGGCGCCGGCTTCATTCGACGATTTCCTCTCCCTCGACAGTCGAAAAAGCATGCTTCTGTGACTAAGATGCACCCACTACCGTGGCTTAGTCACGCTTTTTGAGGTTTTTTAAGCTTTATAGCTCTTGTTTTTTCCGGATATCCTGAAAATCTGTACCTAAATCATTGGAATTCCCGTGGTTTAGGTACACTTTCCCTCATTTTTCTGTGACTTAAATCAGCGATTTCTTTACTCTTAGTCACCAATGTTCTATTTCCACAAGAAAAGTCAGGGAGCGTTCCCTGACTTTATCTTCACTCCGTAATGGAGCTACGTAAGAATCCATTTCAATTATTTAAAAAGATTAATAACGCTGGCCGCTGCCGATACCCCACTCCTCTTATTAATAGATTTAAGAGTCTCTGTCTGACGCATCTGTTCTGCAAGCATTGCACTTTGAGTATTTTCTATCTTCCATCTATGTAACTGCTCATCATATAAAGAAAGTGCTTCTCTCATTTCATCTGCTCTATCAGAAGATACCATTTTCAATATATATGAAGAAGCAATAGGGTATCTATAGTCTGGGGGAATAATAGATAACTTTTCTTCTCCCTCGGTCATTATATAAATTGCGACGCCTTCTTCTGCATTCGCCTCTAACATTATATTCTTTGACTTCCGAAACAACATGATCCCCACAAGAATCAAAGCAATTGTCAATAGTACAAAAATAATTGGCATTATAATACTACCAAGATGCCTAGAAAAATAAGTTAATGCAGCAATAAAGAAAAGCATGGCAATCAAACATGCAGAAGTTCCCGCCGTATCTGTGTTTTTTGCTTTGGTTTTTAATTGTTTACATTTTTTTAAGTGTGTTTCACTACCAATAATAACTTCATTGGCCTGTTGCAATTTGTTAAGTAACTCTGCGTTCATTATTTATTCTCCTCCCATCCCCTCTAAATCTTTACACTTCACTCATCGTCAGCTGGAATACGCTGAGTCGGCTGAATGATTTGAATTATATAGGCAATTTCCTGCCTTTGGGGTTTATTCAATTCTAGCATCACCGCCTATAGAATTCAAGTATATTTGGATTACATGGGCGGTGTTATTATGGGACTAGAAATGAAAAATACACAAAAGGAAACAGAAAAGTTAGATTATAAAGCCATCGGAGAAAGAATTCGCAAGTATCGTAAAGCTCTTGGTTTGTCTCAAGAAGAACTGGCTGAAAGAGTTGATATTTCCACAACACATATAAGTCACATAGAAACAGGCTCAACCAAACTTAGCCTTCAGGTTCTTGTGAATATTTCAAACGCTTTATCTGTACAGACTGACCAACTATTATTTGATGCTGCAATCACTGATTCCGTTCAACTTGAAAGTTCATTAATTGAAAAGATTGGTTCGTGTTCTACTGATGAGCTTCTCGTCCTGACAGATATTGTTCATGCAACAATTAAATCCTTACGTGCTCATCACATTAACAAATAAAAAGCTTGACCTTATGTGGGATGTTCATATATGGACATCCCATTTTGTTTAAACAAATACAATAAGTTGTATACTATTTGAGGATGTGTGGTAAAATTAGGTTGCGTTAGATATCCAATGAAGGGAACAGAAGGGAAATCAAACATAAGATGACAACTAACACTAAAAGTAAGAAGGGTACCGCAGATAAGTTTAAGAGCAAATTCAAGATAAAAGGCAATATCATAGGCTTAATCGTAGCCGCTATAGTCTTAGGTTCCAGTGGATTGCTGGGAAACCTCACGGGGGCCTTCGATGAGCTGCCGGGGTTTGGAGGGGTCATTCATTTCAACTTCCAGACCGTCTTAAGAGTTATTATTGCTGTGGCGTTTACATACGCTTTCAACTCCCTGGCGCAGATTATAATCAAGCTGATTCCAAGGAAGAACAGCCGAGCAAATACACTTATTACCGTTCTTGCCAGCGTCGTCAGATACGCCGCTGTTTTGATTGGAATATGCTGGGTTTTGACAATCCTGGGTGTTGGTGTGGGCACAGTCTTTGCCGGTGTCGGAATCGTAGCTTTGGTAGTCGGTTTTGGAGCCGAGAGTCTCGTGGCCGATCTGGTTACCGGACTTTTCATTATATTTGAGAACCAGTTTAATGTCGGGGATATTATCGAAGTCGATGGGTTCAGAGGAACTGTGGATTTTATCGGAATACGTACTACCGGCATCAGAGATATGGGTAAGAATTTAAAGATTATCAATAACTCTGATATCAAGAATGTATTGAACCGCTCAAGGAGCACTTCAGTTGCTGTTGTTGAAGTGGGTGTTTCCTATGCCACAGATTTAAGAAAGATCGACGAAGTGATTGATGATATTCTTGCGGATATCAAGGAACGCAATTCCAAGATTTTCAAGGGTGACATCACTTATCTCGGAGTCGATAATCTGGCTGACTCTTCCGTAGTTCTTAAATTTGTTGCGGATGTTAAAGAGGCTGATATTTTTACAGGAAAGAGACTTCTCAACAAAGAAATCAAGTGTGCCTTTGACGATGCTGGAATCGAGATTGCATTCCCTCAGATTGATGTACATATGAAGTAGGGGAGAGATTATGTCTGAATACAATTCCCCCACAAATGAATATGGAACCAAGGCCTCGGATTATTTCGGTAACTACGACGAGTACGCCGCCGAGAAGGCGTTAATCGACGAGTATACCCATCCCGTGCCCTTAGCTCCCAAAGAAACAAAAAGCAAGAAACGCCTTAAACAGATGTTTCTTGCTTTGTTTGGATTAAAGTAATCTCTATGTAAGATTATTATCTTCTTCTGTCTATTCCAAGAGATTTATAGTATTTCTCTTTCTCCATATACATATCGGCATCGGCAAGGCGCTCAAGTTCATCAACCTTGGCCTCTATATGCTCTTTAGTCGTAGCGTATCCCACGGACAAAGTAACCTTATCTATATAGACACCGTGCCACTCTGAAGCCTTCTTTTGAATTTCTTCACGAAGCTCCTCAGGATTTTCTGTGTGGACAATTGCCATAAATTCATCTCCGCCGGTTCTGTAGGCTTTACCCTTATGCCCGATTATGAGGGCAAGGCAGTTGGCTGCGCCTTTAATAAGCTCATCACCTGCAGCATGACCTTTGGTATCATTAACGTTCTTAAGACCGTTAACATCAACAGAGAACAGGACAAAATCCTCCTCAAGGCTCTCAAGTTTCCTGTACTCATCCAGATCCTCATCATAACATCTTCTGTTATATAATCTGGTCATCTCATCCGTCATTGAAATTCTGATGAGATGCTCTTCACGTCGTTTCTCGTCATCTACATTTCGAGTTGTGAAAATAATGCTGTTGGGTATTCCGTCAATGGTGGAATCCACAGTAATATACTGAGCTCTGAACCATCCCTTAACCACATCTATAAAGTCAGCACTTATAATCTTTTTCTGTGAAAGACGGGCGCGAACTGTTTTGATGTTCGTGAAGTTAAGATATGCCTCCATCTGATCAGACATTACATTGGCCTTAATTCCCTGACTCACTATTGTATGGGTCTGAGTAGACATATCAATGCCATGTTTTGTATTCATATCATCTCTTAAGGACATTTCTGTACTGTCAATGAAGTTGATGTAGTTGACGTTGTCATAGATTTCAACCATGGATTCAAGAAGTTTCATCTTCTCACCCATTTCTTTCTCATGGCTTTTAATCCTTCCATACTGCCTGAAGAGTTCTCTGTAGTGGTCCTCGGTCAGCTTGCCTATCATATAGGCACTTATGGAAAGAATGACGGTTTCTATTGTATAACCGCCCATTACATCCCTAAAATATGCAACGGAATCCACATAGTCGTCTCTTAATGCCACCTGGTAGGCCGCCGTCATCCATGTGGTTGTAAACATAAGAACATAGTTTAAGCACACTGAATAGCAGAAAATGATTTTATCACAAAACAAAAGGCTTAATATCGGCACCAGAAACCAGGTTAAAAAGATATTTACATGGGAATATGTCATGTAAACCAAAAGTATATCCAAAGCGGTCAATGCGAATAGAGCGGTAAAAAGAGACTTGGGCATTTTCTTCATCAAAATATAATGAATTAACGACATGCCAAGAACGTAGAGCGAAATCACAAGACACGCCATGTATGTAACATCCGGGAAGAATCCCGCCTTAATCCCGAGGGCTATGGCCGGACCCGTTATGGTGAAGCATAAAAGTGCGATATTCAGGTATCTGTTAACTTTAGCTCTGTTCTGCAGGATAAAACCTTCATACTCTCGTCTCGTAACCTCGTTCATATCATGCCCTCTTTTCTGTGTGATTATTTTATATTATAACTCATTTTGTCACACAATTCTGCTATTTTTAGTTACGAAGAGAGTTTTTTATTTAGGTGCAAAAAGCAGGCCCCAATTGCACCTAACTATAATATTTATTGAGGTATAGTGGGCCGTACCAAGGAATGGTATCATCCACTACCACGTTCTTACCTGGGATAGTGACATTGTATTCCACGTTTTCATAGGTATAGTTAAGGACAAGGGTTATCTGGGGATTATCCTTAAGCTTTCTCATAGTTGTAATGGGAAGGCCTGTTACCCCCCAAAGATAAATAGTCTGAGAATCCCCTTTCTTTATGGCTTCGTCGATTGCATCATCCACGATTTCAAGCCAGTCTTTCTTTGTAGAAACCTGAGACTCCTCATTTTCAGTTTCCCCATCTGCCACAGAAATCGATATAGGAACAGACACAGGAACCGGTAAAGTATATGTCCTTGGCGCTGATGCATCCACGGTAATGTTTATTGCGCTGAATGCCGATGCAAGGTCTGTTAACTTGTCTCCATTACACTGTTCGGAGAAAATCTTTAAGGTGTATGTTCCGTCTGTAAGTCCATCGGGAATTGTGACTAAAGCGGAATCATCCGCATTTCCGGAGAACTTGCTTTGAATCTTTCCATAGTAGAGAAGATTTCCCGAGGAATCAAGGAGTATTGCCGAGACAAATTCATTAGAGCCCACGGTAGCTCCCGTGTAATCTATAACAATAGTGTCTCCGGAGGGCACACTGGCGCTGTCTGCACGGGATGCCGTAAAACTTCTACTGCTGTCTAAAACCGTCAGTTTCCATCCCGAGTTCCCATCATATGCGGATGGTTCTGTTAAAGCGCCGGCCCCTACACTACCGGATGATTTGCCGCCTTCGGCGGCAGATGTAAAGATAATAGATGAAAGATTTAAATTAATAGCGGGGCGCATGTCAATTCTGTAACTAGTCACATCTGTGCCAGACGGATTCAAGTAACCCATCCCGACATACGCGGCATAGTCATCACTTCTTCCCGGCGAACGTAGCCACCAATCGTATCCTCTACAATCCCAAAAGTCACTATTTAGCTGGTTAGCCTCGGCCACAGACAAAGGCCACATTACCGCATTGGAAACGGTTGGCCCACTGATATCGTTTTCATTATGTCCCGATACTCCATAGTTGGGGTTTCCGCCTGTGAGAGTCTTTAAGGCAACCGCACCTTTTTCACCTGTGGTAAGCCTTTCTGTGAAAAAATCCATTGCGGTCTGCAGGTTGCTTCCACTGTAATTATTGCTATATTGAGTTTGGGAACTATAACGTCCTTGATAAAAGCTGGAGGATGATATCAGAGTAATGGTACCTGCTGAACTTGCCACCCCTGTTCCCCCGTAACCAACTACATTCCATGTATTTCTCAATGAATCGTAGTAAACTACGGGTGCGCTTGTGGTATTTACATTGTCATTTAATACTGTGGCACCAAGCTGCAAATCTTTGCCAGTTCCGGCCGCCTGCGCTTTAAGCGATGCCTGAGGAAATACTGTGGCGCACATTGTTGCAGAAATGAACACACACAATGCCTTCGCTATCCCCTCAGTAAACTTCTTCATCTTTCATTACCCTCCATTTTTTCTTCATCTTTATAAAAGTGCTTTATTAAAGCCGTTATCACGACTCCAAGCATAAAAGCCACAACGGCTGTAAGCACATATGCTCCTGCGTTTCCAAAAAGCATAGTTGAGCCGCTATATATTCCCGCCAATGCCCCGGTATGGGTCCCCTCTTCGGAAATCATAACCAAGACGCTTAAGAATAGCGCACATGCTACTGTCCCTAGAGCATTGGTCAAATAGCGCTCTCTCATCCTGTTTCTTTCGCGTACGCGTCTGTGGAGTTCAGCTATCCGCTCTTCTCCTGTCATCAACATTCCTCCTTCCGATATACTTTTTTATAAAAAAACTTCCCTCTACTAACTAAGTGTCAGTAAGAGGGAAAAGTACTAAGTAAAAAATTATTAAAATTGTAATCGGTAGGGCGCTGCCGATCCAGAGGCTCAATCCCGGCCGGCCGACTATGACGTTAAACATCGCGTGGCCCGTGATGGCGAAGCATATGACGGCGAAGGTTCCCACGGCCCGAAGCCATGGATGCTCCCACAAAAGATAGAGGCCAATGGCCACAACCATGCCGCATACGATATGCATGGCTCCGGTTCCAAAGCCACGGATAAGCAAGCTTACCAAATCCTCGGAGCCGTTGGCCGTCAGGTAGCACACATTCTCAAATGTGGCAAAGCCCGCGGCTATTAACATCATTCCGCTAGCGGCGCTCTTCCTGTCAGCATTAAACACCAGCAAATAGAACAGCATTGGTAAAAACTTCATTATCTCCTCTACTGCCGGAGATATCTGATAGGTAGCTTCTGCCATGTCCGTTTGAGTCAGTCCCGCAAAGAGGGTGCTTACATAGGCTGAAAGCAAACAGCTTGTCATGCCGAATATTATAAACAAAAGGGATCTTCCGGTTCTTTTTCTGAGAATCAAACAAACCAGAAGTAAAGGTGCCACAAGGCAGATATAGGTGTTTTCTATGTATATCATGACTCCACCTCCCTTTTAAGTGCAAGCATAAACAAAGGGAATGTAAGGGTCATAAGCAAATCGCTTACATAATATAAATTCTTCGCCACCGGGGAATTCCAGAAACAGGATGCCACGGAGGAACCATACTCAAAAAGCATGAATAAAAGTGCAACGGTGCAAAGAAAGGAGAGTCTGCGTTTTTGCCTTATATTCTCAGAAAGGAACAGGCCGTTTAGGGCCTGGTAAATCATAAGTCCCGCGAAAACGGCGTAGACAAGGTTCGACACATACCCGCCAATCTGCATGAAAAAAACAGCCATTCCGAAACTGAAAAGAAAGGCGGCATAGGGCGCAATCTTCCCGATACCCACGGTCCTTCTTTCAAGCTTATCTCCCTCCATCTTCATAAGGAGATACAAAAACAGAAAGGCTGCGTACCAGCTAAGGTCAGATACAATTGTGATACGGGGGGTTTTGCCAAAATACAAAAGGCAAATTTGCCAGAACAGGTTACCGAAAAGGTAATCTGCATAGAAAAAAAAGAGCATGGCCCAGGACCGGTCACGCTTCTTTAGCGCCGTGGCCAGGGCTATCAATGTGCAAACCCCTACTACTCCCCCTTGAAACGCATTTTCAATGGTCTCAATCATCTTTTATCCCTTCATCAGATTTATCAGATTTGTTCTTAAGTCGATAACAAAACAGCGCGAAAGTAACTCCCAGGCCAAATGACAATATGGCAATCAGCACATAACCAAGAGCGCCACCCTGTGCAAATATGCTTCCTGTGGCTCCTGTGGGGGCAAGGCCGTTGGGTTCCATATAAACCTTTGATACAGCCACTCCCGAAATAATCAGTATGAGTAAACTTGCGACGAAGGTTGCCACGGTTCCCACTATGTAGTTTCTGTGGGCCCTGGCCTTATTTCTCTCATCTACCTGCCTGAACACTTCCTCTATTCTTTCTTCAGATGTCCTCATAAGCAATTCCTTCCTTCTCGAGTTCTGAGCGGAGTCTGATTTTGCCATTTGTAATCAGATTGTTAATCCGCTTCCTGTTGCAGCCAAGAATCTTAGCTGCCTGTTCATGAGATAATCCCGTCCCGTACAAAAGCCACAAGGCCTCCCTGTACTGGGGCGCTATTCTTTCGAGACATTGGTGTAAAATCTTATTCCTCTCATCGTTCCAGATGGCTTCCTCGGGTGTCAGGCCCTTTGCAATAAGTGTCTCAGCTCGGGTTTCCTCCCTGGCAGCGGCGGAAATCTGTTCATCATCAGTAATGTCTGTTTCATTAGGCATAGTCACAAGTTTAAGTCTGTTTCTGTGTTTAAGAAGTTTACAGGCCTTGTTGTGAGCGATTCTGAAAAGATATGCCTTGAAGTTTCCGGGGTTAATCTTTGGCTTGTCTGCAAAGATTGCCGTGAAGCTTTCAATCATCAAATCTTCCGCATCATAAAGATTCCCCACAAGAGAATTTATATAGGCAACGAGCATATTGTCGTATCTTAACAAAAGCTCATCACCGGCGTGACGTTCGCCGTTTACGTATCTATTGTATAATTCGTCGTCAGTGGACATGGTATTATTTTACACTAAAAAAAGCAGTGTGGCTATGCACTGCTTTGGTTAAATCGCTCAGGATAAGACCTCCGCACCTCCCACAGTACAGCCCACGCCTGTGCCATACGTTGCCTGTACCGTAGGAGAATCAAAATGCGGTCGTCTTCCTCTACCAGAAAAAGATTTCTGTATTCACAGCTACTCTCATTCTTCTTTTCCCTCTTCCTGGTTACGTTTCTTCATCCGAATGCAAAGTACTGTTATGACTACTCCCAGCATGAAGGCTGCCAGGGCAAGAAGCACATAACCTCCTGCATTCTGAAAAACGAATGTGGAACCGGTATATGTTCCGGCAGACGTCCCTCCGTAGAGCACCTGCTCACGAGAGATAACGGCGATAACAATTCCGAGCAGTGCAAGACTGCCGGCCCCCAGCGCTCTGTTAACTCTTCGCTCTTTCATAACGCGGCGCTTATTCATTTTCTGATGAAGTGACAAAATACGTTCTTCATTTGTCATGAATTTTGTCTCCTCTCTACCCTCTCCATATATGGTCCTTCATATATATAGAGTCCTTTTCCTAATAAGATTCCTAAGTAAAAACTGCACAAATTTAACTATAGCTTTTTGTGGAAGAATGCTAAATATATACCAAAAATAGTTATCGGAATAGCGCTTCCCACCCACATACTGAAGGTCGAACCGCTTACCACGATGTTAAAAATCGCGTGGAAAGTAATGGCGGTGCAAAGGAAAGCAAAGGTTCCCATGGCTCGAAGCCAGGGCTGATCCCACAAAAGGAAGACTCCCAGGGCCACGGTACAGCAGCAAAGCTCGTGCATGGCACCGGTTCCGAAGCCTCTGATAAGAACATCCAAAAGGTCCGCTGCCCCATAATATGTCATAAAAACTACATTTTCGAAAGTTGCAAATCCCACTGCCACAAGAAGCAACGCATTGGAGCAATCTCTTCTCTTTGGCTCGAAAACCAGCAGGTAGAATACGATTGGTAAAAACTTAATTACCTCCTCTACTGCGGGAGATATTGCGTGGGAAGTGATTACGGTATCACATCCTATTAATCCCGCAAAGAAGCTGGTTACGTAAGCTGCCAGCAAATATCCTGTCATACCCGCAAGGATGAAAATCATAGATTTTCGCCATTCACGCCTTAAGCAAAGAATGGATACTACAATGGGGGATGCAAGGCATATGTAGATGTTCTCCATGGACCTCATGATTCCACCTCCCTCTCCGCGAGTTCCGGAATAACGAAATAAAAGGGGAAACTCATGGTCATAACCATATCAAACCAATAGTAGGGATTTGATATGCTTTCATGCTGCCAGAAGCAGGATGACGTGGCAGCTCCGTACTCGCCCAGGCAGAAAATAAAGGCAAGAATACATACATATTTAAGCCTCGTTGTGGGCTTCTCATAGTTAAAGTAAATATTGAAAACCAGGTAAAGAATATGCCCGAAGAAAATGGCATAGAGGATATTTGCGGTTATCTGTCCGTACTGTATGAAAAAAACAGCCAGTCCTCCTGTAAATACAAAGGCAAGGAATGGCAGAATTTTCTTGGTGGTGCTCCCCGGTGTTTTCTTTTTCACTCCGGATTCAGCCAGTTCTGTACGAATAAGAATAATCAAAAACATAAAAGAGCCATACCAGCTCAAATCAGAAATAACGGGTAATTCAGGCGATTCGCCAAAATAATAGAGGCAGACCTGCCAATACAGATCTCCCATAAGATAACTTCCGTTAAAAAACAACAGCAAGATTGATGACTTATCACGGAATCTGATGGAGCGGTAAAGTGCCACTCCCACGCAGGCACTTAAGACAAGTACCTGAACTGTATTCTCGGAAAACTCAAACATTGTGCGTAATCCCTTCTTTTGCCAGCTCAGCCTTGAGAGCCCGTCTTCCGTTTAACAAAAGATTGTCGACTCTCTTCCTGCTACATCCCAAGACCCCCGCAGCCTGCTCATAGTTAAGGCCTGTGCCGTAAATAAGCCACAGAGCTTCCCTGTACTGAGGCGCGATTATATTAAGGCATTTCCGCACGGTGTACCCAAGTTCTCCCCGCAAGAACTCATCCTCGGGCTGACCGCTTTCAGAAGCCACATTCTCCATCACGTTCTCTCCGTCCTCATCATCCTGAGGCGCAAAGAACTCGCTTTGTTTAACTTTCTTTCTCCAAAGTCTGCATGCTTTATGTCTGGCCACCTTGTAGAGATACGCCCTGAAGCACCCCTCTCCAATCTTAGGCTTATCCACAAGAATAACCGTGAAGGTCTCAAGCATCAGATCTTCAGCGTCTTCCATATTTTTAAGAAAGGCGTTCAAATAAGCTGTGAGGCTGTCCGCATACCGAAGCATAAGTTCATCCCCACAGGCCTTATTGCCCTCCAAATAGTTCTTGTATAATTCATCATCATTTAACATTAATGTGACCCCTACATTAACTATTACTTATATACTATATAATATTGAAAACGGTGCACACGGTCAAGGGTCAGGTGAATCAGGCCTGAGCAGCCTTTATTGCAGCACGCTTTCTGAGCATGGGATCAAGTATTTTCTTTCTTATACGAAGGGACTGAGGTGTAACCTCAAGAAGCTCGTCTGTATCGATGAATTCAAGGGCCTGCTCCAAAGAAAGAACCTTGGGAGGTGTAAGACGAAGAGCTTCATCCGCGCTTGATGAACGGGTGTTGGTAAGCTGTTTCTTCTTACATACGTTGAGCTCGATATCCTCAGCCTTACCGTTCTGTCCAACAATCATACCGGAGTAAACCTTCTCGCCGGGTCCAATGAAGAGAGTTCCTCTCTCCTGAGCATTGTAAAGGCCGTAGGTAATTGCCTCGCCTGCCTCAAATGCAATAAGTGAACCCTGCTTACGATACTGGATATCTCCCTTATAAGGGCCATATCCATCAAAAATGGTATTGATAATTCCGTTACCCTTTGTATCAGTAAGGAATTCTCCTCTGTATCCGATAAGTCCACGGGAAGGAATGGAGAACTCAAGACGGGTATATCCGCCTGCTCCTGCTCCCATGTTCTTTAATTCACCTTTTCTCTGAGAAAGCTTCTCGATAACCGTACCCGAAAACTCATCCGGAACATCCACATAGCAAAGTTCCATGGGCTCGGTCTTCTTGCCTCTCTCATCCTCGTGATAAATAACCTCAGCCTTGCTTACCGCGAATTCATATCCTTCACGGCGCATGTTCTCAATAAGAACGGAAAGATGAAGTTCACCACGTCCCGATACCTTGAATGCCTCAGTGGTATCTGTCTCCTCAACGCGAAGAGAAACATCTGTGTTTAACTCCTTAAAGAGTCTGTCTCTAAGGTGACGGCTGGTTACATACTTTCCTTCCTGACCTGCAAGAGGTGAGTCGTTTACAATGAAATTCATTGAAATGGTGGGCTCAGAAATCTTCTGGAAAGGAATGGGTTCAGGATTCTCAAGAGAACACAGGGTATCTCCGATATGAATATCCTGAATACCTGATATGGCAACGATGGAACCGATATTTGCTTCCTTCACTTCCACCTTGTTAAGTCCGTCAAACTCGTAGAGCTTGCTGATTTTTACCTTACGCTGCTTATCGGGCTCATGGTGATTGACAATCATAACCTCCTGGTTAACGGCAACTTTACCGTTGTCAACCTTACCAACGCCGATACGGCCAACGTACTCGTTGTAATCTATGGTACTGATAAGTACCTGTGTGCCTGCCTCGGGGTCTCCCTCGGGAGCAGGAATGTAATCTATGATTGTTTCGAAAAGAGGACTCATGTCAGTGCCCTTAACATTGGGGTCCAGAGAAGCAATTCCCTCTTTTGCAGATGCATATACAAAGGGGCAGTCAAGCTGCTCGTCGTCAGCATCAAGGTCAAGAAAAAGCTCCAGAACCTCATCTATTACTTCGGCACATCTTGCTTCAGGTCTGTCAATCTTATTGATGCAGACAATTACGGGAAGCTTAAGTTCAAGGGCCTTCTGAAGCACGAATCTGGTCTGAGGCATAGCACCCTCAAAGGCATCAACCACAAGGATTACGCCGTTAACCATCTTAAGAACACGCTCAACCTCTCCGCCGAAATCAGCATGGCCGGGGGTGTCGATGATATTGATCTTTGTGTTCTTATATGTAACTGCAGTGTTCTTTGAAAGAATGGTAATTCCACGCTCTCTCTCAAGATCGTTTGAATCCATTACTCTCTCTGCAACTTCCTGGTTGTCTCTGAAAACACCGCTCTGCTTCAAAAGCTCGTCAACAAGGGTAGTTTTGCCATGGTCGACATGGGCTATAATTGCTACGTTTCTGATATCCTCTCTCTTAGTCTTCATCTTCTCTTCTTCTTTCAAAATCCAAATAAGCTAAAATTTTCTCAAAACTGTTACAGTATAGCACCATAGGCCCTTGTTGGCAAGAAAAACGTTATTCAGCAAAAAAACGCCCGGCAAAGCCGAGCGTTTAATTCATTATCATTTATTTGGCCAAATCGCCTTTGCCCTTTATCTCTTCCTTATCTGCTCCGTAGAAGATATAGGCACCAAATCCTGTAATCGCTGTAAGAACTCCGGTAATGACAAGGTAGGAAACCTCTCCCAGAATCTCAACGCTTCTAAAGCAGATTATAAGGTTAAAGAATACAAGCAGCGCAGCCACGGTATATAAAAGGTAAGTCTTTCCCGCCCTTTTCACTGCCTGGAAAAGAAGGACAGACGCTGCAATCATGAATCCCATTTCCAAAATCATGAAGATTACACTTCCAACGATCTCGGAAATACCCATGTTTGCCAAAGTGTCGACCACATCCTCCGAATAGGTTCTTGCTTCATCCTGAAAACGACCAAGATAGCCTTCACGCCCCCACTCATTTACCTGGGTGGCAACAAGGAAATTCATGAAGCCTCCCACCGCGTTGTAATAGAAGGCGTCAATGAAGCTTAATCCCACTCCGAACATTAAAGCATTCTCCTTGCGGTCATATCCCTTAAGAAGAAATCTCATTGCTGCATAGTAACCGCCAAAATGGATAAGTCCGTGGAACAATCCATAGAAAATGGCAGATGCGGAATCGTTGCTGTTAAGGAATCCGGATATAGGCAGGTAATAAATAATCACATCAAAAATGCTGCTTATTATGCCGTTAACCAATATGTAGGTTCCGATTCCTATTATTAATACGGAGATTCTAACCTTATATTTCTTTCTGAAAAGCATTGCAAGGGAAAGAGGTAAGCCAAAGCCGATGACTATATCTAAGAGCATGGCTCCCAATTTCCATGTATCAAATACGTCGTTCATAAACGAAACTATTCCTTATATAAATGTCTACAGGTGTAAAAGATTGGTTGCTATTCTAAGATAAACAAGCAAAGACAGCGCATCCACTATTGTTGTGATGAAGGGACTCGCCATAACTGCAGGGTCAAAGCCCAGTTTCTTGGCTGCTATGGGAAGTGTGCATCCCACAACCTTGGCCATGCCCACAACCAAAACAAGGGTCAGGCACACAACCAGTGAAACCGTAAGTCCCACTCTGTCAAAAAGCATAAGCTTTGCAAAATTGGCAACCGCCAGAGTTACACCGCAAAGCACGGCAACTCTTATCTCTTTCCAGATAATCTTAAGCGTATCCTTGTATTCGATCTCATCCAGGGAAAGTCCACGGATGATGGTAACGGAAGCCTGTCCGCCGGCATTACCGCCTGTATCCATAAGCATGGGAATGAAGGCTGTAAGCACCGCACAGGCTGCCAGTGCATCCTCGAAGGACTGAATAATCTTTCCTGTAAATGTGGCGGAAACCATGAGAAGAAGGAGCCAGGGAATTCTCTTCTTATATGTCTCAAAGATACCTGTTCTGATGTATGGCTTGTCGGAAGGCATAATAGCTGCCATCTTCTCCATATCCTCAGTGGTCTCCTCAACCATGATATCCACGATATCATCGACTGTGATAATACCCACAAGTCTGTTCTCATTGTCTACAACAGGCATTGCGGTAAAGTCGTATTTTTTGAACTGGGAAGCTACTTCCTCCTGGTCCGTAAGAGTCGTTACCGAGATAACGTTCTCTTCCATGATGTCACCGATTATTGAATCAGGATCGGCAAAAAGCAAATCTCTCAGGGTGACAATTCCCACCAGCTTCCTGCTGGGGTCAAGAACGTACAATGTCTCGATGGTCTCACTGTCTGCACCGTTCTTTCTGAGGCGCGCCAGTGCTTCCTGGACTGTCTGACCTTCCTTTAGGTCAACATACTCCACTGTCATTAAGCTACCGGCGGACTGCTCAGGGTATCTTAACAGGTGGTTGATGTCTCTTCTGGTCTCGGCGTTGGCGCCGGCAAGGAGTCGCTTAACTACGCTTGCGGGCATCTCCTCCAAAAGGTCAGTAGCATCATCGGCCATGAGGTTGTTGATAATGTTGGATGCTTCCTTATCTGATAAGGAAGTAATGATGGTCTGCTGATTGTCAACTTCAAGATAAGCAAAAACATCAGCAGCCAAATCTTTGGGCAGAATCCTGAAAACCTTCAGTCTGTCGTCCTCTTCCATCTGCTCCAAAATATCCGCAATATCTGCATGATTGATTTCGGAGAGTCTCTGGCGAAGCACGGTGTACTGCTTGGTCTTAAGGAGCTCCATGATTTCGTCTAATACTTTAATCTCATCCATAGCATTTCTCCTATTAATTCAGTGGTTTTATCCCATATATGGGGAACAGGGCTGTCAGTATTCGTACTTCGACTCTTCATAAAACCACCACCTTTCGAAATGCTATTTAGGTCCATTCTGTGCGGAATAAACCCAAAAATAAATATACTAAACCGAGGTTTCCTTGTCAATTTTTTTGAGGAAAAAACCTCGCTCAATTTCCTCTGTTTTGGCCTTTCCCGCAGTGCACTCCGTAATGGCCTTCAAAACCTTGTTTTCGTTCTCTTCCCAGGCGGTAAATCGGATCTCCACATCTTCCTTATATATAATGTCATCCGGGTCGATGCCCTCTTCGGAGAGGACGTATCTTATTTTACCAAGGCCATTATAATCGGTAAAAACCAGGTATCTACAACCGGGGCTCATTTTGCCCATCTCGGAATTCTTAAGGCCCTCCTTCACGGCGGCCTGATAGGCCCTTACAAGGCCTCCGGTACCTAAAAGCACTCCGCCAAAATACCTCGTCACCACCACTGCAACGTCCTTTAGGCCGGAATTTATAAGCACCTCAAGCATGGGCCTTCCCGCTGTTCCCGAAGGCTCTCCGTCGTCGCTGCACCTGGTAACGTCTCCTGCTATAAATGCGGAGCAGTTATGCCTGGCATCCCAGTATTTCTTTTTCATTTCCTCGATAAAAGCGGCAGCCTCCTTTTCATCGGATACGGGCCTTACGGTTGCGATGAATCTTGACTTCTTCTCAACTATCTCACCCACGCCGCCTTTGGTTACAATTGTGTATTCATTAGCCATGACAACATCATATCATAAGTTTTCCTTAAGATTGAGAGATTTTCTTTATTTAGTGAATTTGTGTGGTATAATGTAGTGCGTATAGTTATGTTTTAAAGAGGTGAATATTTTGGATTACGGAAAAAGAGGAGTCAAGAAGAGACAGGCCAGACTTCAGGCTGTCGGTCCCCGTTGGGGAAACAAACTTGGACTCTTTGCAATTGAATTAATAATTATAGCTGTCATCGGCGTCGGAATTATGGGAGCAGCTGCCGGTATCGGAATGTTTAAGGCGGTGCTTGATAACTCTCCCACCCCTGACCCCAATGATGTAGCTCCCAGTGGATACTCCACTTTCGTTTACGATGCGGAAGGCAACCAGATAGCCAAACTTGTGGCTCAGAACTCCAACCGAATTCCCATTACTCAGGATAAAGTTACGGACAATATAGCTCATGCCTTCGTAGCCATCGAGGATAAGAACTTCTACGTTCATAACGGTATCGATATTTCAGGTATCGGCCGTGCCATTTACAAATTCATAATGTCAGGCTTTAAGACGAAGCAGGGTGCTTCCACTATCCCCCAGCAGCTTTTAAAGAACACTGTTTTCACCGGATGGATGGAGGAAGATGGCCTTTCCGATCAGGTTAAGCGTAAGATTCAGGAACAGTACCTTGCCTTGGAGCTTTCAAAAGTTCTTAGTAAGGATGAGATTCTTTTAAGATACTTAAATACCATTAACCTTGGTCAGAACACTTTGGGTGTTCAGGCCGCATCCCAGAGATACTTTAATAAGGATGTTACGGAATTAACCGTTTCAGAGTGCGCCGTTATTGCCGGTATCACAAAGAATCCTTCAAAGTACAATCCCATCTCTCATCCCGATGCAAATGCCGACCGTCGTGAGGCCGTTTTGAACGCCATGTTGGACTGCGGATATATTACAAAGGATGAGTACGATGAAGCCATGAAGGATGATGTTTATTCTCGTATTCAGGCAGCCAACCAGGTTGTGGAGAAGAACGAAACCACATCCTATTTCGTTGATGCTTTGACAGATCAGCTCTACAAGGATTTGCTTGCCGCAGGATACAGCGAGAATACCGCATATTCTTTGCTTTACAGTGGCGGTTTGAAGATTTACTCAACCCAGGATTCACGTATTCAGAGAATCATGGATTCTGTAATGACCAACGAGGAGAACTTCCCTGCCAATACAGATTGGCTCTTATCATATCAGCTTACCTTGACATTACCTGACGGTACTTCCCAGAACTTCAGTACCGAAATGCTGGAGAAGTATTTCAAGGAGAATGAAGACAGGGGATTTGATCTGCTTTTCCCTTCACAGGAAGAAGCCAGAGAGAAGGCTGAACAGTACAAAGAATTGATGATGGCCGAGTATAACGCTGAGTTCCAGGGTGAGAGAATATCTGTCACTCCTCAGCCCCAGATCAGTATGGTGTGCATGAACCAGCATAACGGTGAAGTACTTGCCATGGTAGGCGGCCGTGGAACCAAGGAGGGAAGCCGTACTCTTAACAGAGCCACCTCCTCCACCCGTTCACCCGGATCTACATTTAAGGTACTTGCAACTTATGCGCCCGGTATCGATACAGGTCAGCTTACACTTGCCACAGTTCGTAACGATGCGCCTTTTAACTACAATGACGGTACGCCGGTTAACAACTATGATATGAGTTTCGGCGGTCTTACATCCGTCAGAGTCGGTATTCAGAACTCCGTAAACATCGTTGCCGTTAAGAACCTTACGGTAATCACTCCTCAGCTAGGATTCGATTACCTTAAAAACTTCGGATTCACAACTCTTGTTGAGAATCAGGAAATCGGCGGCGAGATCAAATCAGATATAGTTCAGTCCCTTACACTTGGTGGTTTGACCAAAGGTGTAACCTGCTACGAGATGACTGCAGCTTACGCTTCAATTGCAAATGACGGTGTTTACAATGCACCCAAACTTTACACCAAGGTTTTGGACAGAGAAGGAAATGTTATTCTTGATAACACAGGAGATCAGTCAAGAAGAGTTCTCAAAGAAACCACTGCTTTCCTTTTGACAAGCGCCATGAAGGACGTTGTTAACCAGGGTACCGGTAACCAGTGTAAATTCCCCGGCATGTCCATCGCCGGTAAGACAGGTACATCCAATGAATACCGTGATGTGTGGTTTGCCGGATTCACACCTTATTACACATGTGCTATCTGGGAAGGTTATGATAACAACATCCCCATGAAGGGTGATAACAAGACGCTTCATAAGAAATTATGGAATCTTGTAATGTCACAGGTTCATGAAGGATATGAGGATCCGGGATTTTCACCTGCTCCCGAGGGAATCGTGCAGGCCACTGTCTGTGCCAAGTCAGGAAAACTTCCTATTGCGGGACTTTGTGACGGAACACTTATTACGGAGTACTTTGAAGAGGGTACCGTTCCCACAGAAACCTGTGACGTACACTTTGCAGGTGCTTACTGCTTATACAGCAATCTTCCTGCTACAGAGTGCTGTCCCTTCAAGGCTGAAGGTGTTATAGAAATGATTCCCGTTGAGCCCCCTGTACTTCAGGCAGGAAGTGCCGGTGTTGATGAGAACGGAAACCTTAATCAGATAGAGGTTGTTCCTACCACCACCATCGATCCCGAAACCGGAGAAGAGGTGCCTATCGGAACTCACTACTGTCCTCATACCTGGGCATTTATGGAAAGTCCCGATGCTGAGGCACAGATTCAGGCTCAGCTTATTGAAATGCAGCAAAGAGCAGATGCAGCTGCCGCTGCAGCCGCTGCTGCGCAGCCTACAAACTAAGGAGAAAGAAATATGGAACCCACCATCTACACACCCCTTAAAGTCAATAATGAAATCGAGTTGTGCAAGGTATACTCCAAGCGAGCAAAGCAGAAACTGGAAAGCTATCTGCTTAACCATGGTGTGTCCTATTACATTAAGTGGAATAAACCCAAATTCTTTTCCAAAAGGGATGAATCCTGTATCTTCTGCATTAACAGCAGCAGCAAGGATGCTGTGAGCCAGGCTATACTGGAGATGCCCGAAGAAATCAGAAATGATATAGATATGTTACTCATACCGAGTCATAATGATTATCTGTAATACACTAAGCCATGCAGCGAATAGAACGCCAGCGTCCTATTCGCCACGGGCTAACGCCCTATGCATACGAGCAACAAAAAACGGCCTTACAAGCAAGACTTGTAGGCCGTTATTTATTACTCGCATGCGCATGGCTTAATGCCATCGCGAGAGCTGCTGACGGGAATCGGACCCGTGACCTCCGCACTACCAATGCGACGCTCTACCGACTGAGCCACAGCAGCACAATGGTTGCTCTTGCAACCACCGAATGCTATTGTATCAAACGCATATTGCTTTGTCAATTAAAACAATTTAAAAATCTTAAGAGTATTTCTCAATAAACTCATCCACCGAAATTGGCTTCGAATACAGGAATCCCTGCAGGAAATCACACCCCGCTTCTCTCATCTTATCCGCCATAACTTCATCTTCTATTCCTTCTGCAGTTATGGAGAATCCCATGTTTTTAAAAGAATTAATCATATTGGGAATAATGAGTCCCGAATTCCTGGTGTAGTCCCATACAAGGCTCTTATCAAGCTTGATATTTATAAAGGGGAGCCTCTTGAGTCTTGAAAGATTGGAATAGCCGGTCCCATAATCATCAAGCACCAGATTAAAGCCCTTATCGCACAAAGCCCCTGTCTGCCTTGCCATGAACTCGGCATCGATAAGGGTTTCCTCTGTAATTTCGAGGTGAATCAGATCCGGATTAATATCATATTTGTAAACCATGGCCTCAAATCTGTCTGCCAGATCCTGACGCATGAGCTGTACGGGAGACAGATTAACATTAATCCACTTGAATCCCATTTTTTCAGGCTCCCACTCCTTCATGAAGCGGCAGGTCTTCTCCAGTATCTGTTCTCCAAGTTCAACTATTCGTCCGCTCTTCTCAGCTATGGAAATAAAGCTTACAGGGGGAATAATCTGCCCTTCTGCATCTCTTATTCTCGAAAGGACCTCCGCTCCCACAGGTTTTCCGGACTTTGAATCCATAATGGGCTGAAGGAAAATCTCAACATTATCTTTATCTATAGCATTCTCAAGGCAGCGCTTGATTTCGGTTTCTCTTTCTGTCTTTTCAAATTCATCTCTGGCAGCTTCAGCTTTCAGAATGCCGCCCTTTTCTCCCGCTTCATTAAGAGCACGGACAAGAGTACTTAGAATTGTATCTGAAGAGTACTCATAATCTTCCAGTTCCATGGATCTGAGGCCGATGTTTAAATATATATCCGCCTGTTCTGTTCTCCAGGTGGATTTAAACCTGCTCTCAATTTCTTTTTCCGCCGCCTCTATATCCATATCTTTGGGACCGAGGATAACAAAACGGCCTTTTCTGTAGTAGAAAATCAGGCACTTTTTGAAGGTCTGGGTAAGGTACCTGCCAACCATATTAAGACATGCATCCATCTGAGTCGTGCCGTACACGTCTCTCATGTCGTAGTACTTAAAGAGTGTAATCCCAATAACCCTGTGCTCCAGTTTTCCATATCTTTCCTCAACGTAATCTCTCAGAGCTTTACCGTTGAAAACCGTACCGTGCAGTTCCAGATGGATTTCCGGATCCTCAAATGCAACAGACAAGGAGAATATGGCTCCAAGGCAGAATGTATGCATCAGCAGGAATTTAGGGAAGCAAAGGCGCAAAATAAGCCCGGAAAGAATCAGCATATTGCAAAGCCACAGGCAGTATCTGTATCTTCGTCTTCGAAGTCTCAGCCTGAAAACCGCGAATATGGAGAAAGAAATAAAGCAATAGAAAAACGCTATGATATATATAATGCCGTAAAGGGAACCGTCATTGTATCCGGTCTCATCGACATAATAAATCCAATTGGTAATGGGATTGACAACAATACAGATTATGCCCAAAACAAGCGGCAATCTCGTAAGAAGGTATACAAGCTTGTGCTCCCTTGTATTCACGGACAAAACAGCCTCATTAAAGGCATAGACTGTGCATGAGCGAATAAAGAACGTAATAAAATATATACCGTTAATAATATACAATGCAGAGGGGGAAATCTGGGGATAGTTATTATCCACCCAGCTTGAAATGATGTCCGTCGCAATGCACAAGGTTTCAATGAGAAGCAGATTCACATAAACCCTGTTTCTCCTGATGGGAATTCTCGGCAGCGAAAAATAGAACACCATTAAGAAGATAAGTATAAACAGCGTAGGATACGCATAGCTAATATTCCACATAATATTGCCTCGTTCTTTCTGCTGTATAAAGCTTTGACAAGACAAAGGGTAGTATCCTTATTATATGAGAAATTTCAGAAAATATCAAGAATTATTTGAAAATTTAATCCTCAAAAATAATTTCGAGGGTCCCTGTTTCTTCCATGGCCTTGGCACACATTCTCTTAAAGGTTCTCATATACTTGCCAAGAACAGCCTCACAGGGTGAACAGCCGGTAAAGGTAATCTTCCAGTTTCTGCCTTCATCCGTAAGAACATCATGGAACGCATCCAAGGTTCTTCCAAAATACGCCGGAATGGGAAGTATTGCTTCTATTTCGTTATAAAGATCATCTGCTGAAAATACAAAGCCTAAATCTATTGTGTATTCGTTCATTTCTTATTCCTCGCCATACAGTAAAGTAAAACTTTCATAGTGGTCTTCTGTGTAATATATGAGCCCGTCATTTGAGTAGATTATGCGCTTGGCCCCACGCTTCTTTTTACCCAGGGTATCAATATCGCATTCACGATATTCCCTGCCTTCTTTGGCCGGTAAAAGGCCTTCATAGTTGCCGTACCAGTCACCGCCTATGCATTTTCCGGGAGCAACCTGCTCAACGCTTCCGCCTTCCCATCCCAGTTTCCCCGCTTCCTTTTTGGTGATGTAGTTGGAAGGAAGTTTACCGTAGGTGTGAAGGTACAAAGCCACATCCTCAGCGGAGTCATAAATGCCTG
Source organism: Lachnospiraceae bacterium G11 (assembly GCA_900103495.1). GTDB lineage: Bacteria > Bacillota > Clostridia > Lachnospirales > Lachnospiraceae > G11. The sequence goes on along the minus strand of FMWZ01000017.1, from coordinate 43,876 downwards.
CTTCATCAATTGCGGCCTCTTCGGCAGTTGACTCGTCAGTCTCGAAGGATGGCGTCTCTGTCGGAGCCTCCGTCACTGCCCCAGTCGGCAGTTCAATCAGCTTTTCCGGTTCAGGCGTCTTCTGATCGGCTGTGCAGCCGATACCAAGCACGGAAAAAACCAGTATCAGCGATAAAAAGAATGCTCTAATTCTACTTTTCATCCTTCGTAATCCTCTTAACCTTGGTCTTGATTCTGTTTAAAGCGTTATCAGTACTCTTTTCGTCTCTTCCGAGGACCTTGGCTATCTGAACATAGCTCATTCCCGTAAGATAAAGGTCAAGGACCTGATTTTCCAGAGGACTTAAGGCCTCTTCTATCTTCTTCCAGAGTCTCTTATAGTTTTCCTTGTCTATTAAAAGCTTCTCAGGATTATCTTCTGTAATATCCGCAAGGGTCTCGAGCAAAGGTTTGCCGCTTCCTTCCTCATCCTCCTCACTTCCGGAGTAAAGGGAAACATAGGAGTTTAAGGGGCCGTGCTTCTTCCTTCCCGAAGCCTGCACTGCATTGTACATCTGCCTTGAAATACATAATTCGGCAAAGGTGAAAAAGCTGGCATCGCGTCCGGAATCATAGTCTCTTATTGCTTTGAAAAGACCGATCATTCCCTCCTGAATAAGATCGTCCTCATCGCCGCCTATGATAAACATGGACTTGGCCTTGCTTCTCACGAGATTCTTGTATTTTTCCATTATAAAATCCGTGACGGCAGTATCACCGTCACGGAGCATAACAATCAGTTCTTCATCTGTGTAACCCTTATACCCGTTGTTCATGCTTTAACCTTTCTTAAGGCGCTGTCTTACTATCTCGTAGGAAAGAATACCTGCTGCCACGGAAGCGTTAAGAGAATCAATGTCGCCCTTCATGGGAATGGAGGCAACAAAATCGCAGTTCTCCTTAACAAGTCTTCCTACGCCTTCTCCCTCATTACCGATAACAAGTCCAATGGGACCTGTAAGGTTAAGGTCGTACATAACTTCACCGTCCATGTCGGCGCAGACGAACCAGAGGCCCTGTTTCTTCAGCTCTTCCATGGTTTTGACCAGGTTGGTCACTTTAGCTACAGGTGTGTAATTAAGAGCTCCCGCCGAGGTTCTTGCCACAGTGGCTGTAAGGCCTACTGCCCTGTTCTTTGGGATAATTACCCCATGGGCTCCCGCCTGATTTGCGGTACGAATAATGGCTCCAAGGTTATGGGGGTCCTCAATGTTATCAAGGATGATAACGAAGGGATCCTCACCCTTTTCTTTGGCAAGGGCCAGAATATCCGAAACCTCTGCGTACTCATAGGCTGCGGCATAGGCGATTACACCCTGATGTTTGCCGGTATCAGAAAGCTGATCCAGCCTCTCCTTGGTTACGAATCTTATCTGGGTGTCAGCCTTCTTGGCCTCCCTCTTAATGGTCTGAATGGGGCCGTCCTGGCAGCCGTCAAGGATAAAGAGCCTGTCAATGGTCTTGCCTGCTCTGTATGCCTCTATGACCGCATTTCGTCCCTCTATTGTAAATTCCTGATATCTCATTATTACCTCTTGTAAAAAGCGTTGTCCGTAAGTTCCAAGCCCTTCTCCACAAGTTCAAAGAGTCTGTCGAACTTATCCGTAAGATAAAGGTAGCCCATCAATGCTTCAAAGCCTGTTGCCTTACGATAATCCCCAACGGATGCGTTCTTGGCGGTGGACTGGGATTTGGCATTTCTGCCTCTCTTATAGACCGCCATCTCATCCTCAGTAAGAATATCCGATAAAGCCTCCGCCATGGCTGCCTGAGTGCCTGCATTAACATACTTAATAGCTGTCTTATGAAGGTCTCCTGAGGATTTGTTGCCTTTTTCCACAACAATGGTACGAATAACCACGTCGTAAATGGCATCTCCTATGTAAGCCAGAGCCAATGGGGAATATGTTCTTACGTCAGTCTCGGTAAGATTAAACCTGCTTCTTATGACAGATGCTAAGCTTTCTTCCATTTAACGCCCTCTCTGGTATCCTCAATAACGATGCCCTTCTCCAAAAGTTCTGCTCTGATGGCATCCGCAAGCTCGAAGTTCTTCTCCTTCTTGGCTGCCTTACGCTCTGCAATCTTGCCCTCAACAAAAGCTACAAGTTCAGGGTCATCGTTTGCATGCTCATCTGCAGGAGTTAAAGCATCAGCCGCCTTAATAAGATCAAGGCTCAAAACCTTGTCGTAATCGGCGATGATTGCTCTCTTTGTGGCACCGTTTAAGTCGCTCTTTAATACGTCGTAAAGAAGTGTAATACCCATGGAAGTGTTGATGTCGTTGCCCACAGCTTCAACGAACTTGTCCTTCCATTCCTTAAGGGCAGCTTCATCAGTAGAACCCTCTGATTTTACCGAGGCAATTCTGTTAATGAGCTTCTTGTATGTGCCCTCAGCCTGATCCAGTGCCTCAAATGAGAACATAAGAGGTTTTCTGTAATGGGACTGGAGGCAGAAAAGTCTGTAAGCCACGGGATTGTAGCCCTTCTTCTCAAGAAGGGAAACTGTAAGGAACTCACCCTTTGACTTACTCATCTTACCTGTCTGGTCGTTAAGGTGATGTACGTGGAACCAGTAATTACACCACTTATGTCCAAGGAATGACTCACTCTGGGCAATCTCGTTGGTGTGGTGAGGGAACATGTTGTCAACGCCACCGCAGTGGATGTCCATCTTCTCTCCCAGATGCTTCATGCTTATGCAGGAGCACTCAATGTGCCATCCGGGGTAACCTACGCCCCAGGGGCTGTCCCACTTTAAGGCCTGATCTTCGAACTTTGATTTGGTGAACCAGAGAACGAAGTCGTTCTTATTCTTCTTGTTGGTATCCTCTGTAACGTCGTCTCTTACGCCAACCATGAGCTCTTCCTCGCTCTGGTTACCGAAAACGTAGTAGGACTTTAACTTTGAGGTGTCAAAGTAGATGTTTTCGCCGGCTTTGTATGCAAAGCCTTTTTCCAAAAGGGCAGAAATCATCTTGATAAACTCATCGATGCAGTTGGTGGCAGGCTCTACCACGTCAGGCATCTTGATGTTAAGCTTCTCCATATCTGAGAAAAATGCGTCGGTGTAGAACTTGGCAATCTCCATTACCGTCTTGTGTTCTCTCTTGGCGCCCTTGATCATCTTGTCTTCTCCGGTGTCGGCGTCGCTTGAAAGGTGTCCCACATCGGTGATGTTCATGACACGCTTAACGTCGTAATCAGCGTATCTTAAGGTCTTCTCCAGCACATCCTCCATGATGTAGGTTCTTAAGTTTCCTATATGTGCAAAGTGATATACGGTAGGTCCGCAGGTGTACATGGAAACCTTCCCGGGTTCGTTGGGAACAAACTCCTCAACTCTTTGTGTAAGTGAATTATATATTTTCAATTTGTTTCTCCTACTGTTTATTCTTATATTTTTGAGTCTGTCTAAATGTTAATTTGTTTTAGAACAGCCCGGACAGCCTGCGCAGGACCTGAAGCTTGTAACATCAGTGTCGTACAGCCCCATCGGACTGTTCAACATACAGACTGCATTAGCGGAAATGCCCAATCCTTCGCCGGTAAAACCCAAGCCTTCCTCAGTGGTCGCCTTAACGTTGACCTGGCTGACATCAATCCCTAGAGCCTTTGCAATGTTCTCTCTCATGGTATCTATGTAAGGTCGCATCTTAGGTGCCTGAGCGATTATGGTGGCATCAATATTCTCTATAAGGTAACAGCTGTCGGAGAGAAGCTCTCCAACCTTTTCCAACAAAACAATGGAGGAAATCCCCTTGTATTTGGGATCCGTGTCGGGAAAATGTTTCCCGATATCTCCAAGTGCCGCAGCTCCGAGGAGCGCGTCAGAAATGGCGTGGAGAAGCACATCTGCGTCCGAGTGACCAAGAAGGCCCTTCTCGTAGGGAATCTTAACGCCGCCGACAATCAGGTCTCTGCCTTCAACCAGCTTGTGGACGTCATAGCCCATACCTATTCTCATATGCCTCTCCTTTCCGGGGTATAGTGCCCCTATTTTTAAACATATATCTTTATAATAGTAGCAATGGAAAAAGGCTTTGTCAATAAAATGACAAAGCCAACCTGCACCTACCTGCACCTCTGGTATAGGAACTTTGTTTCCAGTCTTACCGCGCCGTACTCGTCCAAAGTTGTGCCAATCTTCTTGATACTAACCATCTTTCGGGCACGGTCGATTGTGATGTGGGCGAAGCTGTCCATATGCTCTTCGGATTCATCTCGCTGGAAGTGAGAGTACTGAAGAGTGGTGGCATCGCAGCCGGCAGAATCCACGTTATACATCAGTTGATTTGGGTAATCCTTAACGCGGGAAAGCATGCTGTTGTGGTAATGACCTCCCAGATAGCAGATGAACTCGCCCACTCCTCTTCTTGTGAAATCAAAGTCTGCGGTAAGTTGTCCCCGGCTTCCGAGAGTTGGGATTTCGAAGTTTTTGCCTGCTTTGGTTCCATTAATGAAGCCATCGGTGATAAACGGAATTATGCTTTCCGATATGTAACTTGGCAGCATGAAGCCATAGGTGTGCTCGGAGCTGTAGCCCATGTTAAAAGGAATCATGGTTCCCGGAGAGTTGTGAAGGCAGGTGATGACACCGTAGCCTTCAGGCAGAGTTTCCAGGGCGTTTATGTAGAAATCAATCTGCCTCTGGGAATACATTTCATGGTTTCTTCTGTGAAGGTAGTGAGTGGCATCGGCCTTTCTGTCGTTGTGGTCGTACTGATTTAAAACGATAATCCTGACGCCCTGCTTCGGGAAATCCGTATAGTAATAGCAATCCTCGCCATTATGGGTGGTTCCGGGGCCCGCAAATTTAATGCTTGGTGCAATCCATGCCTCATATAGTTCTTTCGTATTGGAAAAAGACGACCCTATCTCATCATTGTTCCCCGTGTCATGATTTCCGATGGTTGTTAAGAAAGGCTTCTTTGCGGCTTTGAGGCTTGCGGGATAGAAAGCCTTGTCCGCCTCATAGAAGGACTTATACTCTGTCACGTCCCCAAGAAAAACCCCCGCATCTACACTCTCTTCGTTCAGATATTTAATTATCCTGTCCATTCTCTCACGGTTTCCATGGACGTCGGAAGCCGCAAGGAGCTGAAAAAATCCCCTCATTTACTTAATCTCTTTGTTTATTCGATTTATTACATGCCTTTTATTGGCGCTCCACATGGGAGCGATAAGTATCTTTTTGTCACCATCCCCTGTAAGGCGGTGAATAATTACATTGTCCGGGATAATGTCTGTAAGACGCTTAAGAATCTCAATGTATTCGTCTTCTGAGAGGACTGAGATTTTGCCTGATTCATATTCTGTGGCAAGATCTGTGTTCCTAAGAATGTGAAGGAGCTGAAGCTTGATTCCCGTGGCCCCTGAGCTGCAAACGTACCGGACGGTGTCTTCCATGTCCTTCGTTGTTTCGCCCGGAAGGCCGATAATGACGTGGGTAATGACCTCGATATTTCTCTTTCGAAGTTCTTTTACCGCTCTGTCATACACCGGAAGCTCGTAGCCTCTACGTATGTAATCGGCGGATTTCTTATGAATGGTCTGTAAGCCCAGCTCAACCCAAACGGGCTTTATTTGGTTCAGTTCTCCGAGAAGATTAAGAACGTCTTCAGGCAGGCAATCCGGCCTGGTTCCGATGGACAAAACCACGATGTCCGGATGATTAATTGCCTCTTTGAAAAGTTTCCTAAGCTTCTCCACAGGCCCATAAGTGTTGGTATAGGCCTGGAAGTAGGCGATATATTTGCCATCTTTAATCTTCTTTTCGACGCGTTTCTTGCCCTCTTCAATCTGCTCGGTGATGCTCAAATTTGGGCTTTCCGCAAACTCTCCGCTTCCCCCAGCAGAACAAAAGATGCAACCCCTCATATCAAGGGTCCCATCTCTGTTAGGGCAGGTAAAGCCCCCATTTAGCGCCAGCTTATATACTTTACACCCGAATTTTTCCCTTAAGTAGTCATTCAGCAGCTTCATATTCCTAGTATACCGCAAAATGTGCAGATTGGGGACAGGCCCCAAGTTGCACGGTGCAGGTTGGGGACAGGCCCAAGTTGCACCGTGCAATTTGGGCCTGTCCCCATTTTGCACCTACTTGTAGTAGCCGATTTGATTTAAGATAATCTCGCCAGCTTCGGTTCCCATAGGAGTAATCCTAAGGGTAGTGATTGCTTTGTAGTCAAGCTTTTGAGAACTTGTCAGGAATGTCTCGGGTGTCAGGTTCACTCTTTGAAGCTGGTGCTTATATTCGTAGGAACCTGAGAGCACATCCTGCTTGTAAAGCTGTACAGCAAGGGAAGGATAAATGAGCTCTGGGTTTTGAACCGTTGCTGTGTTGCCCTTCGCATCTGTAACGGAAACAGTGTAGCCAAATGCCTCTGCCTTCTCGGCTGTGTCTTCTCTCATATCGGCAATGCTGAAGCTAAGGCCTCCATTGGTGATATCAATTGCAGGGAAGGTAACTTCGACCTGGGGATGAGATTCCTCAGACCATTTTACCGACATAATATAATCTTCACTCTCTGCACCGCTGCCTCTGAAATATGGCTTTATGGTCCAGGTGTCAGAATCTGTCACATTTACGCTTGCTCCGCTTTCAAAATCCTTTATGTTTGTACTTCCGTCAAAGGAACAGATACTCTCAAAATTCGAATCCTCATATCCTGTCACATAGACTGTATCGGGAAGATAATCCTCATAGCCATCAACCTCCTTAAGCAGGGAAGCAAATTTAGAATCTTCACATAAGGTTGTGTCAAGGAATGAGCGGATATACGCTTTGGCAATAAGCTTCTGCTCTGCCTCATCCAGAAAATGATTGGTGTTAAGGTATCCATTGGTGGCTCCCATCATGTCATAGCGCCCCCAAAGACTGTTAAACTGGCCGTGGTTAGCTCCAAGGATATAAACCTCCGATTTAAGGAAGTGCTCGTCGGAATCCTTTGTGAAAGTCACATTATTGTATTGCTTCTCGCCCATCATCAAAGAAACGTCCTGGTCGTTGGAACCGTGGATCAGAAGATAGTTTACATCACTGATTCTTACGGAATAGCTCGCAGGTCTATACTGGTCCACACAAGGGGCAATAGCAACTATGGATGTAATGTCAAAGTGATAATCAAACTTCACATTGCCATCCTCGGGATAAACATCCAGGTCGTTAAAAAGATAAGCTGTTGCAGCCATCTCGCCACCTCTGGAGTGCCCGCCGATGGCGATTCTATTTTCATCCATAAGGCCCTTAAGAGGGCTTCCCGCCTTCTTATTCTCGGAAAGAAGGGCTTTCATGTTATCAAGAAGAAGAATGGCACGTATATCGTTGCCGACTCCCAGTTCATTTATTATATTCTCGTCAACGGAAACCACCACATATCCGTTGGAGGCCAGGTACTTTCCAAGGTAATCGTAGCCAAGATAGGAAGGGGTTCCCGAATCATGGTTACCGTGAACGAAGAAAAGTGTGGGACAGTCTGATAAACCTTCAGGATACCAGATCTGGCCTTTAACAGGTGTTTTGGCAAAATCGTAATCGCTGAGGGCAATAGTTATCTTACCCATCAGGTCCGGATTCTCCAATAAATCAAAGTCGGAATAATCAAGGGATTCCGTCACTATATCAACATCTTCCCCCGGACCGTATGAAAGAGTGCCCACCTGATAAGTGCCGTCTTTTAAATAATCGTCAAATCCTGTTGCTTTCTCGGTCAGGCTTACCGTGGGAGTCGAATTCTTAATTCCATTGTAGAAATCTACACGACTGTCTCCCCAGGAATCCGTATGGAAGAAAACACCATAGAAAATAAGATAGGCAATGGAAATCACACCTGCCACATATCCAAAAATCTGCACGAATCTGTGAGTTTTGATAAGTCCCCAGATGCATCGTCCAAGAATATCCACTGCAAGTGTAAGTGCCAGGCTCATTAAGAAAGCTCCCGGCATGGCATTTCCCTGATTTGCGATTGAATTGTTTGCGAATACTCCGGCAAAAGCCATGATGAAATAGGCTTCGCTTCTTCTCCTGCCTCCAAAGATAAGTTTGATGGCAAGGCCTAAAAGTTCCGAAGCAAGAATAGCAAGAATTACCGTAACAAGAAAAGCCACAACTATAGGAAGCTTGTTCATTAAACCATCATCAATAAGCCAGGTAAAAAACTGGGCACATAAAAGGGTCAGGGCAATGATTCCTCCGGGACGCCCGACCCTCAAAAACCCACGCTGAAGCGCAGTCTTAGCCTTAATAAAAGCGAAAGGTTTCTTTATAGCATTAATTACTCTACGCATAGTACATTTCTCCCCAAAATGATTTACTTCGTCTATCGTACTACGCCTGTCGTGGTATGTCAATATTATATTTAACACTTTACATATTTATCTACAAACAGTCCCTGTAAATTTGCTCCACATCGGAAGCATACAGTTTTACGTATGCGCGGGTTGATAATCCGCTGGTTCTGACGGCTTCAGATGCCATCTCAACAAACTGTGAATCGTTAATTCCAACCTCAGAAAGGGTTCCGGGCAGGCCCATGTCTTTGAAGAAGCGCTCAGTAAGATCGATTCCGGCCACGGCTGCATAATAGTCGTCCGCCTCCTCCACATCCCAAACGTTTCTTGCATACATGGCAAATCTCTTAACCGTGACATCGCAAAGCACATATCTCATCCATGCCGGAGTCAATATGGCAAGTCCCACCCCGTGAGTCAGGTCATAAAATGCCGACAGTTCATGCTCTATGGGATGAACAGACCATGCGCCTCCTTTTCCGAAAGTAAACAGATGGTTAAGAGCAATTGATCCGGTCCACATCAAATTGGACCTGGCCTCGTAATCATCCGGATTGGCTATGGCAATGGGGCCATACTTAATACATGTCTTCAAAGCGGCCTCACTCAGTCTGTCAGTAATATATGCCCCATCATTGGGCTGGAAATATTGCTCCAATATATGAGAGAATATGTCAGCCGTGCCTGCTGCCGTTTGCTTTGTAGGCAGGGTATACATATATGTGGGGTCGCATACCGATAAAGTTGGATAAAGCAACGGGTGGTTTATCTCCAGTTTTTCCTTCGTAGCTTCATTACTGATTACTGCCCCCGGATTCATTTCTGACCCCGTGGCACTTATTGTCAGTACAACAAAAATGGGCAGAGCCTTTGTTACCAGCTTCTTGTTTAACACCAAATCCCAAGGATCTCCGTCATAGAAGGTCGCGCAGGCTATGTGCTTTGAAGCATCAATAACACTTCCTCCCCCTACTGCCAGCACAACATCTATCTTATTAGCCTTGCAAAAATCCGCCCCCTTCTTTACCGAAGAAAGTTTGGGGTTTGGCTCTATGCCGGGAAGTTCGAAGATGTCATAATCCTCCAATACCTCATACACCTTATCGTACAAACCGGTACGCATAATGCTTCCTCCACCATATACCAGAAGAACTCTTCTTCCATATTTCCCTATTTCCTTCCTAAGACACTCTATCTGTCCCTCTCCGAATCGAATATCTGTGGGAACACAGTACTCATAATTGTTCATACATGTCCCTCCTTTAAGTCTTATATTTTTGCTTTAAATCTGTCATATCTTAAGGTGCTTAAATCCACGTCAGTGGTTCCCGTGGCAATAAGCTGTGCCAGCTGATGACCTGCCGCCGGTCCGATACCAAATCCATGTCCGGACATTGCACATGATGTAAAAAGCCCCGGCACCTCATCAATAGCTCCGACCACAGCTACACCGTCGGCACATTTATCACTCCATCCGGCCCAGGTTCTGACAATTTTGGCGTTGGCCAAATCAGGGAAATACTTCATGATTCCTCTGCATATACAAGGCGCCGTCTTGGCGTTTGAAACAGGTGTGCCATTATCTTTATTGCTGCCTTCAAAACCTGATGATCCACCAAATACGAAGGAACCGTGTTTGGTCTGATGTCCGTAGAAATCTGCTTCGGCTGTTCCAAGCATTTGGTCAAACATATGAGGCTCAGCCTCAGTAACAAGGCACTCAAGGAGAGACCTTGTCATGGGAATATCAACTCCCACTGTCCCAAGAATTGCTCTGCTGTCATATCCTGCTGCCACCAGAACGTTTTCTCCCTCGAAAACATCTCCCGATTCACAGATAACCTTTCTTACTCTTCCCTTAACCATTCTCAGTTCCGCGACACGCTCCCCGGATATAAATCTGACTCCAAGTCTTCTTGCCATCTTGTAGAAGCCAAGAGTTGTCGTTAAAGGGTTGGCATGTCCGTCTGTAGGACACCAGCTTGCACATGTCACTTCATCCGATAAGTAGGGATTTATGCTTTTTACCTCAGCTGCATCAATCATTCTTACATCCAGCCCACAGCTTTGGGCGTTGGTGGCAAGCTTTGTAAGAATCTCCTTATGCTTTTCATTTTTGCCAAGACGAAGGTTACCATCCTGATGATATTCACAGTCTGTTTCCAGTTCCTCCGAAAGCGTAGGCCACAGATTTTTGATTCCATACATCACAAGGGGCAGTTCTCTTACATCACGTCCTGACTGTCTTACACCACCACCATTTCGGCTGGAACCTCCGTTTCCTATGAAATCACTTCCCTCAAGAACAATTACACTTAAGCCTCTCTTGGCCAAATAATATGCAGCAGAGTTTCCGATTATTCCTCCACCGATTACAACCACTTCTGCATTACTCTTCATGATGTGCTTCCTCCTTTGCTTCGTTTGCAAAGATACGCATCTCTATGGGACGCATGGGAACTCTGCTGGTTGCGGGTTCTATTTCCGCAGGTGAAACTCCAAGTTCCCTGGCAACAATTCCTTTAACAAGTCTTGAACAGGTCTGTCCCTGACATAACCCCATTCCCGCGCGCAGATATCTTCGGATCTCGGTCATAGTCCACATTCCGTCGTGGACTGCCTGTCTTATTTCGCCTTTTGTAATCTCTTCGCATCGACAAACAAGCATATCATCGTCGGGAGCAGGTACAAAAGGTCCTATATCTCTTGATCTGTCATTAACACTATTCATAACAACATCCTCCTACTTCTCCACCTTGAAAAATCTTGCAGTCATGGCGTATTCTTTCGGCACCCGCATTGTAAGAAGATGCGTCTTATCAAAGGCCTTGGCTGACTTAACGGATACAACTTCCGCCTTGCATACTTTCTTGCCGCTTCTTCCAAGCGCTATTCCCTTTGTTCCCTCTTCAGGTAAAGGTAAAAATTCGTAAGGAAGTGTTACTGTGGCTGTTCCGTCTCCGCAATCCTCATCCACCAGGAATATGGCCTGACCGGAACAGCTTGCCACGCACATTCCACAGTTTATGCAGTCACAATCTTCGGTGACAATGGGAAGGGATGTAATATTGCTTCCGATGGAAATACATTTCTTAGGACATGCGTCCTGACAAGGGTTACAAGGAATGTTCTGAGTACACTCAATTACGGGGTGTACTCCCTTCTTATGTGTTACTCCGGGAAATCTTTCGATTTCTTCTTCTGCAACATATCCTTTTTTCAAAAGGTTGGTTGAAATATCAATTCCCTCTTCAGTTTTATCTATGGCCTTTCCTCTGTTTTTGGGTGCGAACATGCCCTGACGAAGGCCATCCAGAGCCTTTTCAAGATCTTCCAGTTCCATTCCCATGGAAGTTTCATCTATATATCCAAGGTATTCGGCTGCAACGACTCCCGCCATTCGACCTTCTATCATTGCTGAGGATGCCTCCTCTATACCTGATACGTCACCTGCCACAAATACTCCCGGCAGGGAAGTACGTCCATATTCATCACAAATGGGAACCTGACCGCCCCTTCTCGGGTTATCCTCCATCTTCGCTCCGGCCATTTTAAGAAGCTGGGACATGGGAGATAATCCTACTGCCAGGCAAATGGTATCCACATCAAAGTGCTTTTCGGTTCCGGGGATGAATTGGAATTTCTCATCCACTTCCGCTATGGTTACCCCTGTAACACACTCATCTCCCTCGGCCTTAACAATGGTATGTGAAAGATAAAAGGGTACTCCGGTTCTGGCAACCTTTGCTGCGTGAACTCCGTATCCCCCCACTCTCGGGGCTGCGTCTACAAGTGCCACCACTTCGCATCCACACTGTAAAAGCTGGAATGAAACAACCAGACCAACGTTTCCCGATCCCAACATTAAAACTTTCTTGCCGGGTAACACTCCATGAAGGTTCATCATGGTCTGTGCGGCTCCTGCACCGATGACACCGGGCAGGGTCCATCCGGGAAAAGTCACCATGTTCTCCGCAGCACCTGTGGCAATTACAACCGCATCGGCTTTGTAATGCTTTATCTCCTCGCCGATTTTGACGACCACTTCCTTGTCCTGATAAAGGCCGATTACCGTGGCATTGAGGACCACGTTAACTCCTTCTTTGGCCGCTTCCTCAAGAAGCTGCTTGCCTATTACGAATCCCCTTATTTTTGCTCTGTGTTCCTTTGATCCAAAAAACTTATGTATCTGCTTAAAAAGCTGTCCACCGGGCTTCTCATTCTCGTCAAAAACCACTACTTCCAAACCTCTCTTGGCGGCTTCAATGGCTGCTGACAATCCGGAAGGACCGGCGCCCACTACGATTAAATCAAATCTCTTCATTTCTCATGCCCTCCTACTGCTCATCAAACGGTTTTCCCGATACTCCGTACTGGGTTTGAACCACCATTCCCTCTTTAAGGGGAGTGATGCAGGTTCGAACATTGGGCACGCCATCCACTATCATTACACAGTCGGTGCATCTGCCTATAGCACAGAAGATTCCTCTGGGCTTATGCTCCTTTTGCGTATATCTGTGAACCATTACGTTTGCTGCCTTAAGTGCCGCCGCAATAGGTTCTCCTTCATATCCTTCAATGGTCTTCCCATCAAATGAGAAGCTTACGATTTTGCCTTTCTCCTGAACACCGAGTATTGGATGTTCCGCTATTCTTTCTGACATATCCTTTTCTCCTTTTCTGTGGGACTAATTAATGTAAATCCGGTTTGTCCCACAATCTGAGTTTCGTTCCGAGGCCTAAAATCTTGGCTCTTTCATAACAGACCTTACCCCATGCCACATCTTCAACCGGCATGCCTCCTACGGAAAAAACAATGATTTGCTCATCACTGGTTCGCCCTTGTTTCTTTCCGAAGATGATGTCACCAAGATCCGTTATTTCATCCATTTTTATAAGCCCATCGTGAGCCATGTCCGTGAACTTGGATCCGATGATGTTGTTGGCTCCAAATGATGGGTAAGGAAACTCCTCTGCCCAGGCTTCGTATAACTTGATATTGTCTACAACCAGTGATAATGATTTAAGTTCTTTCGCCGCCATATCAAATGCACTTAAGCCTATAATCAGTGCTCCGGGCTTAATCCATTGTTTCTTGACGAAAGGATAGGTGGATGGGTCTGTTCCTCCGGAGTTTGCAAAAGAGATAACATCGGAATCTCTCACAAGCTCCTCTATGGTTTCCACTGCCTCTACCGACTTCAAATTTGGATACTCATTCTTCACATGTTCCAAAAACTTATTTAAAGAAGCTTTGCCTCGTCCCTTAACCTTTACCGTATCAATATCGGGACAGGTGGCCATGATGGCTGAAAGGGATGTCTTACCCATTACACCGGGGCCACAGATTGCACATACCCTGGCTCCCTTTCTTGCCAGATATCTGGCTCCCACCCCGGGGATGGCTCCTGTTCTGTATGCGCTTAGAAGGTTTGCACTCATAAGCGCCAGGGGAGCACCTGTGTTTTTATCATTAAGCATTACTGTAAGGATTGACCTTGGTAAGCCCAAGCCCTTGTTAGACATATTAGAGCCGTACCACTTCATGCCCATCAGATCGAAAGGGCCTCCTATGTATGCCGGCATCGCCATAAATCTTCTGTCATCACCCTCATCCAATGGCATATTTGGAAATGGTGAGGATTTGGGAAAGGAAACCTGGCTTCCATGAGAGTTATGATTCTCTCCGCCCATAACGTAATCCCCTGTATTCAGGCACTTTACCACCTCTTCCATGGCGTCTATACACGCCGGCATATTCTTAACGCCGGCTTTAATCATGTCTTCTTCACTTAGAAAAATAAAATCGATTGCCGGATAGCTCATTTTTCTGCTCCCTTCGTAATTGCTTTTTGTTGGAATAAAAAAGCAAAAGGACTGAATAGATAGCCCTTTTGCTTCTTCTTGCTAATAATCTACACCTCGGTAAGTACTTCTACAATTACTTACAAACACCATCTTTCTACTTATTTTGTAGTTTATCTACTCCTTTTTAAGTAGTTATTTCATGAAGGGTTCATCCCAAAGGTTTAGTTTTGTTCCGATTCCAAGCTCCACTGCCTTCCTGTAACAATCATAGCCCCATGCCAGATCTTCTATGGGCATTCCGCCGCTGCTGCACATTACGATTTCGTCCTTGGAAATTCTTCCGGCAGATTTACCATTTACAATATCGCTCAGGTTAAGAACCTGTTCCTTGGAAATCTTTCCTTCTCTTACCAGATGGATGAAGTGGATTCCCATAATAACCCACTCCCTCTTATTGCCAAGTTCGTCCACAGGTCCCCTGGCAATAAAGTTGTTCATGTATTTGTCGTACATTCCATAGTTATCAACCACCATGGTGGTACCAACAAGTTCGTCAAAATTCCTGTAAAGGAAACTTCCCATGCTGAAGATGGTCGCTCCTTTCTTAAACCAATCAAGGTGGAACTCCTCTGCCTTATCGGGAGTTACGGACATGGCTTCACTCACGACATCAGCATCTTTACATGCCTGCTCAAGAGTTTCGCATATCTCAATCTCTTTCACCCTCGGATACATCTCTCTTATAAAATCAGCAAGTGCCAAAGTGGAAGCTGATGTGGGAGAGCTTCCCTTAATCTTTATCTTCTCTATCTCCGGCAAAACCGCCATGTAGCACATTAATGCACACCTGTTGATAACACCGGGGCCAAGTATCGATAATACCTTTGAATCCTTATTGGCCAAATATGTGGCAGCCATGGCAGGCATGGCTCCGGTTCGCATGGCGCTTAAAAGATTGGCAGACATATAAGCTATGGGGGCACCGGTATCCACATCATTTAATGTAGCCATAAGAATCGATCTGGGAAGACCCTTCTTAATGTTATCGTGGTTTGAGCCGTACCATTTCTGACCTGCTATATGGAATCTTCCTCCCAAATAAGCAGGCATGGCATTAAAGCGTCTGTCAGGGCCATTATCCAAAGGAAAGCCTTCTATATCCTTAGCCTTCGGGAAGTTAACCTGTAATCCGTGCTCATCGTTTTTGGGACCGCCCAATAGAAAGTCTCCTTTTCCAAAAAGGCTCATGACGTCCCGCATGGCCTCAACGCATCCCTTGGCGTCAAGGACACCGGCATCTATCATGTCATTCTCGCTTAAATACAAAAAATCAATTGCCATAGTCCTTTCCCTGCCTTATTCTTTCAACTTGGTCCACATTTCGCTGTAAATATCAAGCACACTGCTGTCAAGGTTCTCTACGTAGCTTCCGCTTGAAATCGCATCTGCGGGAGGGTTCTTTGCCTTGTTGTTGCTGTACTCATCTCCCATAATCTCTATGGCATCCACGTTTGCGCAAAGATAAGGGAATTCTTCGAGAATCATAGCCATATTCTCAGGATCCATAACAAAGTCAATCCACTTAAGTGCGTTTTCGTAGTTGGGAGATTCCTTTGTTACTACCCAGTTATCAAAGAAAAGATAAGGTCCTTCCTCAGGATAAACCACCTCAATTGAAGGCACCTCCTCCATTGCCATCGCAACCTCTGCGCTCCAGATCATTCCGGCAGAACAGTCTCCGGAAATCAAGGCACTCTTGGGTGAGTCTGAATCATATAACACAACATTCTTCTTTAACTCCTGAAGCTTATCGGAAACTTCAGCAAGTTTAGCAGGATCTGTCTCGTTCAGGTCATATCCCAAAGCCTTTGAAGTCATACCGATAACAGCTCTGAAGTCATCAAGAACTACCAGCTGACCTTCCAGTGCAGGGTCAAACAAATCTGCATAGCTGTCAATTTCAATATCTACCTTGGCCATATTGACTACAATCGCTCCTGCACCACCCATGTAGGGAACAGAGTATTTGTTTCCGGGATCATAAGCAGGGTTTTTATAGCTTTCGCCAATATGTGAGAAGTTAGGGAGTTTTTCAAAATCCAACTCTCTTAACATATCCTGTGAAATGAGCTGGGCAACCATATAATCGCTGGGGTTAAGCACATCATATGCACCTGCAGTTTCTGATTTAACTTTAGCAAGCATATCTTCGTTGGAAGAGTAGGTTGATACATTTACCTTAATACCTGTTTCTTTCTGGAATTTTTCAACCACAGAATCAGGAAGATACTCTGTCCATACAAACAGATTCAGCTCACCTGCGCCGGCTGCCTTCGAATCTGTTCCGGCTCCGCATCCTGTGACAGAAACTGCCGCCAGGACTAACGAAGCTAACAATGCCATAATTCTTTTTTTCATATTTGTTTCCTCCTCGAAAATCTGATATCAGATTTTTTTATGCTTACCGGATCCAATTCCGCTTTGTGTAAGGAACACCAGCCCAATTGTGCCAATCAGAACCAATGTTGAAAGAGCGTTTACATCCGGAGAGACACCGCTTTTAATGCTTTCCATTACCTTCAATGGATAGGTCTTCGTCTGTCCGTTGACGAAATAGCTGATAATTACATCATCTATGGAAAGTGTAAATGCCAACAGAGCCCCACCCGCGATACCAGGAGCTAGCACAGGCAGGGTTATCTCGAAAAAAGTCACTACCCTGTTGGCGCCCAAATCCATACTTGCCTCTTCTATTGATTTGTCATATCCCGAAAGTCTTGCCCGAACATTGAAAATCACATAGGGAACACTGAAGCTCACATGAGATAGAATCAATGTCAACATGCCTCTTGGAATATTTGTGTTTGAGAAAATGGTCAAAAGTGCGATGCCGATTACAATTTCAGGAATAACCACAGGAATATACAAAAGGCCGTTAATAATTCCCTTTCCTTTGAACTTATATCTGTAGATGCCCACTGCACCCAGGGTTCCGATTATTGTGGAAAGCACCGTACTTGCCACCGCAATAAAGATTGTGTTTCCAAAGGAACCAAGAAGAGCTGAGTTGCTCCAGAGTTTTATATACCAGTCAAAGGTGAATCCCTTCCAGCTTAAGTAGGGCTTTGAGGTGGTCGCATTAAACGAGTTTGCTATAACCACAAAAATGGGAAGGAATAAAAACAGGTACACCATTGAGCAAAAGACAATGCTTAATCTTTTATTTGCTTTTTCTTTTCTTGCTTTTTTCATAAGCCTACACTCCCAAACTGTCCATATCTCCACCTAGATTCTGATATATTTTCACAAGAATCAATGTCACCAGAATCAGAATGATGGAAAGTGCCGCACCTAAAGGCCAGTTATTTGCACTCTTGAACTGTCTTTCAATAAGGTTTCCTATCATATCCGTATTGCCTCCGCCAAGAATGTTGGAAACGAAGAAATATCCGAGGCATGGAATGAACACCATAATGCATCCTGAAAAGATACCGCCGGATGTAAGGGGAATAATAACCTCAAAAAGTGTTTTATATGGTTTGGCTCCCAAATCGCTTGAGGCCTCCAGTAAGCTTCCATCCAGTTTCTCTATGGCTGTGTATAAGGGAAGAACCATAAAGGGAATGAAGCAATAAACCATACCAAGAACCGTAGTGCCGGTTTTATACAAAAACTCCACAGGTTCATCCACCAATCCCAGATTCAGCAATAACATGTTTAACCAGCCGCTGCTGCCAAGGAAGGTTCTCCAGCCATAAATCCTTATTAAGGAGTTGGTCCAGAAGGGAATTATCACCAGCATATAAAACAGTTTTTTCTTATGGCTCTTAGTCCTTGCTATCACATATGCGAAGGGGTATCCGATAAGAACGCATAACACTGTAGTTATAAGCGCAATCAGAAGAGATTGCCCATATATTTTGATATAATCCGGCGACAGCAGCTTGCTGTAGTTGATGGCGGTGAACTTGTAAACCACGTTGTAGAACTCATCTGTCTGGCAAAAACTCATTATCGCCACTAAAGCTAATGGCGCCACAACCAGGAATAATGAAAGTATCGCCACAGGCCCCACGGTCACAATTGCCGGCATCGTGTTAGATTTGAATTCATGATTTGATATTCTTTTTGCCATAGGCAACTCCTTTCCTAGGCGAGTTTAATATCGTCCAGGGCCTTGAAAATCTTATAACTGTCGTTATGGATGAGTACACCATCTTCAGGATTCCAATATGGATAAATCCTGCTGCCGATTTCCGGCAAATCCTGTCCCGCAAGTCTCTCGATTTTTAATTCATTGCCGTTTGGAAGAGAGACAATGCATTTAAGGATTGAACCCACATATATGTAGTCTTTAACCACCGCAACCAGTTCAAAGCCTTCATGAGGCTTACTGTCGAAGCGCATTTTCTCCGGTCTGACAGATATGGTTGCATATTCAAGAATTGAGAAGCTGTCATCACATTTTACCTTTACTGCTCCGTTTTCAAGCGTTACGTTTGCAATTCCGTCTTTCATGCTTGTTACGCAGCCGTCATAAGTATTTGTTTCACCTATGAATGTGGCCACAAATCTGGTGGCCGGCTTCTCATAAATATCTGTAGGACTGGCCAGCTGATCCACAACTCCGTCATGCATAATTGCTATTCTGTCGCTCATGGTCAGTGCTTCTTCCTGATCATGTGTAACATATATAAATGTTATGTTGAGTTTCTTCTGAAGGCGCTTAAGTTCCAGCTGCATCTGCTTCCTGAGCTTCAGATCCAAAGCTCCCAGAGGCTCATCAAGCAGCAAAACCCTTGGACGGTTAATTAGTGCCCTTGCTATTGCCACTCTTTGCTTCTGGCCTCCGGACAGCTGACTGGGATATCTGTTTTCAAATCCCGTAAGCTGAACCATATCCATCATTTCCAGAACTCGTTCCTTAATCTCCGCCTTTGGAACCTTCTTCATCTTTAATCCGTAGGCTATATTGTCAAAAATGGTTTTGTGTGGGAAAAGAGCATATGTCTGAAAGACAGTATTAACATTTCTTTCAAAGGGTTCTTTCTCCTCTATGGATTCACCCTCCACCTTGATTGAACCTGATGTGGGCTCTTCAAATCCGGCTATCATTCTTAAGGTGGTGGTTTTGCCACAGCCGGATGAGCCAAGAAGTGTAAGGAACTCACCCTCGTTGACAGTGATGTTCAAATCCTTCACTACATGGTTGGTTCCATATACCTTGTTTACGCCTGATAATTCTACGATTGTTCCCATTTGAACTCCTCCGACTAAAGTGCCTTGACACCTCTTTCGCCTGTACGTATTCTGATT
This sequence comes from Lachnospiraceae bacterium G11, assembly GCA_900103495.1. Taxonomy (GTDB): domain Bacteria; phylum Bacillota; class Clostridia; order Lachnospirales; family Lachnospiraceae; genus G11. The sequence goes on along the minus strand of FMWZ01000017.1, from coordinate 24,416 downwards.
GCATCTTCAATATCTCTTATGAAGATTTTTCCGTCTCCCACGTGGTCTGTGGCGCAGGTCTCACGAATATTCATGATTACTTCCTCAACATCTTTATCTTCCACAACCACCTCGACCTTAATCTTAGGAAGAAGGTTTATCGTAGTTTTAAAACCCTTAATCTCATTTACAGTTCCTTCGGAAGCTCCCTTTTGGGTTCCGCAGCCCATAGCCGTTGATAAAGTCATTCCACCGCAGTGAACCTTATCAAGAACATCTTTTACCGCTTCCAGTTTTTCGGGTCTGATTATTATCATTAGTTCCTTCATGTTTTTATCCTCCCTGGGATTTTTGTTTCTTTTTTGAAAAAAGCAAGGGAACTGTATAAATACAGCTCCCTTGCTCAGTTTCGTCTGCTTTTTGTCTTTTGTTATGAGTAATATATATCATCGATTAGCTCATTTCAACTAATCAAATTTACCATTTTTATACTACTTTTTAAGTAGAACTACTCCTTTTCTTTAATCATTTTAAAAAGCCCCACCCTATTCTTAATGCCCAGTTTTCGGTATATATTCAGTATGTGTTTCTTTAATGTGTTCTCAGAAATAACCAGTAGTTCACTTATGGTGGTATTATCCCGTCCCTCCATTAACAAGCGAAGTATTGTCTCTTCTCTTCGTGTTAACCCGAACTTTCCTGTTGCTGCCGATACCGTCAGTTTCTCACTGACAAGATCACCGCTCTTCTTTTGCTGATACAGTCTATAGGCCAAATGATCCTTCAGTAAATCGAGAATGAATATGTCGTCATATGCAAAATCATCCTTGCCAATTGTTCTATAGAAGGTAACTACCCCCACGAACTCCTTTTTCCTTGCCATAACCATCTGCAAAGAGTAATGCCAGTTGTTGGTCTTATATACCTTCTTATAGTAGTCAGTTTCAACCCTTTTCTCGTCATCGATAATATCCGTTTCCCTGTAAATCAGAGTCTTTCCGCTATAAAGAATGCCCCTGCTGTAATCTATCTCATCGTAAGCTATAGACATATCCTCTTCACAATTAAACAGAACAGGTGACACCAGCTTATTCTCTCCATCCGGCGAAGCAAGAAGAAAGTCGGCACTGTCATAGTCAATGAGCATCTTCATCTGCTCCAGAAACTGCGTCCTCATATCATCGATGTTATTCATGGTATATATCTTATATATTATGCTGTTTAGAAATATCCAATCGTTTGTATCCAGTGTTCTCATTTCATTTCCTTTCAATGGTGATTAGTAAATGTTCGTTGGCCACGTCGTTGTATACCAGGCATTCCTTGGCTGATACGTCGTAGACGTGGACTATGTCCTTAAGGCTTTCCTCTGTGGCGAAGTCTGCGATTAAGTCAGGGGAAAAGGCCAGCTTCTCCGGTGAGAAATGAAGTGTTTTCTCATTGTGGAATACGGCTGTGTAAAGAATTTCTGCCTCAACAAGGTCCTGGAAAATGTGGCTTCCGTAGGAAAGTTCAGGATTGTAACCTGCCGTAGTCTCCTCGGTTTCACAGATTATTTCATACTCGCTTATGTCGGAAAAAGCAGTGGGAACCCCCAGTTCCGGCGAAGACGTACCAACACGCCCAGGCACAATAAGCATCATATGTTTATTCTTATCACGATAACCCCAGTTTATTTTGCCAATAAGTTTTGCTACAGAATCTTTATCCTTATAAGGCATGTTGTAGTACTTAACGGGATCCACAAAGACGATAATATCAAGTTTTGTGGCCCGGCACATACCCATGGATGCGCCTTTGCTTTCAAGGAGGATTTCGTCTGAAGGTACTTCAGGAGGGATTACGGTTCCGGACTTTCCTTTTTGAACCTGTAAGGGACGACATTGCAAAAGGTCTATGGAGTACTCTCCGTTTTCTGAAACGTTAATGGTAAACTCCGTGTCCACGGGATACTCATATTCTTCTTCTATGCAGTGGAGCATCCTCTTCATCTGCTCCATCAGAGTCTTATTTGAAACAAGGCCTTTGCAGGATATAAACCTTACGTCCCTGTCTCTTCCCACTTCTCTTAAGCGGGATTCCGCATCCCAGTCATGCTCTAAAAGAATCCTGCCAAGGTATGCAGGCATATCAGGCTCCAACTTATCCAAAGGAAGCTTCTTTAAAGTCTTTTCAGTCATGTCGATGACTTCTGCTTTGCCCTGGGAGAATTTATGCTTGTCGGCTGAGGAGGAATATGAAGATTTTTCCGGCATATCAAGGTTGACTATTCTCGGGTATGAACCTTCTGTTCTGTCCACGGCAGAGGTTCCGAGTCCCATAACAAGGCGAAGCATTCCCGCAGTGGGGTCTGAGTCCTTCATGATCCTGTAGGGGCTGTAGGAATAGCCAACTCCCGCGGCGCAGGGCATGTAATTGGCGCCATAATAGGAGCCGGACACACGCTGTATCAAAAGCGCCATCTGCTCATCCCTTTTATCAAGGCCTCTCCTCTTTCTGTAATCCAAGGCTGAAAGGCTCATGGAACTGGCGTAAACAACCTTTATGGCGTTTTCAAATTCCTTGATGCGCTCCTCCAGGCTTCCCCTGTTTACGCAGAATACCGACTCGTATTTCCCGGCAAAGGCGTTGCCGAATCCATCCTCCAAAATACTGCTTGAGCGGACAATATAGGGATCCTGACCGTAGTATTCAATGATACTTACAAACCTCTCTCTCATTGATTCGGAGAAACTGCCGGCCATGATTTTATCTGCGAATTCATCTGCAAGTGCAAAATACCCTTCCTCAGTCCTTTGCTTAATTCTCGTATCCCACAGGTTATTGTCCACGATATAGGTATAGTAGAAGTCGGACCCCACATAGAAGGAATCATGTGGCTCAAGAACTTCACTGATGTCGGGCTCATTGTTTCTTATGATGGCTCTGGCAAGAAGCATTCCACAGGCTTTTCCGCCAATCATTCCGGTGCCCACCATGTGGTCTCTGACCTCAAAGTAATCCTCCGGAGCGAAGTGTTTCTTCACCATCTGGCGCATCTTCTCATCTCTGGTCATCATGATATTGCACATTCTGGTGCAGTCTTCCGATATATCAATCCCGTTTTCCTTAAGGACTTTGACCCTGTTAAAGAATCTGTCCCAGGAATCGGAGAATTGTTCCTCAGCAGAACGCTGGGCTTTTCCCAGAGTCTGATAGAATCTGCTTGAGATAACCCCGTCCAAAATGGGCTTAAAACTGCCAGTATCGGGGTTATATGTATGAGGGAGGAACATGGTGTCGGAGTTTCTGTTCCAGACCTTCTGTGGACGAACATAGACATTCCTGTTGTCAGAATAGACGTCAAAGAAAAGCTGCGTAGTATTAAGAATCTTATTTATGGCCTGAACCGAGTGTTTTCCTCTTATAAGCGGGAAAAAAGCCACTGTATCCAATATAAACAGAAACGGGCATGTAACCCTGAAAAAGTTGCCCATCATAAGGTCCGTTGCCCATGCAGCCTGAAGCTCGGAAAGGCAGTCAAAAACGTAGAAGGCATCCTTACCTTCCTTTTCTATATAGTTGTGGATATCCACGGTAAAATTCTCGAATCTGTGAGAAAGAGTAACATTTATGGTCTTAACCTCAGGGCGGTCTTCAATAAGTGGTTCGTGACTTGCAAAGCGGAAGTATATAATATTCCTCTTATCTTCGATGGCCTGCCTGATATATGGTTCCATAAAGTACTTAAATTCACTGAGTTCGGTTACACGCCAGACTACGTTGTCCCCAAGCCTGATATTATCAAGGGCTTCATCCATTTCCGGTATTCCGCTCTTCACTCTGTCAAATGCTGCCATAATGTAACCTCCCTCTGAAATCATATAAACAAAAAAAGACGCCCAAATTGGCGTCTTCGTCATATCTATATTTTATATTGTTTCTTGGCTCTTGTAAATGGTGCAATTGGGGACAGGCCCCGATTGCACCTCGAGCCGAATCCACCATCGAGCAATAGAAAAAGTCCTCAGACAAATGTCTGAGGACTTTTCTAGTAGCGAGAGGGGGATTCGAACCCTCGACACTGCGGGTATGAACCGCATGCTCTAGCCAACTGAGCTATCTCGCCATATGTCGGATTCCGATATCGAAATCCGTAAAAATGGGACCTACAGGGCTCGAACCTGTGACCCTCTGCTTGTAAGGCAGATGCTCTCCCAGCTGAGCTAAGATCCCATTCGTTGGGTCGCTTTTGCAACCCGCTTTGCTAGTATACAATTTAAGGTCTACTCTTGTCAAGAAGTTTATGGAAAAATTTGCAAAATTCTTACATCGGAATAATAAACAGCTCCAGGATGAAAACCACGGCACAGCTTATACATGCCACAGGCAAAAGCCCAAGTCCGAAGCAGGCAGCAATTATCCCGCAAATAAGGGCCACAAGGCCCGCTATGGGACTCTGAGTCGCCTCCAGTATTGCAGGAAAAGTCATTACCGCCAAAGTGATGTATGGCACGTAGTAAAGGAAAGAACGGATGAATTTGTTCTTGATTTCCTTTCTTATCAAAGTAAGAGGAAGGACCCTTATCAAAAATATGGTAAAAACCATTATGGCAAGGTAGATATATTTGTTATGCTGCATCGCTTGCCTCCTCATCTTTTACGGGTTTAATAATGGCTGCCAGCGATGACAATGCCACCGTAAGAATAATGGTTCTTGTTCCGCTGGATATGGAAGCCAGCGAAGGAATATACGAGAAAAGGTAACTGGTTGCAAAACAAAGAACAATCATCAATGCCATAAATTTGTCTTTTCTTGCAGGCGGAATAAAAATAGCCACAAACATTCCGTATAAGGAAACGCTCAAAGCGCTCACAACCCTTAAAGGAAGAATCTCGCCGGCTATTATACCCAAGGCAGTTCCCAGGGCCCATGCGGGGGCACAGGAAACCATGGCCCCGTAGTTATATGCGGGCTGAACTTTTCCGGGTCTTGCCACAGTGATGCCGAATACCTCGTCAGTGATTCCAAAGCCCACACCGATTCTGTGGCCAAGTCCAGTCTTTTGATCAAACTTCTGGCTAAGAGCAGTTGTCATGAGAAGATACCTTGCGTTGGTAATAAGGGTTACGATGAACACCTCAAGATACGAAGCGTTGGCAATCATTAACATGAAAACCACGTACTCTCCGGCACTTGCAAGACCAAATAAGCTGGCAAAAAAGCCCTGTATTGCAGAAAGTCCTGCTTTTTTAGCTATGATACCCAGAGAAAAGGACACGGCAAAATACCCAAGTCCGATGGGCACGCCGTCCTTTAATCCGGCTTTAAATGCATTAGAGTTCATAAATCTTCGAATACTTCTCTTCCAAATAATCTAAGAAATCATCCGGGGTGAAATCTCTGCCCGTGATGTCTTTAATCCAATCAGCAGGATCAAGTCTGTCCGCCTTCTTGAAGACATTCTCCTTCATCCAGCCGTTAATTTTGTCAAAATCACCTGCTTCTACGCACTTATCCACGTCAATTGCCGCATCCATGCACTTGTAATACATGGAATTGTACATGTTTCCGATGGAGTATGTAGGGAAGTAGCCAAAGCCAGATGACCAGTGAACATCCTGTAAAATGCCCTCTCTGTCGTTTGTGGGAGTCACTCCAAGGTACTCTTCATACTTCTCGTTCCATTTCTTTGGAAGATCCGCAATATCAATGGTTCCGGCTATTATTTCCTTCTCAAGCTCATATCTTATTATGATGTGGAAGGTATAGGTAAACTCATCAGCCTCAGTTCTAATTAGAGAGGGTTTTACCTCATTTAATGCCTCGTACAGCTCTTCCTCTGAAACATCACACATCGCCTCAGGGAAAATCTCGCAGACCTTTGGATAAATCAGGTGCACAAAGCTTTTTGAACGCCCGATTCTGTTTTCGTACATTCTGGAAACTGACTCGTGCATTCCAAGGGTCTTTTCATTGTTTATATGATGCTCAAAATTCTCGGCGGGCTGATACATCTCAAACAGCGCATGGCCGCCTTCATGAATTACAGAGTACATGTTGGAGGCGAAGTCATCCTCATAGAAATGGGTGGTAATACGAACGTCATCCTTTGCCATTAAATTGGTGAAGGGATGCTCGGAAAAAGCGTAAGTACCTCTGTTTCTGTCATACTTTATGACGCTCATCAGGTATTCCGTCATCTTCTTTTGCTGCTCGTCGGTTACCTTTCTGTGCATAAAGTCGGTGCGGATAACCTTCTTACTTGCCTGAATCTTCTTAAGAAGGGGAATGAGGCGCTCTTTGCAGTGCTCAAAGCACTCATCAAGCTCTTTGGTACCCATACCTCTCTCATAATCGTTAAGAAGCTCATCCATAACGGACATGTTCTTGGTGGTTTCGTCCTTATCGCGAAGGGATAAGTCCTCCAAAGTAACCTCTTTAACCTTCTGTAAAGAGTCTGCGAAAATGGAGAAATCGCAGTTTTTCCTGGCATTGGTCCAATCCACAAATGCCTTGTTGTAAACCCTTGAAAATTCCAGCTGTTTCTCAGGGGTCAGGTTCTTAATCTTTCTGTAGTCCCTGTGAAGCTGCTCTGCAAGAGCTTTGTCAAATTCACCAAGCTCATCTCTGTGCTCATAAAGATATTCACCGGCCTCGATGAACTTTTCATCCTTAATCAGAAGAAAGAGCTTGTTGCCGAGGAACGACATAAGCTCTCCCTGCTCTTCCATGGCATCGGGAGGACAAATGGTCTCCATGTCATAGGATATGAGGGCAACGGCGTGGTTGTACTTATCCGCGTCGGAAAGCACGCCGTTAACCAATTCAAGTTTCTCTTTGGTTGTCTGGTTCATTATTTATACTTCCTTAATTCATTACATTTGGTGTCTTACCACCAGATATTCGTCCCCGGGTGTGTAATAGGGGCACTCAAAATGAGAAGATGACAAAAACCTTGCCATCTCATCCTCATCCAAATCCATTTCACATGTGTAGCACTCGTAATCCTCGTCATAGACGTAGTTATTACAGGTGTCACAGCTGCTTTGCATTTTCTTTCCTTTCATAGTTTAACCTCCGAGGGCCTTACATACGCTCAGGTGCCTCAAATCCCAAAAGGTCAATGCAGGTTTCAAGCACTTCTTTTACAAGAACGAGCATGGCAATAAGGCCTGCCTTCTTGGTTTCATCTGTCTCAGAAAGAATCTGAGTCTCGTGATAGAAGTGGTTAAATGCATTGGCAAGATCATAGATAAATGCACAGATCTTGTTGGGGGCGCACTCTGCAGCCGCAGCCTCAAGTGTTCCATGGAAAGCTGTCAAAGCCTTCATCAAATCCTTCTCTGCCTCGCCGTAGACTCCGTTAAGATTGTCCTTTGAAGCCTTTCCGCCATTCTCCGCGTATCTTGCAAGAATTGACTTGATACGAACGATGGTGTAAAGAATGTAGGGACCGGTATCACCCTCAAAGGATGTGAATCTGTCTACGTCGAAAACATAATCCTTTGCAGGCTGGTTAGAAAGGTCGCCGTACTTGATTGCAGCGATACCTACGATATCAGCGGTCTTCTTTGCCTCTTCCTCAGTGGCATTGTAGCCCTTGGACTCGTTGTTCTCCTTAATTTTACGAAGCATTTCCTCAGTAATCTCCTCAATAAGATCCTGAAGCTTGGGAACTCCGCCGGAACGGGTCTTATAAGGTTTTCCGTCCTTGCCGTTTACGGTACCGAAGCCGATGTGGAAAAGGTCTGTATCCTCAGGGCAGAGCTTTGTCTTCTTTGCGCAGCGGAATACCTGCTCGAAGTACAGCTCCTGCCTCTTGTCTGTAAGGTAAATGATACGTGAAGGCTTGAAGTCCTCAACCCTCTGCTGAATTGTTGCCAAATCAGTTGTGTTGTAAAGTGAAGCGCCGTCGCTCTTAAGAATCATGCAGGGAGGCATTTCCTTGGTGTCAGTGTCCTTTTTGACGTCAACAACCAAAGCCCCGTCACTTATGTAAGCGTAGCCGCCATCCTTTAAGTACTTGACCATTGCGGGGATTTTGTCGTGAACAGAGCTCTCACCGTTCCAAAGGTCAAAATGGACATTTAAGCTGTCATAAATCTTCTTCATGTCGGCATTGGAGATGGCAATGAGTCTCTCCCAGAGGGCACGATAGCCGCGAACGCCATCCTGAAGCTTTTTGGTAGCTTCCATGGCTTTGGCCTTATACGCCTCATCCTCCTTGGACTTTGCGGAAGCTGTGGGGTAAATCTCCTCCAGATCATGAACAGTTACAGGTGCACCTTCAGGGTACTCTCCTGTGAAGCTGTCATCAAAGTAGGGAAGGTCAGGCATACGGTTCTTAATCTCGTTGATTACAAGACCCATCTGAAGGCCCCAGTCACCTGAGTGAATGTCGCCGATAACCTTGTATCCCATGTATCTTTGAATTCTTTTAACGCTCTCGCCGATAACAGCGGAACGAAGATGTCCTACGTGTAAAGGTTTTGCTACGTTGGGTCCGCCGTAGTCAACCACAATGCTTTCGCCCTCACCGGTTCTGTTAAGGCCGAAGTACTCATCAGCCGCCATTTCCTTCACGTAATTAAGAAGGAATTCGTCTGCAATCTTAAGGTTCAAGAAGCCGGGGGCAACTGCATTAACCTCTGAAAAGGTCTTGCTGCCTTCAAGGGCTGCTGCCACGTCGTTGGCAATCATAATGGGAGCCTTGCCAAAGCGCTTTGCACCTGCCATGGCACCGTTACACTGATATTCGCAAAGGTCGGGACGGTTTGAGATATTAACCTTTCCAAGGTCCTTATCGTATCCGGCCTTCTCGAAAGCCGCACCCATCTCCTCTGATATTAATTCCAATAATTTCTTCATCTATTTATCTCCTCTTTGGCCATGGCCCTCTCTGCTTTCGAAAAGCCGCAGCCGCAAAAATCTTGTCTGTATAAGTCGTATTTCTTCGATAATTCTATGGACTGTTGGTAACCGCCCTTCTTCTTGAAGTCGCTTGGAAGCCATCTGACTCCCACCAACTCTCCCATGCACTCTCCTATTTTGTTAAGAGTTTCCGCATTCTTTAAGGGTGATATTGTAAGAGTTGTGGTAAAAAAGTCGAAATCTCCTTCCCTGGCCACCTCCCCGGTTCGTCGAAGTCTTAAGGCGAAACACATCTCGCACCTCTTACCTCCCTCCGGTTCCTTCTCAAGTCCCTTTGACGCCTCATAGAATTTGGAGGGTTCATAATCGCCGTCAATATAGAAAATCTCGTAGGCACCGTCACCGAGTTTATTGTATTCGGATATAAGCCGCTTCTCCTCTTCTACTCTCTTTCTGTACTCCGCCTCTTCAGTGATATTGGGGTTATAGTAGAAAACCGTAACTCTGAAAAAAGACCGTAAGTATAAAAGGCAGTAGCTTGAGCAGGGAGCGCAACAGGCATGTATCAAAAGCCGTTTCCCCTTATTTGAGGAATCAGCCATCAAATCATCAAGTTCTTTTTGATAGTTTCTCTTATTCGCCATAGCACATATACTACTAGAAAAACTTCCTTATTTCAAGGGCTGTAGCCTTTATGCTTCCCTGAATCATAGGATTCTTTCCACCGCATTTGGCATCCAGTTCACTTCTCAGTTTCCCTGCCAGTTCCATGCAGTCCTTAACCTTGGATCCGATTATAAAGTTATAGCCCTCTGAATCATTGCCGTTAAAGACTCCGATATAATCGTCTCTCTTCGCCATCTCATCATTGACTGAGTCCCTCATTAATTTGGTGTCCAGTCCCTCTCCGAAGATGACAACATTGCCGTTTTCTTTTGTGGCAGCCTCGGTAAGAATCTTAAGGTATCTTTCCCCGGTTTTAATTCTTTCCTCATTAACCCTTAATCTGTCCGCAAAAAGGGCATCCAGGGCATCGGGGATTTTTTCCGTCGGTGCTGACAGGGCAGCTGACACGCGTGACACAACATCTTGTTTAGTCACATAGTCTTTAACCCCTCTCATACCACAACATATAGTAATTCTCATTCCTCCTCTGTGGGGAATGTAATCCACAAACTTAATTATTCCTATTCGACCGGTGCTCTTAACATGGGGAGCACAGCATGCGCACATGTCAACGCCCTCTATCTCCACTATTCTGACCGGTCCGGTCAATTCTTTCTTGCTCCTGTAATCAAGGCCTGCCAGTGTAGCCTCCTCAGGATAACAGGCCTTGACGGGAATATCCCTTTGCACGCACTCATTGGCTTTAAGCTCAAGATTCTTAACCTCCTCGGGGGAAAGAAGTCTGTCAAAATCCAAAGTCACTTCTCTCTCGCTAAGGTGAAAGCCCACATTGTTGCAGCCGTAAAGCTTATGGGCAAGGCCGCTTATGATATGCTCTCCCGAGTGCTGCTGCATGTAATCAAAGCGTCTTTCGTAGTCAATCTTGCCTGTAACCTCAGAACCTTCTTCAATGTTCTCAGGCAAAATGTGATAGATTACATCTTCTCGTATTTTTACGTCAAGGACCGGGATTTCCTTGGAAATCCCGGCCACCTTAATTACACCTTTGTCGGCATCCTGTCCGCCCTCCTCAGGGAAAAACAATGTTTCATTCAAAACCGTTTCATAGTTTTCCCCGGACTTGGTACAGGATATTACCTTTGCCGTAAACTCATCCCTGTAGGGATTGATATCGTATAACTTAACAGTTTTCATTATTTGAAGTAGTTTACTCCCGATTCAAATATCTTAAGATCCTGCTCACCGTAGATATTGATAGCTACGAAATCGCCTCTTCTTTCGGCGTGAGCCATCTTACCGAAGGCTCTTCCGTCCTCAGATGTAATACCCTCGATTGCAAAGTATGAACCGTTTACGTTCCACTCATCGTTCATGGAGATGTTGCCTGCAAAGTCTGCATACTGTGTGGCAACCTGTCCGTTTGCAAAGAGCTTCTCAATTACGGCATCACTTGCAACAAATCTTCCTTCACCGTGGGATGCGGGGCTTGTATATGTAGATCCTAATGTTGCACCGCTAAGCCAAGGGGACTTGTTTGAAACAACCTTTGTGTAAACCATCTTGGATACGTGACGGTTAATTGTGTTAAAGGTCAATGTAGGTGAGTCCGCATTCTGTCCGCAAATCTTTCCGTATGGTACAAGTCCAAGTTTAATGAGGGCCTGGAAACCGTTACAGATTCCAAGTGCAAGTCCGTCTCTCTCGTTTAAGAGTCTCTCTACAGCTTCCTTTAACTTTGCGTTTCTGAAGGCTGTTGCGAAGAACTTGGCTGAACCGTCAGGCTCATCACCTGCTGAGAATCCGCCGGGGAACATAATGATCTGCGCCTGGTTGATTGCACTTTCAAATGCATCCACAGATTCTCTGATATCTGCTGCATCCCTGTTCTTGAATACCTTTGTGATTACATTGGCACCGGCTCTTTCGAAAGCTGCGCCGGAATCGTACTCACAGTTGGTACCGGGGAATACAGGAATAAATACTGTGGGCTTAGCCACTTTATTCTTACATACGTAGATATCTGTTGCCTTGTAAAGTCTTGCAGCCACTGCCTGATCTTCATCAGACTTCTTTGTGGGGAAGATTTTCTCAAGAGGTGCTTTCCATGCTTTGATGGCATCCTCAATTGAGAGAATCATGTTCTTATATGTAATTGTTGATGTCTCGCTGACTTCGCCGATAAGGAGATAATCTACCTCTTTTTCCTTAAGGAATGTAACTGCAGCATCGGTAATCTCAAGAACCAGGTCTCCAAGTCCGTTTCCGAAGAGTTCCTCATATGTAACCTCATCGTCAATGGTCACGCCAAGCTTATTACCGAATGCCATCTTGGAGATTGCGCTTGCTACGCCTTTCGAATCAAGAGCGTATGCTGATTTTACCATTCCGTTAAGAACCATCTCATGAACGAGGCTGTAAAGCTCGTCTACATGCGCGTAGTTGGGAATATCGTACTCATCCTTGTCGATGGAAAGACGAATGATTCTGTCCCCTGCATTCTTAAACTCAGGAGTTACGATGTTCTCTCCCTTTGCGATATCAACTGCGAAGGAAACAAGTGTGGGAGGAACATCCAGATCATTGAAGGTTCCGGACATTGAATCCTTTCCGCCGATGGAAGGAAGGCCGAAGCCAACCTGCGCATCATATGCACCGAGAAGTGCGGTAAAAGGCTGACTCCATCTGGTGGGATCGGAGGTCATTCTCTTAAAGTACTCCTGGAATGTAAATCTTATCTTCTTATGGTCACCGCCGGATGCCACAATCTTTGCCATGGACTCAAGCACTGCATAAACAGCTCCATGGTAGGGGCTCCAGGATGAAAGGTAAGGGTCAAAGCCGTAGCTCATCATGGTTACGGTGTCTGTCTTGCCCTTAAGAGTGGGAAGCTTGGCTATCATGGACTGAGTCTCGGTAAGCTGATACTTTCCACCGTAAGGCATTGTGACTGTACCTGCTCCGATTGATGAGTCAAACATCTCAACAAGACCTTTTTGTGAGCATACATTAAGGTCTGAAAGGAGATTCAGCCATGCCGCCTTAACATCATTGTTATGAATTGCCTGAGAAACTGCGTCAGAGGCATATTTATTGAAGTAATTGTCGTTCTCATCGGGAATCTGAACCCTTACTGAAGTTTCCTGGTGAGCTCCGTTTGTATCAAGGAATGCTCTTGAAAGGTTAACGATGCTCTTTCCTCTCCAGTTAAGAACGAGTCTCTTCTCCTCAGTAACTGTGGCAACCTCAACTGCCTCAAGGTTCTCCTCGTCAGCATAGGAAAGGAATTCCTTAACATCCTCGGGGGCAACTACAACTGCCATTCTCTCCTGGGATTCGGAAATTGCAAGCTCAGTTCCGTCAAGGCCCGCATACTTCTTGGGAACCTTGTCAAGATCAACGGTAAGGCCGTCTGCCAGTTCACCGATGGCAACAGATACGCCGCCGGCACCGAAGTCATTACATTTCTTAATGAGTCTGCTGACCTCAGGGCGTCTGAACATTCTCTGAATCTTACGCTCTGTAGGTGCGTTACCCTTCTGAACCTCAGCTCCGCAGGTTTCAATGGAGCTTTCTGTGTGAACCTTTGAAGAACCGGTTGCACCGCCGCAGCCGTCACGACCTGTTCTTCCGCCAAGAAGGATAATTATATCTCCGGGATCGGAGTTAAGTCTCTTAACGTTCTCTCTGGGAGCGGCACCCATAACGGCACCGATTTCCATTCTCTTAGCCACATAGCCGGGATGATAAATCTCTTTTACAAGGCCGGTTGCAAGGCCAATCTGGTTGCCGTAGGATGAGTAACCTGCAGCTGCAGATTTAACCAACTTCTTCTGGGGAAGCTTACCCTTTATTGTCTCAGATACAGGCACGGTAGGATCTGCCGCACCGGTAACTCTCATTGCCTGATAAACATATCCTCTTCCTGACAAAGGATCTCTGATGGCACCGCCAAGACATGTGGCAGCTCCACCGAAGGGTTCGATTTCCGTCGGGTGGTTGTGGGTTTCGTTTTTGAAAAACACAAGCCACTCCTCTGTTGTCTTCTCGCCATTGTATTCCATTTCCACAGGAACAATAACGGAGCAGGCGTTGATTTCATCGGATACTTCCATATCCTCAAGCTTGCCTTCGCTTCGAAGTTTCTTCATTCCCATAAGGGCAAGGTCCATAAGGCAAACATACTTGTCGTCTCTGTCCTTATAAATCTCTTCCCTTGTGTCAAGATAGCTCTGGTAGCTGGTCTCAATGGGAGTTCTGTAGAAGCCGTCGGCAAAGGAAATGTCCTTAAGCTCCGTTGAAAAGGTTGTATGTCTGCAGTGATCCGACCAGTAAGTATCAAGTACTCTGATCTCAGTCATGGTGGGATCTCTGTGCTCTTCATTCTCAAAGTAATTTCTTATATGTCTGAAATCCTTGATGGTCATTGCAAGGCCAAGGGAATCGTAAAGCTTGTTAAGTCCCTCATCATCAAGGGAAATAAAGCCGTCGAATACCTTTACGTCATCGGGCTCATCATAGACTGTAACAAGAGTCTCAGGCTTAACCATTCCGGTTTCTCTTGAATCAACGGGGTTGATACAGTAAGCCTTGATTCTCTCAAACTCCTCATCTGTAATATCTCCGGTTAAGCAGTAGGTGGTGGCGGTTTTGATAACAGGCTCCTCATCCTCTTTCAAAAACTTCACGCACTGAACCGCAGAATCGGCTCTCTGGTCGAACTGTCCGGGCAGATACTCAACTCCGAACACTCTTGCATTTGCATCTCTGTCAAAGTCCTCAAGGTAGTAATCGTCTACCGGAGGTTCAGAAAAGACAGCCGTAAGAGCGGTTTTTAAGGTTTCTTCGGAAAGGTTCTCAACGTCATATCTGATTAAGACTCTGACATTCTTAACTCCAAGGATTCCGAGATATCCCTTAATCTCCTCCTTCAGCTCCTTGGCCTTAACGGCGAAAGGCTGCTTTTTTTCAACATAGATTCGTGTTACTTTAGACATTCCTATCCTCCATATATTAATTAACATCTAAACCAAGAAAAGCTTTGGACTTATACGAAGTCCAAAGCTTTAATTATTCTTTATTCGTCCGCTGCAAGGCCTCGCATGATATAAAGTAATTCCCTATCCACACTCTCCTGCGTGATACCGATAGTCTGAGAAGTGACTTTAAGACCTTCCAGCACAAACATTATATTACGGGCCGCCCCGGAGCAGTCATCACAGTAAAACTCGCCGCTCTCAACACCGGCTTCGATAAGCTTCTCTATTATTTTCACCGCAGAATCAAACTGATGCTTTAAGAAGTTGTCCTTCTTGGGCATATCTTCCGCGAAGAAAAATTCATACGTGGCCATGGCAAGGTTATTGTTCTTACGAAGGAGCTCCTTCTTCTGCTCCTTAAGGAAAAGCGCGAGAATATCGGCAGCCGTAGCGTCCTCTGAAATGTTGCTTCCGAAAACGTCGTCGTCATCATTGGCCTCAAGCTTCAATACCTCGAGGAATATCTCCCTTGTACTTGAAAAATACAAATAAAGACCTCCACGGCTTATATCGCAGGCCTCAACAATGTCCTTCATGGTGACGTTCTTGTATCCCTTTTCAAGGAATACTTTTCTTGCTGTCTCCAAAATGTACTTACGCTTATTCTGTGATTTCTCTCCCATTGCCAACTCCCAATTACATTTTCTTTTTTATCAATAGTCTCTCATTGTGGTGCCGTCCCAGTATTCCAGAAGCTCTTTGTATTTCTCAAGAAGCTTAAGGAAAACACCGTTCTTAACCCCCTCATTCCAGAGACTGGCTTTGGTTCTTCCTCCCATGACATACTTGGAAAGAATTCCATTTAAGACATTAATGTCAGTTATTGTAACTTCAGAAATGGCACGAAGTTCATCTTCGGCATTCTTCAGTCGAAGCTTTGAGTATACATAGGGGTAATTTCTGTCCATCAAAGGGGTCTTACCCATCTCCTTAACAAAGCTCATAAGGTTGGAGTCATACACAGGAAAAGCCAGGGAATTGCTAGCTATTCCGTCGTCTCCGTATATGGCATTTACAGTATTTCCGGATGCTTTAAGGAGCCACGGCATATAGCGCATCATGGGTTCGATAATGCCCTTATATTTGGCTACAAATTCCTCTTTGCTAAGCTGTTCTGACACGTATGTTACCTCCCAATATGACACGTTTTCCGCAATCACAATGATATTTTATCATATTTTCGTAGGAAAGCAATTAGAATCATTGAATTTAAAATATCCAAAGGGTATAATCGAAATGTATAACAATTTTATTTATTCGGGGGTTTTTGTATGGCAACATTAACTTTCAAGGCCGGGGATACTTTCCAGTCCGATAACAAGACCATATACCAGGTGGCTGCAGGTACAGTGAACATGGCCTACTCAGGCGGTTCCACAAGTATTGAAAAAGGTGGAATGCTTGGAGCTTTGGAGCTGTTTTTACCTGAGCCTTCTTTTACATATGAGGCAGTTACGGATGTAACTCTTCAGACCCTGGCCATCCCCGATATCACTTCTCTTCAGACTCAGATTACTGCAAAGCCCAGTATCGCCAAGGCTTTGTTTTCCATTGCACTGAAACAGTTTAATGCCCTCTCAAAGGACTACGAGATGCAGTTCTATGAGGTGGACACTTTATATAATTCCTTAAAGAACGACTATGAGCAGTATGCCACAGTCTGTAAGAACATGGGCTCTGCTCCCCAGGAACCCGAAGACATGGTGGATCTGAATCCTCCTTTCCGTCCTGCAGACATAGCAATTACCGCTTTCTATGATCAGTTCCTTCAGGATCCCAACTGCGTACTTTTACAGGAAGTGGCCAAGAATGCCTGGACTGCTTCCGCTTTCGTATATCACCTTGCATATGATTCCACCTTCATCGTCAAGAGTTTCGAAGAACTTGAAGCCTATCATATGCGCCTGATTTCCTGTTATATGAGCACCGAGGGAACAGGACTTGTCAACCTGGTTCTTAACACCGCCGGCAAGTTTTCTTCAATGACCCCGGAGCTTGATGACCTGCTTAACAACTTAAGATTCTCACTCACATCCTTGGAATCCGATCCATGCATGGAACAGGATCTTTTCGACGATGCCTGCAAGCAGATGGATCTTACTATTGCTTCCCTTTCAGGCGGACCTTTGCCTGTGGGAATTTCCGATTCCGATGTGGATAATGCAAGTTCAATTTCCAATGCCGAAGCTGAGGAAGGTATCGCCAACTCACTTCAGGCTATACTTAACTACTCAGGAATTCCTCTTGCTGACAAGGATGCCGTATTTGAGAATGTCAGAGCCTTCGAGAAACTTCCCGACAGAGCTTCAACAGATGATAATGCCAGAAAAATATGCCGTGCTATCTCATCAGCCTTCAACCAGATTTATTCATTCTGCGCCAAGAAGGCCGTTACAGATCCCAACGTTCCCGTTGTAGTCAAGATGTTCTTATACTTCGGGTACATGGATGAAGCCGTTGCAGGCAGAGATATGGCGGTTCAGCTTTATAAGATTGCCGCTGTCCACAAGGCAGATGATGATTCTAACGTTTATCCTTTCTTCGACTGGCTTTGCGCTATTTATCAGGGCAAGAAAGAGCCCTCAAGAAATGAGTTCGAGCAGGATTATACAGACAGCATCCACGCCCTTAAGGTCAGCAACAAGATAACCGCTGCCGAGGAGCGTGAACTTCTTGAGAATCAGCTTAAGAAGGTTGAATATGAGTTAGAGAACGTATTCCCTTCCGTAAACAAGATTACCTACGGACGTATCAGTACATACTGTCCTATCTTCTCAAGCCACAACGTACCCGCCTCACTGTCCAAATCCATAGTGGAACATGACAAGGTAAAAGAGGTAACGGATTACGTTTTGAGTGTGGACTACTCCGCTTACGCAAGAGAAATCCTCTACTCCAATCCCAAGATTGGGCTTAACAAGGACTTTGTTCATATCGATGTTCTTCCCGACTTCATTCTTCTTCCCAACGTTGGCGTCAGAGGCGCCATGTGGCAGGAAATCGAAGCCAAGAAGAGAAGCACTCCCTGCCGTATGATGCTTCCCATCTTCCTGCTTGGCGAATTAAAGCCCGCTATTCTTAGAATGACCGGCGAGTACCGTTGGGAAATGTGCAAGCGTATTCAGGGCGCAAGATGGAACGACCTCTCAGACCCTTCACTTACCAGTGAGTACTTTGACTATGTACAGTTCTATCGTAAAAACAACGACCTCTCAGCAGACGCCAAAGAGAAGATTAAGAATAACCTTGTTCGTGCAAAGAACAACTACAAGGAGATGTTCCTTCTTGATTACCTTTCATGGATTATGTACGAATCAGCAGGTTCACCGAGATTAAACAAGGTTTCAAGAGCCATTGTTGCCAAGTACTGTCCTTTCAGAAAGGATATAAGAGAGCGCCTTTCATCCAATCCTCAGTTCCAGCCTCTCTTCGAACGCTATAACCATCAGATGTCTCAGGTTAAGCACAAATATGAGGTCATCAGGCAGAAGCTTTCAAACGCAGGTATACCCTTCCCTGACGAACTTGAGAAAGAATGGGAATATCTTGAAAGATAGTTCAATATTTTAATAAAAAAACGCAATATTCTTATAGTTCGTTGTTTCGTTATGAATTATAATTACAATTGTCTTGTGAGAGCAAGACTGCTAATTAGCAATTCCGGAAGAATTCCCCTTTTACACAATCGAAAGCCCTGGAGCTCCCCTCCAGGGCTTTTGATTTTCTAAAATATTTTAACGAAACAAAATCGGGATTCTAAAGATTGATTTTTAAGATTATTCCCTTGTCTGAAGCAAGCAAAGAAGCCAGTTCCATGGCCTCTTCCGGCGATCCGGTTTCAGTCACGCCCGGATTAATTTCTCTTAGATTGCAGGCAAGCTCATAGGCCGATACCGAATCTGCATGAAAGGGGAGCTTGCAGGTTAATATCTGGAAGGCTCCTTCAAACAGTTCGTCTGCAAAATCCATGTAATCTACGCTATCCAAAAAACCTGCAACAAATACCTTAGGCTTTCCGCCATGGCGCTTTCCCACTGCGTTTAAGAAATCCTTTGCCTGAGAAGCGTTAATTACAAAGCCCTCAATACTTCTTTCCTTCGGGGAATACTTCCCGGTTCCGTACAATGTAGAAGTATTGGTTTTTGCCTTAATGATCTGCTTCTCGGTAAACTTGTAGTCCCCAAGAGCTCTTAAGGCATCATCCTCTCCACCGTTTACTCCCACAAGGAAAACTTCACATTCCTTAGACTCACAGTAGCTTCTGGCGAAATCTATATCCGCCTTCTCAGCAGTTTCAAAGTCTTTCTTTGTTATGGGCTTTCCTTTAATGAGAATTCCGTTTCGGGGATCCTTCTTCCAATATGGCATAAATGCCCCCGATTTAATACCGGCGGCATTTAAAAGTTCTATTGCGTATGTAAGTGATTGTCCTGCACTTATAGTAATCTCTTTCAAGGGACAGGCTCCTTAATTAATTATCAATATCCGGTATTCCGTCGCCGTCAATGTCTCCGTTGGCTCCGATATCCACCATGTTAAGAGTTCTTCTCTTGATGCGGGCAGCCTCTGACTGTTTAAGGATATAATCCTTAATCTCTCTGGCCTTTCTGATATTCCTAAGAGCCAGCTGAGGGTTGGTGGTGTCACCGGTGTAGCAGGTAACGGTTCCAAGTCCGAAAATCTTCTGCATAAGGGTTCTTGAAAGGGAAACATCCTGAACCTTGTACATATAGCAGTCGTTCTCAGTAGACTTAAAGAAACCTGCATCTGTTGTTATCACATCTTCCTTGATGAAGTACACAGTGAAGGTGAAAGGCAGGCCCAAAAACAGCCAGCGTTTTCTTTCTTTGTATACCAGTGTATCATTCTTGATTTCCATTTAAATGTTCTCCTGATTATTTAAATTCAAGCAATTCCTCAACGGCTTTTCTCTTGGGAGCCTGCGGTGCATCATCGGGATAACCGAGAGGCGTAATTGCAATCAGTTCTCTGTCATCGGGAATATCCAAAAGCTTAACAATGGAATCCTCATCAAAGATACCCATGATAACGGTACCGAGACCCTTCTCATAGGCAGCAAGGCAAAATGCTTCTCCTGCACATCCTGCGTCGTACATCTGCCATGTGGCACCTCTTCTGTTGGTGGGAGAACCGTCTCTCTCAAGTCCGCTTCTGCCCTTAATTCCTGTCATAAGAATTACCCAGGGTGCCTGATCGATAATTGCACCATTTCCGGGGAATGATGTAAAACACTCGGTGGCAAGTTTATGTTTAAGTTCACCTGTTACCGCAATATATCTGATGGTCTGGGAGTGCTTCCAGCTGGGAGCATAAGAAGCTGTCTCCACTATCTCTTCAATCAAAGCCTTATCTACGGGCTTGTCCGAATACTTTCTGATACTTCTTCTTCCCTTAATACATTCACGTGCTTCCATAAGATACCCTCCTTATTTTCGTGTTAAATAGCGGTGATACGCTCTAATTTTATCATAATCACGTTCTTACCGCTACACTTTTACACGAAGCTTAAGACTTCTTCCTTGGGAGCTTTGGCGGGTTCAACGCTTATGGCGTAAAGTACGGGGCCAACCTGTTTGTAGTCCTCCCAGTACTCCTTTTTAACCTCAGCCTTAACCTTAACCCACTGTCTGTTCTGAAGCTCGGAAACCTTGTTGTATTTGCAGGCAAAACCAAGGAATGCTATATCCTCGGCACAGCATGTCATTACCTGTCTTCCGGGAACAAAATAGCCATTGGGTGAATCCTTCGGAATCATAACCTGTGCAAGGTATGTGATTTTCTTTCCCACATATCTGTCAAGGTGATCAAGGGCATCGAGATACCAGATTCCGTATCCTTCCTCGGTTAAATCTATTTCATCCTGCTTTAAATCAAAGGGCAAATCGTCCTCGAAGATTGTGCTGATTTCACCCTGCGCATCCTCAAAGATAATCTCCGCCTTCTGGTTTACGGCTTTGATATTTCTTCTGTAAACTGCCAGCTCCTCATCAAGGCCGTCGCAGCGATTAAAGATAATCATCTCGGAATTACGCACCTGCTCTGCCACCATGGACTTCATGTTGGTGTAGTAGGTAGGGAAAGTAGCCGCATTGATGGTTGTAATCTGCTGCTCGAGGCTCCAGAAGAAGGGCAGCTTAATGTTCTTGGGATTCCACATACCGTTGAACTCAATTATGATTCTCTCGGGTTTATGCTTCTTCTCAAGCTCTGTAAGGTGCTCCGGATTGAAGTCTTCCTCATTTTCAATTAATTCTATTTCGGTTCTTGAGTTCTTAAGAATCTGCTCATCGTACTCTACTTCACCCTCTTCGCAAAGGAACAGCAATGTTGTTCCCTTAACCTGGAAGTAAGGCTGCTGCAAAGTATACTGGATGAACTCGGTCTTGCCGCTCTCCAAGAATCCGTTAATCATATAAACCGGTTTCATTTATAAATCCTCTTTATTTGGCAAAAAGCTCTTCAAGCTTGTCCTCGTTTAACTTGGATCCGATTACACAGAACTTACCTGTAACCTGGGGAGCGCCGACTCTTACATCGCTCTCTTCGGGTACATAGTCGAAGTAAATCCACTCGCCGTTTTCTGAAGGAACCATTCCTTTGGCTCTTAATACGAGACCGTAAACGCTTCTGTCCAGTTCACCAAGAATGTGCTCAATATCTTCCTTAGAGTACTTGGCGGGAGTCTCAAGGCCCCAGCTTGTAAATACCTCGTCAGCATCATGTCCGTGATGATGGTGGTGGTGATGTTCATGGTCGTGGTCGTGATGACAGCAGCACTCGTCATCATCGTCGTCATCGTCATCATGGTGATGGTGATGATGGTGGTGCTCATGCTCGTCATCGTCATCATCGTCATCGTGGTGATGGTGGTGACAGCAGCACTCCTCGTCATCGTCATCATCATCGTCGTGGTGGTGATGATGCTCTTCTACCTCGTGGAGAAGATCCTCCTCCATCTGGTTCTTGCTCTCTATTGTTGCGAGGATATCCTCTCCCTTAAGGTCGTCCCAGGGAGTTGTGATGATTGTGGCATGATCGTTATGCTCCTTGATCATGGCAACAACCTCCAAAAGCTTCTCCTCAGTCATATCCTGGCTTCTGCTTAAAATAATGGTGCCTGCAGCCTCAATCTGGTTAACGAAGAACTCACCGAAGTTCTTAAGGTACATCTTGCACTTCTTGGCATCAACAACTGCCACAGCTGAGTTAAGAACAACTTCCTTGCCGCTGTCCACTCTCTGGACAGCCTTGATAACATCGGAAAGTTTGCCCACACCTGAGGGCTCGATAAGAATTCTGTCGGGCTCATATGTATCCAATACTTCCTTTAATGAAGTACCGAAATCACCTACAAGTGAGCAGCAGATACAGCCTGAGTTCATCTCCTTAATCTGAATGCCTGCTTCCTTTAAGAATCCGCCATCCACGCCGATTTCGCCGAACTCGTTTTCTATGAGAACAACCTTCGTTCCTGCCAAAGCTTCCTTTAAGAGCTTCTTGATAAGAGTTGTCTTACCTGCCCCTAAAAAGCCTGAAAAAATATCAATCTTTGTCATCTTTTCTTCTCCTTCTTTCTTTTTCTTCTTTATATAAAATGATTTGTTTCCTCTAATATGTTGTAAGCAGAACTGTAAGCCGGGTTATGTCTGGAACGATCATCTATCTAGGACTGCCGTTACCGACAGCCTCAAGCGACTTACCTGGGAACGGGCAGGGCACCCATAGTTCCCTATTTGTCTTGCTTCGGATGGGGTTTACACAGCCACCTTTGTTACCAAAGGTGCGGTGGTCTCTTACACCGCCATTCCACCCTTACCGGTAAAACCGGCGGTTTCTTTTCTGTTGCACTGGCCTGGGAGTCACCTCCACCGGACGTTATCCGGCATCCTGCCCTGTGAAGCCCGGACTTTCCTCACCCCCGCACGCGGGGCCGCGATCGTTCATCCTGCTTACAACACAGAGATTCTACCACTATGTCGAAAGATTTGCAACTGTGTGGCACTCATATTTTTCTTTGCAAAAACAGTACAAAAACATTATACTGATAGGGATGTATTTTAATGAGAGGATTGAATTTTGACATGGGAAAAAAGATAGTTAGAATTCTGATTGTATTACTTATATTGACTCTTGGCGGAGCAGGAATCTTCTTCGTGTTAAACATGGATAAGCTTGACTCCTTCAGTTTCTCCGACAAGGAAATCGAGTTAAATGTCGAGCAGCAGGAAACCGCAAAGGAGATTGCTGCAGTCACGAAGGATTATCAAATTCCTTCACCCACTCCCACACCTCCTCCTTTTGAGGAATATGACATAAGGCTCATGGCCGTAGGCGATGACCTTCTTCACATGGGAGTTATAAACTCAGGCGTTCAGGCTGACGGAAGCTACAACTTCGATCACCTTTATACCGGAATAGCCGATGCTCTTGATATGTGTGATATCAAAATCATCAACCAGGAGACCATCTTTGGAGGAAATGAAAGAGGTGCCTCAGGTTACCCTGCATTCAACTCTCCCACCGAGGTGGGCGATGCTCTTGTAAAAGCAGGCTTTAACGTTATCCTTGCTGCCACCAACCACGTGGCTGACATGGGTGTTGACGGAATGAAGAATGCCTACGCTTACTGGCAGACACAACCCGATGCTCTTTTATGTGGTCTTTACGACGGTTCTGAACCCACCGAGCCCCGAATCCCCATAATCGAAGCCGGAGGATTCAAGTTCGCAATTCTTAACTACACATACAGCTGTAACATGGCTTCCCTTCCGGGAGGCTTTGAGAACTACTTCGGAACCCTTTGTCCTTGGGACGGTTCCAGAATGCTTGACTTCAACAGCCTTCGTCAGGAGGTCCTTGATGAAATCGCCCTTGCAAAGACCATGGCCGATATCGTCATCGTTTGCCCTCACTGGGGAATCGAGTACACCACCACTCCCACAGACGTGGAAAAGCAGATGGCTATGGCAATGACTGAGGCCGGTGCAGACCTTATCATAGGTACACACCCTCACGTTCCTCAGCCCGTTGAAGTAGTGGAATCTCCAAACGGCAACCGCTGCCTTTGCTACTACTCTTTAGGAAACTACGTATCCACACAGCAGAAGGACATCACAATGCTTGAGGAAATGGCATGGGTTGTCTTCCACGTAACCGAGGAAGGCATCTACCTTGACGAGCCCCGTTGCGGTGTAATCCCCATGGTGGACCACTACACCTACGGTCCCTTGAAGTTCCAGAGGGTTTACTACCTGGCCGACTACGATCAGGACCTTGCTTCACAGCACGGAATCCTTGGCTGGGGTGGCGTCAACTTAAGCGTCGACAAGCTTAACGAATACACCGAGCAAATCATGGGCAACTACCGCATGGACCGCCCTGACCTCGACTTCGTCCACAAATAAGGTGCAACTTGGGGACAGGCCCAAATTGCACATAGTGTCGCACAACAAAGGTGCCAATTCATATGTCTCGAGACACGCTTTCGCTCCGCTTCGGGCGTAGCCCTACTAAGCTCGACAAAACCTCGCTAAGTAGGAACGCCCTTCGAAGGGTCTCTATGACATATGAATTGGCACCTTTTTTGCACTCGTAAATGCAAAGCTGACAGGATCCAAATTGCACAATCTCTCCGCAAAAAAATCGGTGGGTTGATGTTTTACTAAGGTAGACTTTATCGAGCCGTCGGTACTTAGGTGCTGTTCTTTAGCACCTTATGTACCGCTACGTGCGAGATCTAAGTGCAAACGGGTCTACCGTGTAAAATATCAACCCACCGATGAATCTTTGTAGGTATGTGCAATTTGGGGCCTGCTTGGTTTGTCAACCAAGTGCAACACTTTCTGAATAAACTTCAGCTGGTGTTTTCCACCCCAAGCACCTTCTTGGCCTATTGTTAA
>FMWZ01000014.1 GCA_900103495.1 Lachnospiraceae bacterium G11 | reverse complement strand
AGTTGAGCAGAAAGGCGCTTGCCGGGTTGATTATGATCGTTGTCGGCACTTTGGCGATGGCGATCTGGGCATAGGAAACAAATAACAGCAAATTCAGGTTTTTCGAGATAGAACATAAAATCGGAATTTAATCTTCCTTAATGGATGCAAATGCACCTACACTCTTGCAAAACGGGATGCGATTGGTTTATAGGTTCAAAGAAACTATGTTTACGAAAGATAAAAAGGCTCCTTTATGAAAAACTATCAGATTGATGAAAAAGCACAAATACCTGCATATATGCAACTGTATCAGCTTCTTGCTGATGATATTGTAAAAAACGTCTACCCCTACGGAAGCAAATTACCCTCCAAACGTGCGATGGCGGAGGAAACAGGAGTCAGTGTTATTACTGTGGAGCATGCTATTGAACTTCTCCTTGAAGAGGGTTATGTTGAGAGCAGAGAGCGAAGCGGAGTGTTTGTTATATACAGAAATGAAGATTTCCTGGGGACCAAGGTATCTGCCAAAGAGAATCATATTGGTAATTCTGTACCTGTTGAGAATTCTGATTCGGAAACCTTTCCCTTTCCTTCACTGGCAAAGACCATGAGAAAAGTTCTCCTTGATTATGGCGAGAGGATACTTACGAAATCCCCAAATCACGGATGCCCAGAACTTCGTGACGAAATTTGCCGTTACCTTGCAAGAAGCAGAGGAATAGTTATAGAGCCTGAGCAGGTAATTATAGGCTCCGGAGCGGAGTATCTGTATGGACTTATTGCACAGCTTTTCTCAGGGGAGAAAACAGTTGCTATTGAGAATCCTTCATACAGTAAGATACAGGACGTCTATGAAGCCATGGGGTTAACCTGTGATAAGCTGACTCTCGGGGCAAATGGAATAGCAACGGAAGAACTTGCCAAAACAAAGGCGAGGATTCTTCATGTGACGCCATTTAACAGTTATCCTTCCGGGGTTACTGCTGATATCTCAAAGAAGCTTGAATATATTAGATGGGCAAAGAGCCGGGATGGAATCCTTATAGAAGATAACTATGATTCAGAGCTGACTGTATCCAGGAAAGTAGAAACTCCGCTTTTTACCATGGATTCTGAAGCCAAGGTGATATACCTTAACTCCTTCTCTAAGACTTTGGCACCTTCCATGAGAATAGGATACATGATACTTCCGGCGTCATTGGTTGATGATTTCAATGCTAAGCTGGGCTTCTATTCATGTACCGTGCCAATATTCGATCAGTATGTGCTGGCAGAGCTATTAAGAAGCGGAGATTTCGAGAGACACATAAATCGAGTGAGAAGAAACAGACGGAAGAAACAGAATTAAGGGCAGGTGCAAAAGCACCTGCCCTTAATTTGTGCGCCTACGGCGCTAAGTTTGTGAAGTTACATCGCCAAGAAGAACTTAACAAGGAAGATAAGGGAGAGTACATAGGTGAGTATGGAAACTTCCTTAGCCTTTCCTGTGAAGACTTTGATGATGGTGTGGCAGATAAGACCAAGGCCGATGCCGTGTCCGATGGAGCCTGAAACAGGCATTGCGATAAGCATTACGGAAACGGGAAGGGTCTGTGTAATATCTGAGAAGTCAATGTTTTTAAGACCGCAAAGCATCAATACGCCAACGTAGATGAGTGCTGCTGATGTAGCTGCGGGAGGAATAACTCCGGCAATGGGAGAAATGAACATACAAGCAAGGAAGAGGAAACCTGTTGTAAGAGCGGTAAGACCTGTACGTCCGCCTTCCTCAACACCTGATGCGGATTCAACGAAAGTGGTAACGGTGGAAGTACCTGTGCAGGCACCTGCTACTGTACCGATAGCATCTGAAAGAAGAGCTTCCTTCATCTTGGGCATGTTGCCGTCTTTGTCAAGCATTCCGGCTCTTTCAGCTGTGCCAACAAGAGTTCCGATGGTATCAAACATATCGATGATACAGAAGGTGACTATGAGAGTCAATACTGTGAACCATCCGATATTAACGAAGTTCTGCCATGTTGTACCGTTGAACTTAAAGAGTGTGGTGGAAGCCATATCCTTGAAAGGAGGCAGCCAGTTTGCGGTTGCAAGGGAAGCAAAAGGATTGGTGCCAAAGAAGATAGCTTCTCCTGCCCAGTATACTATGGAAGCAATAAGCATTCCAAAGAGAACGGAACCTTTGACTTTCTTGTGGCTTAAAAGAACGATGGCGATAATTCCAACAAACATGGTAACAACGGTAAGAACCATCATACCGTAGCCTGAGCCCATGGTGTCTTTAGCGACTGAAGGAGTCAAAGCTCCGAAGAAATCTCTTAATACAAAGAAGGGACCGCCGGTTTCTGAGTAGATACCTGCGTTGCTGCCGAAACCTATGTTCATAAGCATAAGACCGATGGCAGGGGTAATTCCCATTCTGATTGAGAGGGGAATAGCTTCAACAATCTTCTGACGAACTTTAAGTACGGAGAGAATGATGAATACAATACCCTCGATTAAGATAATCCAAAGAGCAGCCTGGTAGCAATCAAGGTAAGATAAACCTGTAATGGCAACAAGATTGCCAACAACTACTGCGAAGAATGAGTTAAGACCCATTCCGGGAGCAAGTGCAAAAGGCTTGTTGGCAAGAAATGCCATACAGAACATACCGATTGCAGATGCAATACATGTTGAAAGGAAAACACCGTTCCAAAGCTCGGGGCCTTCAGCACCAAATCCCGTTAAAAGGTTGGGATTAAGGGCGATGATGTAGGCCATTGTCATGAAGGTGGTTAAACCTGCAATGAGCTCTGTCTTAACGTCTGATCCGTTTTCCTTCAGTTTAAAGAACTTTTCAAACATTGAAACACCCTCCTGAAATATGTAGTGGATAAACAAATCCTTATCAATAATATCAGAATATATGGTATATAGTCAATATAAAAAGCACAAGATATGGGGTTAAAACCATATCTTGTGCTTCTTACTTAGGGAGATATTATTTTGATAAAGTACTTGAACGCTTAAGTAATGTGGATGGAAGTGTAACAACCTTTGTGGGGGTTGTATCACCCGACAGCCTTTCGAACAGCACATTGGCTGCAACCTGTCCCATTTCGTGAATGGGAAGGGAAATGGTTGTCAGAGGAGGGTTGGAGTACTTGGATATTTCGATGTTTGAAAGTCCAACCACACCCATTTCCTCAGGAACCGAAATTCCCAAATCGAAGAGAGTTCTTAAAGCTCCGATTGCCATAAGGTCGCTGGCTACGAAGAATGCATCCGGAAGTTTGCCGGCCTTATAAGCCTTTCTTACAGCTTCTGCACATTCTTCCTCGTCCCAGTTGCTGGCAAGAATCCAATCGGGATTAAACTCCAGATCGAAAGAGTGGAGGGCGGCATAATAACCGTTGAAACGGCGGCTGGTTTTCATTGCCGCACCTGAGCCTCCGATGAAGCCTATTCTCTTGTAACCGCATTCTTTAAGATGCTTTACAGCCATGAAGGAGGCAGCGTAGTGATCATAAGCTACATTATCTATATCGGTATGATCTGTATCGATACCTACAATGAAAGGTGTTTTCTTCTTAATAAAATTAAAGGTGTCATCGGTGAGAGTGTTCATAATAATGATACCGCTCACCGGCTCATCAAATGTCTTATAGAGGATAAGAGGATTCTCCAGCTCTTCGTTGGTTCTTATAAAAGAGATTTCGTATCCCTTCTCCATCACAGACTTCTCGAAGCCTGAGAGGATGGCAAGATAGTAAGGATCGGTGTATTTACCGCCACGAACATTAAGAATACACCCGATTTTATGGACAGCCTGATTGCCGGGGAGGGACTTCTTGACGTAGCGCATCTGTTCCCTTGAGGAAGTGGGAGCCTTGTAGTTAAGCTCAGCCACAGCCTTCCAAACTCTCTCTATGGTTTCATCTGTCATTTTGTATTTCGTATCGTGGTTTATAACCCTGGATACCGTTGCTGCAGACACGTTGGCCAAAGCAGCGACATCTCTAATTGTACTCATGTTTTATCCTCGTGGTTTACTTTAATTGGAAAACGAGACAATCCTCTTCTTGTCAACGTAATGATACACCCTGCTTGTTGCGTTGTCAACGCAACACAATTCATAAAATATAATAACAACCATTGTGCTTATTGTACAAAAATAAAATCGAAAAATTGTCATAAGCCGCCAATTGCAAGGGAAAATCAATGGTGGTATCATTTTCATTGTGGCGACGCAACACAGGTAAACAAAAGCGTTGATTCCATGCAACAAAACTATATCCTACGTAAAAGGGGGACTTCTTAAATGAAGAAAAAGTTATCAATGCTCCTTGCAGCTTCCATGATGATTTCATGTCTTGCAGGTTGCGGAGGGACAAATGGAGCAGCAGCTCCTTCAGGCTCCGGTGATGCCGGAACCGCTTCCTCAGGTACTATTGAAGAAGTAGTAATGCTCTATCCCGGTGAGGAGACCGATGCGATGGAGAACTTTATTGACAACCAGCTGAATCCTCGTCTTAATGAGGAAATCGGTATCAACCTTAAGCTGGTTTACAAGGGCTGGGATCAGTACTGGGAGCAGAAAGAGGTAATGCTTTCAGCCGGCGAAACCGTTGACCTTTACTGGGACGGAATGTCAGACCTTGCAACAAGAGTTAACAAGACCCAGTGTCAGCCTCTTGATGACCTCATCAAAGAGAACTGCCAGGATATGCTCAAGGTTATTCCTGAGTCACAGATGGCAGGCGGCGTTGTAAACGGCGTTCAGTACGGTATTCCTTCAGCTTACGCTCCTTCAAGCTGTATGCTCCAGTTTGTCTGCTTGAGACAGGACATCCTTGAGAAAGTAGGCATGACAGAGGTTAAGACTCCCGAAGATTTAAGAGAGTTCGCAAAGAGAAGCGCAGAGCAGTGCCCTGAGATGAATGGACCTGCAGACGTTATCTTCAAGCCCTTAACAAGAGCTTTTGAGGATGAGCAGTTAACATGGTGTGCTTATGCAGAGTCAGTTGTATACGGTGAGGATACTCACAAGGCATACAGCTACTTCGAGACAGACGCTTTCAAGAAGGTTGCTGCTTTCAACAGAAGCATGTATGAGCAGGGACTTTACAGAGAAGAACTTACAACCAAGTACTCAGAGAGAGAGTACCGTTTACAGCAGGGTACATATCTTTGGGTAGAAGGTTCCCTTGGAAAAGAGAACGAGCAGATTGGTGCGGTTCGTCAGAATGCACCCGATGCAGTTCTTAAGTCATACATCCTTAACCCCGAAGCAGATAAGTATATCACAGCCTGCGGCGGTGAGTGCTTACAGATTCCTTACTGTGCCAAGAACCCTGCCGGAGCTCTTAAGTTTGTAAACTGGTTATATAAGAACCAGGAGAACTATCTCTTCTGCTTATACGGACCTGAAGGCGAGAACTACACAATTGAGAACGACAGACTTGTTCTTAAGGATCCTTCATTCGAGGGTTACTTCTATGAGTGGATGTTCAGAAATGCCAACTACACAATCTTCCCTTCAGATGTATCTGATGAGTTTATTGAAATGTATACACATTGGGATGATGATGCCAAGACATCAGATGTTATCGCATTCCACTTTGACAATTCAAAGGTTCTTGAGATTGAGACCAACGTAAACGAAGTTCTTCAGAACAGAATGGGACCCATCCTTTACGGTTATGTTGATTTTGACGAAAACTATCCTATAGCTCTCCAGGAGCTTAAGGATGCAGGTATCGATGAGTACGTAGCTGAAGTTCAGCGTCAGCTTGACGAGTACTTCGCAGCAAACGGTCACCAGCACTAAGACAAACAGATATTTTTTGCCCTACGGTAGAAGGACGGAGGATTCATTCCTCCGCCCTTCTTTTTTTGTATGTGCAGAATGGGGACAGGCCCAAACTGCACCGTGCAGTTTGGGCCTGTCCCCATTCTGTACATTGTTGTTTCATCGTTCACGCAACACGAGAACGTAACCATAGTGGGACGATTGTGCTTTTTTCACAAAAATAAAACCTCAAAATTAGCAAAAACCCACATTGAACAGCGTAAAAAATAGTGTTATTATGGTTACGCAACAAACGAAACAAAATGTAAACATAACGAGGAAAACTATGAAACAGAATCGAGAATATCAAGAGATTCTTGATTACATGGGGATGAGGAAGCTTCCCAAGGGGTTTGAAGAAGCTTTTTCCTTATATGAACCCGATGACTCCAAAGAGTTAATCCCCAAGGACTGGTATGAGAAGCTTCTTGCTCCTTACGATTTGCCCAAGGATAAGAGACAGTATCTCGACGAAGCCCTTGCTGCAATAGAAAGTGATGAGACGGTCTTAAACTTCTCCAAGTTCTTTGTTTGGGACATGTGCTCAATGCGAAACAAATACGACATTGACAATTACACAGAGCTGATGCCTAACTGCCTTGGCAAATATAACGAAGCATATGGCTTCCTTGTACTACTTGCCTGTGTTCCGGTTTCCAAGAAGGAAATGGACAGAAGAGGAGTTCCTGAAGAATATTATGAGGACATTCCTCACAGAATGATTAGAGATCAGCTTAAAAGATATGTAGAGACAGGCAAGATTGATGTCCTTGATATGCCCTGGAAGATGAACTTCTACACTTTGACAATCTTCCTTTTGGACAGATTCTTGTTTATTCCTTATCAGCACGGCGAAGGATTTGAGATGTACAGAAACAAATCCACCGGCAAGGTAATCGCTCTTAATGACGAGGGCAATGTGTACGACTCAGAAGGCCAGCTCCTTAAGTGGAAACTTTCTGAAGAGTGGGATGATCCCGAGGAGGAAGAGGAGAGCAACGAAGCTCCCAAGCCTGACACCGGACATGTATATGGTTCAAGGCCCGCAAAGGATCCAAAGACCTTCGTTACAGTCAAGAAGGAAACAGAAGATGAAATAACAGGTAATTACATGAACCCCGTGGGATACACCGAGGAGAAGATGATTACCATAAAGAAATCCGAATACGAGAAAGTCCTTGCCAAAGGTGATTACATGATTGCTCTTCACATTCCGGGAGGCGAGGGATACACACCGGAGAGAATGCACAGCTCCATGAAGCTGGCACTTGAGTTCTTCGGAAAGTACTATCCTGAGCTTGATATGAAGGGATTCTGGAGTTCCAGCTGGCTTTACGATAAGCGACTGGAGATGATAATCGGCAAGAACAAGAACATTACCAATGTTCAGGATCTGATGTTCCGCTACAGTGACGGTGAGAACGGAGATATGCTCTATGTTCACCTTTACAGGAACTTGGACAACACGCTTTCGGATTATCCTTGCAAAACCTCCCTCCAGATCGGAGCGAGAGATTTCCTTCTTAAAGGCGGAAGGTTCTGCACCACAGGAATGATGATATTAAAGGAAGAGGCTTTGAACGGAAATCTGTATTTTTCAGAAGAGGATGAAAAAGATTTCTACGATATGATGAGCGCTCGGGGGTACAAATGAGAAAAGAATTTAAGAAAAACAGAGAATTATATTTGATGTGTGTACCGGCACTTCTGGTGCTTTTGGCCTTTGCCTACATACCCATGGCAGGTATCTGGATGGCCTTCACAAAGTACAACATCAAGGACGGAATCTTCGGAAGTGAGTTCGTAGGACTTCAGAACTTCAAATACTTCTTCACAAGTTCCACAGGAATGGGACCGAAGGTTATAAAGAACACCCTGGTAATTAACTTCTGGGGACTGATCTTCGGAACAATACTTCCTATTACAATCGCCATCTGCTTCAACGAAGTACGAGGCAAAATATTCAAGAAAGTAACTCAGTCGGCAATGTTCTTCCCCTACTTCCTTTCATGGGTAGTAGTTGGTGCCATTGTATATGCATTCTTCTCAACCGACACAGGTATGGTAAACAGAATGCTGGCAAACGGCGGTCACGACATTGTTCGCTGGTACGCAGAGAAGAAATACTGGAAACCGATTATCATTACGGCGGATGTGTGGAAATGGGCCGGATATAACTCCATTATCTACATGGCGGCCATGACCAACTTCGATGCTTCCCTGTATGATGCGGCAAGCGTTGACGGCGCCAACAGATTCCAGCAGATACTTCACATCACATTACCTCTTATAAAGCCCACCGTAGTAGTGCTTTCACTTATGTCCATCGGACGTATCTTCTTCGGTGACTTCGGTATGATTTACGGTATCGTCGGTAACAACTCTCTCCTTTATGAAGAGGTTGCAGTCATTGATACATATGTATATTCCGCTATGAGATCCCTGGGATTCTCGTACACCACAGCCATTGGTTTATTCCAGTCGGTAATGGGACTTATTCTGGTAACGCTTTCCAACAAGCTTGCCAAGAAAGTAAATGAAGGGGAGGGCCTGTTCTAATGAATAGAAGAAAAACCAAACCTTTCTCCGCAGACTTCTGGGTCAAGGCTTTTGCATATTTCTTAATAGCATTCCTTGCAATCGCCTGCCTGTATCCTCTGATTATGGTACTTTCCGTATCATTCTCAGACAACACCGCAGTAACCAAGTATGGTTACTCAGCTATACCCCAGGACTTCTCCACTGATACATACCTTTATCTTTTCGTACACAGTGGAACAAGAATCCTCAGATCCTATGCAGTAACAATCTGCATTACTATCATCGGAACAATTCTTTCCATGATAATAACAAGTATGATTTCATTTGCTCTTTCAATCAGAGCTTTGAAATACAGAAACCAGATAGCTTACATTTGTAACTTTACAATCATCTTTTCAGCAGGTTTGATTCCCTGGTATTACGTATGTACCAACTGGTATCACCTGACAGACTCATATGCGGGACTCATTCTTCCCACAGTGTTCAGCGTATGGAGCATGTTCCTTATGAGAACCTACTTCGATGCAGTTCCTCAGTCCCTTTACGAGTCAGCAAAGATTGACGGCGCAAGCTACATGAAGATTTATGTATCCATTGCGATTCCTCTTTGTAAGACAGCAATGCTTACCGTAGGTCTTATGTATGCTCTGGGTTACTGGAACGACTGGTGGAACGCTCTCATGTTCATAAATGACAGAGACAAGTTCCCTCTTCAGTACTTCTTATACAATATACTGTCAAACGTTAACGCTATTTCAAGCGGACGTGTTCCTTCAGGAGCAGCAGCAAACATCAAGCTTCCTTCTGAGACAGTTAAGATGGCGGTTACAATGATTACCATCGGACCCATCATCTTCTTATATCCTTTCATTCAGAAGTACTTCGTAGACGGTATTATGACCGGAGCTGTCAAAGAGTAACGGAATTAAACGCGTAATGTTAACGGCGTTTGATTTATAAACCAATTTACAATCCTATAAAAGGGGGCAAAAAAATGAAGAAAAAGTTATCTTTGTTACTTGCAGCAACCATGCTGGTATCTTGCCTTGCAGGTTGTGGCGGAACAACTGAAACTGCAAACACATCAAGCAGCAGTTCAGAATCAACAGCAACAACAGCTTCTGATTCTACAGAAGCAGCAGCAACACCTTCAGGAGAAGTTTCCACAGTTGTTATTCTCTATCCCGGAGAAGAAACTGATGCAATGGCAAACTTCATCAACAATCAGCTCAACCCTCGTCTTGCTGAAGAAGCAGGTATTCAGGTTGAGATGCTTTACAAAGGTTGGGATCAGTACTGGGATCAGAAGGGCGTTATGCTCGCAGCCAACCAGAGAATCGATCTTTACTGGGATGGACTTCCTGATCTTTCATCTATGGTAAATGCTTCACAGTGCCAGCCTCTTGATGACCTCATCAAGGAGAACTGCCCTGATATGCTCAAGGTTATTCCTGAGTCACAGTTGGCAGGTGGCGTTGTAAACGGCGTTCAGTATGGTATTCCTTCAGCTTATGCACCTTCAAGCTGCATGTTCCAGCTTGTTTGCTTAAGACAGGATATCCTTGATGCAGTTGGAATGACAGACGTTAAGACAGCTGACGATCTTAAAGAGTATGCCACAAAGGCAAAAGAGCAGTTCCCTGAGTTAAAGGGACCCGCAGATATCATCTTTAAGCCCTTAACAAGAAACTTCGCTGATGAGCAGTACACATGGTGTGCATACGGTGATTCCGTAGTTTACGGCGAGGAAACCAAGAAAGCTTATGACTACTTCGAGACAGATGCATTCAAAGAGGTTGCTAAGTTCAACCAGAGCATGTACGAAGCAGGTCTTTACAATGATGAGTTAACCACAAACTACAACGAGCGTGACTCTCGTATGCAGCAGGGTACATACCTCTGGGTTGAGGGTTCCCTTGGAAAAGAGAACGAGATCATTACTTCCGTTCGTGGTAACGCACCTGACGCAGTTCTTAAGTCATACCTTCTTAACCCTACAGCTGACAAGTACATCACAGCTTGTGGTGGTGAGGTTCTCTGCGTACCTTACTCAGCAGAAAACCCTGCAGGCGCTATGAAGTTCCTCAACTGGATCTACAAGAACCAGGAGAACTACCTCTTCGCTCTTTACGGACCCGAAGGTGAGAACTACGACGTAGTTGATGGCAGAATTCAACTTAAGGATCCCGCATTCGAAGGTTACTTCTATGAGTGGATGTTCAGAAACGCTAACTACACAATGTTCACAACAGATATCTCTGATGATTTCATCAAGACATATGAGTCATGGGATGACAACGCTAAGACATCTGATGTAATCGCTTTCCACTTCGACAACTCTAACGTTCTTGAGATCGAGACAGATTGTAACGAAGTTATCAAGCAGGAGTTCACTCCCATTGAGTGTGGTTATGTTGATTTCGATACAAACTACCCTGTAGCTCTTGAGCACTTAAAGGCAGCAGGTATTGATGAGTACGTAGCAGAAGTTCAGCGTCAGCTTGACGAGTTCTTCGCAGCAAACGGCTACAATCACTAATTTGTGTAAAAAGAATTAATAAAAGCTTGCGACAACAGGCAGGATTCAAATCTTCCTGCCTGTTGTTTAACGATAGGAGATACAATGAAGCGTTTATTAAAGAAAATCACCATTATTGTAGCGGCATTCTCACTGTTTACCCCATTTCTGAATTCCTTATTCTTACCCCAAGTTAAAGCAGAAGAGAATGCCCCTATCGTTATAGATGGTGAAGGGGAAGACTGGTTTCACATTACACCCATCTATTCCGGTGGAGGTGTAATTAACAAGGTATCGGCATTTGTAACAGAGGATAAGCTCTACGGTAAGATGCAGCTTTCTACTTCCGGAAACTTTGATACCTGGCATATTTATTTTGAAACAGACGGGGATACAACAAACCACCTTTACAAGGCCGGCGCAGACTATTTGCTTGAAACAGATATTCTCTACGAATATCAGGGAGATTCAGGTGAGTGGGACGGACTGGTAGGCATGGCTATCGCTGTGGAAGACAAGCTCTCCAAAGACAGAAAGATGTTAGAGTTTGCCATTCCTTTGGAGGCATTTGGAAATCCTGAAAAGATTGGTATCCACTGTGCAACAGTTTCAAACTGGGCAGACGTGGCAAACAATCCCGAAGCACAGGATGAATACCTGGATGTTCCTACATTCGAGGAAGTATACAACGAAGAAGAGATGGTTGGTCTCACAGAGGATGAGCAGGTGGCTTACCTGGCATCCAAGCAGTTCGCAGGCACCCGTTCACAGTGGGATTCCATTATGTACGATGCCGTATATAAGAACTCCAACCTCAAAAACCTCAAAGCCGTAACAGACGGTGACAATCTTTACATTTCGGTTGAGGCAAAGGCATTAAGCAACAACTTCACAATCTTTGTTAACACCGATACGGCTACCTATGAAGTTAAACCCAACGGTTGCGTTTACCACACAGTAAACGGCAAGAAGATGGACATGGGTACTCAGACCGAGGGCTCATTCAAGAGCGACAACGGTTTTGAAATTGCCATTCCTGTGGAGATTTTTGAGGGAAACACAGATAAATTCGAAATCTACATTGACGAAGAAGGCGAGCGCCTTCCTGATGAAGAGGGCGAGAAGTTAACAGTTACCGCTCCCATCAGAGAGGAAGCACCTGTTATCACAACAGACGGCGATCCTTCCGACTGGGCAGGAATTAAGCCCATCGGCAAAGGTGAAGGAAGCCTTGGCGACCTTTATGCTTTCAGAGATAATGACGCCCTTCACGTAATGACATACATAAAAGATGTTGAAGATCCTGAATCAAGTGCAGCTTATACCACAAGCTTATTCATCAGCGTTGATAACGATGATAAGACAGGTTTCCAGCACTCAGGCTACGCAACACACAACTCAGGTGATGTTCTTGTCCAGGACTGGCATTCATACGGCCCCGACAGAAACCTTGAGATTTTCTACGCATCCGAACCCGTAATTCTTGAGTGGAACATGAAGAATTTCTCTAACTCAGTAGAGGGTTATGAGAAAGCAATTGCTGCCACAAACACCCCCGGTGTTTACTGTGCAGAGTACCTCGTTCCCATTGAAACATTAAGAGGAATTACACCGGGAATCGGCGATCAGTTATACATCTGTATCGACAGAAACGATGTTCAGACTGATGAAGAGACATATGAGCGTCTCACTCCCGAGGGATTTACACCTGCAAGAGACCCTAAGAACGGCTCTTTTGCAAAGGTTCCCAAGTACAACACCACCTTCGATATCACCATGGGTGATTCGGATATAAGTGACTGGGAGAGCGTTCCCGTTTCATTAAAGCACGTTAATACAACAAACCTTGTAGCTGTTAAGTCTGATGAGAAGCTTTACACAATGGTTACCGCACCCGGCGACCTCTCAACAGTTAACAAATTCTACATTGGTACAGATAAGGACGGATACACGGTAGACGGCAGAGAGAACGTTTCATATGTGGTTGACAAGGGAGTTCTCTACGAGGTAACAGGTGATGACACCGTAGCCGACGAGGGAGTGAATGTCTTCACATATTATGAGACTGACGCTGTTCTCATGCAGGTTTATATGGAAAAAATCGGCAACCCCTCCAAAGTGAGCGTTGCTGTAGATTCCAACGATGGCGAGTATGTTCTGCCTGAAAGCGGAATGCTTACCTTAACCAAGTCTATTGAAGAGAGCAGAGATGAAGGTTTCTTCTATCCTGTTGAGAGCTTTGATTTTTACAATAACCCCTTTAAAGGCTGGGTTGGCTGGGCTGACACCCTTGAGGGCGATGTTGATACAGTAGCATCGGCACATAACCTTGTATATGTTGACTACAAGTGGAGTGAGCTGGAACCCGAGAAAGGCAAGTTTGCCTTCGATGAAATCGAGAAGCAGTACCAGTTTGACAAGTGGACAAAACAGGGCTATCGAATGGTAATCCGTTTTGTTATGGATAACCCCAACATCCTTGACGGAGATCCCGATAAGGAGAGAATGGACATTCCTCAGTGGCTCTATGACGAGCTTGAAGCAGAGAATGCCGATGGGGAAGGCGCAGGTACATTCTACCTGGGTCAGAGCATTAAGGATTTACTTGGAGGCTGCGGTTTTTCACCTAACTACAAGTCCCCCAAACTCCTTGAGTATCACAGAAACATTATTAAGGCTTTGGCTGAGAGATATGACGACCCTTCAATCTGTGCATACGTTGAAGTGGGAAGTCTCGGTCACTGGGCAGAGTTCCACACATGGCCTACCGGAACAGGTTACTTCCCTGAACCCGGTCTTGCACAGGAATACATGCAGCCTTACGTGGATTACTTCCACAATGTAAAAGTGGGTATCAGAAAGCCCTACGCTCTCGCAGCAGAGAACAACTGGGGTCTTTACAATGATATTTTCGGTGTTACTTCCGATGGCGGCACACCCACATTCCTTGAGTGGGCAGCAGTTGGTAATACCGATATGCCCGAAGCTACAGAGGAAGATATTGCAGCATCGGCAATGCCTGAGTGGTGGAAGCTTAACTACTCCGGCGGTGAGTTCGCAAACGGTGATTTCAGAACCAACGCACTTGATGAGAATATCTGTGCAGTACTTGGACAGATCAGAGACAGCCATACCACATGGTTAGGTCCCTGCTCAGCATGTGACTTCAAGGTTGGAGATCCCGATTACGACTACTACAAGTACAACATTGAGACAATGTTCAAGACAATGGGTTATCGTTACAACCTCTTCTCAATTTCAGAGGGTGACCTTAACCAGGGTAAGAACACCATCGAGATGACATGGAACAACTCAGGTGTAGCTCCCATTTACTATAACTGCCCTGTATCTCTTATTCTTAAGGATGCAAGCGGAAACGCGGTTTACGAGCAGGTTATAGACACAGATACAACAAAATGGCTTCCCGGCAGAACCAATGTCAAAGCAGAGTTTAACATCCCTGCTGATGTAGCTCTTGGAGAGTACACTCTTGCAGTCAAGATGGTTACTCCCGACAAGCAGGCTCAGGTTATCAATCTTGCCATGGAAAACGGCAATGAGGACGGAAGCTACGATTTATACAAACTTACGGTTAATGAGGGAACTGTTGAAGAAACAGTTGAAAACACCGAGGAAACCACCGAGGAGGCAGCTCCTGCAGAGACCGCAAGTGTAGAAACCAAGGGAACAAATGCTACAGGTTATGTAATCGGCGGCGGAGTTGTTGCAGCATGTATTGCTGCGGTAGCAGTATTACGTTCTAAGAAAAGAGGAAAAAAATGAAACTGGCAATTATTGGAGCAGGACAAAGAGGAATGATTTATGCACATTATGCATACGAGAAATGCAATGCAGAAATCGTTGCCGTTGTCGACATCAGCGAGAAAAAGAGAGAGGCAGCTGCAGAGAAGTTTAATATCCCCGCAAACATGCAGTTTACCAATGTGGAAGACTTCTACAAGCTTGGTAAGGTTGCGGATGCCGTAATTCTTGCTACTATGGACAGAGATCACTTTAAGCACGTGATGCCTGCCATTGATCTGGGATATGATATCTTACTTGAAAAGCCCATCTCTCCCGACATCGAAGAGTGTCGCAAAATCCAGGAGAATGCTCATAAACATGGAGTAAAGATTGTTGTGTGTCACGTTTTGAGATACACCAAGTTTTTCTCCACTATCAAGCAGATTATTGACTCCGGAGAGCTTGGAAAGATAGTTACCATTCAGCATGCCGAGAATATAGGCAACTTCCATATGGCACATTCTTTCGTTCGCGGTAACTGGAGAAACAGCGACGAATCAAGCCCCATCATCATGCAGAAGTCATGCCATGATATGGATATTCTCGTTTGGCTTGTAGACAGCAACTGCAAAGAGATTTCTTCTTTCGGTAATCTCTCATATTTTAGAGAAGAGAATGCACCCGAGGGAAGTACAGCTCGCTGCCTTGACTGTCCTGTAGCCGATAAGTGCAGATTCGACGTTAAAAAGGCATATATGCCCATAAGAGGCGATTGGCCAGCAGTTGTTCTTACAGAGGACCAGTCAGAAGAAGGACTCCTCAAAGCTTTAAGAGAGGGCCCTTACGGAAGATGTGTATTCAGATGCGACAACAACGTTTGTGATAACCAGATTACAAACATTCTCTTTGAGAATGGGGTAACCGCAACATTCCACCTTTCAGGTCTCACAAACAAGATGCATCGTACCATAAAGATCATGTGTGAAAACGGCGATATCTACGGTGATGATTCCGAAGATTTCATAACAGTTACACACTATTCTTCAAACTCCAAGTACGAGGGTGAAGTTACAAAGGTATCTGTCAACAACGAGGAAGGTTTCCACGGCGGCGGAGACTACAGACTTACCATGGACTTCATTGAGGCCCTTGAGAACAAAGGCGTTGAACTTCGTTCATCCATCGACCGCTCTATCGAAAGCCATTTGATGGCTTACGCTGCTGAGCAGGCTCGTGTAAAGGATGAGATTATTCACATGGAGGATATCAGATAAATGACACCCGTTGAGGCTTGTAAATATTTCAGACTTGAGGGCGAAGTAAAAGAGTGCTCCAAGTACGGCAACGGACATATCAATGACACATATCTGGTTGTCTGTGATAAAGCTGACGGCACACAGGTAAAGTACATCTTACAGTGTGTTCACTGCACAATTTTCAAAGATCCCGCAGGTTTGATGGAGAATATCAAGAAGGTTA
Source organism: Lachnospiraceae bacterium G11 (assembly GCA_900103495.1). Lineage (GTDB taxonomy): Bacteria > Bacillota > Clostridia > Lachnospirales > Lachnospiraceae > G11. The sequence goes on along the minus strand of FMWZ01000014.1, from coordinate 109,539 downwards.
CGTCCTTCCTTAAGGACAAAATCGTTGCAGTGGGGGGCGACCCTATGAGAGAAACCATGAACCTTATCCTTACAAAGGATGGGGAGGTTTTCGAAAAGGACCCTTCAGGCGATATTTGGAGAGTATATGTATTTATAGATAACGCCACCTGTTTTGACAAGGTGGAGAAGCCCGAAGATTTTTACCAGTCAGCATATGCATTTGGTAAATTCCAGAATCTCCTGGCAGATTTCAATGCTTCGACCCTTACGGAAACCATCGTGGATTTCCACAATACTGCTGTAAGATTTGAAAGATTCAAGACCGTTGTCAAAGAGGATAAGATGAACCGCGCAAAGGACGTGGCAGAAGAGATTAAATTCTGCATGGACAGGGCAGAAGATATGAGTAGCTGCGTCGATATGTTAAAAGCCGGCAAACTCCCCTTACGTGTTACACATAACGATACCAAGCTTAATAACGTTATGATTGACGACGCTACAGGCAAGGGACTTTGTGTAATCGATCTGGACACTGTAATGCCCGGACTTTCAATCAATGATTTCGGCGATTCCATCAGATTCGGTGCCAACACCGCAGTTGAGGATGAGACAGATTTAAGCAAAGTATCTCTTTCCCTTGATTTGTTTGAGACCTATGCCAAAGGATTCCTTGAGGGCTGCGGCGGCAAATTAACCGATGCTGAGCTTTCAATGCTTCCCATGGGCGCAAAGATGATGACATTGGAGTGCGGAATGAGATTCCTCACAGACTATCTTGAAGGGGATGTTTACTTCAAGACTCATCGTCCCGGCCATAATCTTGACAGATGCCGTTGCCAGTTTGCTTTGGTGGCAGATATGGAAAAGAAGATGGACGACATGCACAAAGTGATTTCAAAAATCACAAACAAATAAGTGTGTAAAAGGTGAATCCTTTTGAAAAATGACGCGAAAAGGCCGATGTGTCTTTCGCGTCTTTTTTTGCAACTTTGCTTAATTGCTAGAGATATTGGTCTCATGCTATAATGGTTAGGCTATGTTTTTTACAGGATGGTTAATAAATGAGAATTAGAAGATTTTTACCAATATTACTGATAGGTGCGGCCCTGACGGGGCTTGTGGCCTGCGGCAAGGAACCGGAACCCGAAGTTATTGTGGAGGAGGTGCCCACACCCACGCCCACACCTGAAATCGTTAAGACCAAGGTAACTTACAGCTACTTTGACGATTCAATGGAAGAGTGGCTTAAAAAGTGCGAGGCAGACTACGAGGCTAAGCACGAAGATATCGACATTATTCTGAAAAAGGGCGATCCCGACAACCTTTCGGAAAGAACGGCGGACGCATTTCTTGTGGATTCAATGGAGATGGGAGAGTGCATAGACAGTGGCCTTGCCACTCCCATAGATTCCTATATGTCAAAGGCCGGAATCCGAAGGGATGATTATAAGGAAACGGTCCTTAACATGTTTATAAAGGGAAGCGATTTGTATGCCCTCCCTGAAAGCTATGACACCGTGGGATTGTGGTATAACAAGACCATCTTTGACGCTTCGGGAGTGTCATATCCCAACGCAGATACGGGCTGGATGAATGTGGTGGATATCCTCGGAAGCCTTACAAATGAGGCAGGCGGCGTGTACGGAATGGCAGTGGACTATGATAACCTTACACCTGTTATGGTTACCATTGCCGAAATGGGCGGCGCAATTTACGACGAGGAAGGAAAAATCGCTGATTTTGGCAATTCCCTTACAAAAGCCGGAATCCGCTGCTTTGTGGACCTGATTGATGCGGGTTACATCCCCTCAGTTGCTTCCATGAATGAAAAGAATGCCATTAATAAGCTTATGGATGGTGAGGCTGCCATGATTTACGGATGGGCATCCGACTATCTTACGGTCAAGGCATCTGAGAATGTGGGAAATTACAATTGTACATATCTTCCCACACTTTCCGGAAACAGGGTTACTCCAATGGTTGGAAGGGCAAATTGTATATCAGAGGCATCCAATTGTAAGAAGGAAGCTTTTGAGTGGATTGCTTTCCTTACAAAGGATTCTGAGGCAATGAAGGGATTTACCGAAATCTGTCACGGAATTCCGGCATACAACCAGACGGAGCAGGCGCTTCTCGGAAGTATAGGAGAAGCAAATAATCTCTTTATTTTTGCCGAGGAAGCAGGGGATAATTCCTATATACTTCCTATAGTGCCCGATATTAAGGAGAAGCAGACATTTATCAGCGAAGAACTCTTAAGTGCATTTGAACTTAAGAACTCGGTGGATGAGGCCTGCATAGAAATTTGTAGCAAATTTAACTAAAGACTTCCATTATTGTCAGAATTCTTGTATAATAATATTATCAAATCCAATCAGGGGGTAGGTATTATGCAAGATTACAAGAAAATCGATTATGCTACCAACAAGGATGTGGTCTTAAGATACGTTCCGGGACATTTCATCACTCCTTATTCACACGTTAACTACTACATGGATCTGACCGACATGAAAGCCCGTCAGCGTGAAGCAAGAGCAACCGGTGAGGAGCTTGCACAGCAGTACATGGTAACCGACATTGTGGATACGGTTCTTTGTCTTGATAACATGGAAGTTATCGGTGCATATCTGGCAAATAAGCTCACGAAAGCTGGGGTTCATTCCCTTAATGCGCACCAGACAATTTACATTGCGACTCCCGAATATGATTCTGCGGGACAGATTGTATTCAGAGAGAACAGCAAGCATATGATTAAGGGCAAAAAGGTTGTGCTCCTTCTGGCATCCATTTCAACAGGCGGAACAGTAACCAAGGCTATCAACACAGTTAACTACTACGGTGGTGAAATCGTTGGTATCTCAGCTATATTCTCGGCTGCAACAAAGGTTATGGATATTCCTATTTATCACCTTTACAGCCCTGCTGATTTACCGGACTATTTCAAGTACAAACCTGAAGAGTGTCCCATGTGTAAAGCAGGTCAGCCTGTGGATGCACTGTGTAATGGATTCGGATACTCCATCGTTTAAGATTTTTGAACACAAAAGCGTGGATTATTTCCACGCTTTTTTATTGCTTATTAGGGCGAAAAGAAGTAAAATTAAGGATATTACTCAGGGGGAATATTATTAATGGTCAAGTACCTTTATCCGGACTACCCGGAAGTGTCATCTCCGGTAGCCATGATAATTATTTCCATATCGCTGATGCTGTTTCTGGGTTTTCTGATGACCCGACTTACAAAGAAACTGCGACTTCCAAACGTAACCGCCTACATAGTGACGGGTATACTTATAGGGCCCTTCTGCCTTAATATGATACCCGACAGAGTAGTGGCAGGCATGGACTTTCTGCCTGATATTGCTCTCGCTTTTATTGCCTTTTCCACAGGTGAATTCTTTAAGCTTTCAACTCTTAAGAAGAATGGATTAAAGGTAGTTGTAATCACCATACTTGAGGCTCTTACGGCTTCTGTACTGGTATTTATTCTCACTTATTTCATTCTCGGTTTAAACCTTCCCTTCTCAATTGTGCTGGCGGCTCTTGCTTCAGCTACAGCCCCTGCATCCACTGTTATGACCATAAGGCAGACCAAGGCAAAGGGTGACTTCGTGGAGACCCTTTTGCAGGTGGTTGCCCTTGACGATATAGTCGGACTTGTTGCCTACAGCATTGCCATTTCCGTTGCGGTTTCATCCATTTCCGGAAAGGCTTTCTCGGCAATGAGCATAATTAAGCCGATTCTTATTAATATAGGGATTATGGCTCTCGGAGGACTTTTCGGATTTTTCCTTAAAGCCCTTATTTTCCAGAAGAGATCCAAGGATAACAGGCTGATTATTTCCATAGCTCTTATATTCGCATTCTGCGGTGTCTGCGCAATGCTTGGGGTATCGCCCCTGCTTGGATGTATGTCCATGAGTACCGTTTATGTGAATCTTACGGATGATGACAAGCTCTTTAAGCAGCTTAACTACTTTTCGCCGCCTCTGCTTCTTTTGTTCTTTGTAAGATCGGGAGTTTCCTTTGATCTGGATTCCCTGGTCCATGCATCGGGTGCAGTGGGAGCAACACCCTTACTTGTAATCGGAGTGTTGTACTTCGTGGTAAGAATTGTGGGTAAGTATGTGGGAGCATTTGTTGGATGCGCAATGGCAGGGAAGAATAAGAAAGTCAGAGATTACCTTGGACTTGCCCTTATCCCTCAGGCGGGAGTTGCCATCGGTCTTGCAGCCCTGGGTGCCAGAACCCTTGGAGGAGAAACGGGTAATGCGCTGCAGACCATAATTCTGGCTTCCAGTGTACTTTACGAGCTTATAGGACCTGCCTGCGGCAAGTTGTCTTTGTACCTGTCAGGCTCCTACTCCAAGAAGATTGAAGATATTGTGGAGGTTAAGGAAACGGATGAAAACGGCGTTCCCAAGACTTCACTTGAACTTTTGATAGAAAGAATCCAGGCAATTCAGGAAGAAATCCCGGAGCATGCGGTTTCGGAGGAAGAGCTGGCTTTTACCGCTGCTGCGGAGGAATATGACATGATGAGCCCCATCAGGACGCCTAATCGCAGGGGCTTAAGACATAGATTCTAAGGAGGATAGTTTGAAATGATGTTTTTAAATATTGCCGATCCCATAGGAAATGCGCTTGGACATTGGGCAACTTCATTGACACTTGGCTCAGTGTTTTTAAGGGTATGTATTTCCCTGGTTTTTGCAGCAATCATAGGCTGTGAGAGAGCAACCAAGAGACATTCCGCCGGTGTTCGTACATTTATGCTTGTGACCCTTGGGGCAACCATCGCAATGATAACGGATATCTTTATCTGTGACCTTTACGGAACCCACATCTTCTTCCTTGCGGGAGCGGTTATAATTGCGGGAGCTACAGTCAGTGTAAACTGCGTGCTTTTCTCATCAAGGAACCAGATTAAAGGTCTCACCACATCAGTGGCCCTTTGGACCTGCGGTGTTATCGGACTTGCCAGCGGTGCAGGATTCTACTCCGTAACCATCATCGGATTTGTGGCTTTGCTTTGCACCCTGAATCTTTTCCCCGCAATGGAAAGATACTTAAAGAACCGTTCCAACCACTTTGAGATTCACCTGGAACTTAAGAGCTCAAGCCATCTTCAGGACTTTGTTACAACCATCAGAAAACTTGGCGTAATCATCGATGATATCGAGCTTAACCCCGCATATGTGAACTCGGGTTTAAGCGTATATTCCGTAGCTGTTTCTATTACCAGCGGAGAGCTTAAGAAGTATAAGACTCATGAAGAGATAATTGAGGCTTTGGGTTCTCTTGATTATGTATATCACATTGAGGAGATGAGAGGATAGTATGGAACCTCAGATTGTTGAGAAAGAAGGAAGATTCTTTATAGAATTTGCCGGGAAGGTTGTTGAGATATCTGCTGCTGAGGCATCAGCACTGAAGACTCAGCCCGAGGCTATTTATGATGTTATAGTTTCACATACAAGAAAGTTCAACTTTAATACAGCTGAAGATTCCGGCGAGAACATATTCAGTATGTAAATAAATCCGAGCTCTTTGAGCTCGGATTTTTGCTTGTCTTATTGTTCTCTGGCCTGTTTTACCAGGTCGTCTACGTTGTTTTGCTTGGGTGCGCAGATGGAAGCAATAAGGTCTTCCTCGGACACATCTGTGGCTGTACCTGCGGCTCCTGCGTCGCCGCCAGCCGCTATAGCTTCATTTGCCATGGCAAAAACGTCATCTACACTATTTTGCTTAGCATCCTGGAACTTGGCCATTATGCTGGCATAAAGGTCCTGATCCTCGGCGCTTAAGCCGGCAGCATCAAGATCGATTTCTTCCTCACCGTCACCAAAGCCGCCTGCAGCACCTTCATTCACACCTGCCTCTGTTAACACTTCTTCGGCAGCTGCCGCAAATTCCTCCTTTGTAGGAGACTGCTCCGGCTGGTTTCCCATCTGCATCTGGTATTCATACCATTTAATCAGAGTCTTGGTCCTTAGCCTATAGTCATCAAACATATTTTTTCCCTTTCAACACGCTTCTCCCCGCTTGGTTTCTTTATTTTATCAGACAATACCCGGAATTGCAAGAAAAATCCGCGTGGCGGGGTTGCTGAGGGCCTTTGGATGGGGCGCTCGTAGGCTCGTGGCGGCCAGGGAATCTTGCCAAGTTTGGGTTGAAGACATAATGAAATTCAAGGTTTGCAATTCTATTATGCTGGGTTAGTGACTTCTTTTTTTTAGGTGTCATAAAGGAATTCAAGATTTGTATTTTTATTATGATGCGTTTTTGGTTTCATTTTTGTAAGCGTCATAAAGAAGTTTATAGTTTGCTATTTTATTATGCGTGGTAAATGTTTGCTGGTTTTGAAGAAGCATAATAAATTGAAGAATTGTTGGATTTAGTATGAAGCTCTCAAGAGGGTGGGGATGAAGCACGCATAATATCTTGGCAGATTGAAGCTTTTATTATGCCGGCTTCAAGTTTCATCATCTAACGGCGCATAATGGATTTGAAATTTCAATTGAGTATTATGCGCATAGCTTTCATTGACGCTAAATCCGCGTAATAGTATAATTCAAAGTGATTCACATCACTCGAGGGAGGTAGTAACAATGGATAGCAATAACATGAACAATGAGAACATGAACACTGCAGGTACCGAGAATCAGGCGCCTAACCAGGGACAGTTCTCAAACCAGAATCAGTACAGCCAGAATCAGTACAGCCAGAACCAGTACGCTCAGAACAATCAGAACCAGTATTATCAGGTTCCCAATTATCCCGTGGTAGTTCCCGGGAAGAACAAAGCAGTAGCTTCATTGGTTCTCGGAATCCTTTCAATTGTTTTCATTTGGGGTGGATTCTCAGGCTTCGTATCATTGATTTTAAGTGTCATAGGTCTTATTCTTGCAAGCTCAGCTAAGAAAGACGGATTCGACGAAGGAATCAGAACAGCAGGTTTCGTAACAAGCCTTATCGGTTTGATCGGAGGTTTGCTTGCAGTTCTTGCTTGCGTTGCTTGTATTGGTGCTTTCGGCGCTGTAACAAGCTCCAGAGATTTTGAGAGAGCAGCTGATGAATTCTTCTACGATTTCTATGGCAGGTATTAATATCCCGACATACGGATTATTAGGTGGGGCCGGGTTCTTTTGCGGATTAGTGTATCTTCTCCTTCGTTGCAGGGAGAAGATGCAGCGAGAGAACGCGGTCTATATCTATGTCTTTTCGGCGCTTTTCGCCATGCTTGGAGCCAAGATTCTGTACCTCATTGTGAGTGCGAAGGACATAATTGCGGCCTACCAAAGCACAACAAACTATCTGGGCCTTACCATTGAGCTTTTGAGAGGTGGCTTCGTGTTCTACGGAGGCCTTATAGGCGCTCTCGTTGGCATAAATGTAATGACCAGGTATTATGGCCTTGTAAAAAACGACTATATCTCAATCCTGGTTCCATGTATCCCTCTTGTCCATGCTTTCGGAAGGATTGGCTGTCATGTGGTCGGATGCTGCTACGGGGCTCCCACCCACTCGCATTTCTTTCAAGTGACTTATCAGGATTCCATTTATGCTCCCAATAACGTGGCCTTGGTGCCTGTTCAGCTTACGGAAGCGGTGATAGAGTTCATTCTGTTCATAACACTTGTAATTGTTGGGATTAAAGCAAAAGAAAAAAGCCTTGTTCTCTACATATACCTCATAGCTTATCCAATCGCCCGATTTGCTTTGGAGTATTTTAGAGGCGATGAAATACGCGGAATCTTTGCGGGTTTAAGTACCTCACAATGGATAAGCATAATGCTTGTTGTATACGGGGGAATAAGGCTGTCCAAATCAGTTGGTAAACCAGGAGTTAAGTAACTCGGGCTGGCCGCCATCGAGGCTTACGCGGTAGAAGTAGTCGTTAAAGCCTGTGTCGGGGTCAAGATCCGCCAAAGTCTCATAATAAAGGTAGCCGTCTCCGGGGGCAAAGTGGGGAATTCCCCAATATTCAAGCTCGCCAAGGGAACAAAGAACGGTTCCTTCGGACTCGGTATTTAGATTAATTTTGCAAATCGAATCGGCGGTTGAATAAATAAGAGTATCGCCGTCAAACAGGAAGCCGTAGTTTGCGGCACCGGTAAGAGTAAAGGGAAGGGTTTTTGTAACCTTTCCTTTTTTGGTATCGCGAACCTCAACCTTGTATTCGGCGGTTCTGTCATCATAGTTTTCGGGGGCCTTGGTCATGGTGATGGCGTAAATCTCGCCCTTATAAAGGCTTATTCCCACGATGCTACCCACATTTCCCACATCCTCATAGGAGTAGAGGGTCCTGTCCTTGTTGGTTTCAAGGTTGTACTTTCCAACTATATTCTTGGAAGTTTTCTTGTCGAATCCGCTGTAGAAGAAGTATGTTCCGTCGTAACCGAAGATGTTGTTGATTCTTCTTGATAAAATCGGATTCCTCTCAGTACCGTCTGTGCTTACCCATGCATACATCATGTTAAAATCGTCGTCCAGCCCGGTACAGTAGAATATCTTGTCGCCGATTAACTTCTCCTGACCGTATCCTACGTTGTAGGCGTTGTCAGCCAGGGTTACTTCATTGGAGCCGGAGGGCATATCAGCCGAGAAGATGTTTCCAAAACGGTTATCGCTGGCTACGTATCCTTCGGTTATCTGGTCGCCATAGTAGATTTTGCCGTCATATACAGCAAAAGCGCTGGCTTTAACGGGAATTTCCTCGCCCCAGGCACCGCCTATTCCCTTATAAACTTTGCCGCCGTTTCCACGCATATTGGCGAATCCCACGGTCTCATATTCAATTGCCTGATAGCTGTCTCGACCGATAAAATAAATTGCGGCTGCACCTATAACGATAATGGCAAGAACAGCTGTCAGTACTATAATCATTCCTTTGTTGAACTTATTGCTTCTCATGTCTTTCAACCTTTCAATACGTACTTCATATAATATACACAATATGTTTGGAAAAATAAATATGAAATGTTATAATATAAGCACTTACCGTACGTTTGAAGGACGGTTGTGAGTGGCACAAAATAGGAGATTTACAGATGTTAGATTTACAAGGTATTTCCTTTAAGGTAGAGGAAGGTTCTGCCGAGAAGGAGATAATTCAGGATTTAAGCCTTCATGTTGATGAAGGCAAATTTATTGTGGTTACGGGCCCCAATGGAGGCGGAAAATCAACTCTGGCCAAGCTTATTGCCGGAATTGAGAAGCCCACCAACGGGCGTATTTTATTTGACGGGAAAGATATTACAGATCTTAGCATTACCGACAGAGCAAAGGCCGGTATCAGCTTTGCAATGCAGCAGCCCGTAAGATTTAAGGGAATAAAGGTCTTTGACCTTTTAAGACTCGCATCGGGAGTCAAGAATTTATCCATAAATGACGCCTGCTCATACCTTTCAGAGGTTGGACTTTGCGCCAGAGATTACATCAACAGAGAAGTCAATGCTTCTCTTTCCGGCGGAGAGTTAAAGAGAATTGAGATAGCTACGGTTTTGGCCAGAGGAACAAGGCTTTCAATCTTTGATGAGCCTGAGGCGGGAATCGACCTTTGGAGCTTCCAGAACCTTATTAAGGTTTTTGAGCACATGAGAGATAATATCAAGGGCTCAATCATAATCATTTCTCATCAGGAGAGAATCCTAAACATAGCAGATGAGATAGTAGTAATAGCAAACGGACAGGTTAGCAAACAGGGCAAGAAGGAAGAGATTCTGCCTGAGATTATCGGCACTTCTTCAGCGCTCGGAACCTGCGACATGCTGCAGGGTTAGGAGGATAGTTCATGGATGAGATTCAAAAGAGAATTCTTCTTGAAGTAGCCGATCTTCACGAGGTTCCGGAAGGTGCCTACAATATCAGAGCAAACGGCGCTTCAGCGGGAAGAAATTCCACAGCAAATATAGAGATAACAAGCAAGACCGATGTTTCAGGTATCGATATCAGAATTAAGCCGGGAACCAAGCACGAGAGCGTGCATATTCCCGTGGTTCTCAGCGAGAGCGGAATCAAGGAGACGGTTTATAACGATTTCTACATCGGAGACGACTGTGACGTGGTTATTGTTGCAGGATGCGGAATTCATAACTGCGGCAATCAGGACTCTGAACATGACGGAATCCACAGATTCTACGTTGGCAGGAATTCCAAAGTTAAATATGTTGAGAAGCACTATGGTGAAGGTGACGGAAACGGAAAGAGAATCCTTAATCCCGGAACCGAGGTCTACATGGAGGAAGACAGCTTCATGGAGATGGAAATGGTTCAGATTAAGGGCGTGGATTCCACAGTCAGAACCAGCAAGGCCGAGCTTAAGGCAGGTGCAAGGCTCAACGTTCACGAAAGACTTATGACTCACGGCGAGCAGTATGCCGAGAGTATATATACAGTGGAATTAAAGGGTGACGGAGCGGCTACAGACATTGTTTCAAGAGCTGTTGCCAGGGACAAGTCCTATCAGAAATTTGACTCAAGAATTATCGGAGACGCCGTTTGTTCCGGACATTCCGAGTGTGATGCCATCATCATGGATGAGGCAAGAGTATTGGCTGTGCCTCAGCTTGATGCGGCAAATGTTGACGCAGCCTTGATTCACGAGGCAGCCATCGGAAAGATTGCGGGAGACCAGCTTATTAAGCTTATGACTCTGGGTCTTACCGAGGAGGAAGCGGAAGAACAGATTATAAACGGCTTCCTTAAATAATGGGAACGGGCGGGATTACATTAATGAATGTAAATGACTACTTCAAATACATTAACATGGGGTTACCTGAGGACATAAGAAGGCTTAAGGACGCAGGGTACTATGACGAGGCCATGAGGCTTATGGACATTAAGACCGCAAGACCTGACACCCCTGAAGAACTTAAGTATTGCTTCCTTGCCTGGAAAGAGATTTTCAGACGCATTCCCAGGGAGTATTCCCTTTCAAAGGATGATCTTTTTAAGCAGTTTAAGAAGAAAATCTCTGATTTTACCGAGGAGGACTTTAAGAAGGAAGAGGATGACGGCCTTTTAAGGTGGATATTCTTTAAGGGCGAGAAGAGATACTTCAAAAGCAGCGTACGCACCGTTTTGAAGACGGACCTTGAAATGGCTAAGAGAGCGGGGCTTGATACATCAGACCCCGATGATGTTCTTAATGAAGCCATTGCAACTTGCAAAAAAGAAGGCAGAATCTCCAAAAACATCAGATACACCCATAGTCTCAAGGTCAGAGACGATTTGTTTAAGCCCGGAATGAAGGTAAGGGTTCACATCCCCATTCCGGCAGAATGCATAGAGCAGACAAACATTAAAATAGAAAGCACTTTCCCCGAGAATGCCGTAATTGGCAAGGCAAATTCCGAGGCAAGATGCGTGTATTTTGAGGAAACACTTAACGAGAACCATGAGTTTAGTGTGACTTATTCCTATACCTTTACCAATGTCTACAAGGACTGCTATAACGAGGTGGGGGGCTCCTCATCAGGGGAGTATGATCCCGGAGAAGAGTTTCTCGCAGAGGAGGGACCGCACATTGTTTTCTCTCCCATAATAAGAACTTTGGCAGCCAAGATCGGGGAAGGGTGCAGGGATAAAGGCGTTCTTGCAAAGAGGGTTTACGACTATCTGACCCTTAACCTTAAATACACATTTACACCGAACTACATTCTTTTACCTGATATCGTGGAGGACGGAGCCCTTTTCATGCGAGGAGACTGTGGAGTTATGGCTCTTCTTTTCATAACTATCTGCAGATGTCTTGGCGTTGGTGCCAGATGGCAAAGCAGCAGAACCATGGAGCCGACGGGAAGCGGACAGCATGACTGGGCGGAAGCTTATCTTCCGGGATTCGGCTGGGTTCCTGTGGATGTTTCCTATGGAGTGGCTGCACACCGTTATGGAAATGAGGAGAGAAGGCAGTTTTACTTTGGGAACCTTGATCCCTACAGGATGGTGGCAAACTCCAAATTCCAGGCGGATTTGGAACCTGCGAAGACCTTCTTCAGAAATGATCCTTATGATAATCAGGACGGCGAAATTGAAAGCGATATCTCGGGTCTTAGGGAAGACGATATAGTTGAACGAGGAGAAGTAATTGTATGAAATGGGTACTTGCGTGCGGAGTAATCGGATACCTGGTGGGGACCATTAATCCGTCATACTTGATAGCGAAAATCAAAGGATTTGATATCAGAGGAAGAGGTTCAGGCAATGCCGGCGGTTCCAATGCCCTTATTACCATGGGCAACAAAATCGGCGCCATTTGCATGATTCTGGATATTTTGAAATCCTATCTGGTTGTTACGGCAATCATGTATTTTCTGCCTGAGAACAAGCATGCTGCCATTGTTGCAGGCGTTATGTGCATAGTAGGCCACATGTTCCCCTTCTATATGGGATTTAAGGGCGGTAAAGGTTTTGCATGCTTAGGCGGACTGATTCTGGCCTATTCATCCAAACTATTTGTTGTTATGCTGGCGGCAGTTTTCCTTCTGGTTTTGATAACTGACTATATCTGCATCGGTCCCATGGCTGCGTCCGTGGCGTTTGCCGCTATTTATGGCATATATGAGAAGGACGTGATGGGATTTGCCATTTTGATGGTGGGTGCAGGCCTTATCATTTACAAACATATTGAGAACATTAAGAGAATAAAGGAAGGCCGGGAAGTTCATTTCAGCTTCCTGTGGCGGAAGGACGAGGAAACTCAGAGAGTCCAAAAGAACATGGAGGATAAATAGTTGTTTTACTATAGTATATTAAGGTGGCTGGCCGTAATTCCCGGCATAGTCCTTATTGTACAGGTTTATAAGCAGGACAAGATAGAAAAAGAGCCCCTGGGGCTTATACTTAAGCTTTTGTTTGGGGGCGCTTTGACAGTTATTTCCGCGGTGCTTTTGGAGACCTTTGGAGAATGGCTGATTCAGACCATATTCACCGTACCAAGCAGAATCACCGTTGCAATTGACTGTTTCCTTGTGGTGGGAGTAGCGGAGGAAGCCGGAAAATATCTGGTTTTGAAGCACCTGACCTGGAGACACAGGGCATTTAACTACAGATTTGACGGAATCGTGTATGCAGTTTGCGTCAGCATGGGCTTTGCCATTGTAGAGAATGTTTTGTATGTTACAAGCGGTGGTATCACAACAGCCATACTTCGCGCAATTACGGCAGTTCCCGGACATTGTATTTTTGCCATTTTTATGGGGCATTATTACGGTGAGGCCAAGGTATGTGAGGCAAGGGGAAACATAGCGGGCATGGACAAATACCAGAGGCTGGCATTTATGGTTCCTGTTTTGATACACGGATTCTATGATTTCTGCCTGTCAGTGGAGTCTCTGGCAGCTACACTGACATTCTTCGTGTTTATAGTGGCTTTGGACATTTACACAATTAAGAAAATCAAAGTATATTCTTCGGAAGACATGCCAATCTACGAGCCTTTTGGCGGCTTTTGGGGATCTGATTTCTAGAAGGATCGGTTTCGAAGAATTGGGGGCGTGCAATGGATATAAAAGAAGTTTCTTTTGAAGATAAACTAAGACTGGTAACGGGGCAGGGTAAGTGGCATACCGCCGACTGCGGTGGCAAATATAAGAACATTCATCTTTCCGACGGCCCTCACGGCTTGAGAAAGCAGGATGAGGAGGTTATGCAGAACAATTTGAGCTATACCTCCACATGCTTCCCTACAGCCTCTGCAGTGGCCTGCAGCTGGGATACGGACCTTATTGCAAAGATGGCAAAAGGAATAGCCTCAGAGGCAAAAGCAGAGCAGGTTTCGATTCTTTTGGGCCCCGGAACCAACATTAAACGTTCACCAACCTGTGGACGTAATTTCGAATATTTCAGCGAGGATCCCTATTTGGCAGGAACCCTTGCTTCTGAGTATGTAAATGCCGTCCAGGAGGAAGGCATAGGTACATCTTTAAAGCATTTCGCAGGCAACAGCCAGGAAACTCTCAGAATGACCCAGAATTCCATGATTGATGAGAGAACTCTCAGAGAAATATATCTGAGGGCTTTCGAAAAGTGCGTAAAAGAGGCTGCACCTGCCACAATCATGGCATCCTATAACAGAATTAACGGTCAGTACGCATGCAGAAACAAATGGCTTCTTACGGACGTATTAAGAAACGAGTGGGGATATAAAGGCCTGGTGGTTTCTGACTGGGGCGCCTGCAATGACCTTGGAGAGGCTGTGGAGGCAGGATGTGATCTTGAAATGCCTGACAGTAACGGCTTCCATGCCGGTAATCTTAAAAGGGATGTGGAATCCGGGAAGACCTCTATGGAAGCTTTGGACAGAGCGGCTTCAAATGTTCTTAATCTGGCGGAGAAATATAAGTATCCCGATGATGAAAAGTATGTGGGAATTACGAAGGAACTGCTTGATACAAATGCTTCCCTGGCTAGACAGATTGCGGAGAACAGTGCAGTCCTTCTTAAAAACGACGGGATTCTCCCCTTAAAGGACAAAGGAGAAATCCTTATTATAGGCTCCATGGCAAAGGACGTTCGTTATCAGGGCGGTGGAAGTTCACATATTAAACCTCCCTTTGTAATGTCTATGCCTGAGGCCTTTGAGGCAGAGGGATTCAAGGTTAGATATGAAGACGGTTACAGAAGTGACGTTGATATAGTCGATATTTCTCTTGAGAAGAAGGCCATAGAGGCCGCAAAGAAAGCCAAGGAAGAGAGCATACCTGTTCTTTTCTTCGGAGGCCTTACAGATTTTTCTGAGGGTGAGGGATATGACAGGAAGAGTTTCTCCATGCCTGAGAATCAGGAGAAACTGTTTGATAAGATTGCTGAAGAAAATCAGGATTTAATTTTTGTAGCGTTCGGTGGTTCTCCCTTTGATATGAAACCTGCGGATAAAGCAAGAGCAACCCTTATGATGTATTTATGCGGTGAATCTGTTGCCCCTGCATGTGCAGGAATCATCTCCGGAAAGGTTAATCCTTCAGGAAAGCTTGCCGAAACTTTCCCTTTCAGTTACGAGGATACTCCCGCAAAGGAGACTTATGCCAAGTATACAAAGGACGTGGAATACAGGGAAGCACTGTTTATTGGATACAGATACTACGATACCTTTAACATTCCTGTTCATTTTAAATTTGGATTTGGCATGTCCTATACCACATTCGAATACACCAATCCTGTGGTGGTAAGGGATGGTACAAAAGTTAAAGTTAGATTTGACATCACCAATACAGGCAGTGTGGATGGTGCTGAAGTGGCTCAGGTCTACGTGAAGAATTCTAAGCAAGATTTTATCAGGGCAGCAAGAGAACTCAGAGGATTCAAGAAGGTATTTTTGAAAGCAGGTGAGAAGGCTGAGGTTTCCATAGACCTTGATGACAGAAGCTTCGATATATATGATGTGGCCAGACATGATTATGTGACGGTTAACGGCACCTATGAGATTCAGATAGGTTCATGCCTTGGGGATGTAAGACTTTCTGAAACCGTTGATATTACTGAAGGTGAAGACTTTAACAGAGACGATAGAGCGGGTATTCCCGGTTACTTTGCAAAAGCAGAGGGAGAACGCCCCAAATTTGACGAAGAGAGCTTTAAGAAGCTATATGGCAGAGAACTTAGCAGATTTGATGATACAAAGCCCGGAGAATTTGACATGTGCAATTCCCTTGGAGATCTTGCAAAGCACTCTCTTTTAGGCAAAATCGTTCTTAAACTCGTTATATCCTTTGCCTATAGAATGATGAAGGATAAGCCAAAGGATGATCCGGAGGTTATGATGATGGTGGAAGCAATCAAGGACGGAACCCTTGATCTGGTTCTTTCCGAGGGCGGAGGAGCTTTGCCATATAATCTTGGAGAGGCTGTTGTCCTTTCTGCCAACGGGAAAAAGCTTAAGGCCATAGCTAAACTCTTTGGAAAGTAGAACAGAAAAATAAAACGCACCCTCTAGCTGCGAGGGTGCGTATTTTTGTACACTTCTTTGATGTGGCCGGGTTTCAGCTTGGCGTATACCAAGGTGGTTGAGATATCGGAGTGCCCTAACATCTCCTGTACACTCTTTAAATCGGCCCCGTTTTCAACCAGGTGTGCTGCGAAGGAATGTCTCAAGGTATGAGGTGTAATATCTGCCTTGATTCCGGCCTTCTTGGCGTATAATTTTATGATTTTCCAGAAGCCCTGACGGCTCATGGTTTCTCCCGAACAGTTAACGAATACGAAATCCTTGCCTGCATCACCAATCATCTTGCTTCTTACCTCATCAAGATAACGGGAGAGAGCAGCATGGGCTTTATGACCAAAGGGAATGACTCGTTTCTTTCCGGTGTCCTTAACCGTAATCTGTGAGTGAGCCATATCAAGATCGGACATCTTAAGAGTGATAAGCTCGGATACTCTGATTCCGGTTGCATATAAGAGCTCGAGCATTGCCTTATCTCTTATTTCCTTCTCGGTATCTCCTCCGGGCTGTTCCATAAGGAGATTAATCTCTTTGATGGATAAAATAACAGGCGCTTTCTTCTCAATCTTTGGAGCATGAAGCTTTCCGGCTATATCTTCACTTATGATTTTCTTATCAAGGAGATAGTGATTGAAGGCCTTGAGAGAAGCGATGCTTCTTGAGATGGTGGCGGGAGCAAGCCCCTCCTTATTCAGATGCTCAAGAAAGCTTTCAAGATCGGCGGTGGTAACGCTTGCGATGTCAGTGATACCTTTGGACATAAAAAAAGCTGACGCCTTGTTTAGGTCTCTTTCGTATGACATCAGGGTATTCTTCTTAGATGTCTTTCCCTTGCCAAGATACTCGATGAAACTTGAAATAGCCTTTTCCATTGTGTCAACCTTTCAGAATTATGTTAATTGAATTATATTTGGATTTTGAGCCAAAATCAACAGGAAATTTCGGCTTTTTTCCGTATTTTTCCCGGCATATCAACATATAGTTTTTTATTATTTTATGTCTACCAAATATGCTAAAATCTCTGAAAAAAATTTTATAAAATATTTTTGCACACAACGAAAAAAGGTGCGACTGTTATGTCGCACCTTTTTTGGTAGGTAGGTAAGTAAGTATAAAAGAAGTTAAAGGGAAAGTAAGTGATTAACACTTACAAGTTTTACACATAATACAAATAAATCAGCAGCCTTAGCCATATCCTCGGGAGAGGGGAAGGAAGGAGCAATTCGAATGTTGTTGTCCCTGGGATCCTTCTTGTAAGGGAATGTTGCGCCTGCTCCTGTGAGGGTTACGCCGGCCTCTTTACATTTGGCTACGATTTCCTTGGCACATCCGTCCATGGTGGTAAAGGAAATGAAGTAACCACCCTTGGGAGTAGTCCAGGAGCCGATGCCAAGGCCTGCGAGATTGGCTTCAAAGGTCTTAAGTACAGCTTCGAACTTGGGACGAAGGAGAGCAGCATGTTCTTTCATGTGTGCCTTGATTCCTTCGATGTTCTTATAGCATTTAACATGTCTCAACTGATTAATCTTGTCATAACCTATGGTCTGAATGGTCATGGACTTCTTGATGTCAGCAAGGTTTGCTTCGCTTGTGGCGAGAGCAGCAATGCCGCTTCCTGCCAGGCTTATCTTGGAAGTGGATGAGAACTCGTATACCATGTCGGGATTTCCGGCTTTCTCACAAAGAGAAATGATATCGGCAAGTTCATCACCTTCATCATAAAGGTCGTGAACAGCATAAGCGTTATCCCAGTAAATCCTGAAGTCCGCTGCTGCGGGCTTAAGTGCGGCAAATCTCTCAACAGTTTCCTTTGAATATGTATATCCACAGGGGTTTGAGTATTTGGGAACACACCAGATACCCTTTACGGTCTCATCGCCATTTACATATTTCTCAACCAGGTCCATATCGGGACCATCCTCATTAAGAGGAATATTTATCATCTCAATGCCGAAGTGCTCGGTAATGGCAAAGTGTCTGTCATAACCGGGAACGGGGCAAAGGAATTTAACCTTGTCAAGCTTGTACCAGGGTGTATTTCCGAGAACACCGTGGGTAAATGAGCGGCTTACGGAGTCATACATAAGGTTTAAGCTGGAGTTTCCTGCTACAAGTACGTGAGAGGGGTCAGTACCCATTATGTCTGCCATAAGCTTCTTGGCTTCAGGGATACCATCCAAAACTCCGTAGTTACGGCAATCCAATCCGTTCTCTGCGGTGAATGATGAAGAACTTGTGATTGTATCAAGCAAATCCGCACCCAGATCATACTGAGCAACGGAGGGCTTACCTCTGGACATGTCGAGTTTAAGCTCTTTTGCCTTGGCTGCCTCGAATGCTGCTTCAAGTTCATCCTTCATTTTAATAAGTTCTTCTCGTGATAAATCCTTAAGGGCGTTCATTATTTCCTCCCACCTTTGTATTAATCATTCTGGATTATTGTATACAATTATACAAACAATGTCAATATGTTATTATGCTTGAAAATAAGGATGAAAAAGTGTAGAATTCTAGAGGAATTACTAACTTTTAAGGAGAAACTGATGGCACTTACTAAGAAACCTGTTACGGGTATGAAGGATATTTTACCCGAGGAAATGATAATAAGAGACTATGTCATAGGCGTAATCAAAGAGAATTATGCAAAGTATGGCTTTACTTCAATAGAGACTCCCTGCGTTGAGAATATTGAGAATCTCACAAACAAACAGGGCGGAGAGAATGAGAAACTCATCTTCAAGATTCTAAAAAGAGGAGAGAAACTTAAACTTGAGACAGCTGAGACTGAGAGTGATCTTGTAGATGGTGGTCTTCGCTATGACCTTACGGTTCCCCTTGTTCGTTTCTACTCCAATAATTCCGGCTCACTGCCTGCTCCCTTTAAGGCACTTCAGATAGGAAACGTATGGAGAGCAGACAGACCCCAGAGAGGAAGATATCGCCAGTTCATGCAGTGTGATATCGATATTCTCGGTGAGCCCTCCAACCTTGCAGAGATTGAGCTTATCCTCGCCACAACCTCCACACTTGGAAAACTTGGTTTTAAGAACTTTAATATAAGAATTAACGAGAGAAGAATTCTTAAAGCTATGGCAAAATACGCCGGTTTCCCCGAAGAGAGCTACGATTCCGTATTCATCACTCTTGATAAGATGGATAAGATTGGAGTGGAAGGCGTAGAGGCTGAACTTAAGGAGCAGGGCTTTGACGCTGCAGGCGTTGATAAGTACCTTGAACTCTTTAAGGGTGCAGAGGCATCAGGTGACGGCTTAAAGTATATTGTTGATCAGATTAAGGATTGCCTTGAGGATGGCGTATATGACAACCTTAAGGAGATTATTGACAGTGTAGAGTCCACAAAGTCTGCACAGTTTAACATGGTATTCGACCCCACTCTTGTAAGAGGCATGTCCTACTACACAGGAACAATCTTTGAGATTGAGATGCCTGAGTTTGGTGGAAGCTGCGGCGGTGGCGGAAGATACGATAAGATGGTAGGCAAGTTCACAGGAAACGATGTTCCTGCCTGCGGATTCTCCATCGGATTTGAAAGAATAGTCCTTCTTTTGCTTGAGAACGGCTTCAAGGTTCCCACAGCACCCAAGAAGATTGCTTTCCTTATAGAAAAGGGAGTAAGAGGCGAGAAGCTTTGTGAAGTTATCGGAGAGGCACAGAAAGAACGTGCCAACGGTTCCCAGGTTCTCGTTGTGAGAATGAACAAGAATAAGAAGTTCCAGAAGGAACAGCTTATAGGAGAAGGATACGAAACTTTTAAGGAGTATTATAAAGAAGCGCTCAAAGTATGAGACAGATTCTGAAGTACTTTACAAACTATAAAAAAGAAACGGTTTTAGCGCCCCTTTTTAAGTTGTTGGAAGCGGTATTCGAACTCTTTGTCCCCCTGGTTATTGCCGGAATCATAGATAAAGGCATCCCCACAGGTGACAAGGGTTACGTGGGCCGAATGTTTGCACTGTTAGTGTTACTGGCAGTGATAGGCCTTGTCTGTGCCGTGACAGCCCAGTTTTTTGCTGCAAAGGCTGCCACGGGAGTTTCCACAAAGCTAAGGAGCGCTCTTTTTGCGCGCATTGAGCACTTAAGCTTCAGACAGATTGATGAGGCTACAACCTCAACACTTATAACCCGAATGACCAGCGATATCAATCAGGTTCAATCGGGTATCAACATGGTATTAAGGCTTTTTCTTCGCTCCCCGATTATCGTATTCGGAGCGGTAATCATGGCCTTTACCATAGATGTTAAATCAGCATTTATTTTTGTAATAACCGTTCCCGCCCTTGCTGTTGTAGTTGTGACCATTACAGCCATGAGTATTCCGAGACACAAAAAGGTGCAGGGCGCTTTGGATAAGGTTCTTGGAGCCACCAGAGAGAACCTGGCAGGTGCCAGAGTAATCAGGGCTTTCAGGAGAGAGGACAATGAGAAGAAGGACTTCGCTGAAAGAACTTTGACTCTCTATAACCTCCAGAACAATGTGGGATTTTTGACTTCAATAATGAATCCCGCAACACTTATCATTATTGATACAGCCATTGTGATTCTTATATATTTTGGCGCCATAAGAGTCGACACGGGAGTTCTTACCCAGGGCCAGGTAGTTGCCCTTTGGAACTATATGTCCCAGATTCTTGTGGAGCTTGTTAAGCTTGCAAATCTTGTGGTTACCGTTACCAAGGCATTGGCATGCGCTGAGCGAGTGGGAGCTACCCTTTCCATGGAAGAAGAGGAGCCTTTTGAGGAAACTGCTGAACCCCTGGAGACTGACCCTGATGCTCCTGCTGTGGAGTTTAGGAATGTTTCTCTTACCTACCACGAAGGTGCCGAACCCTCACTTAAGAATATATCCTTTAAGGTTAACCACGGGGATGTTGTGGGCGTTATCGGAGGTACCGGAAGCGGTAAGACTTCCCTCATACACTTAATTCCCGGCTTTTATAAGGCCAGCGAGGGAAGAGTACTTGTTGATGGCAGAGAAGTTTCTGATTTTACCAGAGCTGACTTGAGAAAAAGAGTATCTGTCGCCATGCAGAAGGCGGTTCTCTTTAAGGGAAGCATCAGATCCAACATTCTTAAAGGAAACAAAGACGCCACTGATGAGGAGATACTTGAGGCGGCAAAGATTGCTCAGGCTTATGAAATCATCGAAGGAAAGGGCGGTCTTGATGCATCTGTTGCCCAGGGAGGAAAGAACTTCTCGGGAGGCCAGAAGCAGCGTCTGGCACTTACAAGAGCACTAATCAGCAAACCTGAGATTCTTATACTTGACGATTCGGCTTCAGCCCTGGATTTTGCCACTGAGGCAGCTTTAAGAAAGGCACTGGCCGAGAAGATGAAGGGAACCACAATGTTTATTGTGTCCCAGAGAACTTCTTCCATTATGCATGCAGACAAGATTATTGTTCTTGAGGATGGCGAAGCAGTGGGCATAGGAACCCATAAGGAACTCCTTAAGACTTGTGAGATTTACAGGGAAATCTTTCTTTCTCAATTCCCGGAAAGGGCAGGTGAGATAGATGGATAGGAAGAGAAATATAATCGCTGAGGTTTTGATTTACCTTAAGAAATATCTTTGGATGATAGCACTTTCACTGGTGCTTTCATTGGTGTACGTTTTTGGAACCTTATATGTTCCTATTCTTATAGGAAGAGCCATTGATTATATCGTTGGTCCTT
The DNA here is from genome assembly GCA_900103495.1 of Lachnospiraceae bacterium G11. GTDB lineage: Bacteria > Bacillota > Clostridia > Lachnospirales > Lachnospiraceae > G11. The sequence continues at coordinate 87,918 of FMWZ01000014.1, read as the reverse complement.
CAGATGTGGATTTTGAGGCCATTATGGCCATAAGCATAAGGGTTCTTGTGGTTGTGGGAATAAGTGCATTGGCCCAGTGGATTATGGGAATCCTAAATAACAAGATAACCTTCCATGTAATCAAGGATATCAGAGAGGATGCTTTCAAAAAACTTCATGATCTCCCCTTCTCATATCTTGACGGTCATTCCCACGGTGATCTGGTTAGCCGGGTAATTGCGGATGTGGATACCTTTGCCGATGGGCTTCTAATGGGATTCACTCAGCTTTTTACAGGAGTAGCTACAATAATAGGAACTCTCATATTCATGTTCAGAACCAATGTATGGATTTCTCTTGTGGTGGTTCTGATTACGCCGGTGTCTTTACTGGTTGCCAGGTTTATTGCCAGAAGTTCTTATAAGATGTTCACACTTCAGTCGGAGACCAGAGGCGAACAGACCGGACTTATCAATGAAGTAATAGAGAATCAGAAGGTTGTAAAGGCCCTTTCCAACGAGGAAGAGGTTATAGAAACCTTTGAGGAGATTAATGACAGATTAAGAGACTGCTCATTAAAGGCAGTTTTCTATTCGTCCCTTGTTAATCCCAGCACAAGATTCGTCAACAGCCTTGTGTATGCGGGAGTGGGAATCAGCGGCGCAATGATAGCCATAAACGGCGGAATCAGCATCGGTATGCTGACCTGCTTTTTAAGCTATGCGAACCAGTACACGAAGCCTTTTAATGAAATATCAGGTGTTATTACTGAACTTCAGAATGCTTTGGCCTGCGCTAAGAGGTGCTTTGAACTTATCAAAACCGAAGGTCAGACTCCGGATGCCCCCGATGCCACAAAGCTTGGGGAAGTGGACGGAAACATTAAGGTATCCGATATTTCATTCTCATATACCCCTGACAAGCCTCTTATAGAACACTACAATCTTGAGGCAAAGAAGGGCCAGAGAATTGCCATCGTAGGTCCTACGGGATGCGGCAAGACCACATTTATAAACCTTCTCATGAGATTCTATGATATCAATTCAGGTACAATTGAGATTGATGGAGTTGATACATCAAAGGTTACAAGAGACAGCTTAAGAAGCAATTATGGTATGGTTCTTCAGGAAACCTGGCTTAGATCCGGAACCATTAAAGAGAATATAGCCTTCGGGAACCCTGAGGCCACTGATGAAGAGATAATTGAGGCGGCAAAGAAAGCCCACGCCCATTCCTTTATTAAGCGCCTGCCCAAGGGTTACGATACCTTTATAGGAGAGGACGGAGGCAGCCTTTCACAGGGACAGAAGCAGCTTTTATGCATTGCAAGAGTAATGCTGACACTTCCTCCCATGCTTATACTTGACGAGGCTACAAGTTCCATTGATACAAGAACCGAAATCAGGATTCAGAAGGCCTTTGCCGAGATGATGCAGGGAAGAACCTCCTTTGTTGTTGCCCACAGACTTTCCACCATCAAAGAGGCCGACATCATTGTTGTTATGAAGGACGGTCATATAATTGAGCAGGGTAAGCACGATGAGCTTATAGAACGTGGGGGCTTCTACGCAAAGATGTACAATTCTTGACACTAGAGCCTATATATGGTATATTTTTCAAACAATTATACGTATTTTTAGACGTATTTATATGGAAAAGGAGTTGACAATCCAATAATGGATGATGGTAGTCGATTGCCGTGGATTATAGCAATCATTCTGCTGTTTTTTGCAGCATTTTTCGCAGTCGCGGAAACCGCTTTGGCCTCCGCGTCAAAGAATAAAATAAAGGCCCAGCTTGAGCGGGGCGATTATCGTGCAAAAAAAGCACTTTTTTGTTTGGATCATTTTGAAGATGCAATAAGCACTTTGCTTGTCTGCACCAACATTGTACATATTTCTACAGCTGCACTGGTTACCGTAGCCGTCACAAGACGCTGGGGCTTAAGTGCGGTGTCTGTGAGCACCTTGATTACCACTGTTGTGGTTTTCTTCGCAGGTGAGATGTTGCCCAAGAGTATAGCCAAAAAGTATAGTGAGAAGCTGTTGCTTGCAACGGCCGGTATTCTGCGCTTTTTTATGGGAGCTTTGGCTCCTGTTTCAAAGCTTCTTTCTGCTATCGGTAAAATCTTTGTGAAAGAGGAAGATGCCGAGATAAGTGTCACCGAGGATGAACTTTATGACATTATTGAGGACATGGCAGAGGAAGGCTCAATAGACGAAGAGCAGGGCGAGCTGATTTCATCCGCCATTCAGTTTGGTGACGTTACCGTTGACAGTATTCTTACCCCCAGAGTCGACATGGTGGCCATAGATGTGGCTGCAAACTCCAAGTCAGTACTTGAACTTGTTAAGGGAACAACTCACAGCCGCCTTCCCGTTTACGAAGGAACCATCGATAACATTATCGGTGTGCTTCATATAAGAAAGTTTATGAAGGCTTATCTTAAATCCAAGCGTATTCCCAAGGTAAGACCTCTTCTTGACAGCGTATATTTCACCCCTCAGACCACAAGAATCGATACCCTTCTTCCCATTCTTTCCGGCAAGAAGCAGAATATGGCAGTAGTTACCGATTCCTTTGGAGGAACTCTGGGTATTGTTACTGTTGAGGATATCTTAGAGGAGCTGGTTGGTGAAATCTGGGATGAGGATGACATTGTCGAGGAGGCAATTATGTCTCTCGGAAACAATGTTTACCTTGTTGACGCCGAGGAGACTGTGGGAGACCTTTTCGATGAGATAGACTTTGAGGACCCTGATGAAGATGAAAGATACACCAATCTTTTGGTCAGCGACTGGGTTTACGAGCACTTCCCCGAAATTCCCAAAGTCGGAGACTGCTTCGAGTATAACGGTATAAAGGTTACGGTATCTTTGATGGACCACAACAGAATTGTGAGAGTCAGAGTCGTAGCTCCCGATAAAGTAGAGGGAGGTGACGAAGAATGACAATCTGGTTCGTAGGTACAGGTATACTGCTTTGCGTATTGTTATCCGCATTCTTCTCAGCCTCTGAGATGTCCTATTCCTCATGCAATACGGTTCGTCTGGAAAATGAGGAAAAAGACGGAAACAAGAAAGCAAAACGCGCGTTATTTATTGCAGATCACTTTGATGATGCTTTAAGCGCAATACTTATAGGAAACAATCTGGTTAATATAGCAGCTTCTTCCCTTTGCTCGGTATTTGTAATCCTTGCTACAGGAGAGGACAAGCTTACATGGGTGGCAACCATAATCATTACAATTGCCATCATTATCTTCGGAGAGACCATTCCGAAAATTACGGCAAAGCAGAGAGCAAACGGTTTTGCCATGTTTGCATCCGCGCCCTTAAGATTTCTGATGATTATCTTTAAGCCGGTAATTTGGATAGTGGTTAAGCTTATTAACCTTATTACCATGAAGATGAATCCTGAGGAAGATAAGGATGAGGACGAGGGAACCACAGAACTTCAGTCCATTATCGAAACTGCAGAGGATGAGGGTGTTCTTGATAAGGAAAGAACGGAGCTTATTCATGCGGCAATCGATTTTTCTGAGATTTCTGCCTTCGAGGTTATGACAGCAAGAATCGATGTGGACGCCATCGACATCGATGATGATAAGGAAGATATCTTAGAGGTTGTAAGAAATACTTCCCATACCAGAATTCCTGTATATGAGAACGGAATTGACCATATCATCGGCATTGTTCACATGAATCACTTCTTAAAGGCCATGGCCAATGAGGAGGAAATGGATTTGAGAAGCATTCTCATGAAGCCATGCTTTGTATATAAGACAACAAAGCTGCCGGCTGTTTTGGAGGAGCTTCGAAAGGCCAAACAGCACCTTGCCATTGTTACGGATGAATATGGCGGAACCCTGGGTGTTATCTCCATGGAGGACGTTCTTGAGCAGATAGTCGGAGATATCTGGGATGACACCGACGATATAGAGGTGGATGTTGTAAGACATTCCGAAAATGAAATTGAGGTTGACGGAGATATGGTTATTTCCGATTTCCTTGACCTTACTGATATTGATGAGGATGAGCTTGAATGCGAAAGTGATACTCTGGGTGGCTTTATTACGGAAACCCTGGGAACCTTCCCTGAGGAGGGGGATCACGTGGACTTTAAGAACCTGACCCTCACAGTCCTTAAGATGGATGAGAGAAGAGTTGAGAAGGTCCTCATAAGATTCAATTAAATACTTTCAATTTCTTTAGTTTTGTGGTAGATTTAGAAGGCAGGTTTTTTTTATGTTCACTATTTTAGGGGAATTGCCCTTATAACAAAAGGAGATTAGTTTTACCATGAAAAAGAGTAGAGGAGTTGTGACTCTTATATGTACCCTGCTTCTTTTGGCAGGATGCATTTATACCGCTATTTTCGGTGTGGGTCAGGACAAGTCAGGTTCTGCTGAGAGCATTAAGCTCGGACTTGATCTGGCAGGCGGTGTCAGCATTACATATCAGGTAGTAGGCGATGAAGAGCCTTCAGCCACAGATATGAGCGACACTATTTTCAAATTACAGCAGCGTGTACAGAACTACAGTACAGAGGCACTTGTTTATAAGGAAGGCTCTGACAGAATCAATATTGAGATTCCCGGTGTTACAGATGCCAACCAGATTCTTTCAGATTTGGGACGTCCCGGAGCACTGTATTTCATCGCTGAGACAGACTCCAACGGAAACCTTAACTATGTTGGTTCTTATGGACAGGATGCAGACGGTAAGCTGGTTCAGGTATACAGCCTTACCAAATCCCTTGAGGAGTTGGAGGCAGACGGTTCTATCGTTCTTACAGGTTCTGAGGTTGCAGAAGCACAGGCCGGTTATCGTAAGGATGATATGAATAACCAGTCCCCCGTTGTTCAGCTTACTTTTAACGCAGACGGAACCACAAAGTTCGCAGAAGCTACAAAGAAAGCTTTCGAGAAGGGCGAGACAATCGCAATTTACTATGACTTCAGTGAAGTTGAATCTGAGAACTTTGTAAGTGTTCCCAAGGTTAACTCCGTTATCAACGCAGGTTCTGCTGAGATCACAGGTGAGAAGTCCCTTGAGGATGCAGAGAAGCTTGCTTCCACCATCAGAATCGGTGGACTTAAGCTTAAGCTTGAGGAGTTGCACTCCAAGGTTGTAGGTGCTCAGCTTGGTACCGATGCTATCCGTACATCACTTATGGCCGGAGCTATCGGTCTCGGAATCATCGTATTATTCATGATTGCCGTTTACTTTGTACCCGGACTTGTGGCAAGTATTGCACTTGCATTATATACAGCACTTGTTATTGTACTTCTTGATGGATTTGATATGACCCTTACCCTTCCCGGTATTGCAGGTATCATCCTTTCCATCGGTATGGCAGTAGATGCCAACGTTATTATCTTCGCACGTATCAGAGAAGAGATTGCAGCAGGAAATACTGTCGGTGCTTCCATTAAGATCGGTTTTGACAAGGCTTTGTCAGCTATCATCGATGGTAACATCACAACACTTATTGCAGCAGTTGTTCTTTGGTTTATGGGTACCGGTTCTGTTAAGGGCTTTGCTCAGACACTTATGCTCGGTATCGTTTTATCAATGTTCACAGCTCTTGTTATTACCAAGATGCTCCTCAACGCATTCTATGCAATGGGAGTAAGAGATCAGAAGTGGTATGGCGTTTCCAAGGAGAGAAAGCCCATCAACTTCCTTGCAAAGAAGGGTATCTTCTTTACAATCTCTGCAGTAGTAATTATCTGTGGCTTCGTATTCATGGGTATCCACTCAGCTAAGGGTGAGAGAGCATTCAACTTCTCCCTTGAGTTCATCGGTGGTGCTTCAACAACAGCTACATTCCCTGAGGATGTAAGCATTGCAAAGCTCGACAGCGAAGTTGTTCCCAAGATTGAAGCTGTTACAGGCGACGGAAACGTTCAGTCTCAGAAGGTAACAGGTACCAACGAAGTAATCTTCAAGACACGTACTCTTACAGTTGATGAGAGAGAGCAGATGAAGGATGTCCTTGTTGAGTCCTTCGGAGTTGATGAAGCTACAATCAATGTTGAGAACATCAGCTCAACAATCTCTAACGAGATGAAGCGTGATACAGTTATCGCTGTTATCGTTGCAGTAGTACTTATGCTTATCTACATCAGAATCAGATTCAAAGATATCAGATTCGGTTTCAGCTCAGTACTTGCTCTTATCCATGACGTTTTGGTTGTACTTACATGCTATGCGGTTGCAAGAATTTCAGTGGGCTCTACTTTCATTGCCTGCCTCCTTACAATCGTAGGTTACTCAATCAACGCCACAATCGTTATCTTCGACAGAATCCGTGAGAACTTAAATACTCCCGGAAGATTGTCCGTTGAGGAGATTGTTAACACAAGTATTACACAGACATTATCAAGAAGTATCTTTACTTCTTTGACAACCTTCATCATGGTTGCAGTTCTCTACATACTTGGCGTAACCTCCATCAAAGAGTTTGCACTTCCTCTCATGGTAGGTATTGCATGCGGTACATTCTCATCTGTATGCTTAACCGGAGCATTCTGGTACCTTATGAGAAAAGTGGGTAAGAAGAAAGCTTAAGTTTTTGCATAAAAATTTAGTATTAAATTTGGGGAAGAGATTCGTCTCTTCCCCTTTTCTGTACAATGATTTATTGGTATAATTGTCGAGTGTGCTACACATATTAAACGAAGAGGAGTAATAAGGAATGTTTCAAATGTATGTAACACTGGCAGTCTTTCTGCTTATGATTATAAGCTTCTGCCTGAATAAAATTCCTATGGCCATCACGTCAATGCTTGGCATGCTGGTTTTGGTGGCAACGGGATGCGTAGAGCCCTCACAGGCTTTATCCAACATCGGAAGCAGCGTAGCGGTAACCATGGCGTCCATGTTTATCATTGCCGCAGGTCTTAACAGAACCCAGCTGGTTCCCAAACTGTCAGGAATTGTTTATAAGGTTTCAAAAGGGTCTTTCACAAAGGTTTTGGCCGGATATGTAATAGTTACTTTTATCCTTGGCCAGTTTATCCCCAGCATTACAGCTTTGTTTGCACTGGTTTGTCCCCTTGTTATCGGCATGTGTGATGAGATGGGATTCAAGCCCTCAAAGATGATGTATTCAATCGGTCTTGTTACGGTGTCCTGTTCCTATGCAATCACACCTATAGGCCCCTACGTTGGAAACTATATTGAGAATAACGGCCTTCTTGCCGAGTACGGCATTGAGGGCTTTACCAATACCATTTTTACGGAGACATCCATTAAGCTCCCCGTAACTATACTTATTATGCTTTATGCGATTTTCATCGCGCCCAAGTTTGCACCTGAGAACCCTGTGGTTCCCGTAAGACTTTTCGACGCAAAGAAGGCAGCTGAGAAGGTTAAACTTCCCATCTGGCAGGAAGTTATCGCATATGTGGCTTTCTTTGGAACAGTAATCTGTCTGATGTTTAAGTCCTTCGGACTTCCCTCATGGCTTATTCCCGCTATTGCAGCCTGTCTTGTGGTTGCCAGCGGAATCTTAAGAGGCAAAGATGCCATCGGAAGCATGGGAATCGACATCATCCTTCTCTATGTTGGTGTTGTTACCCTTGGAAATGCCTTTGCCGCAACAGGAGCAGGCGACATGGTAGGCGGAGCAGTTGCAGGCTTACTTCAGAACACAAGAAACAGCTACGTAATCGGCGGCGTGTTCTTTGTGGCTTCATTTGTTATGACAAGCCTCCTTTACAACAGAGCGGTAAGCAAGGTTCTTATTCCCCTTGCTCTGGTAACCTGTGCATCCTTAAAGTGTGATCCCAGAGGAATCATGCAGATGTGCTACATCGGCTCCATGAGCTCGCTTATTACACCTATGGCCACATCGGTTGTTCCCATGATGATGGGTGCCGGCGGGTATGACCAGAAGACCTTGCTTAAGATGGGGTGGCTGCCGTCGATTCTAATGGCCATTGCTACGGTGGCGATTGGCATGACCTTATATCCTTGTTTCTAATTGATGACATCTTGAACAGCTTTGTGCTGGCACGTAGAGCAGTCTTTGACTGCTCTTTTTTGTGTCCGGAAATAAAAAATCGACTGAAAGTCGAAAAAGTTGTTGACAAGGGTGGATAATAGAGTTATCATAAAACCGACCGAGAGTCGAAAAGGAGATTCATGCGCATGAAAAAAGGTGAAAGAAGAAAACAGGAATTGCTGGAAATCGCTTATAAGATGTTCCTTTCAAAGGGATATGAGAACACCAGCGTTGATGACATCATAGCTGAGGCAGGAATTGCCAAGGGCACATATTACTATTATTTCCCAAGTAAGGAGCAGACTCTTGAGGAAGTAATTGATTTGATGCTGGATAAAGAGACGGAGCGTGCCAAGGTAATCTTAGCAAGCGATTATCCTATAGAACAGAAGCTTGTGGGCGTCATTGCCTCCTTCAGGCCTGATGAGGCGGAGATGACCATTAAGGATGCTTTACATGAGCAGGAGAATTTGCTGATGCATGAGAAAATCAAGAATAAGCTTTTGGACAGGCTTGTGCCTCTTGTTTGCGAAGTAGCGGAGCAGGGGGTAAGAGAGGGGAAGTTTAACTGCGATAACATCCCCGAGCGAGTAAAGATGATTATTATTCTTTCCAATGAAGTTTTCGACTCTGACAATTATACGGAGGCCGATATAAAGGTCTTCATAGACACGATTGAAAGGATGCTGTACGCAAAGCCCGGCTCCATGGCCTTCGTGGAACAGCTCGTCAGAAAATAAGGAGATATTAGATGGAACATTACACATACAGACCCAAAAGGTTCTATATTATAGTTTTTGCCCTGACCTGGGGTTTCTGGGCTCTGGCCCTCGCTTTAAAGAATAACAACGCAGCCATGCTTGGCATAATGGTAATCGGACTTATTATGCCTGCTGCAACGGCCGTGGTTACGGTTCTTACTTCTAAGAACAAGATGCTTAAGGAAGATCTTAAGCGTAAAATCGTCGGCTTCTACAGAATTAAGCCCCAATACATTTTACTTGGTTTTTTACTATACGGAGTAGCAGTGGCGGCTTCAATCGGAATATCCGTTTTGTTTGGAGGCTCACCGGACCAGTTTTCCTTCACAGAGGATTTCTCTTTCTCAATAGGCGGTACATCAGCTCTTTTGACCATGCTTCTTGCTTCCGTTATTGAAGAGGTGGGCTGGAGAGGCTACGGTGAAGATGCTGTGGGTCAATACCATAGCTGGTTTGTAGAATCTTTGATTTTTGCAGGAATATGGGGATGCTGGCACTTGCCTTTATTCTTGATCCCCGGAACCTATCAGTACACACTTAAGGAACTTGGCTTGGTTTACGTTATTAACTTCCTTTTGAGCACATTTCCTGTGGATTTCCTTCAGACATGGCTTTATGTCAAGAACAGAAGAAGTATGCTTGCCACAATTCTTTTCCATCTCTTTATAAACATTATGCAGGAAAAGATAGCCATGACTCCCGAAACAAAGATTATAGAAACCGGAGTTTTGACCCTGGTTGTAGTGGGCGTGGTTTTGGCCAACAAGAAGCTGTTCTTCGAGAAGGAGCACGTTGGAAGACTTTTGGAGATGCAGCTTGAGGAGGACGCCAAGAGTGAGCGGTAATTTCAAGAAGTTTTTGCTTTTGTGGTCGGGAGAGCTGGTTTCCTCCATAGGTGGCGGACTTACAAGCTTCGGACTTGGAGTTTACGTATTTAACATGACAGGAAGCGCTGCGGGAATGGCTCTCGTAACGCTTCTCGGATTCCTGCCCACATTGGTTCTTGGAGTGCCGGCGGGGGTATTGGCTGATAAGTACGACAGGCGCCTTCTTATGATGATAGGAGACGGGTGCTCAGCAATCGGCATTATTTATATTCTGGTTGCCATGATGACGGGCGGGGCGAGTCTTTTGGAGATTTGCATCGGCGTCACCATAAGCTCGGTATTTTCAGCTCTTCTTGAGCCTTCATATAAGGCAACAATTACGGACATCCTTACCAAGGATGAGTTTTCCAAGGCCAACGGACTTGTGTCCATGGCGGGAAGCGCGAGATATCTGTTTTCGCCGATTATAGCGGGATTCCTTCTTTCCGTAAGTGATGTGAAGCTTCTTCTTATTATAGATATCTGCACTTTCTTCCTTACGGTAATAAGTGCTGCGGTGGTAAGGAGAGGGACTCCTACAAATGCCACTGAGGAAGATATTTCTTTCATGGAAAGCATGAAGGAAGGCTGGAAGATAATTACAGGAAACAAGGGGGTTCTGATGCTTGTTGTTGTGGCATCATTTATCACTTTGTTCATGGGAATGTTTCAGATTCTGGCGGAACCCTTTGTCCTTTCTTTTTCTGACGCCAAGACTCTTGGAGTTACGGAAACAATCTGCGCCTGCGGAATGTTAGTGACGGCAATATATCTTGGAATCAAGGGTATAAAGGGAAGATTTGCCATGCTGATGTCAGTTTCTTTGATGCTTGCAGGGGCCTTTATGTATGGATTTGGAATGACAACAAATATCGCCATTCTTTGTGCATTTGGATTCCTTTTCTTTGCTTCCCTTCCCATAGCCAACAACTGTCTCGATTATCTTATCAGGACAAACATAAGGGCAGATGCCCAGGGAAGAGCCTGGGGACTTATCGGGTTCCTTTCACAGATCGGATATGTTATAGCCTATGCCGCATCGGGAGTGGCAGCGGATGCAGTGGGAGCGGCCACAGGACGGGGCGTTGGCTTTGGCTCAGGCACGGTAATACAGGTGGCAGGAGTGATGCTTGTGATTATCGCAGGAAGTATCCTGCGTATGAGAAGCATCAGACGGTTGGAAGAGATCGGACGTGAATAGTGCAAGCGGTTGCGCAAAGGGCGCAACCGCTTATTTTTTTGTAAACGTTTGTTTTCGGCATATTATCCGCGTAAAATGGGAGTTGTTGTGCAAAATGCACAATTTCGAAGGCCGATTTTTGTATTTTGGAAACGTTGACAATGCATATAGTGGGTGTTAACTTTATAAGTGAGCAACCGATTGCGCACCATGAAAAATCAATGGGAAAACGCTTTCGGAAAATCTTTTCATAACATAATAGGGAGGACAAATATGAAAAAGAAACTCTTAGCAGTTCTTCTTACCGCAGCAATGGCTGTTACATGCCTTGCAGGTTGTGGTAAACAGGAAGCAGCTACAGGTGGAGACACCTCAAAGGCTACAGAGGGAGCAAAGACAGAGGCATCTGCAGACGGCTATGAATATGACATTACCGTATGGGTTCCCGAGAACGCAGTAGAACTTACAAAGACACAGATTGAGAACTTCAACAATTCCAATACAGACGGAATTAAACTCAATCCTACAATCGAAGCAGTATCTGAGGCTGATGCAGCTACTCAGATGCTTACAGACGTTGAAGCCGGTGCTGATATGTTCAACTTCGCACAGGACCAGCTTTCAAGACTTATCCAGGCAGGCGCACTTGCACAGCTTGGTGATGCAGCAGCAGCATTTGTTAAAGAGAACAACGATGAGGGTTCAGTCGCAGCAGTTACATCAGGTGATGCTCTTTACGGTTACCCCATCACATCAGATAACGGATATTACATCTTCTATGATAAGAGCGTTGTTTCAGATGAGCAGGCTCAGACAGTTGAAGGTATCCTTGAAGCTTGTGAAGCAGCAGGCAGAACATTCGCTTGTCCTGTAGGCGGCAACGGCTGGTACCTCGCTGGTTGGTTCTTCGGAACAGGATGTGATTCCACATGGATTACAGACGACGACGGAAACTTCATTTCCATTAACGATACATTTAATTCCGACAACGGACTTATTGCAGCAAAGGGTCTTTACAAGATTATCTCTTCTCCTTGCTGGGTAGATTCAGATCAGGTTTCTGAGTTTGAAGCAGCTATCCCTTGTGCAGTACTTGTTGCAGGTCCCTGGTGGAATGCAGACGCAAAGGCTATCCTTGGCGACAACCTTGGCGCAGCTAAGATGCCTACATATTCAGTAGACGGCAAGAGCTATCAGATCGGTTCCTTCTGCGGATCAAAGATCATCGGCGTTAAGCCTCAGACAGATCCCGCTAAGGGCGCTTGCTTATCAAAGCTTGCTCAGTACCTTTCAAGCGAAGAGTGCCAGATGGAGAGATTCAATACTCTCGAGTGGGGCCCTTCAAACAAGAACGCTCAGAACAACGACGCAGTTAAATCCAACCCCGGTCTTGCAGCTTTAGCAGCTCAGGCTCCTTTTGCTAAGCCCCAGGGTAACGTACACGGTTCATGGTGGGATATCTCAAAGGCAATCGGCGCAGGCATCAAAGAGTCTGACGGTTCCGATGAAGCTCTTAAAGAGATTCTTCAGAAATACTATGACGATTGTAACGCAGTATTCAACATGACTTCTGATGAGAAGGAAGCTTTCTCAGTAATCGGCCAGATTTGTGGAACAAGCTGGGATACAGACTTCCCTATGACAAGAACAGCTGAAGCAGGCGATGCAACATACTACTCAGAAGCACTTGAGCTTAAAGCAGGTGACGAGTTCAAGGTTCGTCAGGGTGCAGCATGGGATGTTAACTTTGGTGCAGACGGCGCTAGAGACGGCGACAACATCAAGGTTGAAGAAGATGGTTACTACTTCGTTAAACTCGTTGTTAACGAGGACCTTTCCAAGGGTGATGTAACACTTGAGAAGACAAGCTATCATGCTTGGGCAGTTATCGGTGCAGTTAACGGCACAAACTGGGATACAGATTTCGAGATGGAAATCCAGGATGACGGCAAGACATATAAGCTCGCTGATTTCGCTCTTAAGGCAGGCGAGGAGTTCAAGGTTCGTCAGGGCCACAACTGGGATAACAACTACGGTAAAGACGGTGCTAAGGATGGCGACAACTTCGTTGTTGATGCTGACGGCACATACACAATCGTATTTGATTCCGAGACAGGAATGATTACTCTCGAGTAATTTAAACATTAAGTAAAAAAGTGGGGTTGGAACGGGCAACCGCTCCAACCCCTTACTGTACGAAAATACTTACTTACCCGAATTTTTACCCAAAAGGAAAGGGCGATAGTCTTATGGGAAAAAAGACAAAAGATAACAAATATGATGAGCTGTTCCACAAAGCGGGGTTCGCAGAATCCTTTGCCAAAGGTGACGCAGCCACCAAATTGTCCGCAATAATTATGGGACTTGGCTGTGCAGTCAGAGGCCAGCTGGCAAGAGGATTTATATTCCTGACTTTCCAGGTTCTTTTTATTCTTTATATGATCAACAGCGGAAGCTATTGGCTTTCAATGCTTCCTTCCCTTGGTAAGGTTGGACCCACCAAGGAGTATGATGCTTTCTTCGACACATATGTGCCGACTTACAATGACAACTCGTTCGAGATTCTTCTTTATGGAATCCTGACTATTTTTCTTATTGTTGCCTTCATTCTTACCTGGGCTCTCAACATCAAAATGAGCTATGATGCCCAGCTTAAGAAAGAGAAAGGCAAGAAAATCAATAGGTTTATAGATGATGTCCACTCACTGGTGGACGAGGGCTTCTACAAAACACTTCTAAGCCTTCCAATGCTTGGAATTACGCTGTTTACGTTTTTGCCCATCGTTTTCATGATATTCATTGCGTTTACCAATTATGACGGAAAACACGACGGATATATCACCAATCTGTTCACCTGGGTTGGACTTGATAACTTTAGAACGCTTTTCTCCATGGCAGGAGGTAAAGGGTCTTATTTCAACGTATTCTTAGGAATATTGGGATGGACGGTTGCATGGGCGTTCTTAGCAACCTTCAGTAACTACTTCCTCGGAATCCTTGTTGCCATGATGATTAACAAGAAGGGAATCAAGTTTAAAAAGCTTTGGAGAACAATCCTTGTTCTTACCATAGCTATTCCTCAGTTTATTTCCCTTTTGTACGTTTCAAAGATGTTTGATAAGGGCGGAATTGTTAACGGCTTCCTTATGAACATGGGCTGGATTAACGCCCCCATAGACTATTGGGGCAACCCCACCTATGCACGAATCCTTGTGGTAGTAATCAATATCTGGATAGGTATTCCTTATCTGATGCTTATTGCAACCGGTATTCTTATGAATATCCCTGCTGACCTTTATGAGGCATCAAGAATTGACGGAGCAAATCCTATCCAGCAGTTCAGATACATTACAATGCCTTACATGCTGTTTGTTACGGCACCTTATCTTCTTACAAGCTTTACAGGTAATATGAACAACTTCAATGTCATCTACCTGTTATCCGGAGGTAATCCCGTTAACCCCAATGCTTCGGCGGCGGACGGCGGCGTCGGTTATACCGATTTGCTTATCACCTGGCTATACAAGATTGCCCTTGGATCGGAGAGCAGATACTACATGGCATCAGTCCTTGGTATCGTTATCTTCATAATCGTTTCAACAATCACCTTGCTTGTTTATAACAGGCTGGGTTCCAACAAGAACGAGGGGGATATGGCATGATGAGTACAGACAGAAAACTTGGCATGAAGGCCAAAGAGAGAATAGGAAATGCTTTCGTATACTTGCTTCTGATTATCATGAGTATTATCTGGCTCACACCTTTTGTGTGCATAGTGCTTCAGTCCTTCAGGGTTGAATCCACGTGGCAGGTTGGATACGTAATTCCCAAAGAATGGGGCCTTGATAACTACAAAGCATTGTTTGATTCAGATTTCACCACATGGTACATGAACACCTTTATCATTGCCGTTGTGTGTGCAATCGTAAATCCTCTCATGGTTCTTTCCATGAGTTACACGCTTTCAAGATTCCGTTTCAAAATGAGAAAACCCTTGATGAAGTTCATGCTCATCCTTGGACTATTCCCCGGAATCTTAGCTATGATTATCCTTTACAGACTCCTTAAGGATATGGGCCTGACCCAGGAGAACGCAGTTCCCGGACTTATCCTTGTATACTGCGCTTCCTCAGGTATGGGATATTACATCGCAAAGGGATTCTTTGACACCATTTCAACATCCCTTGACGAATCAGCCAGAATCGATGGCGCCAACAGAATGCAGGTATTCTTCAAGATTATCATGCCTCTTGCAAAGCCCATCGTTATCTATACTGTTCTTACAGCATTTATGGCACCCTGGGGCGATTTCATGTTCGCTAAATTCGTTGCCTTCGGTACATCAAAGGGTATGAACGTTGCGGTTGGTTTGTGGTCATGGCTTACAAAGGACCAGATTAACAGCCGATACACAATGTTCTGCGCAGGCGGTGTTATCGTTGCTATCCCTGTAACTTTGCTGTTTATGTTCCTTCAGAAATACTACGTAGAAGGCGTAACGGGTGGCGCTGTAAAAGGATGATTCGCACATTTTTCAGAAAGAAAACAACTCCATTTATTTTATGCATATGCATTCTGACAGGGCTCTTCGGAGTCCTGCCGGGCTGTGCCTGCGCCCAAAACGCGGAGTCTGCCAATGAGCCGGATCAGGCAATAGAGGAAGCTGAGGTTTCTGATGATACTGAGGTAAAAACCGAAGAAATCTCATCTGAACCCATCAGCTTTGGCGGAATAGAAAATGCAGTTGATGACAATTACCGTAACTACTACGAAATCTTCGTCCATTCATTCTACGATACCGACGGAGATGGAGTGGGAGATTTAAAGGGTGTCACCGAGAAGCTT
The DNA here is from genome assembly GCA_900103495.1 of Lachnospiraceae bacterium G11. Classification (GTDB taxonomy): domain Bacteria; phylum Bacillota; class Clostridia; order Lachnospirales; family Lachnospiraceae; genus G11. Next base: position 72,274 of record FMWZ01000014.1, on the reverse strand, counting down.
GATTACGTTGCTGACCTTGGATGTAACGGCATATGGCTTATGCCAATTATGCCTTCGCCCACATACCATAAGTACGACGTAATCAACTACAAGGATGTGGACCCTGAGTACGGCACTTTGGATGACTTTAAGGAACTTACAAAGACCGCCCACGAGAAGGGTATAAGAGTCATCATTGACTTTGTTATCAACCACTCAAGCTCCAAGCACACCTGGTTTAAGCAGGCCTGTGATTACCTTAAGACCCTTGGGGAAAACGATGCGCCGGATGAGAGCGTATGTCCTTATGTGGGATATTATCATTTTTCCAAGGAAAAGGTTAACGCCACCTGGTATCCCGTAAGCGGCTCAGACTATTTCTATGAGGGACAGTTCTGGTCCGAGATGCCTGACCTAAACCTTTCAAACCAGGCTTTGAGACAGGAACTTATGGATACCGCAGACCTTTGGATTGATGCGGGAGTTGACGGCTTCAGAATGGATGCGCCCCTTCATTTTGAGGAGGGTGATTCGGAATATAACTGTGAGGTTCTCTCATGGCTTTATGAGTACTGTAAGGGTAAAAACCCCGACTTCTACATGGTTAGCGAAGTCTGGGATTCCAAGGGAACCATAGCAAATTATTATGAACTTTCAAAGACTCCAAGCTTCTTTAACTTCCCTGCTTCACAGACGGAGGGAAGCATCATAAGCACCGTTATGGGCAATATGCCTGCGGATAAGTTTATGAGCGTAATGGTTGGCTATCAGGAGGATTATGGCGCAGGAAACCCTGATTTCATAGACGCTCCATTTATCACCAACCATGACCAGGGCAGACCCTGCAACATCTTTCAGTCGGATCCCGACGCCATGAAGTTTGCGGGAGGACTTCTTTCAACTATGTCGGGAAACCCCTTCATCTACTACGGTGAGGAAGTGGGCATGAAGTCAAAGGGCAGCAAGGACGAGAATAAGAGACTTGCCATGAACTGGTCAGATACTGATAAAGAGGGAACTCCAAAGGATCCCAAGGATGCTGACAAGGGAATCGAGCAAAGCTTCCCCGGAGTTGCAGAGCAGGAATGTGACCCCGACTCAATTCTCACCTACTATAAGAGAGCTCTTTATATGCGCAATTCTTTCCCTGAGATAGCAAGGGGAGAGGGAACGGTTTTACCTCCTTCAAGCGGTATGCAGGCCATTATGTCTAAGGAGTACGAAGGCAGCAAGATTTATATCGCCATTAACTCAGGGAAGAAACCCGCTGATTTTGACATCAGTTCTCTTGGAGGATTGGAGGTTGCTTACTCACTGACTCTTCACGGAGAGGAGATTCCATATGAGAACGGTGTTCTTAAGATGCCGGAGCGCTCAATTTGTATTTTAAAGTAAGGATGACAACATGGATTGGTTAAATAACGCATGTTTTTATGAAATATATCCCCAGTCGTTTAAGGATAGTAACGGCGACGGCATCGGGGATTTCAATGGAATTATTGAGAAACTTGATTACATCAAGGAGCTGGGATGCAACGGAATCTGGATGAATCCCTGCTTCGACTCGCCTTTTAAGGATGCGGGATATGATGTAAGAGATTATAAGAAAGTGGCAGCAAGATACGGAACAAATGAGGACCTTGAAAGACTCTTTGTTGAGGCCCACAAGAGAGGGATAAAGATTCTTCTTGATCTGGTTCCGGGTCATACATCGGATGAACACGAGTGGTTTAAGGATTCAAAGAAAGCTGAACCCGGTGAGTTTAAGGATCGTTATATCTGGACCGACTTCTGGTACGGCGAGGCTAGAAACCTTAGGGGTATTGCCGGAATGGCGGATCGTAACGGAATCTATGTGGTCAACTTCTTTGCTTCACAGCCTGCCCTTAACTACGGCTTCTTAAATAAGACAGAGAAGTGGCAGTCTGACGTGGATTCACCTGAAGCTATTGCCACTGCAGATGCCATGTGCGACGTTATGAAATTCTGGCTCTCTAAAGGAGCTGACGGCTTCAGAGTTGATATGGCAGACTCTCTTGTAAAGTTTGATGATGATGACAAATCCGCTACCTGTAAGGTGTGGAAGAGGATTATTTCAGAGGTCAAAAAAGAGTATCCCGAGGCTCGCCTTGTTTCCGAGTGGAACAGACCCAGACAGTCTCTTCCCGCAGGCTTTGACATGGATTTCATGCTTAACTGGACAGGAAACGGATATGATCTGCTTTTGAGAGATACGGGCTCAGAGAAGCCTTCACCTATCTTTAAGAAGGATTCAAAGAGAGATATCAACGATTTTTTAAACGATTATCTTCCTCAGTATGAGGATACCAGAGAAAGCGGAAGATACTGCCTCATCACAGGAAATCATGACACTGACAGGGTATCCTACTATCTTGATGAAGATGAGAGGAAAGTGGCTTTTGCCTTCCTTCTTACAATGCCGGGCGCGCCCTTCATCTATTATGGCGATGAAATAGGAATGCGCTACATGAAGGAGCTTCCAAGCAAAGAGGGCGGCTATACCAGAACCGGTTCCAGAACTCCCATGCAGTGGGATGATTCGGAGACTGCTGGCTTTTCAACCGCGGATAAGGCTGACTTCTACCTGCCCATAGACTCTGATTTAAGGGGCAAAAACGCCAGGGAACAGATGGCGACAGAAGGAAGCTTATACAACACCGTCAAGGAAGTTATTGCCCTTAGAAAGGCAAATGAGGCCCTTCTTGACAACGGCAATCTGGACTTCGTTTTAAGAGAGCAGGGAAGGAGAGAATTCGGTTTTAAAAGAGGTAATCTTTTAATTGTTGTAAATCCTTCAGAAAAGGCTTGCACAGTGGATTATTCCGATGTTAAGATAGAACAGCTGTCAGAGAAAAAGTACTCCATCGGGGATGTGAAAGCAGACAAGGGCGCCATTGAAATGGGTCCCGTAAGCTTTGGAGTATTTGCTATTTCGTAAACATTGGCAGTATAGGGGTTATAACGGGAATGAAAGAGAAAAAGCAAACTATTGACGATATTGCCGAAGAGCTGAAGATATCGAAGACCACGGTTTCCAGGGCAATTTCGGGAAAAGGAAGAATCAGCGAAGGCACCAGAGCCAAGGTTATGGCCTACATTGAAAAGGCCGGATATAAGCCAAATGCCATAGCTCGTGGCCTTGCCAAGAACAGGACTTACAATATTGGCTTCGCTGTCCCCGGGGATTACGGCCTTGTGGATCTTCCGTTTTTTCAGAATTGTTTGTGGGGAATATGTACCTACGCGGCTGAGCGTGATTACGACGTGGTAATCACCATGGTGAGAGAGAACGATATTTCGCAGCTTGAGAGGCTTATTACCAACAATAAGGTCGACGGTGTTATTATCGGCCGTACCTATGAGAACGATCTGGCTGAGAAGTTTCTCACCGAAAAGAAGATTCCTTTCGTAACAATCGGTTCCTCCAGGAATGATGAGGTTGTCCAGGTGGATAACGATCATGTAAATGCCTGCAAGGAACTTACGGGAGTTCTTCTTGGAAAGGGCTTTAAGAGACTTGCGCTTATCGGAAGTTCCCTTGGCTATATCGTAAACAGCAACAGACTTAAAGGCTTCGTGGATGCCCATGAGGAAGCGGGAGTGGAGCCCATTAAGGAGCTGGTTTATACAGATGTGGAATACGGTGCCAATATCGATGCCGTGGTTGAGAAACTGGTGAAAAATAAAGCAGACTGCATCATCTGCATGGACGACGCAATCTGCGCGTATGTTCTTAACCGCCTTAAGGTTATGAAGATTTCGGTGCCGAATGAAATCAAGGTGGCATCCTTCTATAACAGTTCCACCCTGGAATACAATGAACCTGCCATTACTTCTCTTAACTTTGATGTGAGAGAGCTTGGCATGGAAAGCTGCAAGACCCTTCTTCAGTGCATCAAGCATGAACCGGAGACCAGAAAGAAGCTTCTGGGATTTGAAGTGGTTTTAAAAGAATCAACAAAATAGAAAAGACAGGGCAAAATGCCCTGTCTTTATTTTTTACTTTTTACAAGCCATTCCGGCTTTGGCCTTGGCACAATCGCCGGCCATGGGACATCCTATACAGGGACGTCCTTTTTTCTTTTCTTTATGGATATAGTAGCTTGCGCCACCTACCGCCAAAACAACTATGGCTATAATGATAATGTTTGCAAGGATACTTCCCATAATAATTCCTTTTCTAAACTAGTCGAGCTTGTACTCGGCTGCAACAGCTGCACGATTCTTTCTTGCGATTAATATGATTATAGCAGCAAATACCAGGATTGCAACAAGTCCACCGATAAAGCCTGCTCCAAGGGAACCTGTGGTGAAGAGGGTACCGAACTGATATACAAGGTAACCAACTGTGAAACCTGTAGCAAGCTGGAGACCGATTGCACCCCATAACCACTTCTGGGACTTCATCTCTGAGTTCATAGCACCCAAAGCTGCGAAGCAGGGAGGTGTGTAAAGGTTGAACATCAAATATGCCAAAGCAGCAACTTTTGTGATACCCATAACGGCAGCAACTGCGTTGCCTTCGCCGATTAATTCAAGCTCTTCTGTATCGATGAAGTTTGTGATTGCAAAACATGTTGCGATGGTACCTACAACGTTCTCTTTTGCAATGAAGCCTGTAACAGCTGCTGCTGCAAGCTGCCATGAGGCAATACCGATGATGGGGATAAGAATATAGGAGAAGGGACCTGCAACGCCTGCAAGGATTGAGGTTGACTCCATACCTTCCTCAACGGGATTGAATGAGAAGTCGAAGGACTGCATAATCTGTACAACTGTGTTACATACGAGAATGATTGTACCTGCTTTGATGATGTATGCTTTACCACGCTCTAACATGGATTTAACTGCAAACATAAGGCTGGGAACCTTGTACTCGGGAAGCTCAATAATGAAGAAGGACTTACGGAACTTAGCGCCTGTAACGTACTTAATCAACAAAGCACCGAGAAGTACAAGAACAATACCAAGCATATAGCAAACGAAGCTTACCCAGGTTGATTCAGGGAAGAATGCGCCTGCGAAAAGTGCGATAACAGGGAGCTTTGCGCCACAGGGCATGAATGTTGCAAGCATAGCTGTGGAACGACGCTCTCTTTCGTTACGAATAGTACGACATGCCATGATAGCGGGGATACCGCAACCGGTACCGATAATCATGGGGATAACTGACTTACCTGAGAGACCTACACGTTTGAAGATGGGGTCAAGAACTACAGTGGCACGAGCCATGTAACCGCAATCCTCTAAAAGGGCAATCAGGAAGTACATTACCATTACAAGGGGAAGGAAACCAACAACGGCACCAACACCGCCGATGATACCATCAACAAGAAGTGCGTAGAGAAGGGGATTGGCATCAGCCATCATCTCGCCTACCCATTCCTGGAAGGTTTCAATCCAGCCTACAATAATATCAGCAATCCATGTACCTACAGTTGTCTGTGATACATAGAAAACAACGAACATGATGGCAGCAAAGATAATAAGACCGAGGACAGGATGTGTAACAATCTTATCAATCTTGTCGCCGATGGTTACGTCTTTTGTAAATGTTTTTCTTTCTTCAACTTCTTTAACAATCTTGTTTACGAAGTCGAAACGCTTTCTGTCGGCAGCTTCAACTGCATCCTTGTTGGTGAGATCGATATCACCCTGAACATAGGGAGCTTTCTGACCTTTGCCTTCCAAAGCGGCAGCGGCAGCAACAGCTTCCTTAATTCCTGATTCGGATGTTGAAACCGTATCAATAACGGGACAGCCAAGTTTTTCGGATAATGCCTTGGCGTCAACCTTATTTCCTTTCTTCTCTGTGATATCGTGCTTGTTTAAAGCAACGACTACAGGAATACCAAGCTCAAGGAGCTGTGTGGTGAAGAATAAGCTTCTGCTTAAGTTTGTTTCGTCAACAATGTTAATAATTGCATCGGGATGCTCATTCTTAACATAGCTGCTTGTGATACTTTCCTCAGAAGTAAAAGGGGACATGGAATATGCACCGGGTAAATCCACCGCGATGATTTCCTTGCCTGTTTCATTATAGGCTTTCTTGACGGCGAACTCTTTCTTGTCTACGGTAACGCCAGCCCAGTTACCTATTTTTTCGCTTCTTCCGGTAAGCGCATTGTACATAGTGGTTTTACCACTGTTCGGGTTACCCGTTAAAGCAATTCTCATTTTCTTTCCTCCTAAAATGTGCTCTATATGCAGAATGCAGGGACAAAAAACAATCCCTGCTCCTTACATACTAAATTGATATTGCCCCGGCCAATTCGGGGTCGATGTTGTATCTTGCATCCTTGATGGAAACTACAAGATTCTTCTTCTTGTCAACCACGGTAATTTTTTCACCGCTATAGCATCCGAGAGAGAAGAGAAAGCTCTCGATTTCGTCATCACCCATGGTATCGACATCAGTGATGGTGTATTCCTTGCCTAATTCGGCTTCATTTAATGTCATCATATAGTCACCTTTCCTTATGTTAGATTTGCTTGTTTGTTTGCTTTGGGGGTTAGCTTAAACTAAAATTGGTTAGCATAACACAAAATCAGTTAGCACTCACTAACTAATAATATATATTTTTCTTGAAATGTCAAGGGCAAATTGCACAAAAAGGTGCAGAATGGGGACAGGCCCCGATTGCACATCCTTTTTCGGACGTGCAATCGGGGCCTGTCCCCATTCTGCACCTTTTATCTGATTTTATGCTCTGAGTGCTGTTTCGAGAGCAATCTTTATCATGTCGTTAAAGTGTTTCTCACGTTCTTCGGGAGTGGTGTCCTCGTGGGTTCCCAATGTATCGGAAATAGTGAGAAGACAGGCTGCGTTCTTGTCAGCCATTCTTGCGTTGTGGAAGAGAGCAAAGCTTTCCATTTCAACGGCAATGCAGTTGCAGTCATCTCTGAAATGGGTGTAATCCGGCTGATCCGGCTCATAATAGAACACGTCAGCTGAGTGAATTCTTCCTGTTGTAAGCTTTATTCCCAGATCCTTTGCAGATTCTTTGATAGTCTCGTTCAGCTTCTCACTGGGATACTGAACATCCGAAGCATCGCCGCCCTGAATCAAAGCGTATGATGAGTTGGAAAAAGCAGAATCCGCTAAAACTGTGTCATAAACGTGAAGTGAATTGTCATATCCACCTGCGGAACCGATTCTTATGATGTTCTCCACATCATAGAAATGGTAAAGCTCGTATGAGTAGATGCCGATGGAGGGCATTCCCATACCGCTGGCCATTACAGATACTTCCTTTCCTTTGTATGTGCCTGTGTAAGCAAAAGCGTTTCTTACCTTGTTGACAAGCTTGGGGTTCTCCAAAAAGTTCTCTGCAACATATTTTGCTCTTAAGGGGTCTCCCGGCATGAGAACAGTTTTGGCAATTTGACCTTTTTCGGCCTCGTTGTGTGGTGTTGACATGGATATATTCCTCCTGAATTATGCCTGATTAATGATTTGTCTTGCTACGTAGATTCCACTGGCTGAAGCGTGGGACAGGGAGTGGGTTACGCCGCTGCCGTCGCCGATAACATAAAGACCTTTGTAGTTGGTCTCCAGATTGTTATCAAGTTTAACTTCCATATTATAGAACTTGACCTCCACACCATAAAGGAGAGTATCCTCATTGGCGGTACCGGGTGCAATCTTATCCAGTGCGTGTATCATCTCGATGATGCCGTCGAGTATTCTCTTGGGAAGAACAAGGCTTAAATCACCGGGTGTGGCGTTAAGCGTAGGTCTTATTGTGCCTTCCTCAATTCTCTTGGTGTTACTTCTTCTTCCTCTTTCAAGGTCACCGAATCTCTGAACGATTACGCCGCCTCCCAGCATGTTGGAAAGTCTTGCGATGCTTTCACCGTATCCGTTACTGTCTTTAAAGGGCTCTGAGAAATGCTTGGCCACAAGAAGAGCAAAGTTGGTGTTTTCCGTCTTCTTGTCGGGATCCTCAAAGCTGTGTCCGTTAACGGTAACGATGCCGTTTGTGTTCTCGTTAACAACTATACCGTTGGGGTTCATACAGAAGGTCCTTACTCTGTCCTCGAACTTCTCAGTACGGTATACAATCTTGGACTCGTAGAGCTTGTCTGTAAGGTGAGAGAAGATAACTGCGGGAATCTCGACTCTGACACCGATATCCACTCTGTTGGAGCTGGTTTCGATGTTGAGCTCTTTACAAAGATTCTCCATCCATTTACTTCCGCTACGGCCTACGGAAATAATACACTTGTCGCAGTCTGCCTCGCCGCCCTTGTAGATAACTCTGTATCCGGGATCCAGAACCTTAACGGTCTCAACGGGGGTGTGGAAGTAGAAATCCACGTGATCTTTCATTTCATTATATATATTCTCAAGAACGATATAGTTAATATCTGTTCCGAGATGTCTTACGCTGGCATCGAGAAGGGTAAGCTTATTCTGCATGCAGATCTTCTTGAATTCACTTCCTGCTGTTGAGAAAAGCTTGGTACCCTCACCACCGTGGCTCATGTTGATGTCGTCAACATATCTCATGAGCTCAAGAGCTTTGTTCTTGCCGATATACTCGAACAAGGTTCCGCCAAAGTCGTTGGTGATATTGTATTTACCATCGGAAAAAGCACCTGCACCTCCAAAGCCGTTCATAATTGCACAGGTTTCGCACTTGATACAGGATTTTACCTTGTCTCCGTCAATGGGACATTTCCTTTTCTCCAATGTATAACCGGCTTCAAAAACGGCAATTTTGAGTTCCGGTTTCTTCTTCATAAGTTCGTATGCGGAGAAGATACCGCCGGGGCCCGCCCCGATAATAATAACATCATATTTCATAGTCTTTGTCCTCCTCCATTATTATACCAAAAATCTTGAAAATTACGACTGTTTTTGTTATGTTAATTATTGGAAGGTAAAGTTTAGGGCAGGCGCCATAAAGTGGGCCTGCAGAATGGAGAATCGACATGAGCGATATGGACAACTTAATGGCGTTAAAAGCTTTATTGGAGGGCAGTTCAGCAACACACGCCGAGACCCAGGAGGAGAAAGAAAAGAGATTTCTCAAGGATGCTGTAAAGATTCACCTTGGAAAGGATGAGGACTCTGCAGGATTGTGGACATACCATCCGGAGGAGATGATTTCGTTTTTGGAGCAGCCCACAAGAATCCTTAAGAATGCCATGGGCGGCGAATGGGCCAAGATGGACGACATGGCCTTTGATAACATTGTTTATACAGTAAATAAGAAGTTAAAGAAATCAGTTTCTATTCTTGACTGGAAGAACTAAGGACGGCTCATTTTGAAGAGGAAGAAAAGAGCAAGAATCATAGCGGCTGTATGTACAACACTGTTTCTTTTGACTGTTACAGCAGTTTTCTTGTTGTGCTTCAGAGTAGAACAAAAGATTAATAACGTAACTTATGAGTTGGGGGATACGGTAAGCGTAGCCCCCTCCAGTTATATTACGGGGCAGAAATGGTCCGTAGATCTTGCAAAGGTGGATGCCTCCGAACTTGATGAAAGCAGGGTTGGAGAGTATACGATTTTTATAAAACATGCATGGCAGGAGTTTGAGTGCCGTGTAACCATTGAGGATACAACTCCTCCTGAACTTGAGGTTACAAAGGATACTTTGTACCTTGCAACGGGAGAGGTTTACAAGGCTGAGAAATTTGTTGAATCCGTAAGCGATAAGGGACAGATTTCAAGGCTTACGGTGGATGATAAAGCGGATATCAGCTTTTCCTCCATCGGCGATTACGAAATCATTGTAGGGGCGGAAGATAACAGCGGAAACACCTCAATTAAGAGGGTGTGGGTAACTGTTGATACGCCTCCTTCTATAACGGGAATCAAACCCATCTATATTTCTTTAAACGAGCCCTTCGATCCTGCCGTCGGAGTCAGCGCCCTTGATGAGGTGGACGGTGATGTGACAGAGGATTTGCTCGTTGACATGTCGAAGGCAAACCTTTCGGAGCCGGGGGAGTATGAGGTAATCTATGAAGCCACGGATTCCTACGGACTTGAGGGCAGGGCTTCCGGTAAAATCACAGTTTGCTCCCCTTTGGAACTTCAGGAGAAAATAAATCAGCATTTAATTAATGAAGATAATGACCATATCTATGGCGCCATAAACATTCATGATGCGGGCTACTATGATGAGGACGATATCGATTTTGTTTTATCAGTCATGGAGCCCTGTGTAGTTTATCTCAGATTCCCCTTTCCGGGCGGTTATTCGGAGGGCAGTGGCTTTGTTATGGATATGGATGATGAATCCGTGACAATCTGTACCAATGCTCATGTGGCAAAGGGCGCCTCGGGACCTGAGGATACGTGCACCTTCTATGACGGAACAAGAGCGCATGTTTACAGGTTCGGGGATATGAACGAGGAAAGCGATGTGGCTTTTATGAAAGTCAACAGAAGCGACATTGATGATTATCTTTGGAAAGAACTGAAAACTGTTCATATTAATAATGGATATTGGACGAATCTTTCCCAGAATCCGGATATATCCATAGGCTTCAGAACCATCAGGATGGATGGAAGCGTGAAGGCGGATAAGACTGGCGTTTTGCTGCAGAAAGAGGGATACTGCGATATAGAGAAAGCGAGGAACTGGGTGATGAGTGAAGTTACATGCGAGAATTTCCCGGGAAGTTCAGGGTCCGCGGTGTTTGACAGTCATGGAAACCTGGTGGCCATGGTCAGAGCTCAGTCAATAATCGGAGGTAAGACACAGTATTGGTGTGTAACTTTCAGACAAATTACAGAATGGTATCAAAATGTGATGGGAAAGAGTGCGTATTACTATTAAAAGTATACTTTTTTTAGAATGGTATCAAAGTTTGGTGAAAAAAGCGAAAAAATAAAGGAAAAATCAAAAAAAATAATGCAAATTTAACGAAACAGTGCTATAATTCTCATAAGAGTTCCCCGAAACTCGAACACTAAGAGTAACAATGAAAGGATGACACTTTTATGGGTAAAAAGAAGATTAGCGGACTTAACAGCGTTAAGACCAAGCTGATTGCCATTATGTTAGGCGTGGCAATTATTCCCTTGGCAATCGCACTTATTGTCAGTTATAACATGTCCACCAGCAAAGCCATGGAAGATGCCGAGAATACACTTTTGGCTCAGGCGTCCTATATTCAGTCTGAATTCAACAACGTGATTCAGCAGAATATCAAGGCTCTTCAGACGTGTGCAACAAACGCAAATGTTGTTTACTACCTTGAGGGCAACCCTTACGGAGTTCCCGATGAAGAGATGACCGCAGCGGTTGCTGCTGTGGATGCAATCTTTAATGACGGAAACGTTACTGCACTTTCAGGTCCCGATGGAATGCAGTTGTTCAAAACCTCCGGCAAACTTGTAGACGTATCTGAGAGAGAATATTTCCAGAAGGCTATCCTGGGCGTTACATATGTTTCCAACATGAACGTAAGTAAATCCAACGGATCACGTATTTGCACCATCGCTGTTCCCATTGTGGGACACGACGGAAAACCTGTAGGTATATTACAGAGAAACTACGACCTCAATGTTTGGCATGAATTCCTTAAGGGAATGGCAGATGACTGCTTCCTCGTAGACAGCCAGGGCATGATGGTTGCAAATTCTCAGTATGAAATTACCGTGGATGATGAGCAGGATATGAGCCAGGTTGAATTCTTTACCTCAGGCAAGGAAAAAGGATATTTCATTGCAGACACAGGTAAGGGATTCGAAGGTATCACAGCATATGCAAAGGATCCTACAACAGGTTGGATAGTAGGCGATACTGTAGCTCTTAAAGAAGTTAAATCTGCAGCTACCAAATCCGCCACAATCGTGGTTCTTATCGGAATCGTAATGATTGTTGCAGCAGCGTTTATTTCCTTCATTATGGCCAAGAACTTTACAGAGCCCATTAAGGATGTAAACAAGGCTCTTGCAGCTTTGGCAGACGGACGCTTTGAAAGAATCGAGAAACATACTCACCGTAAAGATGAGTTTGGAGAGATTGTTAACGACTCCAACGGGGTTATTGACACCCTTAAAGATATCGTTACAAGTATTAAAGAATCTGCATCGGCAGTAAACAACTCTTCAGTTGACCTGGCTGATACTTCAGAGCAGATTTCCAAGACTGCCGACGATGTATCACGTGCGGTAGAAGAGATTGCCAGCGGCGCAACCCAGCAGGCAGATGAAATCCAGAATGCTACCAAGTCTACAGAGACCATCAGTGATAACATTCAGACAGTTACAGATAACGCGGCAAATGTTGCGGTTACTGCTTCTGAGATGAGCTCAGACTCCAGAGAATCTGCTAAGCAGCTTGACAAACTTAAGATTTCATCTGATGAGATGAGCCGTGCCGTTGAAGAAATCACCGAGAAGATTGGTTCTACCGGTGCCGCAGTTGAGAGAATCAGCTCCAAGGTTGAGGCCATTAACTCCATTGCATCACAGACCAACCTCCTTGCACTTAACGCTTCAATTGAGGCGGCAAGAGCAGGTGAAGCAGGAAGAGGCTTCGCAGTTGTTGCTGAGGAAATCGGAAAACTTGCCGATGAGTCAGCTAACTCAGCAAATGAGATTCGTGCAGAGATGGATAACCTTCTTTCCGAGTCTCAGAGTGCAGTTGCTGTTGCCAAGGAAGTTGAATCAACAACCGATGAGCAGAAGAGCATTATCGAAGAGACTGTTGCAAGCATCAACAAACTGATCGAGGGAATCGAGTCCTCGGTTGCGGGAGTTGAATCCATTAAGAACAGCGCAGATGCCTGCGAGGAATCCAAGGCAGAAATCGTTGATGCCATGAGCGGACTTTCAGCCATATCAGAAGAGAACGCTGCATCAGCACAGGAAACTTCCGCTTCAATGGAAGAACTCAACGCTACCGTTAATACCCTTTCAAGTGCAGCTCAGTCATTGAGAGATATTTCTGACCATCTTATCGAGGAGATGAAATTCTTCAAAGATTAAGCGGGCATTATTGCAGTCGCATAAAAGTTATAATATAATATCACTTAGGTCGGGAGCACCGCTCCCGACCTTTTTTTGAAAAAGAATTTGAAAGGGGCAAGAAATGAGCGAGGCATTGAAACCCATTAAAGAGGGTAAAGTAAGAGAAATTTATGACAACGGAGACACACTTATCCTTGTGGCTACCGACAGAATCAGCTGCTTTGATGTGATTCTTAACAATACGGTTACAAAGAAGGGACAGGTTCTTACACAGATGTCCAAGTTCTGGTTTGATATGACCAAGGACATTATTCCCAACCACATGATCAGCACGGATACAAAGGATATGCCTGAATTCTTCAGGACTCCCGAATTTGAAGGAAGAAGCATGATGGTTAAGAAGCTTGAGATGCTTCCCGTTGAGTGTATAGTCAGAGGTTATATTACAGGAAGCGGCTGGGCTTCATACAAGGAGAACGGAACCGTATGCGGAATTAAGCTTCCTGAAGGACTTAAGGAATCTGAGAAACTTGCTGAGCCCATTTACACACCTTCCACCAAGGCAGAAATCGGTGATCACGACGAGAACATTTCCTTTGAACAAAGCGTGGATTACCTTGAGAAGCGTTTCCCCGGAAAGGGACTCGAGTACGCAACGGCCTTAAGAGACAACACAATTGCCCTTTATAAGAGATGTGCCGACTACGCAGCAAAGAAAGGCATAATTATAGCAGATACCAAGTTTGAGTTCGGACTTGATGAGAACGGAAATATTGTTATCGGAGATGAGATGCTGACTCCCGACAGCTCCAGATTCTGGCCTGCAGACGAGTATGAGGTTGGACGCGGTCAGGCTTCCTTTGACAAGCAGTTCGCAAGAGACTGGCTCAAGGCAAATGAGGGCCACAACTGGACACTTCCTCAGGATATTGTTGACAAGACAATCAATAAATACTTACAGGGATATGAGCTTCTTACAGGCTCCAAATTGTAGGTTTTATTTACACTTTTTTCCTTTTCTATACAAAACATGTGTGATACAATGGTTTTGGATGGTTTAAGAGATGGAAGTTAATGAACAATCGAGACGCAAGCGAGTTGCAAGACTCAAGAAAATAATCATTTTTCTTGTCGTTTTCTTCCTCCTGCTTCCCTTGGTTATATGCTTTATTCTCGGAATCAAAATCAGAGAATTGAGCACTCGGATAGATGAGTTGACCGCATTGCTTAATGCCAGGATGGAGAGCAGCCCCGGTATCACCAGAACGCTTCCCGAAGAAGATACGGAGATTCCTCTTAATGAGGAGACTTCTGAGAACGAGGAGGAAGCGGAGGAACTGCCACAGACGGCGCAGCATAAGGTGTATCTTACATTTGATGACGGGCCAAGCGTATATACCGACGAAATCCTCGACATATTGAGGGAGTATGACGTGAAGGCCACGTTTTTTGTAGTAGGGAAGGAAGACGACGTTTCCAAAGCCGCATATAAGAGAATCGTTGATGAGGGACATACACTGGCGATTCACTCATACAGTCATAAGTACGGTGAGATATATAATTCTTTGGATGATTACGCTTATGATCTTGAGAGACTTGAAAGCTTGCTTTATGAAGTGACAGGAACTCAATGCAAATACGTTCGATTCCCGGGGGGAAGTTCCAATAAAGTCAGCAAGGTTCCCATGTCTGACATAATCAAATACATACATGCCCAGGACATGGAGTATTTCGACTGGAATATATCCGCATCGGACGCTGTGAATACGGCCCTGGCTCCGGAAGCCATACTTGCCAATGTCACAAACGGAATCGATAAATACGAAACGGACGTTATTTTATTGCATGACACCGGAAACCGAAAGAGTACGGTGGATGCGCTGCCTATGATAATAGAAAACATCAAGGCGCGAGAGGGATATGAGCTTTTGCCCATAGATGAGAATACGGAATTAGTACAACATTTGAAGATAGAAGAATAAGAATGGAGGAAGCAAAATGGGTTTTTTCTCAGATTTAAAGGATGACTTGGCTACAGCTGTTAACGAGCTGATGCCCGAAGAAGAAGCTATCCGCACAGGGGAGGAGGAAACGGTAGTTACTCCCGAAGAGAAAATTGAGGATGAAGCAGTAGTAATACCGGAGGAGAAGAGAGACTTGGAGCCCGAACCTGTTGTTCCCGAAGAGGAAGGCTTTTCCCTGGACAAAATGTTAGAGAATATCGATTCCATCATACCGGAGGCACAGCCGGAGGAAGAGAATAAAGAAGTTATCGAAGAAGTGGCAGAAGAGAAGGAAGAGGAGGTCGTAATTCCCGAGCCCGTTGTGGAAGAGGCGCCCATACCCGAACCTGAACCTGTACCTGTGGCTTCACCTATCGAAAAAAATGACACTAAAGGGGCAAAGAGAACTATGGAAAGTACTGCTAACAGAATGATTTCAGATGAGACATCAGTTATTACACAGGGAATGACCATCACCGGTGATATTACATCAGATGGTTCCATCGATGTTGTAGGAAGCATTACAGGTAATATTGATGTCCTTGGTAAATTAAACGTAACAGGAAGCATTTTTGGTAATTCCAAGGCTTCAGAGGTATTTGCTGACGGAGCGAAGGTTACAGGCGAGATCGTCAGTGAAGGAAGCGTTAAGATCGGACAGAGCTCCGTTATCATCGGTAATATTTCCGCAACAAGCGCTGTTATTGCAGGCGCTGTTAAGGGCGATATCGATGTTAAGGGCCCCGTTATCCTTGATACATCAGCTATCGTAATGGGTGACATTAAGTCCAAATCAGTGCAGATTAACAACGGTGCCGTTATCGAAGGTAAGTGCTCACAGTGCTACGCTGAAGTTAATCCTACATCCTTCTTTGAGGAATTTAAGAAATCAACCAAATAGTTTGAACCGGAGGGAACGCAGATGCAGAGAATCTTATTGAAGTTAAGCGGCGAAGCATTAGCCGGAGAGAAGAAGACGGGGTTTGATGAACCGACTGTCAGAGGCGTAGCCCTACAGGTCAAGGAATTGACCGATTCCGGAATCCAGGTAGGCATCGTCATCGGAGGCGGCAATTTCTGGAGGGGCCGTTCCAGTGAGAACATCGACAGAACCAAGGCCGACCAGATAGGTATGCTTGCCACGGTAATGAACTGTATATATGTATCTGAGATTTTCAGAAGCACAGGCATGAAGACGGATATTCTTACACCTTTCCAATGCGGATCATTCACAGAACTGTTCTCGAAGGATAAGGCAAATGCCTGCTTTGCAGAGGGACACGTGGTATTCTTCGCAGGAGGAACAGGACATCCTTACTTCTCGACAGATACCGGAGTGGTGCTCAGAGCCATAGAGGTTGAAGCTGACAGCATTCTTCTTGCAAAGTCAATCGACGGCGTATATGACGATGACCCCGGCAAGAATCCGAATGCCCACAAGTACACGGAGGTTTCAATTCAGGAGGTTATTGATAAGAACCTTCAGGTAGTTGATATGACTGCCTCCATACTCGCAAGAGATAACAAGATGCCCATGATGGTATTTGGGCTTAATGAAGACAAGAGCATTGTCAATACCGTGAAAGGTAATTTTAGCGGTACAAGAGTAACCGTATAAACATTGGGAGGAATTAATAATGGATGACAGAGTAAAAGTTTACGAAGAGAAGATGCAGAAGGCATATGACTTCCTTGCCACCGATTATCAGTCTATCAGAGCAGGACGTGCCAATCCTCATGTATTGGACAAAATAAGGGTTGATTACTACGGAACACCTACACCTTTACAGCAGGTAGGTAATATTTCAGTTCCCGAGCCCAGAATCATCCAGATTGCTCCCTGGGAGAAGAGCCTTATCAAGGAAATCGAGAAAGCTATTATGGCATCAGATGTGGGAATTACTCCTTCAAACGATGGCGCTGTAATCAGGCTTGTATTCCCTGAACTTACAGAGGAGAGACGTAAAGAACTGGTTAAAGAGGTTAAGAAGAAAGGTGAGGACGGCAAGGTTGCTATCCGTAATGTCAGAAGAGACGGAAACGATGCCTTTAAGAAACTCTCTAAAGCTGAAGATATTTCAGAAGACCAGATTAAACAGCTTGAGGATCAGCTTCAGAAGATTACAGATAAGTTCATCAAAGATGTAGATGCTTTGATTGAATCCAAATCAAAAGAGATCCTTACTGTATAGTGCAGAATTAAGAGGGACTTAGAAATCGGTTTCGGTTTCTATGTCCCTTAAGTGTTATAAGCCTATGAATTTTGGGAGGTAAATAATGGAGGAACGCAATGTCCCCTACCATCTTGCAATAATCCTTGACGGAAACGGAAGATGGGCAAAGGCCAAGGGCATGCCCAGAAACTATGGACATGTTCAGGGCGCAAAGGTTGTGGAAGATATGTGTGAAATTGTCTGGAATAAGGGCATTCATTACTTCACAGTATATGCTTTTTCAACCGAAAACTGGAACAGACCAAACGACGAAGTGGACGCTCTCATGGGTCTTCTTCGAAACTATATGAAGAACTGTATTAAGCGCGCATCCAAGAACAATATGTGCGTAAGAGTTCTGGGTGACAAGACCAGACTTGCTCCTGATATCAGAAAGAGCATCGATGATCTGGAGGAGGCCACAAAGAATAATACGGGTCTTCACTTTCAGATTGCCATCAATTATGGCGGAAGAGATGAAATAAGGAGAGCTGTCAAGGATATCGCAGGCAAAGTGAAGGAGGGATTACTTAACCCCGAAGATATCACAGAAGATACCATTTCAGGCAGCCTTGACACATATAATATGCCTGACCCTGATTTGCTTATCAGGACCTGTGGTGAGGAAAGAATTTCCAATTTCCTTTTATGGCAGTTAGCGTACAGCGAGTTTTATTTCACGCCTGTGGCCTGGCCTGACTTTAGTGAAGCGGAGCTTGATAAGGCCATAGAAGCTTACGGAAAGAGAAACCGCAAGTTTGGCGGAATTAAGGAGGAAGGCCGATAATGAAAACCAGAATTATCAGCGGAACAATACTCATACTGATTGCCGGAACATGTATGGTTTTGGGAGGCCTTTGGCTTATCGGGCTTATGACGGCAATGGCTCTTATTGCCTTCTTTGAACTGTCGAGAGCCACGGGGCTTCATGTAAAGGGTACCCCCACCAACGCCTTTGAAAGTGCAGCATATGTTTCGATTGTTGTAATGTATGCGTTTATTTATTTAGACTATGTTGGAATTGGCCTCGGCCTTTGGTCCACCATATTCTTAATGTTTCTGCTTATCATATATGTGGTCAAATTCCCCACATACGACGCTTCTCAGATGATGAGAGCATTCTTCTGTGTTATGTATGGGCCGTTCCTTTTCTCGTATGTATACAGAATAAGAACCCTGGAGAATGGACAGTACCTTATATGGCTTGTACTGATCTGCTCAGCCTTAAATGATACCTTTGCTTATTTCATCGGATCTGCATTTGGCAAACACAAACTTGCTCCGAAGTTAAGCCCCAAGAAGTCAATTGAGGGAAGTATCGGAGGTATAGTCGGAGGAACCCTGGGTGGCGGTATCTACGGGTGGTTTTTGGGCGCAAATATTTATCACAGCGCCAACATGTGGTGGATAATAGCCATTATATGCGGCCTTTCCAGCATTATTGGTCAGATTGGAGACCTGGCTGCATCGGGAATCAAGCGTAACTACAACATAAAGGATTATGGAACACTGATCCCCGGACATGGCGGAGTAATGGACAGAGTGGACAGCATAATTGTTACGGCACCCATTATTTATTATCTTTCCATTCTTTTCATGGATTTGGATTTCACAGCTATAAGCTGGTAGAACAGAGGCGATTTTAAATGAAGAAAATCGGTATTTTGGGTTCCACCGGATCAATCGGAACTCAGACACTTGATATAGTTAAGGCTTTTCCTGAAGAGTTAAAGGTTGTTGCCCTTTCAGCAGGCACCAATGTTGAACTTATGGAGAAGCAGATAAGGCAGTTTAAACCCGAACTTGCCGTAATGGGAAGCCTTGAGGCTGCAAGGGATTTACGAGGCAGAGTGGCAGATTTGGACGTGAGAGTTCTTGGGGGCATGGAAGGTATGCTTGAAATGGCAGTGCTTCCTTCAATGGATATCTTCGTAACTGCCATAGTGGGAATGATTGGAATCAGACCTACTATCGCTGCAATTAAAGCAGGGAAAACTATTGCTTTGGCCAACAAGGAAACCCTGGTATGTGCCGGACATATTATTATGCCCCTGGCCAAGGAGATGGGTGTTTCCATCCTTCCTGTGGACAGTGAGCACAGTGCGATTTTTCAGTCTTTAAAGAATGAACCGAAGGATAAGATAGACAAGATTCTTCTTACAGCATCGGGCGGACCTTTCAGAGGCATGACCACCGAGCAGCTTCGTGACAAAACAGTTGAAGATGCCCTTAAGCATCCTAACTGGTCCATGGGGCAGAAGATTACCGTGGATTCAGCTTCCCTGGTTAATAAGGCCCTGGAGGTTATGGAGGCCAGATGGCTGTTTGATGTATCCTTGGATCAGATTCAGGTTATAATTCATCCTCAGAGTATTATTCACTCGGCAGTTCAGTTTATAGATGGCGGGATCATTGCACAGATGGGAGTTCCGGACATGAAACTTCCAATCCAGTATGCGCTTTTCTACCCGGACAGAATGCCTATGGAAGGCAACAGAGTTGATTTCTTTAAACTGGCATCCATCACCTTTGAAAAGCCTGACCCGGATACATTTAAAGGGCTTGCTTTGGGACTTAAGGCAGCAAGAATTGGCGGAAGTATGCCTACGGTGTTTAATGCGGCTAATGAGCGTGCCAATGCCATGTTTATCAGAAAAGAAATCAAGTTTTTGCAAATTGGTGAAATCATCGAGAAATGCATGGATCACCACAAGGTTATTGCGAACCCTACGGTGGAGCAGATCCTTGAGGTTGAAAAGGATATCTATGATTATATAGATTCAGAGGTTTAATCAGTAAGTTATGGGCGTTACTATTTTATTTTTTGTTTTGATAATGGGATTGATTATTATATCCCATGAATTCGGTCATTTCCTTATTGCCAAAGCTAACGGTATCCACGTAGTGGAATTCGCAGTGGGATTCGGCCCCAAGTTATGCGGTTTTACAAAGAATGGCACTGAATATACCTTACGCCTTCTTCCCCTGGGAGGTGCCTGCAGATTTGAAGGTACTGATTTGACTCCCGAGGAGATGAAGGAATTAAGAGAAAAAGATCCCGAGGGCGGAGACGGTTTAAGTGAAGGAGCCTTCAACAAGGCAAGTGTATGGGCCAGAATCGGCACAGTGCTTGCGGGTCCCTTCTTCAACTTCCTTTTGGGACTTATTTTTGCCTTGGTCGTTGTAAGCAATACATATACAGTTCTTCCTGTGGTTCAAAGCGTTTCTGAAGGAGGCGGATGTGAAACTGCGGGGATTATGGCAGGAGACGTTATTAAGAAGGTAGACGGACACAGTATCTATCTTTATAACGACCTTCTGATTCGCTCGGTTATGAACCGCGGAGAAAGTGTGGAATTTGTTTACGAAAGAAACGGTGAAACCTACAAGACCATGGTTACACCGGCTTATTCCGAGGCTGATGGCAGATATCTGTTTGGACTAACCGGCGGAGAGTACGTAAAGGCAGATGGCATTGTGGACAGTGTCAAATTCGGACTTTATGAAATGCACTATGCCATTTCCTCAACCTATTCGGCGCTTGGAGGCCTCTTTACAGGAAAGACAGGCAAGGATGATGTTGCCGGCCCTCTTGGAGTAGCTGAAGTTGTTGGGGACACCTATGAGAACACCAAGGAATACGGTGCAACCACAGTAGTGATGAACATGATGTATCTTGTTATGCTTCTGTCTGTAAACCTTGGAATCATAAATCTTCTTCCTTTGCCTGCTTTGGATGGAGGAAGACTGGTATTTCTGCTTATAGAACTTGTTAGAGGCAAACCCGTTCCTCCTGAGAAAGAGGGAATGGTTCACGTTGCGGGAATGATTCTTCTTTTGATTCTTGCAGCATTTGTCTTCTTTAACGATATTACAAAGCTCTTTAGATAGAGACTTTTATCGCTTCAATGTACCGATGATTATTCTGTTGCCGGCCTGGTCGGTGGCCTCAAGCTCGTGCACTCTGACACTTTTGGAGAGAGGCTCATTTGCCTTTGACATAAGGGCTTTGGCAAAAAACATAACACACGTGATTAAAACAATGGTCAGGAGAGCCAAGGCACCAACCCGCTTTCCGCTGCTGACAAATATCATCTTTTCCTGCTTATATGGAGTAGATAAACCCGGGATAATAGGAATGTAATTCCTTCTCGGGTTTTTTAATTTCTCAATAAAGGATTCCACAGTGGGAAATCTTTTGTTGTCATCCTTATCCAGACATTTTTCCACAGCCGAAACCAGGTAACCGGGCAGAGACCTGTTACATTCTTTAAGGTGTCTTCTTAAGTAAGGTGGCTTCGAAGGGTCTTCTCCGGTTAGTATGAAGTGAAGAACGGCCCCCAGGGAAAAGATATCGCTTCTTGGACTTAACGTCTTTCCTTCCATTTGTTCAGGGGCTGCAAAGCCCGGGCTTGCAAAGAACCCATCATGGGACTTCCTTTCTCTGATTCCTCTTAGGCTTATGATACTTCCGGTATCAATAAGACGGATGTTTTTTTCAGAGTCTATTATTATGTTGTCAGGTTTAAGGTCTGAGTAGATCATGCCGCTTTTTGCAGAATGAAGGTAGGAGAGTACATCTCCGATTTTCTCGGTCACCCTTATGGCATCAGGCACTGACAGGGGCCCGTTAAGTTCAACATATTCGGTTAGGGTCATGCCCTTAATGAACTCCATGACAAGGCAGACCTCATCACCTGATGAATAGATGTCCAAAATCATGGGAAGTGCAGGATGGAAACAGTTCTTTATTTCCCCAAGGTTTGCCAGAATTCTCTCCTTGGGCATGGTTTCTGTTACTTCGAATTTCTTAATGGCCACAAACCTCCCCAGGCGCTTGTCCATTCCTTTGTAGACTATTCCCTGACCTCCCCTTGCGATTTCGTTGAGAATTACGTAGTTTTTTGCTTTTTCGTCCATATTTTTCTCCTTTTAATTTGTATTTATTAAAACAGCGCTCATGTCATCGACCTCGTTCCTTGACAGATTTCTGCCGACGCATTCCTTTAGCTGTCTTGTTTTGAATTCGGTGGGATTCTTACTTGAATTGGAATTGAGAAGAGCTTTGATAAGATCGGGATCAAGACGTCTGTAGAAACCGTCGGAACACAACAGGAACCCGGAGTGACGCTTTATTCGGCCTGTTTTGTGATGGGGTACGTGGTACCCAATGTTTGTAAAACAGGCATTTAAAACACCGGATTCCGAATCATCGTCAGTCAAAAGCTTTGTCCTTCCTGACTTAAGTGTGTAGACCCTGCAGTCTCCGCTCCAGAAGACGTAGAATCGCTTGTTTATTGTGATTAACATTGAAATTGTGGTTCCGTTTGATGTGGGAGTAATCTCGGAGAACTTCCGATGACATCTGAAGAATTCGCGTTTAACCGCACGGACAAAGCCAATCTCTTTGTATTTTCTTATGGCTCTTAAACCGTCACGGTAAATCCAGTTGACCATCCACTCCGTTACAAAGCTGGATGCATCCTCTGAATTGGGGAAACTTCCGATTCCGTCGCATACCATGGCCATTGTGACCCTTTTGCGATGGGTTACAAACTGGGTAATACAAAGAGAGTCCTGATTAACCTTGGACCCTTTTCCCTTTTCGCTTACATAAGAACTAAAGATTTGCATAAATCACCTGCAAACCTCCTAATGTAAACCTCTCTGAAGTTGTCACCCCTGGAAAAACGCTTGAAATAAGCATTAATACTTGAACAGTCATCAAGTGGTTTCATTGTAGCGGGAAAAATCCCTCACGTCAACAAAAACTTTTTGTGAATATCTGACCATTGAAAAACACCCTAAAAGAAAATAGAATGGAATAGTAGGGTACATACGGAGGTAAGAAATGTACAGAGATAACACGAAAATTGTTAAAATAGGGGACCGCGTAATAGGTGGCGGGAACCCGATCCTTATACAGTCGATGACCAACACGAGGACCGAGGATGTTAAGGCCACGGTTGATCAGATTTTGAAACTTGAAGCTGCAGGATGTGAGATTATAAGGTGCACTGTGCCCACTTTGGAGGCGGCTGAGGCTTTAAAGGAGATAAAGAAGCAGATACATATTCCACTGGTTGCGGATATTCACTTTGATTATAAGATGGCCATTGCTGCAATGGAAAACGGCGCTGACAAGATTCGTATCAATCCCGGCAATATCGGAAGCAGGGAAAAGGTTGAGGCTGTTGTGAAGGTAGCCAAAGAGAGAAATATCCCTATAAGAGTAGGGGTTAACAGCGGTTCTTTGGAGAAGGAGCTTGTGGAGAAATACCATGGAGTAACAGCTGAGGGAATCGTTGAGAGTGCTCTTGATAAGGTGGGTATTATAGAGGATCTGGGCTATGACAACCTTGTTATCAGCATCAAATCATCTGATGTAATGATGTGTGTTAAGGCCCATGAAATTTTGGCTGAGAAAACCAATCATCCTCTCCATGTGGGAATTACCGAGTCAGGTACCATCAACAGCGGAAACATTAAATCAGCCCTTGGACTTGGATTGATTCTGAATCAGGGAATTGGTGATACCATAAGAGTTTCACTGTCTGCAGATCCTGTGGAAGAGGTCAGAAGCGCTAAGCTTATACTTAGAACATTGGGACTTAGAAAGGGCGGAATAGAAGTGGTTTCATGCCCTACCTGCGGACGTACCAAGATAGATTTAATCGGACTTGCAACAAAGGTTGAGGACATGGTTAAGGACATGCCACTTGATATCAAGGTTGCGGTTATGGGATGTGCAGTTAACGGCCCCGGAGAGGCCAAGGAGGCTGACATCGGAATTGCCGGAGGAATCGGCGAGGGTCTCCTTATTAAAAAAGGAGAGATAATTAAGAAGGTTCCCGAGGAGGAGTTGCTTAACACGCTCCGCTTTGAACTTGAGAACTGGCAAGGATAGGTTTTAATGAGTAAGCTTTTTTTTGAGGCGTTCCCGACGCTTGAACTTAATGATGAATTAAGAAGCCTTTTTGAAGAGACGGTGGTTGACCGGGTTTCAACCACTGCATCAAGGGAATACTTACACGTATATGTGTCATCAAATCACCTGCTTCCCAAGCAGGCTGTTTTTGATGTCGAGAAAAAGATTAAGAGCCAGTTTTTCAGATATAACAAGATAGACATAAAGATTTATGAGAAATTCAAGCTTTCCGCTCAGTACACACCTGAGAAGCTTTTTGATGTGTACAGGGAAAGCATTTTTCTTGAAATCAAGGAATACAGTCATGTTTTCTTCAACTGTATAAGGCATGCAAAGTTTGAGTTTCCCACTGAGAATCTCATGGAGATAACTGTTGAGGATAACTTTGTATCAAGGGAGAGAAAACGTGAGATAGAGGAAGTTTTTGAGAAGATTTTCTGTGACAGATGCGGCCTTAAGGTTGACATTAAGGTGAAATTTGATCTTCCTGCCGCCAAGGACGACAGGAGCAATGCAGGAGAGGCCTTTAAGAAGGTGTTTCCTGCTGCAGTTTCCGATGCCGATAAGCAGGAGGAAACCAAGAACAATGTAGCCAAGAAAGCTATAGAAAAGGAAGCCCCCAAAAAGAAGGAGAGAGAGCTTTCTTATTCCTCCAATCCCGATGTTATTTACGGTAAAGATGTGGACATAGATGCCACCCGAATTGTTGATATTGAGGGTGAAATCGGCGTAGTGGCCGTAAGAGGAAAGATTATTGCGGTGGACCTCAGAGAGACAAGAAAGGGTGACCTTTACATAGTTTCTTTTGATGTCACTGATTTTACAGATACAATAAGCTGCAAATGCTTCATTCCAAGCAACAAGATTGATGAGTTCAGCGCCAGGGTCAAGACAGGCGTTTTCGTAAAGGTCAAGGGTGAGGCTTTGATCGATAAGTTCTCACATGAACTTACAATCAACTCGTTAAAGGGAATACAGGAGATTCCTGATTTTACCGAGAAGAGAAAAGATAAGGCAGCAAAGAAGCGAGTTGAACTTCACTGCCACACCAAGATGAGTGATATGGATGGTGTATCCGAGGCTTCGGACATTATTAAACAAGCCTACGCATGGGGACATCCGGCCATAGCAATCACGGACCACGGCGTTGTTCAGGCCTTCCCTGATGCCCTTCATACAAGGGATGATTTGTGGAAGAAGGAGAAGGAAAAACGAATTGCCGCCGGGGAAGAAAACCCGGATAAGAACGATTTTTTCAAGATTATATATGGCGTCGAGGCCTATGTTGTTGACGATTTGCAGGGCATAGTCAATAACGATAAGGGGCAGACCCTTGATGAGAGATATGTGGTTTTTGACATAGAGACCACAGGCTTTTCTGCGGAGAAAAACAGAATTATCGAAATTGGTGCCGTAAAGGTTGAAAACGGCGCAATTACAGACAGATTCTCCACTTTCGTAAACCCTGAGGTGCCCATCCCGTATAGAATAACGCAAGTTACGAATATAAGAGACGAGATGGTTCTGGATGCGCCCACCATAGAGACGGTGCTTCCGGACTTCGTAAAATTCTGCGAGGGCTGTATTCTGGTTGCCCACAATGCAGGATTTGATACAGGATTTATTAAGGTTAACTGTCAGAGACAGGGATTTCCTTTTGATTATACCTGGGTTGATACCCTTGGCATTTCCAGAGTGCTTTTCCCGGATCACGCGAAGCATACCCTGGATGCGGTATGTAAGATTCTCGGAGTCAGCCTTGAAGGGCATCACAGGGCGGTAAATGATGCCGAGGCTACTGCGGAGATTTTTGTAAAGCTTATTAAGATTCTTAAGGATCAGGGAATTACAACCCTGACGGCGCTTAACGAGATGGCAAAGCTTAATCCCAATGCAATTAAGCGACTTATGCCTTACCATACGATTCTTCTGGCACAGAATAATGTGGGAAGAATCAATATGTACACCCTTGTTTCGGAATCTCACCTTAAATATTTCTTTAAGGTTCCCAGAATTCCCATGAGCCTTCTTATGAAATACAGGGAAGGAATTCTTGTGGGAAGCGCCTGCGAGGCGGGAGAGTTATACCGCGCTCTTTTGGACGAGAGGTCCGAGGAGGAGATCGCACGAATCGTTAACCTCTATGATTATCTTGAGATTCAGCCTGTGGGCAACAATGCCTTCATGATTGAGTCCGAGAGAATAGAGTCGGTTAATTCCATTAAGGATATTCAAAATATCAACAAGAGGATTGTCAAGCTTGGAGAACAGTTTAACAAGCCGGTTGTTGCCACTTGTGATGTGCATTTTCTCAATCCCGAGGATGAGATTTACCGTCGAATCATAATGGCGGGCAAAGGCTTTGACGATGCGGACAGACAGGCACCCCTCTATCTTCATACCACTGAGGAGATGCTTGAGGAGTTCCAGTATTTGGGATCTGACAAGGCAGAGGAAGTTGTTATCACAAACACCAATCTCATTGCCGATATGATTGAGCCCATTTCGCCGGTTCGCCCCGATAAGTGTCCTCCGGTTATTCCCGATTCCGACAAGACCCTTACGGAGATCTGCTACAACAAGGCTCACGATTTATACGGAGAGACCCTTCCTCCAATAGTTGAGGAGAGATTGCAGAAAGAGCTTAATTCCATTATTTCCAATGGATTCGCGGTTATGTATATTATCGCCCAGAAGCTGGTTTGGAAATCGGTGGAGGATGGATATCTGGTTGGCTCCAGAGGATCCGTAGGTTCGTCTTTGGTGGCATTCATGGCAGGTATTACCGAAGTTAACTCCATGCCACCCCACTATAGATGCCCGAAATGTAGATATTACGATTTTGACTCAGATGAGGTAAAAGCATATGCGGGAAATGCGGGCTGCGATATGCCCGATAAGAATTGCCCGGTATGTGGCGAACCTCTTATTAAGGACGGCTTCGACATTCCCTTTGAAACATTCCTTGGTTTCAAGGGCGATAAGGAGCCTGATATAGACCTTAACTTCTCAGGTGAGTACCAGTCCAAGGCTCATAAGTACACTGAGGTTATTTTTGGCGCCGGTCAGACTTTCAGAGCCGGAACCATCGGTACTCTGGCGGATAAGACCGCATACGGATACGTTAAGAATTACTTTGAGGAGAGGGGCGAACCCAAGAGACACTGTGAGATAAACAGACTGGTTCTTGGCTGCACGGGCGTCAGAAGAAGTACAGGTCAGCACCCCGGCGGAATCGTTGTGCTTCCTGTGGGAGAGGACATTAACTCCTTCACACCGGTTCAGCATCCCGCAAACGATATGACGACGGACATAATCACAACCCATTTCGATTATCACTCCATCGACCATAACCTTTTGAAACTTGATATTCTCGGGCATGATGATCCCACTATGATTAGAATGCTTCAGGATATTACAGGCATAGATCCCACCAAGATTCCTCTGGACGATAAGGCAGTTATGAGCCTTTTCAGAAGCCCCGAGGCCTTGGGAATTACTCCTGCGGATATCGATGGATGTCCTGTGGGAAGCCTCGGAATTCCGGAATTTGGTACAGATTTCGTTATTCAGATGCTTCTTGATACCAAACCGAAGTGTTTTTCTGATTTAATTAGAATATCGGGACTTGGTCACGGTACCGACGTATGGCTTAATAACGCTCAGACTCTTATTTTGGAGGGCACTGCGGATATTTCCACATGTATATGCTGTCGTGATGACATTATGCTTTATCTTATACGTATGGGAATGGATCCAAGCCTTTCCTTCACCACGATGGAAAGCGTAAGAAAGGGTAAAGGACTTAAGCCCGAAATGGAGAAAGCCATGAAGGAAGCCAACGTTCCCGACTGGTATATCTGGTCCTGCAAGCAGATTAAGTACATGTTCCCTAAGGCACATGCGGCGGCTTACGTTATGATGGCCTGGAGAATAGCCTACTGTAAGATTAATTATCCTTTGGCTTATTATGCTTCTTTCTTCTCGATTCGTGCCAAGGCCTTTTCCTACGAGAAAATGTGCCAGGGCCGTGCCCATCTTGAGGCTGTAATCAGAGAACTAAAGGGCAAGGGTGACCTGATAACCAAGGCGGAAGAGGATTCCCTTAAGGATATGAAGATTGTACAGGAAATGTATGCCAGAGGCTTTGAATTCCTGCCCATTGATATCTTTAAGGCTCATTCGAGAAACTTCCAGGTTATGGACGGCAAAATAATGCCTTCACTAAATAGTATTGACGGCTTGGGTGAAAAGGCTGCAGATGCTATAATGGAAGCAGCGAAGGATGGTCCTTTCCTCAGCAAGGATGATTTCCGAGACAGAACAAAGGTATCAAAGACTGCCATAGACAAGATGGCGGAACTTAATTTATTAGGGGATATCCCTGAAACAAATCAGATCAGTTTATTTGATATGTTTGCATAGGGTGGTTAGGAAATGGAGAAACTTTTAATTACCGGTGGAAGCGGATTCCTCGGCAGCAGACTCAAAACTGCATATCAGGATAAGTACGAGGTTTGCACTCCGACTCATTCTGAACTTGACATTACCAATAAGGACTCAGTGGCGGCTTTCTTCATAACGGAGAGGCCTGATAAGGTTATTCACTGTGCAGGAATGGCAGATGTGGTATCCTGCGAGAAGAAGCCGGATGAGAGTGCTGTTGTAAATGTGGTAGGAAGCCTTAATATGGCCAGCGTTGCAGCTCAGTATAAGGCAAAGATTATCATCTGTTCCTCTGACCAGGTATATTGCGGTAACAGAGGCAATATTGCCCATAATGAGGACGAGGTGGTTTTTCCATATAATCAGTACGGCAAGCAGAAGAGAAGCGCGGAGAAGGAGTGCCAGAGAGTCAATCCCGACAGCATAATTCTTCGTCTGTCATGGATGTACGAGCCCGATAATCTCGCGGATTTGACCAGGATGGATTACCCCAGGAATCTTTGCACCAAGATTCAGAATAACGAGAAGATAAGGTACTCAACCCGCGATAGAAGGGGAATTACGGACGTCAATGAAGTTGTTGCCAACATGGAGAAGGCCTTTGAACTTCCCGGGGGCATATACAATTTCGGATCCCCCAACAAGTTTAATACCTATGACCTTACAAAGAACCTGATTTCATCTCTTGGAATCAGCTTAAGATACATTGAGGAGGACACGGCAGCCTTCTCAAACAATTCAAGAAACCTTCTGATGAGCCAGGAGAAGATTAACAAGTATGGTATCGTATTCCGTAACAGTTACGACGCTTTATACGACTGCCTGCGGGACAAGATTAAGGTGCCGGTGTAAAAGTTTGAAATTTTTAAAAAAAGTGCTTGCTTTTTTCTTCGAGATACGTTAAGATACTCAAGTACGGCTCGTTGGTCAAGCGGTTAAGACGCTGCCCTCTCACGGCAGAATCAGCGGTTCGATTCCGCTACGAGCTGCGAAGAGACTCAAACCTTTGGTTTGAGTCTTTTTTTGACTTTTCCTTTGTTACATTTTGGCCTTTTCGCCTTGCTTTGAGTTCCTCGGGCGGATAAAAATGCTGTTTTCGGCTTTTTATCCGCCTTTTGTGTACCGCGTTGGGGGATGGTGGCGGATAATAATTCCCTTTCCCGCATTTTATCCGCCTGAAATGAGCTTGTGATGGGAAAGCAGGCGGATAAAATTAGCAAATAGCAAATCTTATCCGCCTGAAATCACCTCAGAAGAGTAAGCGTAGCGGATAAAATTGGAATTGAGCAGAGATTATCCGCCAACAGGCGATTACATAGAGGCTCGGCGGCGGATAAATGAGATGATTTTGAGGATTTATCCGCCGAGGTCACCCAAAATGGATGAAATTCGGCGGATAAAGAGAGCTAAAGGCGAGTTTTATCCGCTTTTGAAGCTTTTAAAAGTCAAAGCTGTACCCCCTTTAATCCCTTGCTAATTCTCGAAAAAAATAATATAATTAAATGTAATTTTTTGGTACACAAATCTTAAAATTATTAATAATTTCTAGATGCATATAGGAAAGGAACAGACTCATGAGTAAGAAGCTTGAAGACTATGTAAGGACCATACCGGATTTCCCTGAACCGGGAATCATGTTTAGAGATGTAACCAGCGTTTTGCAGGATGCGGACGGTCTTAAACTTGCTATAGATACAATGCAGAATCTTGTAAAGGATTTGGAGTTTGATGTTGTTGTTGGAGCTGAGAGCCGTGGATTCATCTTCGGAACCCCTCTTGCTTACAATCTTCACAAGCCCTTTGCACTTATCCGTAAGAAAGGCAAACTTCCCTGCGAGACAGTTTCTGTTGACTATGACCTTGAGTATGGCAAGGCAACAATTGAGATGCACAAGGATGCAATCAAGCCCGGCCAGAAGGTTCTTGTTGTTGACGATTTGATTGCTACAGGCGGTACAACAGAAGCAATGATTAAGCTTATTGAGTCCCTTGGCGGCGAGGTTGTTGGCGTTGTTGTACTTATGGAGCTTGCAGGCCTTAAGGGAAGAGACAAGATCAAGGGATACAGACTTGATTCCGCTATTTCCTACCCCGGAAAGTAGATCAAAAAGAGGAATTACCTAACCGCAAACCTTGCGGGAAAGAGAAACTATTATACAGTGAGGCTATTATGGAAGAGATCAAACAGGAAGTGATCTTTGACGATGGTCGAATTGAAGCAATGCAAGAGCAACTCAGTCCCGAGGAATTGTACAAGGACTTGATAGACAGAGTTGCTCTTTACCATCCTTCAGATGATTACTCGTTGATTGAAAAAGCATATCGTTTCGCTGATGAGGCGCACAAGAGTCAGGTGAGGAAGTCGGGAGAACCCTACATCATTCACCCTCTTTGTGTTGCAATAACTCTGGCAGATCTGGAGATGGACAAGGAGACCATCGCTGCCGGATTGCTTCACGATGTTGTGGAAGATACAGTTCTTTCCGAGGAAGATCTTAAGAGAGAGTTCGGAGATGATGTTGCACTTCTGGTTGACGGCGTTACCAAGTTAGAGCAGATTCCCCTTACCAACAACATGTCCGGTGATGATGCCAAACTTGAGATGCAGGCAGAGAACCTTCGAAAGATGTTCATCGCCATGGCCAAGGATATTCGAGTGGTCATTATCAAGCTGGCAGATAGATTACATAACATGCGTACTCTTAAGTATATGCCTCCTGAAAAGCAGCAGCGTATTGCCAGAGAAACCCTTGAAATATACGCTCCTCTTGCTGACAGGCTGGGAATCTCCCGTATCAAGGTTGAACTTGATGACTTGTCATTCAAGTATCTTGAGCCCGAGGCATATTATGATCTGGTTGATAAGATTGCAATCAGAAAGAGTGAGAGAGAGAAATACATTCAGGATATCGTTGACGAGGTAAGTCAGCATATTAAGAATGCCAATATAGATGCAAAGATAGACGGTCGTATCAAGCACTTCTTCAGTATCTACAAGAAGATGAAGAATCAGGGTAAGACCATCGATCAGATTTATGATCTGTTCGCAGTTCGAATCATTGTTGATTCGGTAAAAGACTGCTACGCAGCCTTAGGCGTAATTCACGAAATGTATAAGCCCATTCCCGGCAGATTCAAGGATTACATTGCAATGCCGAAGGCCAACATGTACCAGTCCCTTCATACAACCCTTATCGGTTCATCGGGTCAGCCCTTCGAAATTCAGATAAGAACCTACGAGATGCACAAGGCCGCTGAGTACGGTATCGCAGCTCACTGGAAGTACAAGGAGAACTCTGACGGTAAGAAGGTTGAGTCCCAGGAAGCAGAGAAGCTTTCATGGCTTCGTGAGATTCTTGACTGGCAGAAGGAAATGTCCGATAACAAGGAGTTTATGAAGCTTCTTAAGGACGACTTTGATATTTACGGAGATACGGTTTACTGCTTTACTCCTAACGGCGAGGTTAAGACCCTGCCTTATGGTTCCAACCCCATCGACTTTGCTTACAGCATCCATTCCGCTGTAGGAAACAAGATGATAGGTGCAAGAGTAAACGGTAAACTTGTAACCATAGACTATGAGATCCAGAACGGAGACAGAGTTGAAATCATCACCTCTCAGAACTCCCGGGGACCTTCCAGAGACTGGCTCAGTATTGTTAAGAGTACACAGGCCAAGAACAAGATCAACCAGTGGTTCAGAAATGAGCTTAAGGATGACAATATAACCAAGGGTAAGGACATGATAGTGTCCTACTGCAAGGCCAAGGGCATTAACATGACCGACGTTATGAAGCCCGAGTACATGAATCTTGTGATGGACAAGTATGGCTTCAGAGACTGGGAGTCAATCCTGGCAGCCATCGGTCATGGCGGACTTAAGGAAGGCCAGATCATCAACAGGATGTTAGAGGCCTATGAGGCAGACCATGCGAAACCTCTTACAAATGAGGAGGTTATCAGACAGGTTGAGGAGAATCAGGCTCACAGAAATGTGAGAATGAGACCCAAGAGCGGAATTACCGTTAAGGGAATTCACGATGTGGCCGTTAGATTCAGTAAGTGCTGTTCACCTTTGCCCGGTGATGAGATAGTGGGCTTTGTTACAAGAGGAAGAGGCGTTTCGATTCACCGTTCCGACTGTATCAACATGTTAAGTCTCCCTGAAATTGAGAGAAGCAGAATTATTGAGGCTGAATGGGAGAAGACAGAGACAGATAACGAGCTTTACTCCGCAGAGATCAAGATTTACGCCAACAACCGTAACGGTCTTTTGGCTGATATTTCCAAGGCCCTCACGGAGAAAGATATCAATATCGTTTCCATGAATACCAGAACCAACAAGCAGGGTATGGCTACTTTAAATACCTGCATCGAAATCAGAAGCATGGACGAACTCAACAGAATTATTGAGAAGATTCGTTCCATCGAAAGCGTAGTGGACATTGAAAGGACAAGAAGCTAGTATGAGCGATATCAAAATAGGACGCCTTGTTATCGGAATAGCCCAGACAAACTGTTACTTTATCTACAAAGAAGGCTCGGGCGAGTGCGTATTTGTGGATCCGGCTGACCAGGGTGCGACTATTTATGAGAAGTTAAAAGCCAATGGACTCTCAGTATCGGGCATAGTCCTTACTCATGCGCATTTTGACCATATATGGGGTGCTCAGGAGCTTCGCGCCAAGACAGGTGCAAAGATTTATGCCTGGGAAGAGGAAGAGGATCTGTGTTCGGATTCCATTCTGAACGAGTCAGACTGGGCGGGCAGAGCCTGTACAATCAAGCCTAACGTCTATTTAAAGGACGGAGACGAAATTGAGATAGCAGGAATCAAGCTTAGGCTTATCGGAACTCCCGGACATACCAAGGGAAGCTGCTGTTACTACATAGAGGAAGCGGGAATCCTTATAAGCGGAGATACGCTTTTTGCCGAGTCGGTGGGAAGAACAGACTTCCATACCGGAAGCATGAGTACGCTCGTGCGCTCAATTAAGGAAAAACTGCTGGTTCTCCCTGAGGACACCAGGGTTTATCCCGGACATGGCCCATCTACCACCATTGGTTACGAGAAAGAAAACAATCCATTTATACAGTAGAAATTAAAGGCTCTTTTAATAAAGAGCCTTTTTGCGAGGATAAATATGTTAAAAGTCAAAACGAATGTCATGGGTTTTGATTATGATATTCACTCTCTTGTGAAGGCATTTTACCCCGAAAAAGAGGTAAGAGTTTACTCCGAGGAAGAGTGTGACAACCCCGATGTTAACTTCGATTTCAGGGGACCGGCACCGGATGAGGACCGTCCCGTATACAAGAACGAATTCAAAATCAAGCTTTATGAACAACTCTCCAAAGAGACGGGAAAGATACTTCCCTGGGGAACTCTTACGGGGATAAGGCCAACAAAGCTTCCCATGGAGATGATTCAACAGGGGAAAAGCGATGAAGAAATCAGGGCAAAGCTTAAAAGCACATATCTGGTTTCGGATGAGAAGATTGATCTTTCCATCGACATTGCAAAGAGAGAGCTTTTTGCCTTAAGGGACATAGATGCAAAAGAAGGGTACAGTCTGTATATCGGAATTCCGTTTTGTCCAACTACATGTCTTTACTGTTCTTTTACCTCATACCCGATAATTACCATGAAAAAGGTGGTTAACGACTACCTGGACGCTCTGGATAAAGAGATTGATTTTGTGGCAGATGAATTTGCCGGAAAGACCCTTGATACGGTTTATATCGGCGGAGGTACCCCTACCACTTTGGAAGCGGAGGAACTGGACAGGCTCCTTACAAAGATAGAAGAAAGTCTGGATTTAAGTCATATCAAGGAGTTTACGGTTGAGGCCGGAAGAGCGGACTCTATCACTAAGGAGAAACTTGAGACCCTGAAGAAGCATAAGGTTACAAGAATATCCGTAAATCCTCAGACCATGAATGAGGAAACCTTAAAGTTCATCGGAAGAAGGGCCACAGCAGCCCAGACTGTTGAAGCCTATAAGCTTGCCAGAAGTCTTGGCTTTGATAACATAAACATGGACATCATCCTTGGACTTCCCGGTGAGGGAGCAGAGGACGTGAGAAGAACTATGGAGATAATTGGGGAGCTTAAGCCCGATAATCTTACGGTTCATTCTCTTGCCGTAAAGAGAGCCAGCGCCCTCAGCCAGTTTATTGAGAAGAACGGAATGTCCATGATTAATAATACTGACGAGACCATGGCCATTGCGGCTAAAGGGGCTCTAAGCATGGGCCTTAAACCCTATTATTTATACAGACAGAAAAACATGTCCGGAAACTTTGAGAACGTGGGATATGCTTCTGAAGGAAAGTACGGCATATATAACATTCTTATTATGGAGGAACTGCAGTCCATAGTGGCGCTGGGGGCCGGAACCGTTACAAAGAGAGTGTACGGAAACGGTCGAATCGAAAGGTGCGACAATGTTAAGGATGTAAAGCTCTATATCGAAAAGATTGATGAAATGATAGACAGAAAGAGAAAATTATTCGAGGGAGAATGATTTGAAAAGAGTACTGGCGGCAATTCTTATTTTGGCTTTTACAATTTCATGTGTTGGATGTAAAGAAGGAGTTCCCAAATCTAATCCTGTAACCCTGACCATCTGGCATGTTTACGGTGAGCAGACTGCTTCGCCCTTAAATGACATAATAAGTGAATTCAATGACACCATAGGACAGCAGGAGGGAATCAAGGTTCAGGTTTCCCTTGTTTCAAACACCAACACCATTCATGAAGCGGTGCTAAAGGCGGCCAACAAGGAGCCGGGAGCAGCTGAACTTCCGGATTTGTTCATTTCATACCCCAAAACTGTCCTTGCAATGCCTGATCCTGATGTCCTTATGGATTTCAGAGACTGCTTTTCCGAAGAGGAGCTTGATGGGTATGTGTCCGCATTCATCGAAGAAGGGGAGATAAATGGGAAGCTTCTGGTTTTTCCTGTGGCAAAATCAACTGAAATCCTCTTCGTTAACAACACTTTGTTTGACAGGTTCGCAAAGGCTACCGGGGCAGAAATTTCTGACCTTAACACCTGGGAGGGCCTTTTTGAAACATCTTTAAAGTATAAGGACTGGAGCGGCGGGAAGACCTTTATTGCTCATGATTATCACTTCAATTATTTTCAGGTTGGATGTGAATCCATGGGGGAGGACTTCTTTAATGGTGATAAAATCGCCTTCGGTCCCAAGTTTGAGAAAGCCTGGGAACCCTACGCACGCTCAGCAATTGAAGGGGGATTGTGGCTTAATGAAGGATATGCCACAGAACCTCTAAGAACCGGCGATGCCATAGCAAGTGTGGGGTCAAGTGCCAGCGTACTTTATTATGCCGATGAGGTTACCTATGCAGATAATAAGACCGAGAAGGTGGAAATCTCAGCTTATCCGGTTCCATGTTTTGAGAATGGAAAGAAACTGGTCATGCAAAGAGGCGCCGGAATCTGCGGAGTCAAGTCCACACCGGAGAGAGAGAAGGCCATGGCAACCTTTGTTAAGTGGCTTACCTCCCCTGAGGTAAATGTGAGATTCGTCACCTCCGTGGGCTACATGCCTGTTACCGAGAAGGGCTTTGAACTTCTTCCAAATGAGATAGAAAAGCTTGAAAGCCCCAAGTATAAGAGCCTTTATAATGCTTATATACAGACTCAAAAGGATTATGAGTTCTATTCGGCACCAAAGTTTGATAATTATCTTGACCTTGAAACCACCTTTGAAAAAGAGGTAAGAAGGCTTCTGAGGAAAGCGGCTTTGGAATATAAGGAGGAGGAAAAAGAAGATTCCTCCGTTAAAAACAGGGAGTATTTGATTAAGTTTGAGAGGGATATGAATCGTAACTGAGGGATAATCGGGGAATGAGTAATGTCATCAAAAAGATCAAGCAAATAGCATATCTGTGCCGACACAAGAGCAGCGATCTCAGAGTCAAGATGATGCTTTATTTTGTTGCCATTGCGCTGACAACCATCGGCTTTCTTGTTGTTATTCTTGCCTGGTCCGGGAGAATTTTTAACGTAAGGGCTCAGATGGCGAGTGTCATGACCAATCATCTGAACAATCAGGTTGAGAAGGCGACGGAGGAGATTACCCAGTACACTGCCTATGGAATTGAACTGTCCAGAAGCATCTCAAAGACCATAGATGATGTTCTGGAAGAGTACAACATCGAATTCTATCAGATTAACAACAATCCTGAGGTTCTGGAGACTATTCAGAACAGGATTTATCAGGATATCAATACCGTTATCAGGCTGGGAGGAAGCAGCGGAGCTTATGCCTTTGTGGATTCCACAATCAACACGGCGGTTCCGGACTCGGCTCATTCGAAAGCAGGTGTGTATTTAAAACTGGCAAATGTAACCGGAGATTTTGTGCTGAATCCGGAAATTGCCATGTACAGGGGAAGCAGTGAAATCGCCAGGAAAAACGGGGCAAAGCTCCATACCCTTTGGAATCTTGAGTTTAACACAAACATTTTACCCGGCTATGACGAAATCATGAAGGAGTCCAGAAACCCGGGAACAGATTATTACTGGACGGGAATTAAGAGCCCGGCGGGTGCGTCAGATTCGGTTTTGCTTTTATGCGTTCCCATTGCCGGAAACAGAATCAGGCCCTATGGACTTTGTGGTGTTGATTTGAATGAGAAACACTTTAGTCTTCAATTTCCCGCAACAGATACGGCATACGGCTCAATGGTAACGGTGATTACACCATACTATGATTCCCAAATAATGATTGAAAACGGAATGACGGGAAACACGGAAGGCACCTGGCTTGACAAAACCCAGGGGCTCCATGTAACTGAGGGAAAGTACTTCAACGCTTACGGTTCCACCAAGGAAGTATATTACGGCTTAAGTAAAGAACTTTCTGTAAAAACTTTAAATGGTAGAAAATGGGTGGTTTCGGTTCTTATTCCAAGAGAGGGCTGCGATGCTTACATTCGAAGCAAGCAGGCAACTTTTATGGTGCTGATTCTTGGATTTACCCTGGCAATGCTCTCCATTGCCCTCTATCTTTCCAACAGATTCGTTAAGCCTATTCTTGCGGAACTTGACAGGAAGGAAGGGGAGGACATGCCGGCAGATCTTAAGGAACTGTTTGACAGTCTTACCGCCAGTGTCAAAACCCTTACAAGGGCAGAGTACAGTGTTTATGAGAAGTATCTTGAGGGTTATGACATTTCTCAGATACCGGATGTGCTTATGATAAGTGCCAACACGGTCAAAAAACATAACAAGAGTATTTATAAGAAACTGAATGTTTCATCCTTCGATGAGCTGTCTTTATACTTTAATCTCTTCAGAAGGTGTAACAGAATAGATGATTTGAGAAAAATGTAATCAAAAAACGGGAAAAAGTACCCTCGGGGTAATAGATTTCTGCCGAAAAATGGGGTAATATAACCTCAGCTTTTATGAGGAGATAAAAGATGAGGAAAATATTACGAATGTTATTTATTGCAGCTGCAGCTTCCATTTTGTTAGTGGGCTGTGCTTCAACACAGACATCCAAGGCCAACGTAAGTTATACACTTGTAGAGATTACTGCGGAAGAGTATGTTGCTTTGGATTCGTCCCTTGGATTAAATTAGAACACCACATTGTTAGTATACAAGGAACAAACATTTTATTACCAAGAACACTTTCGGCAGGATTAACCCCTTTCAGACACATGTTTAAAGGCACAGGGACATGTGGCGCTTACCTGCCGAAAGGGAATTGGTAGACCATTTACAAATTCAATACTATAAAATAGAATGTAACCAAGGATGAAGATCCTTGGTTTTTTTGTTTAGGCGCAGACACTATGAAGAACAATCATGAATCATCAGTTATCAGAAAGACAATACTTTTCATAGCCGGGCAATGTGTTCTCATTGCCATTGTTTTTGCTGTCTATATTTTCAATTCCTATTCCAATATAAGAAACGCTCAAATCTCCTCCACAGAGAATCTCCTTGAAGTATTCGGAAGAGAACTGGACAACAAGATCAAGAATGCGGACATGCTTCTTGAGCAGATGATATACCAGAACGACAACTATAACATGCTCCAAAGCCATAAGGAGTCAGACAGGTATTATGCCTCCATAGCCTTAAAGAACATGATGGTGGAGTCCGTCACCTACAACAGCTATGTAGACACTTTCATCATAGCCGAGAGTATATATAACACCTGTTTGGATTATTCAAACACCTTTATAACCTTCGATCAGAGAAATACCCTCAGGGATTTTACCATGAATAAGGCTGCCCTTGGAAAGATGAAGGCTTCCTGGCAGATTGAAAACATTGGAAATGAACCCTATCTGTATAAGATTTATGTCTGGCAGGGAGAGGCTGCTGCGGTATTCATTTCAGTAAGAAGCTTCCTTGGAAACACCAATACCGGTGACTTTTCAAATACGGCGCTGGTGCTCTATGATTCGGAGAAGGGAACCGTATGGGGTAATTACGGGGAACTCCCCGGTGAGTTAAGAACGGGAGATTTAATCGATTCCATTAATGAGTATTCTCCCATGGGAGAGGACTATATATTAAGGGCCGAGAATTATCATATCAAAGCCTTCGTTGGCAAGGAGTTTGACTTCAACCTTCTTAAATATGATGTCTGGGTTATGCTTGCCATGATCCTTATCCTTTCCGGCTTTACAGTGTTCATGATTAGACATTTGAGAAAGAGCATTATAAAGCCTGTAAGCACCTTAAGAAAAGATATGGAGCGCATCCAGTTTGGAGATTATGAGCTTCGAATTAACGATGAGCTTGGAAGCAGGGAGTTTAACCTTCTTAAGAACACCTTCAATAAGCTTATGGATGAAATCCTGGGACTTAAGATTCAGACCTACGAGAAGCAGATTGCTTTGCAGGAGACAGAGCTTAGAAGTATAAAGCTTCAGATAAGGCCCCACTTTTTCCTGAATGCCATGACTACCATTTCAAGCCTTTCACAGCAAGGCAAGAATGAAGAGATAAGAAAATACATCGATTCCCTCTCAAAGAACATAAGATATATGTTCCGCTCGGGACTTCACACAGTAGCCCTTGACGAGGAGATACGGCATGTGGAGAATTACTTTGAGATGCAGGAATTAAAATACCCCGGATGCGTATTCTTCTTCATTGATGTGGCAGAAGAGGCAAGAAACTGGAAGATTCCACAGATGCTTATTCATACAGTAATAGAGAATGAGTATAAGTACGCCGTGGATGTAAACTCAATGTTAACCATACTTATTAAGGCAGAACTTACCAAAAAAGACGGTGAGGAAATGCTTAAGGTTGAGATTGAGGACGACGGACAGGGATACCCTGAGAAGACCCTTGATGACTTTAAGGACGGTTCTATTCACGATTCCGGAGACGGAAGCAGAGTTGGCCTTTGGAGTATAAAGAGGATTTTGGAGATAATGTACGAGCGAAAGGATTTGTTTGAAATCAGCAACATTTCGCCCCACGGATGCAAGAACACCATGTACATCCCCGCAAGTCCCAAGCACGAAGTGGATGAGCGAGGCAAGGTAAACATAGACTAGGAGAGACATGAGAGTACTTATTGTTGACGATGACAGGGCCACCGTGGATGTCATCAGAGATACCGTTTGCTGGGACTCCTTAGATGTATATGACGTATTTACGGCTTACAACATCAAGGAGGCCAAGAAGATTCTTTTGGCAGAGCAGATAGATATCGTTATAAGTGATATCGAGATGCCTCAGGGAAGCGGTATTGATTTATTGGAATGGTACAGAGAACAGGAACTTGAAGGCGAGTTCCTGCTTTTGACATGCCATGAATCCTTCGACTATGCCAAGCACGCAATGCAGCTCCATGCCTTTGAATACCTTTTAAAGCCCTTTGACGTAA
The DNA here is from genome assembly GCA_900103495.1 of Lachnospiraceae bacterium G11. GTDB lineage: Bacteria > Bacillota > Clostridia > Lachnospirales > Lachnospiraceae > G11. Next base: position 31,852 of record FMWZ01000014.1, on the reverse strand, counting down.
ATGTTATGGAGGCCACCCTCAGAAAGATAATAAGGGATATTAACGAGAAGCGAAGCATTAAGGAAACCAGTGAACTGGGAAAGTGGGCCAAGGAAAACGCTGCAAGGCTTTACAACAACTTCTGGACCGATATCATAAGCTCCAAGGTTACCCCAAATGCGGAAGAAGTCAAAAACGAAATAAGAAAAAGACATCTGGACATAGATCCCGAAGGCCTGTATCATCTGGTGGTTTCAAGATTATCTGATACTGCAAGAGACAGGGAGAAGATCAACACAAGTCTTATCCTCTTTATCCTTGAAAACATCCATATGGAAGTCCTTTTGGGGAATCCTCAGGGAACCAACGTTACGAGCATAGAGGTGGGCGGCGGAATCATTGTGGTTTCCATTGTGCCGGCCATGAAAGAGGGCAAGGCGCGTACTTCCAAAGAGCTGTGCCAAGCCTGCGAAACCCTTATAGAGGATCAGAAGAAAATTCTCTCATCCACCATGACATGCTGTATTGGTAAAAGCGTCCACATCTACGAATTCTATGAGACCTTCCAGCGCCTCCTTAATCTCATTGAGATAAATGTGTCCTACTACGGCAAGGCCTTCTATGAGGAGGACGTGAAAAACACCAATGACACTTCAGGAATTTCTCTGGATACGGAGAAGCTTGAAAACCTGCTTTCAAAGCAGCAGAAGATGGAGTTTATGAGTGCCCTTAAGGACCTTCTCAATGAGAAGATGAAGAGTAATGCCCTTACAGGTGCGGCACTTAACAGGATAGAGAAGGAAGTCTGGCAGGTGGTTTACACCTATCTTGGGAAGAAGCAGATTGCTGTGGCAGGGCTTTTGGAGGATGAGAATCTGAACAGCCTTGAAAAGAGAGCAACCCAGTCTGTCCTTGACATGATAAGGTGGGTAGGCTATCTTTTGGATGCCACCTTCGAACATGAGAAGAATGTAAAGAAGAGCTTTACCTTAAGCGATAAGATAAATAACTATATCCATGAGCATTACAGGGAGCCCATAGGGCGAAATGAAATTGCCGAAGTAATGTTTCTGGCTCCCGAATACTTATCAAAGGTTTACAAGAAGGAAACCGGAGTGACCTTAAACGAAGCCATTGCCACCTACAGAGTTGAGCAGGCCAAAATCCTTCTGGACAGAGGCGAGAGGGTCAGCGACGTAGCGGAGAAGGTGGGTTTTGACAACTTTACATACTTCTCTACCACCTTTAAAAAGGTCGTTGGAGTTTCTCCGACCCAATATAAAAAACAATAATCGAAATCTTATTTTTGAAAATTTAAATCATTTTTTTTAAAGAATTTACGTTTCTTATGATGCTACTCTTGTACTATCAAAAAGAGGGAGGTTTTATCATGAGAAACGTAAAACGCTTTTTATCACTGATTCTTACAGTTGCCATGACTCTTGGTATGGTAGCTTGCGGTGCAGCAGATACTACATCTTCAAACTCTGATGCTTCATCTGCAGATTCCACCAAGGAAGCAGCTGCAGAATCATCCACACCCGGTTCATATGACCAGGTAACTTATGCATATTGCACATTCAACAACATTCCCACAGAAGAAGATCTCGACGTGGTTGAGGAAGCCATCAACGAGATTACAAGGGAGAAAATCGGCGCAGAAATCACTCTGATGCCCATTCAGATTTTCGAGTATTCAAGCAAAATCAATCTTGCACTCCAGGGTGGAGAGAAGATTGATATCTTCGAATCACTTGGCGATTTCGGATCATATGTTTCTTCAGACATGTGCTACGACATCACCGATCTTATCGATACCTATGCTCCCGGCGCTAAAGAGATAGTTGGAGACAGCTGGCTCGATGCTTGTAAGTCCAACGGAGTTTTATACGGTATTCCCACAATGAAACCCATCGCACTTACCCCCATGTTGATTTACCGTCAGGATATTGCAGACGAACTTGGAATCGACATCAGCAAGGTTAACTCCATTGAGGACGTTACTGAGGTCCTTCGTGCAGTCAAGGCCGGCAAGCCCGACATGATTCCCCTTGCTGCTGTTCAGACAGGTGAAATCGGCTTATCCACAAACTACGGTGAAGTTGACTTCCTTAATGATGACAGATATAAACCCATTGGTGTTCTTGTGGGAGATGATTTGACAGTTACCGATCTCTACGGTACAGATCACTTCAGAGATCTCTGCAAGCTGGTTAGGGGCTGGTACAACGACGGTCTTGTTATGCAGGACGCTGCAACCACCAACTCCGCAGCAGCAGAGACTATGAGCTCAGGTAACTACTTCGGCTACCTTGCAGCTTACTCATATCCCGAAGAGGATACAGCAGCAAGCCTTGAGGCTCAGGTTGCAGGCTATGACCTTGGCGCAAAGATTATCGGCGATGCTTACCTTTCAACAAGTGACATCAACGCAATCACATTTATGGTAGCTTCAACAACCGACGTTCCCGAAGCTGCACTTAAGTTCCTTGACCTTACATACACAGATGAGGATATTATCAACCTCTTAATCTATGGTATCGAGGGCAGAGATTATGTGAAGAATGCTGACGGTTCCGTTTCATATCCTGAAGGACAGGATGCTGCAACTGTACCCTACACAGCACAGCTTTCCTGCGGAACCCTCGGCAACTTCTTTAAGATGTACCAGATGGGCGTTGCCAACGATGCTTCACTTGAGTGGGAGCTTGAGCAGAATAAATCAGCAAAGACATCACCTGCCATGGGATTCACCTTTGATTCAAGCAATGTGAAGACTCAGTACACAGCAGTACTTAACGTAATTTCACAGTACCTTCCCGGTCTTATCTGCGGAAGCCTTGATCCCGATACCGAAATCGACAAGTTCATTCAGGCACTTAACGATGCAGGTTATCAGGACATCCTTAACGAGAAACAGACACAGCTTGATGCCTGGAAAGCAGGCAAGTAATTAACGACGAGGGTAACGAATGGAAAAAACATTGGTTAAATCAAGAAAAAAGAGATTCAGTAACCTCTCACTGGCTTTAATAGCCCTGCCGGGAGTACTGTACCTTATCATAAATAACTACATACCGATGTTTGGGGTTTTCCTTGCTTTCAAGAAGTACAGCTTAAAGAAGGGTATCTTTGGAAGCGACTGGGCAGGTTTTGACAACTTCAAATTCCTGTTTAAGACCAAGGACGCCTTCATCATGACAAGAAACACAGTGCTTTACAACGTGGCCTTTATCATAATAGGCACCATCGTTGCAATAGCAGTTGCGGTTATGATGTGCGAGCTGGGAGACAAGAAGAGAGTTAAAGGTTTTCAGGCCCTTTTACTGTTACCCAACTTACTTTCCTGGGTAGTTATAGGTTTTATAGTTTATGCATTCTTAAATGCTGACTCAGGTTACTTAAACAATACCGTACTTAGGACACTGGGGATTAACCCGGTGTCCTGGTACGCAACTACAGGACCATGGCCTGCAATCCTTATAATCGTTTTTCTTTGGAAAAACATGGGTTACCAGTCCATCGTCTACATGGCTTCGATTTCAGGAATAGACAAGTCAATATATGAGGCAGCGGCAATAGATGGAGCAAGCAAGATGAAGCAGATTTTCAAAATCACACTTCCGCTTCTTAAGCCTACGGTTATCACTCTGGTGCTTATGTCCATCGGCCGAATCTTCTATTCGGATTTCGGTTTGTTCTACCAGGTGCCTCAGAACTCCGGAGCACTCTTTAGCGTGACTCAGACAATTGATACCTACGTTTACAGAGGTTTGATGGAGTTAAACGATGTTGGAATGTCGGCGGCAGCAGGCTTGTACCAGTCCTTTGTGGGATTTGTGCTTGTGTTAATCGCCAACTTCACTGTCCGTAAGATTGATCCGGACAATGCGTTGTTCTAAGGAGGTGTGGAGATGACAGAGAGTAAAGCTTTTAACAGGGTTTCCACAGTAATCCTTACAATCCTTGTGGTTCTTGCAATGCTTCCCATCGTGCTTATTGTGGTGGCATCCTTTACCGCAGAGACAACACTTATAAGAGACGGCTACAGATTCATGCCTAAGGAATTAAGCCTTGACGCATATTACTATATGCTTAAGCAGGGTAAAATCATCCTTCGCTCTTATGGAGTCTCATTCCTTGTAACCTTCGGAGGCACGGCGGTAAGCGTTCTTCTTACCACGATGCTTGCTTACCCCATGGCAAGGAAAGCATTTAAATACAGAAATTTACTGGCATTCTTCGTGTTTTTTACAATGCTGTTTAACGGCGGAATCGTTCCTTCATACATCATGTGGACCAGATTCTTCCATATAAAGGATACCATCTGGGCTCTTATGATTCCCAACTATCTGGTATCTGCCTTTAATGTAATACTTGTTAAGAACTACTTCCAAAACAGTATTCCCGACTCACTTATTGAAGCTGCCCAGTTAGACGGAGCAAGCGAGTTTCAGATATTTGTGAAAGTCATGCTTCCTTTGGCTGTTCCTACAGTGGCTACAATAAGTCTGTTTACGGGAATTGCCTACTGGAATGACTGGACCAACGGTCTCTACTATGTAAACAATGAGAAGTTCTACAGTATCCAGCAGCTTCTCATGAAGATAATGAGTAATATCCAGGCTCTTCGTTCCAACTCCAATGCATCTTTGCTTGGAACCGGTGCGGTGGACCTGCCAAGCACCTCGGTTCGAATGGCCATGGCAGTTATAGGAATCCTTCCTATTGTCATTATTTATCCCTTCGTTCAGAAGTACCTGGTAAAGGGCGTTATCGTCGGCGCGGTTAAGGGATAATTAAAAAGATATTTTTTGACAATCCATTGGTTGAATAAAGGAAAGAGCTCGGCGGTCTTTCTTAATATAATCGAATTATCCTGATAGTGGGGTATTTCAAAAGGAGGACTTTTAAATGAAAAAGAAATTATTATCAACAATTTTGGCTGTAGCCATGACCATGACAGCACTTGTGGGCTGTGGCAACACCAATGCTCCCGCAGCTTCAAATGACAGCGCAGAGAGCACTGAAGCTTCTTCAGAAACAGCTGAAGCAACAGAAGCAACAGAAACAGCAGAACCTGTAGAAGATGTAGAGATTTCCTTCTACACAACAGAGACAGGTAAAGATCAGATGTTCCAGGATATCATTGCTGACTTTGAAAGCAAGAACCCCGGAATCCATGTTGAGTATATTGCTGCAGGTGACGATCAGTTACAGCAGTGGATGGCTCTTTACTCCAGTAACGAGGGACCTACAGTATCACTTATGGACCCCATCAACATCTGGGAGAATCAGGAGAGAATGCTTGAGTACACAGGCATGCCCTTCGTAGACAACATTGAGCCCTCAGCACTTTCAACAATGACTTTTGACGGAAAGGTATACGCAGTACCTCAGACAGCAGCAGGCGTTGGCCTTCTTTACAACAAGGCTGTATGTGACAAGGCTGTAGGCGGAGACTTCGATCCTTCCACAATCAAGACCCGTTCAGACCTTGAGGACCTCTTCAAGAAGATTGAGGCAACAGGCGTTGACGCTACATGCTTTACCGGTGTTAACTGGTCACTTGGTTCCCACTACCTTTGCCAGGCATACGGCGCAGCAATCGGTAACACTGAAGAGAGAGTTGCATATGTAAACAGCATCATCGCAGGCGAGACCAAAGAAATTGACAACGATGTATTCAACGGATATATGGATACCTTCGATATGATGGCTAAGTACAACCACAACGCAGCAGATCCCCTTGTAGGTGACGTAAACATCGATGCAGCAGCTCTTGCAGCAGGTGAGTGCGGCACATGGTTCATGGGTGACTGGGCTTGGACATTCCTTGCACCTATCGTAGAAGAGGGTCAGGAATTCGGACTTCTTCCCATTCCTCACTCTGATGACGCAAACGATCCCTTAAACCAGAGCATCGCAACATCCTTTGCTAAAGGTTACTGCGTAGACAAGTCTCAGAATACAGAGGCACAGCAGGCAGCAGGACTTAAGTTTGTAGAGTACATCACATCCGATTCTTACGCAGAAGAGACAATGGCTAAGGTTTGCGGACAGGCTCTTCCTTACAAGAATGCACAGGTAACCATCGAAAGCCCTCTTGGCCTTTCAACAGCAAGCTATATTGCAGCAGGCAAAACCTATGACTTCTACGGAACACCCAACCTTTGTCCTTCCGATATCTGGTATGAGTGTGGCGCATATATGTGCGAGTACCTTGCAGGTCAGACAACCAGAGAAGAACTTGCAGCAAAGATTGACGAATACTGGTCACATCAGGAAGCAAGATAAAATCAGGAAGAAATAAAACAAATTGAATGCGGGAAGTTTCGGCTTCCCGCTTTTTTAAAGGAAATTATGATGGCAAAAGATTTTGGGAAGAAAATTAAAAACATCGGAATCTTCGCGGGATTCGGATTGCCTGCAACAGTGATCTGGGCAAGCGTGGTTTTGATTCCCTTCATTTACGGTATATGGATTACTTTTACCGACTGGAATGGATTGGCCATAGACATTAACTATGTGGGTGTCAAGAACTACCTGGAGGTATTCACAGACTCCACATTTGTTACCGCCTTCTTTAAGACGGTTATATATGCTTTTTTCACTGTTTTGGCAAGTAACCTTGTTGGATTCCTTTTGGCTCTTGCTGTTACAAGCGGAATTAAGGGACAGAGCTTTTTCAGAACCGGATTCTTCACCCCCAATATCATCGGTGGAATTATCCTTGGTTATATCTGGAACTTCATTTTCTCTTACGCTCTTACAACCTTCGGAAAGAGCATAGGAGTGGAGTGGATGTCTACTTCATGGCTCACACATCCCACAAGAGCCCTTATAGCTTTGATTATTGTAAGCTCATGGCAGATGAGCGGATATTTAATGGTTATATATATTGCAGGCCTTACAAACGTGCCCAAAGAGCTTCTTGAGGCAGCTTACGTTGACGGTGCCAGCGGATTTCAGGTTGTAAGAAGAGTTAAACTTCCTCTTATCAAGAACTCCACAGCAATATGTATCTTCCTTTCAATATCAAGAACCTTTATGTCCTTTGATATGAACTTATCCCTTACAGCCGGAGGACCTTATAAGTCCACGGAGCTTATTGCATATAAGATTTATCAGACAGCCTTTACAAGCATGGAGTTTGGCAAGGGTCAGGCCCAGGCAATCGTACTCTTCGTAATAGTGGCTGTTATATCCTTGCTTCAGGTATATTTCACAAGAAAGGGGGTTGATGAGCAGTGAGTAAGACTAAAAAGAAAATCCTCTTTGTGATTACACTTATTGTACTTATCATTTTCATGGTTCCTTTCTTCATTCTTGTGAACAATACCTTTAAGCCCACAGGTGAATTTATTAAGACGCCTTTTGCGCTTCCCAAGAACTTCACCCTTGAAAACTACACCGTGGCAATCGACAGAATGAACTTCTGGAAGGCTTTATATAACACAGCCTTCATCACCGTTCTTACGGTGGTTTTCAACATGCTGGTGGGCAGCATGACAGGATACTTTTTCGCAAGAAAGAAGTGGAAAGTAAATAAGATAGTTTTCGGATCATTCCTTGCTTCCATGGTGGCACCTTTCCAGGTATACATGATTCCGCTGGTTCGAATCTATGCCGGAAAATTTGGATTGTCCAACAATCTTTTGATGGTTGTATATATTGCGGTGGGATTAAACCTGCCTTTTGCAGTTTTCCTTTACAAGGGATTTACGGAAGGAATTCCGGAGGAACTTGACGAAGCTGCAAGAATAGATGGATGTGGTTTTACCAGAACATTCTTTAGAATAATAATGCCGCTATTAAAGCCCATCATTATTACAGTTACAGTTTTCGTGGCAATGGGTGTTTGGAACGACTATCTGATGTCAAGTCTGTTCCTTACAAAGACACATACAAAGACCCTGGCAATTGCAATTAAGACCTTCCTTACCAACCATTCCGCAGAGTATTCCCCCATGATGGCGGGACTTTTGCTTGGAATCCTTCCTATGCTGGCTTTCTATCTGATTGGACAGAAGTACATCATAGAAGGCGTAGTTGCAGGAAGCGTCAAGGGTTAACCCTGTTTGGAATTAAGAAAAGTACCGGGAGTGCAGCCATAAAGCTTTTTGAAGGTGTTTATAAAGGACTTCACATTGGGGAATCCGTTATCGAAGGCACAATCCGTCAGATTGGTCTTTCCGGATGAAAGCTGTTCGGCGGCATGACTGGCTCGAACGAAATTAAGATATGAATGAAAAGTTACTCCCAGGGATTCTTTAAAGAGCCTTGAGAAGTAAGTGGGAGAGTATTTAAAATGACCTGACACGCTCTCCACGGACAGATCCTCGCGATAGTGGGCTTCGATATAATCTGTAAGCTGCATGGTTATATCCGAGGAGTTCATTCCGGCTTTGGAGGCGGAGTCAGGGCTTATACAGTATTTGGAAATAATTCCTAAGAGGGCATAGGTTTTGCTCATGAGAAGAAAAGGATATTCCTTATCCTCCTCATCAAGGTTATAAACATCCAAAGCAATATGCCTTATTTCATCCGTCACATGTTTGATGCCGGGATTTTTGAAGAAGAGATTCTTTCCGACCCATTTCTCCACGAAGGGGTTTGAAATGATGAAACTGATGCCGGTGAAGTGGTCCTCTAAGGAAACGTAACTGCAGGAGTGAAGCTCACAGCTGTTTATGAGAATCCAATCCGATTCCTTCATATCGAAGTGGCTGCTTCCTGAGTTGAAGCGAATGTTACCGGTTAAGTTAACGGTAACCTCAATGCTTCTGTGCCAGTGAAGGGGAGAGTAAATAAGATTTCCCTCCAGATTGTGGCGATAAATCTGCACAGGGAGTAAGTTAAATATATCATTGTTGGATTCGTAGAAATCTGTCATGATAACCTCCGAAAGTTACACATAAATGATAGCATAAAGAAAAGGGAATGGCTATGACTGTTAAAGAGATAATTGAAGGCGTAATCAATAAGAGCGGAAGCAGACGTTTCCCATATAATGAGACCTGCGATCATCTCATGATTGGGGATGAGAACATGGAAGTGACCGGAGTAGTCACCACCTTTATGGCCACTGTGGATGTGATTAAAGAGACCATAAAAATTGGGGCAAACCTGATTATCACCCATGAGCCTACCTGGTTTACGGGAAAGGATGACGAGGGCTGGCTTACAGAGGATCCGGTTTACCTTTCAAAGAAGAAAATCTTAGAGGATAACAGGATAGCAGTCTGGAGATTCCACGATCATATGCATGCAGGAACCGAGGACTGGATTTATCACGGCTTCGACGAGGAGTTTGGCTGGAGATACTACAGGGAAAGAGATAAGAGAGGCTTCGGCGGGACTTATGTGCTTCCGGAGACAAGTCTCGGAGAACTTGTGGATTTTTTCAAGGACAAATTAAATCTCAGGGCATTGAGAGTAATCGGTGATCCAAAGATGCCCGTAAGAAGAGTGGGAGTTTTGGTAGGCGGCGGCAGCCTCGGCTTAGGGGTTGAGAATATGCCTATGATATACATGAGAGAGCGTAATATCGACGTGGTGGTTTGCGGCGACATTACAGAATGGACTCTTTCTGCTTACGTAAGAGATGCTTCCCAAATGGGAATGAATAAAGCTATGATAGTTTTGGGACACGAGAGAAGCGAGGAGTGCGGAATGAAGCATCTTCCGGGGTGGCTTAAGAGCATTACGGGAGATATTCCCGTCACCTTCGTGGATGCGGGTGATCCCTTCACTTACATGATTTAGGGGGCATATATGAAAGAGATTCTTACAATCAACGTTAATCTTACAGATATTTATGAGGTAAAAGGGAAATCCGCCGAAGCGGTAATGATTAATTTCGGCGGTGATGCGAAGTCGGAGTTTTTTGAAGGAGTGATACTTCCCGGGGGCGTTGACACCCAGAAGGAATTCTATCCCGAAAGAAGAACCCTGTCCGCAAGATATATTCTTGAGGGAAAAGATATGGAAGGGGAAAAGTGCCGTATATTTATTGAGAACAACGGCACGGCTGACGAGAATAAGTTCGTCCATGAGACAACGCCAAGGATTGTTACCGATTCCAAGGCTCTTTCGTGGATGGAGACAGCCACGTTAAAGGGTACGCTGGAACCCAAAGAAGGCGGCGTTATCATACATATCTTTAAAGAGGATTGAGAGGAGATATTTAATATGTCATATTTACAGATCAGTTATTTTTCACCTTCTATCTGGAGACAGACCACATTTCATATGTGTCTTCCCAATGATGTTCCCCCTGAAATGAAGGAGGGAAACAAAAACTACGACAGACCCATGAAGACTCTTATGCTTCTTCACGGTTATTCAGGAAACACCAGAGACTGGACACTTGGAAGTCTTATCAGCGACCTGGCTCTTAAATATAATATGGCTGTTATCATGCCTTCGGGCGACAACAGCTTCTATCTTAACGCCAAGGGATGCTGCTTTAAGTACGCAGATTTTGTAGGCTTCGAGCTTCTTGACTACTGCAGAAAAACCTTCGGCCTCTCAAAAGAAGCAAAGGATACATTCATAGGCGGCCTTTCCATGGGGGGCTTCGGCGCAATTCATGCAGGGCTTGAGCACCCCGAGAACTATGGCAAAATCTTTGGTCTCTCATCAGCACTTATCGTTAACGGTCTTAAGGATATTAAGCCCGGAGTAAACGACGGGATTGCAGATTATGACTATTACTGCCACGTATTCGGTGACCTTGATAAGGTTAAAGAAACAGTTAACGATCCCGAGTTTATCGTTAAGGAAAGACTTAAAAAGGGCGAGACCATTCAGCCTGTATTTATGGCCTGCGGTTCAGAGGATTTCCTTATTGAGAACAACAGACAGTTCAGAGATTTCCTTAATGAGCATAAGGTAAATCTTACATATAAAGAAAGCGAAGGAATCCATGACTGGATTTTCTGGAATAAGTACTTGGAGCCTGCCATTGAATGGGCTTTGGAGGATTAGAAATGTTACTTGATAAGCTGAATCAGATTAAAGACTGGAAGGCACCGGTGATCCCTTCGGATATTCCTCACGGGGATATGCCGGGAGATAAGGTTGAGATAAATGAAGGCCATGTAATGAAGGCCAATGTAATTTTTCCAAGACTCCTTGAACTTATGAAGGAAGAGGCATTAAAGGGAAAAGAAAAGATTGTTATTACCGTATGCGGCGGTTCGGGAGTAGGCAAGTCGGAAATCGCTTCCATTCTTTCCTTCTACCTTACATCTGCAGGCATAAAGAGCTACACCTTATCGGGGGACAACTATCCAAGAAGAATCCCCATGCTTAACGATGCAGAGAGACTTCGTGTTTATGAGGAACTTGGAAGAGAGGGCCTTGCGGATTATCTTGGCTCCGATAAGGAAATCAACTTTAAAGAGATTGAGAAAATAGCTCTTGATTTCAAAGAGGGAGCTAAGAGCATCAGCCTAAGACGCCTTGGAAGAAAAGAGGATGAGCTTTGGTATGATGACGTGGATTTCTCGGATACGGATGTACTTATTATTGAGTGGACCCACGGCAACAGCGACAACTATAAGGGAGTGGATATCCCTATTCTTCTTAACAGTACTCCCAAGGAAACGCTGGAGCACAGAAGATCAAGAAACAGGGATGGAGCAACTGACTCACCTTTTACCACAATGGTTCTTGAAATCGAGCAGGGACAGATAAAGAACCAGGCACATAAGGCAAAGATAATCATTTCAAAGCAGGGAGAAATCTTAAGCTTTGATGAGTATGAAAAGCTTATGGAAGCGGAGAAGTAATTATGAGTAATACATCAGGGGCCAACAATAAGCCCATGTTAAATGCATATCCGGACAGTATGGGAGGAACCCTTAAAGATATCACCGGATTTCTTTCATCGGATGATTTGAAGGGTACTTTTTCATCCTTCTATATCCTGCCTAGTCTCTATCATACAGATTTGGACAGAGGCTTTTCGGTTATTGATTATTCCCTTGAGGAGAGTCTTGCAAAGAGGGAGGACCTCAGTGCTTTACAGGACATGGGGATAGACTTAAAGCTTGACTTTATCTTAAACCATGCCTCGGTTCAGTCTCCCCAGTTTAAAGATCTGGTGGCAAAAGGTGAAGCTTCTCCTTATAAGGATTTCTTTATTAACTGGAATGAATTCTGGGCGGGGAAGGGAGAGATGACTCCCGAAGGCTACATTAAGCCCGATGACAAATACATAAAGGATATGTTCTTCAGAAAGCCCGGACTTCCCATTCTTATGGTTAAGATGCCTGACGGAAAGAAGGTTCCCTATTGGAACACCTTCTACCAGGAGGTTAAGGAAACTCCTGAAGGAGAGAAGTATTTGGGTCAGATGGACCTTAATATCAAGTCTCCTTTGGTTTGGGATTTCTATGACGATACCCTTAGGAAAATATCCGAGTATGGAGCAAGCATTGTTCGACTTGACGCTTTCGCCTATGCACCAAAGGAACCGGGACTTAAGAATTTCCTTAATGAGCCGGGAACCTGGGATTTGTTATCAAAGGTAAGAGCTTTGGCGGATAAGTATGGACTGACTCTGCTTCCCGAAATACATGCAAGCTACAGCGAGAAGATATACGAGACCATAGCAGATAAGGGTTATATGACCTATGACTTCTTCCTGCCGGGACTTATTATCGACGCTTTCGAGAATAAAGACGGCTCTACCCTTGTGGCCTGGGCCAATGAGCTGATTGATAAGAAGATTAAGACAGTCAATATGCTTGGCTGCCACGACGGAATACCTCTTCTTGACCTGAAGGGTCTCATTCCTGAGGAGCAGATTGAGAAACTTATTAAGACTGTTGTTGGCAGAGGAGGCTTTGTAAAGGACCTTCACGGTGCCAAGAACATGTACTATCAGGTTAATGCCACTTATTATTCGGCTCTCGGTGAGGATGATAAGAAGATGCTGGCTGCAAGGGCTTTGCAGTTATTTATGCCGGGAAAACCTCAGGTGTGGTATCTTGATTTGCTGGCAGGAAAGAATGACTATGAGGCTGTGAAGGCAGCAGGCGCCGGCGGACATAAGGAGATAAACAGAACCAACTACACATCTGAAATGGTCAGAGAGGCTCTTAAAAAGGATGTTGTAAAGAGACAGATTGAACTTCTCAGATTCAGAAACAGTTTTGGAGCTTTCTCCTTTGACAGTACAATTGAAGCCAAAGCCAATAAAGATGTTATTTTCATCAAATGGATTAAGGGTGAATATGCAGCCACCCTTAAACTGAATCTTACGGATTTTGACTGCGTAATCATTGCAAAGGACAAAGACGGGGAGAGAGTAATATGAAATATAATACCTTCTTTCAGACCTTAGCTTTTGACAGGGTTTTGCCCTATGAAGGACAGGTAGAGTGTCTGGTTTATGAAGAGGGCAAGCCCTTTCTTCAGATAAAAGCGCCGGAAGCGGATAAGGTGAACTTCCGCTATGAAGAAGTTGACCATTACTGCACCAAAGATGAATCCGGAATATGGAAGACACCTTATACCGCAGTAAGCGCAATGAACTATGTTCAGCTTATAGTTGACGGGGTGGAATTAATAACTCCCATGCTTCCCATATCCTACGGGTATTCGAGACCCTATAACTATGTGGAGTTGGAGACCAATGACGATTTTTACAAAATTAAAGATGTTCCCCACGGAAGCGTCAGAAGAGAATTCTTTGAATCAAGTGTAACCGGCGAGTGGGAGAGTTGCGTGGTCTATACGCCTCCGGGATATGATGAGACTTACAAGACCTATCCTGTGCTTTACTTACAGCACGGTCACGGCGAGAACGAGATGGGCTGGACGGCAGCAGGCAAGGTTAACTTTATTATGGATAATCTCATAGCCGAGGGCAGGACGGTACCTTTTGTAATCGTTATGAATAACGGAATGGTCCAGAAGGTGGATGAGAAGGGCAGGAGAGTGGTTGATTTTCTCCTGTTTGATAAATACCTTATGGAGGATGTTATTCCCTTCATAGAGAAGAAATTCAGGGTCGGCGGCAAGAAGGTATATAGAGGCATGGCGGGACTTTCCATGGGCTCTTTGCAGACCTGTCTTACGGGCTTTGCCCATCCGGAGATGTTTGATTGCCTTGGAGTGTTCAGCGGATTTGTTACGGATATAATTCAGGGGTCAGAGCTTGATTTGCCCGGAAGAGAAGCAAGCGCCAATGAGCACTTAAAGCTTCTGGATGACGGAAAGAAGTTTAATGCTTTGTTTAACGTCTTCTTCAGATCCATGGGTGATAAAGATCCTTTCTGGAGCAATTTCGCTCATGATGATGAGCTTCTTAAGGAGAAAGGTATCACCCAGGTCCGAAAAGTTTATGACGGAACCCACGACTGGAATGTATGGCGTGAGTCCTTCAGAGATTTTGCAAAATTAATATTTAAGAATGTTTAAAGCTTCTTATATTCAGGGATGCGGTTTTCAAATAATGTATAGTATTTGAAGCCGCATTCTTTTAACATGTCTTCGGCAACATTAAAGTCCGCAGCCACGTCCTTTGCATAGTGTGCATCGGAGCCGATGGTGATGATTTCGCCGCCAAGCTCCTTGTACCTTTTAAGGATACCAATGTGAGGGTGGGCAAAGGAGAGCCCTTTTCTTATTCCTGCGGTATTTATCTCAATACCTTTTTCATTCTCAATCAGTTCCTCAAGCATGCGGTCGAAAAGGTCGCGGTATTTCTCGTAAGAATAGTTCTGATCCTTGGATGCACCGTATCTTACAACATAATCAAGGTGACCATAGACATCGAAGTTCTTAAACTTTTTGATGTTTTCCAGCTCGGATTCGAAGTATTCTCTGTAGGCTTCCTCATCACTTCTTCCCTCGTAGAAGGAGGGCCAGCAGATGTCCATGCCCCTTACAAGGTGGGATGAAGCAATAATGAAGTCGAAGTCGTAGGACTTGGCATAGGCGGCAATCTCCTTAAGGCATGATGTCTGGATGCCAAGCTCGATACCAAATAGAAGTTTAATCTTGCCTTCGTATTCATCCCTCATCTTCAGAAGCTCATAGAGGTATGAATCGGTGTTAACCTCAAAAGCACCGGGATTGGGAAATTCCTCTGAAGTGGGGAAATTAATATCCATGTGCTCGGTGAAGCACATGTGGGTTAAACCCTTGGAAATTCCGGATTCGATGACATCTCTCATTGGAGCATCGGAATCCTCTGAAAAAGCTGTATGTATATGGAAATCTGATGTTATAGACATAAACCTGTCTCCCTTCGTCTTGATATGGTAAATGATAGCGGAAATGCGAGGAAAAAGCAATAATTCTCACAACTTGATGAATTGTGGAAAAATAAAAATATTGGTGGTAAAATGGCATTATGAGACGTCTGGATGCGGTTTTAAAAATAGAATTTGTATATATGCTATTGCTGGCAATAGCGCTATTTTGTTATGCCTTATTTACGGATGACGTGCAGGGAGAGGCTTATATCGGCTCCTTTGATGTTGAGGAACTGACCGATGGATGGACATTGACCGAACCTGACGGCACCGTTACCGAGGATGTTTCTTTGCCTGTAAGGAGAAACGGAGCCGAAGGGGATGAGTTCATTCTCACCAACACTCTTCCCGAAGGCGTGCGTGAGGGCACGACAATCAGCATGAGAGCAACCAGGCAGACCATCCGAATCCTTGTAAACGGAGAAGACAGAGGGCTTTATCGCGCCGTTAACTTCAATGGAGTAAGGGAGGCTGTGGTAAGCGGTTACGCCATAGCGGACCTTAAGGACGGGGATGGCGGAGGACAGATAAAGATCATTGTCACCGCCAGAAGAACCGAGACTCAGATTTTTAATCCTCTGATTTATGGATACGGAAACAATGTATGGTTTCCTTATATAAAGCAGAACATTTTCCTGGTTATTATTGCAAGTGCCCTTGTTTTTGCAGGTACAGTGGCAATAGTTACATACGCATTTATAAGGAGAAAGATTAATTCCGCAGAGGCTATTTTGTACCTGGCCTTTGTAATGATTGTTGATGGTCTGTGGATCATAAGCGAATCTCCCATCAGACAGATCATCTTTAAGTCTCCATCCTATTCGAGCGTCTTCGCATTTCTTTTGGTGGAGTCTCTGGCGGGATTTGGAGCCATGTACTTTAATGAGATCCAGGAGCACAGGTATGAGAAGATTTATGTGCCTCTGGAGGCTATCATTTTTACCCAGGTGCTAATTAATACCGTCCTTCACTTTACAGGTACGGTAGAGTACTATATCACTCTTAAATTTGCTCATATCTGGACCATCATTACAATTCTGGCCGGACTTATCTGCATGGTCATTGATATAAGGAAGAATCTTATCAAAAGGTACAGCATAGTTGCCTTTGGAATGTTGGTTCTTATAGTATCGGCGGCCTTTGAGCTTATTGTATTCTATGTAGGAACTTTTAAACTTGGTGTGTTCTTGGGCCTTGGACTTATGATCCTTCTTGCAACCACTGCCATGCAGACCATTAAGGATGCAATCGCAAGGGTCGAGGACAGAAGACTCTACTCCGAGAAAATGACTCAGGCCACCTTCCAGACTATAGCGGGCACCATCGATGCAAAGGATGAGTATACAGGCGGTCACTCCGAAAGAGTGGGAGAATATGCGGCGAAAATTGCCACATGGATGGCTGAGACATATTCCTTCACTGATGATGATATTGCCAGAATCAGACAGATTGGATTGATGCATGATATTGGCAAAATCGGCGTGCCCGACAGCGTACTTAATAAGAAGGGAAGACTGACAGACGAAGAGTATAACCTGATGAAGCAGCACACCGTCATCGGTTCCGATATCCTTAAGAACATTGAGAATGTGGCAGGCCTAAGAGACGGTGTAAGACATCACCATGAGCGCTACGACGGAAAGGGTTACCCCGACGGACTAAAGGGTGACGAGATTACTCCATTCGCAAGAATCCTTTGTATAGCCGACAGCTTCGACGCCATGACAAGCGACCGTGTCTATAGGGGAAGACTTACCAGGGAGCAGGTCCTTGACGAAATCGAGAAGAACCGCGGAACGCAGTTTTCCCCTGAAGTTGCAGACACTGTCCTTGCTATGATCAAGGATGGGCTGCTGGAGTGCTAGGGGGGAGGAAAAATCCCAATTATGATTGAATATTGGGAGAAAGAAGAATATAATTGGGAGTAGAGATTTTCTCCCAACGGCAGAGGATATCTCCCAAAACAATAAATAATATGGGCGATAAATATTCGCCTTGGGAGAAAGGAGAACTTATCATTGCGAAAATTTGATTATTCTTATCTTGCAGATAGAACTTGGGATAACGAGATAATGTCGTATATATCAAAGATTCACGAGTATAAGGGAAAACAGGAACTTTTT
This sequence comes from Lachnospiraceae bacterium G11, assembly GCA_900103495.1. GTDB lineage: Bacteria > Bacillota > Clostridia > Lachnospirales > Lachnospiraceae > G11. The sequence continues at coordinate 14,475 of FMWZ01000014.1, read as the reverse complement.
CTACGGCAGAAACCTGTGGAGCTTAATAGACTTATTGAAATTGCAAAAATACAGAGTACAGAAGCATCCAACAGGATTGAAGGTATCATAACTACGAATGCCAGATTGAAGCAGCTTGTAGCAGATAAAACTACTCCCAAGAACAGGGATGAGGAAGAAATCGTCGGCTATCGAAATGTGCTTAACCTTGTGCATGAGAATTATGATGTCTTGCCAGTGCGAAGTAATTATATTCTTCAAATGCATCGAGATTTGCTTAAGTTCACAAATCTTTCTTATGGGGGACAATATAAGACAACCCCAAATGAAATAGACATGGTATTGGAATCAGGTGAAAAGGTTGTATTGTTTAAGCCATTAGAGCCATATGAAACACCACCTGCTATCGAGGCTATTTGTGACAAATATCAAGAAGCATTGGATAAAGAACTTGTTGATGAGCTCATCTTAATACCATGTTTCCTACTAGATTTTTTGTGTATTCATCCTTTTAATGACGGCAATGGACGTATGAGCAGACTATTAACACTGCTGTTGTTATATCGTAGCGGATACATGGTTGGGCAGTATATCAGTATTGAGAAAGCTATAGCTGATACAAAGGAAGCGTACTATGATGCGCTTCAAAAGGCAGACCAAGGATGGCACGAGGGAATAAATGACCCTAAGCCATTTATCAAGTATATGTTGAGTATTATACTTTCATGTTACAAGGAATTTGAAGCAAGAGTATCTATTGCTCATGCGGCTGGAGCAAAGAGTACGTCATATGACATTGTGAAAGCTTATGTAAGTGAGCGTATTGGTAAGTTTTCAAAACAGGAAGTGCTTATAGGCTGTCCAAGCCTAGGTAGTTCTTCTGTAGAATCAGCGTTAAAGAAGCTTGTTGATGATGGTACATTAGTTAGACTTGGCGCAGGCAGAAAAACGCTATATGCAAGAGCTGATGCAGTAATTGATTAAGCTTTTGGGTAAGGGAGAACTTAAACTTCCTTACTATTATGAACTGGTTGAAAAAGGTTTGCTTCCATAACGCCCTTTAAGGATAAAATGTAGTAGAGCAGGCATACCGGAAACGATATGCCTGCTTTCTTTATATAAGATTATTAAGACTTCCTTAATATTGTCCCTCCTGATTTTCTGGTGAAGACTATTTCTGAGCTGCGAAAGAGTGTTGAAGAGAAGAATAGTTGACTTTTGTATCGCCCTAGCGATACAATATAGTTATGAATAAAGATATTAAGAAGTTAACAATATATCATGGTTCTCCCAACATAATTGAGAAACCGTCTTTGGGAGCGGGGAAGATAAATAATGATTATGGTCAGGGATTTTATTGCACTTTTTCTCCGGAACTGGCAAAAGAGTGGGCAGTGGGAAGTGGACAAGATGGTTATGCTAACATATATACCATCTCGGAGAAAGGTTTGGCTGTTTTAAATCTGGGAGACGGAAATTACAACATTCTTAACTGGCTTGCAATCCTATTAGTAAACAGAACGTTCAGAATGAAATCGGATATTGCCGAGGGGGCGAAGAGATATGTACTTGAAAATTTTCTCCCGGAATACAACGGTTTTGATGTGATTCGTGGTTACAGAGCGGATGACTCATATTTTTCTTTTGCAAATGACTTCCTAAACAATGTAATTACCATTGAGAAATTAAGTGCGGCTATGAACCTTGGAAACTTGGGGGAACAGTATGTATTAATGAGTGAGAAAGCCTTCGAAAGTATTTCTTTTGAGGGGTGGAAACCTGCAAGCAGTGAAATCTATCTTCCAAAGAGAAAAATGAGAGATGATGAAGCCAGATCTTCATACTTTGCATTACGCACAGAACCATTAGATGGCCATTTCATGATTGATATTCTAAGGGAAGGATGGAGGAATGACGATGAACGCTTACAACGAATCATACATTGACGATGCTTCCGAAATTCTGGGGGGATATATTGACTATATGGTGAATGTCCAAAAACATAGTGGGGAAGATGCTCTCTATTTCTTCACACGTTCCGAAATTGGACGAGAATTTGGCTGTGGAAACCCCAAATATATAGCCGGCTGCTCCGGGGCTGAAATGGCTGCAGCTGTGATAGATGAGATTTTTAGAAAACGGATTACCATTTGCGATTATTCTCAGGTTGATAAAAGCCCGGAGTATTGGTGTGGCTGGATACTGGCTAGATACCAGTGGTATAAGGGAGTTCCTTTCAAAATCATATATGATAAGGGGCTGTCGTATTCATACATACGAAGCAGATATATTCTGCACGAGGCAGACGAAACAAAAGCATTTGATGACTTTGACGGATATCTTGAGTTGCATAATCAGCACACGGAATCCACGCTTAAACGCCTAAGGACATATTGTGAAATGACGCAGAGGCAATTGAGTGAGAAATCCGGTGTATCTCTACGTATGATACAGTTGTATGAGCAAGGTCAGAGCGATATAACACATGCACAGATTAATATTGTTAAGGCTTTGGCTGAGGCGTTGGGTGCACGACCTGATGAACTGGTTTCATAGAGATGCTTATGCTTTTTCGAGAAATTTAACATTTTCTGCTTGATTTTGCATATGAAATTATGTAGAATATTGGTGCTGACAAAATTTTATCAATCCGTATGCATGGCTTGGTAAAAAAAATAAATACTCAATTATATTTTAGGAGGAATCTAAAATGGCAGTTAAAGTAGCAATTAATGGTTTCGGCCGTATCGGTCGTCTTGCATTCAGACAGATGTTTGGTGCAGAAGGATATGAGGTTGTAGCAATCAACGATTTAACATCCCCCAAGATGTTAGCTCATCTTCTTAAGTATGACTCTTCACAGGGTAAGTACGCTTATGCAGATCAGGTTACAGCAGGTGAGGATTCAATCACTGTTTGCGGTAAGACCCTTAAGATCTACAAAGAGCCCGATGCTAATAACTGTCCTTGGAAGGAGCTTGACGTAGACGTTGTTCTCGAGTGTTCAGGTTTCTATACATCTAAGGAAAAGGCACAGGCACACATCAATGCCGGTGCTAAGAAGGTAGTTATTTCTGCTCCTGCAGGTAACGATCTTCCTACAATCGTTTACAATGTAAACCACAAGACTCTTACAAAGGATGACAAGATCATTTCTGCAGCTTCTTGTACAACAAACTGCCTTGCTCCTATGGCTAAGGCTCTTAACGATCTCGCTGGCATCAAGTCAGGTATCATGAGCACAATCCACGCTTACACAGGTGATCAGATGATCCTTGATGGTCCTCAGAGAAAGGGTGACCTCAGAAGATCTCGTGCAGGTGCTATCAACATCGTTCCCAACTCAACAGGTGCAGCTAAGGCAATCGGCCTTGTTATCCCTGAGTTAAACGGTAAGCTCATCGGTTCCGCACAGCGTGTTCCTACTCCTACAGGTTCTACAACAATCCTTGTAGCAACTGTTGAGAAGAGCGTTACCAAGGAAGAAATCAACGCAGCTATGAAGGCAGCAGCAACTGAGTCATTCGGTTACAACGAGGAAGAGATCGTTTCTTCTGATATCGTTGGATCAACATATGGTTCAATCTTTGATGCTACTCAGACCATGGTTGGTGAGGACAATCTTGTACAGGTTGTTTCATGGTATGACAACGAGAACTCATACACAAGCCAGATGGTTCGTACAATCAAGTACTTCGCTGAGTTAAACTAATAGTTAGTTTATTCTAAGGCCTAATTTAGGGTCCGGTCGTTTGGGCCGGACCCTTATTTTTTACAAAATATAACGGAGGAAAACAAAATGGCACTTAACAAAAAGACAGTTGATGATTTTAGTGCAGCAGGTAAAAGAGTTTTAGTTCGTTGCGACTTTAACGTACCTTTGAAGAATGGAGAGATCACCGACGATACACGTATCGTTGCAGCTCTTCCCACAATCAAGAAATTAATCGCTGACGGCGGAAAGGTTATTCTTTGCTCTCACCTTGGTAAAGTTAAAGAAGGACCTAACGAGAAGGAGTCACTTGCACCCGTTGCTAAGAGACTTTCCGAGAAGCTCGGCAAGGAAGTTAAATTCGTTTCAGATTATCATGTAACAGGTGAGGAAGCTACAAAGGCAGTTGCTGCTATGCAGCCCGGCGACGTAGTTCTTCTTCAGAATACACGTTTCCGTATGGAAGAGGAGACAAAGCCCCAGAAGGCCGGCGAAGCTTTTGCAAAAGAGCTTGCTGATCTTGCTGATGACTATGTATGTGATGCATTCGGTTCAGCTCACAGAGCACATGCTTCTGTTGCAGTTGTTACCAAGTACATCTCTGAAAAAGGTGGCGTAAACGCAGTTGGATACCTTATGCAGAAAGAGATTAATTTCCTCGGCAATGCCGTTGAGAATCCTGTTCGTCCTTTCGTTGCAATCCTTGGTGGTGCTAAGGTAGCTGATAAGCTTAACGTTATTGATAACCTTCTTGAGAAGGCTGATACCCTCATCATTGGTGGTGGTATGGCATTCACCTTCTTAAAGGCTAAAGGATATGAAGTAGGTAACTCTCTTGTTGACCTTGAGAAGATTGACTACTGTAAGGAAATGATGGCTAAGGCTGAGAAGCTTGGCAAGAAGTTACTTCTTCCCATCGATACAACCGTTGCTAAAGCATTCCCTGATCCCATCGACGGACCTATCGAAGTCAGTGTTGTAGATGCTGACAAGATTCCTGCTGATATGGAGGGTCTTGATATCGGAACCAAGACACAGGCTCTCTTCGCAGATGCTGTTAAGGCTGCTAAGACTGTTGTTTGGAACGGACCTATGGGCGTATTCGAGAACCCTACACTTGCTAAGGGTACAATTGCAGTAGCTAAGGCTCTTGCTGAGACAGATGCTACAACAATCATCGGTGGTGGTGACTCCGCTGCAGCTTGTAACCAGCTTGGTTTCGCTGACAAGATGAGCCACATTTCAACAGGTGGTGGAGCTTCCCTTGAGTTCCTTGAGGGTAAGGAATTACCTGGTGTATATGCTGCTGACGACAAATAAGGAGATTAAAAATGGCTAGAAGAAGAATTATTGCCGGCAACTGGAAGATGAACAAGACTCCCAGCGAGGCTGTTGCACTTTGTGCAGAATTAAAAGATCTTGTTAAGAATGATGCAGTTGACGTAGTTTACTGCGTACCTGCTATCGATATCGTTCCTGTAGTAGAGGCTGTTAAGGGCACAAACGTTAAGGTTGGTGCTGAGAACTTCTACATTGAGGATAAGGGTGCATTCACAGGTGAGATTTCTGCTCCCATGCTTAAGGATGCAGGTGTTGAGTACATCATCATCGGTCACTCAGAGAGAAGAGATATCTTCGGTGAGAACGATGTTCTTATCAACGCAAAGGTTAAGAAAGCATTTGCTGCAGGCTTAAAGCCCATCCTTTGCTGTGGTGAGTCTCTTGCACTTCGTAAGGCAGGAACTTACAAAGAGTGGATCACAAGACAGATCACATGGGATCTTGACGGCGTAACAGCTGATCAGGTTAAGAACCTTGTTATCGCTTACGAGCCTATCTGGGCTATCGGTACAGGCGAGACAGCTACAGCTGACCAGGCTGAAGAAGTATGTAAGCTTATCCGTGAGCTCATTGCTAAGCTTTATGACGGTGCTACAGCTGAGGCTGTTCGTATCCAGTACGGCGGATCAATGAACGCAGGTAACGCTAAGGAACTCCTTTCCAAGGATAACATCGACGGTGGCCTCATCGGAGGTGCAAGCCTTAAGCCTGATTTCGGTCAGATCGTTAACGCTTAATTTGAAGTATATTGAAGAGCTCGATTGGATTTCCAATCGAGCTCTTTTTTGTGTTCAAAGTGGTATAATTCTCTTATGAATATATGTTTATTGAATGATTCTTTCCCGCCGGTGATTGATGGGGTGGCAAATGTTGTCATGAACTACGGGAGAGTACTGACGGAAGAACTGAATGAAAAAGTGGTTGTGGGTACTCCGAAATATCCGGATGTGGATTACACGGGGTATCCTTATAAGGTTATACCTTATCCAAGTATAGATACCACCAAGATTGTGGCAGGATACAGGACAGGCAACTCTTTGGCCATAAGAGAGATTAATGAGATTGCGGATGAGGCGCCGGATATTATCCATACCCATTGCCCTGCAGCATCTACACTTATGGCAAGGGTACTTCAGTACGAAACAGGAGCACCTGTGGTTTTTACCTATCATACCAAGTTTGACATTGATATTGAGAGGGCTGTGGGAGAAGGCTTACTTAAGAAAGAAACCATAAGAGCCATGGTTCAGAACATTTCGGCCTGCGATGAAGTGTGGGTGGTTTCCAAAGGGGCTGGAGAGAACCTTAGGTCCCTTGGATTTGAAGGTGACTACCGGGTTATGAACAACGGCGTTGATTTTGCCAGAGGCAAGGCAAGTGATGAGGCAGTGGCGAAAGTAACTTCCGATTATGATTTGCCTAAAGGTGTGCCGGTATTTTTATTCGTTGGCAGACTTGTGAAATATAAAGGCATTCCCCTCATTTTGGACGCGCTTAAGATACTTGATAACGAGGGTATGGATTTCAGGATGCTTCTTGTGGGCGGCGGTCCTGATGAAGACGAGCTTAAGGATAGGGTGATTGAGCTTGGTTTGGAGAGAAAGGTGATTTTCACAGGGCCTATAAGAGATAGGGAAGCGCTCAGGGCCATAAACACCAGAGGAGATCTTTTCCTTTTTCCTTCAACATATGATACCAACGGAATTGTGGTGAGAGAGGCTGCGGCCTGTGGCCTGGCGTCAGTGCTTATAAAGAATTCCTGCGCAGCGGAAGGAATAACCCACGGCCGAAACGGATATGTGATTGATGAGAATCCGGAGGCCATGGCAGCCCTTCTTAAGGATGTGTGCAGGGATCTTGCAAGGGTTAAGCAGGTCGGCGAGAACGCCATGAATGAAATTTACATCTCCTGGGAGGATGCGGTAAGGTGCGCCCACAGAAGATATGGCGAGTTAATAGAGATGAGCAAAGATGGAGCCCTTCCCGGCAGGAAACACGTTCCAACAGACTTCTTATTTGAGGCAACAGCGGATCTGGCTGAGGGATTCAGACGAATTAAAGATTTGAGAGCAACCATCAGAGAAACAATAAAGGAGAGCTTTGACAATGAGTTCTGGGATTGATTCGAGAGAGTGGTATAAGACAGCGGTTTTCTATCAGATTTGGGTCAGGAGTTTTGCGGATGGAAATCATGACGGTATAGGAGATTTGTACGGTGTTTACGACAAGTTGGAGTACATCAAATCTCTGGGTGCCACGGCCATCTGGTTTAATCCGTTGTATCCTTCGCCCAATGCGGATTTTGGATATGACATTTCGGATTATTGCAACATTCACCCGGATTTCGGGGATCTGGAACAGTTTAAGAAGGTGCTTGATAAGGCCCATGAGCTAGGCATGAAGGTTATTATGGACCTGGTTATCAACCATACCTCCGACGAGCATCCCTGGTTTATTGAGAGCAAAAAGGGGAAGGACAACCCCTACAGCGACTATTATCTTTGGCGAGATGAGCCTAATAACTGGGATTCTTTATTTGAGGGTGAGGCCTGGGAGTATGTGCCGGAACGGGGCCAGTACTACCTGCATCTTTTCGCCAAAAAACAGCCCGATCTCAACATGGACAACCCTAAAGTCAGGGAGGAAGTAAAGAAGATACTGCGTTTTTGGCTGGATATGGGTGTTGATGGTTTCAGAGAGGATGTTATCAACTTTATTTCAAAGAGGGAAGGCCTTCCTAACGGCATTGGCTTTCTGCCCGTAATCGGAAGCATGATGCATTACAAAGACGGGCCGCATATTCACGAGTATCTTAAGGAATTCAGGGAAGTGTGCGATGAGTACGGTGCGGTTCAGATAGGCGAAGGCCCCATGACCACGGCACGTTCGGCTCTTAAGTATTTAAGCGGCGATACCAAGTCAATGGACATGATGTTTTCCTTTGACCATATGATGGCGGATTGCCTGTTTACCGAGTATATGCACAGACCCTTCAAACTTATTAAGCTTAAGAAGGCCTTGAGTAAATGGCAGGATAAGCTTAATGACAAGGCCTGGAACTCTCTGTATATGGAGAATCATGATCATCCCAGGGTTGTAAGCAGGTACGGAAGCAGAAAGTTCCACAGGGAGAGTGGCTGTGCTATCGCGGCGGCTTATCTTTTCCTTAAGGGCACACCCTTTATATATCAGGGACAGGAAATCGGAATGACCAACATAAAGCTTCGCTCCATCGACCATTATGTTGACATTTCTTCAAAGAATAATTACAACAAGTACAATTTAAATAAGGACGAAGCAACAAGGCTTAAAAGAATTCATGTATCCAGCCGTGACTCGGCCAGAACTCCCATGCAGTGGGATGACAGTGAGAATGCGGGCTTTACGGATGCAAAACCCTGGTTCTACGTTAACAACAATTATAAGGAGATAAATGTTAAGAAGCAGGAAGGTGAGAAGGACAGTATTCTCAACTTCTATCGCCGGTGCATTAAGCTAAGGCAGTCCAATGACACATTGATTTTTGGAGATTATTACGAATATGAGAAGGCAAACCCTTACGTATATATGTACACAAGGACATACGGGAATGAGGCCTTCATAATAATCTGCTCCTTTGCGGGCGAGAGTATTCCCTTTATTCTTCCGAAGGTTTTCAGAGGTGTAAGGACAAGGCTCATGGTCACCAACTATGCGGATAAGCGAAATACAGAGGAAATATTGACTCTTCCTCATTCAGGGCTGATCCTGTACCCCTATGAGGCGCTGGTATTGAGAGCAAAAACCCATACTCAAAAAGTATAGGTGCTCTTAAGATATATGTATTTGATATATTGGAACCAAGGTGCTATGATAAAGTCAGAAAGAAGAAAAGAACTTAAATGAATCGGATCCGATAACTAAATAACCTATTAACCACGGCTTATTATTATCAAAGGAGGCGTTCATTATGAAGAAATTCTTTGCACACTTGGAAGAGGTATTGGAAGAGTATTTCGAGATTTGCGCTCATAAGTAAGTAATTACAAGTTATAAATAATGTTGTCCCTGAAAGTGCCCCGCATATTCATGCGGGGCATTTTCGTGTTGCGGGGGAAGGGCAAGTTATCATTTGAATAAAAAATATGTTGACACAGCCTTATTTTTCCGATATAAATAAATAGATAACATATTTACATAGTAGGCGAATGGCTAAGGAGTAAACAGTGAAATACAAAGCTGAACACAATAACAATTACATGATGTATATGATGATGTGTTGTTACTGCAGGGAAAATTCATTTTCTGTATTTCATTGTGCTACCTGAAAATACACCTAACACGCATCTATAGACAAGTGAGGGCAGGTACATAATGTACCTGCTTTTTTATAGCTTATGAGGAGGCTTTAACATGGGAAACAAATTTGAAGAAACAGAGATTAAAAACATATCTGCAGATGAATTCAAAAAGGTTCTTGATGATAATAACAACGAGGTTACTGTTTTGGATTTGAGAGAGCCTGATGAGGTTCTTATACATCCGATTGAAGGCGCAATCAATCTTCCTTTTTCACAGGTGACTACAAGGCTTAGCGAAGTTCCGAAGGATAAAAAGGTTTATGTCATCTGCCGTACAGGTGATTTCAGTGAGGAAATAACTGAGATACTCACAGACCGAGACTATGATGCAACAAACGTAGAAGGTGGATATAACGCATACAGAGAGCTCGATTCCCAGTCCAAAGAAGCGCCGGCTTCGGAGGTTAAAGGCGAAAATGCAGCAAAGGAAGAAATCTTTATAGATGCCAAGGGGTTAAGGTGCCCCGGCCCCATTGTTAAGGTTGCGGATACTATAAGAAGTCTTCCCGATGGAACTACCGTAAGAGTTGAAGCAACGGAAGATGCTTTTGCTTCCGACATAAAAGTCTGGAGCGAAAGAACGGGCAACAGGCTTGATTCGCTTAATGTATCTGACGGTATAATCGAAGCCGTTATTACCAAAGCCAAGGCACCTGCCCAGACAGCTTCCACAGATTCAGGTAACGATAAAACTTTCATAGTTTTCAGCGGAGATCTTGATAAGACAATAGCTTCGTTTATTTTGGCAAACGGAGCAGCATCTCTTGGACGAAATGTTACAATGTTTTTCACTTTCTGGGGACTTAACATTTTAAGAAAGCCAAAGAAAGTTAAAGTCGCCAAGAACTTCATTGAGAAAATGTTTGGCATAATGCTTCCCAGAGGAACCCAAAAACTTGGACTTTCACGAATGAACATGCTCGGTGCAGGTCCCAAGATGATAAGGGCAATTATGAAACACAAAGGAATATCTTCTTTGGAACAGCTCATCGAAGACGCCAAAGCACATGGAGTAAAAATTGTTGCATGCCAGATGTCAATGGATATTATGGGCATTCACAAAGAAGAACTTATTGACGGCGTCGAACTTGGAGGTGTGGCAACCTTCATAGGCGCAGGAGAAAAATCAGACATAAGTCTTTTCATTTAGTATTACAAACACTCACACATATTCAGGAAACGGAGAAAACACATGAAAAAAAGAACCAGGGCACTTTTAACAAGCATTTCTGCCATATTACTGGCACTTACTATTCTTCTGGGTCAGAGTTTTACCGTAATTGCGGCAAATACTGAGCAGACTCCGGAAGAAATCATTAAGGAACCTGAGGTAGGTGAGCCTCAAGAAATCTTTGTAAAAAATGAAGTTATTCCGGCTTTACCTCCGGTAACAGCTGTATCGATTGCTTCCATAGCTCCTGAAAGTGATGACTCCAAATATCTTTCGGTTACGGTAAGCATTTCAAATGCTCCTTCAGATTTAAAAGGAAACTACTCGGTAACAGTTTATAGCGGTTCTTCAAAGCTAAGAAGCACATCAGTGAAGACAGACGAGAGCACTCTCACAGTTACAACAAGCACCATAAAGGAAGGAAATCATGATATTTATGCTGTGCTTACCCGAAATGGCGGAGACAATATCGCAGAAAGCGAACATGTATCTCTGACGGCTGTTCAGCAGACTCAGGACAGCAGAAAAAATCCTGTTGGTGACATTACAGTAAAGCCTTCCGTTGCCGACAAGGCAACGGGCAGTATCTCCATAGCCGGCGATTACGTAAAGCTTGCCTATTACAGAGAGGGGAATGGTGCCACACAGATAGTTGACGGAACCACCATTAGCAATTTGGAGGCAGGAACTTACTACGTTTTTGCCCCCTCATATATCGAGGGAAACACCTTCTATCTCTCAACAGGCAAAACCAAAGGAATAAAAGTTGAAGAAACTGAAGAAGAGCCTGCCGAGAATCCTGTTGAAGAATCAGAAGATAAGCCTTCTGAAGAACCTTCCACAGAACCTGTAGTGGAGCCGGAAACACCTGAGGAAAAAGTTCCGGTCAAAATCGAGGTTATCAAAACATCTTTTAACCAGAATCCAATTTACAGCGAAGATAACGCCTATATTCAAACAACAATAAGCGTTAAAGTTACTGATGCAAACGGAGAAGCCATTGCAGATGCAAAGGTATATTTTAAATCCGACAGGTCGGAAAAGTCATTCACACTTAACAGAAAAACCGATGAGTCCGGAATTGCAGAGTTCAGACACAGTTATGGACTTATCTATGAGATAAGAGAAACGGAAGCGTCTTTTAATCCCGTCTTTGCTTTTGACAGCAAGTTTGAAGAAGGAGTTGCCGAGACAAAATTAAACCTTGTTCTTCAGCAGAAGAAAGATCTGGTTCTTTATACCAATCAAATTTCCGGATCTAAACCTGAGGAAAGAAAAGGTAAAGTTACAGGCCTTTCAGATGACTACGAAATCTGGGGAGGAGATGTCCATGAATACGCAATTGTTCTCAATTCAGGAGAATGGATTAAACCTATTAACGGCGAAGTGTCCGGCCTTCGAAGCGGAACCAACCTCATAAGATTTGCGGCCAAAGTGGATGAGGCAACAAACACTTATTATTTCCACTCTGATTATGATTATTTTGAAATTCCGAGATTGACAAAGTATGAAGATGCTAAGGTGGAGGATACTTCATCCAAGGAGACTACGTCATCATCGACTCCTTCCACCGGTTCTTCTTCAAGCACTTCTTCATCATCAGAAGGTAGTTCGGCATCAGGTACGGAAGTGGCACCCGCTTTACTTGGTGAACAACCTCCGATTAATACAAATGTATTGCAGAATGTTAATGCCGGAGTGAGGGCAAATACTCAACCCCGGACTACAGTTCCTGCTGATAACAATGTTGGAGAAACAGAGAATACAGAAACAGATGACAGCCAAATCGCAGAAGAGGTAAAAGCACCCGCACAATCAACTCAGGAAATAACAACTCCAAATGTAGCTTTGGCTTCAGGAATAACTGATGAGGCAAAAGATGGCAGCAAACTTCCGATAATCATTGCTCTTTTCTTAATCATTGTAGCCGGAGCAGGTTATGCGGCATACAGATACAAAAACAGAATTAAAGAATAAAAGGTTTTGGAGGAACAGAAATGAAAATCACAGTTGCAGGAGAGAAGAAAGAGGTTGAAAACGGACTTACCGTGGCCAAACTCATCGAACAGGAAAATGTTGAGACACCTCAATATGTAACTGTTTCTATTAATGAAGAGTTTATCGAAAGCGGCACTTTTGACACTCATGTACTGAATGAAGGCGATGAGGTGGAATTCCTTTACTTCATGGGAGGGGGAAGGTAATGGGCTTTAGCGATGAACAGCTGGAACGCTATTCCAGGCACATTATTCTGAAAGAAATAGGAGTTAAGGGACAGAAAAAGCTACTGAACGGCAGCGTCCTTATTATAGGCGCAGGCGGCCTTGGTGCCCCCGCAGCTCTCTACCTTGCGGCAGCGGGTGTTGGAACAATAGGTATTGTTGACGCAGACGTGGTTGATTTGTCCAACCTTCAAAGGCAGGTCATTCACACAACAAACGATATCGGAAAAAGAAAGGTTGATTCCGCTGCAGAAACAATGCGTCAGATTAATCCCGATATCACCGTCAATACTTACTATGATTTTGTAGGCAGCGCGAATATCCTTGATCTTATCAAAGATTATGATTTTATTATTGACGGAACGGATAATTTTCCGGCCAAATTTCTTATTAATGATGCATGCGTAATGGCCAAAAAGCCTCTGTCGCACGCAGGAATAATCAGGTTCAAAGGCCAGCTTACAACAATCATTCCCGGAGAAGGTCCCTGCTACAGATGTATCTTCAAAGAGCCCCCGCCAAAGGATGCCGTTCCTACATGTAAGCAGGCAGGCGTAATCGGAGCAATGGGCGGTGTGATTGGCTCATTGCAGGCAATGGAGGCTATCAAATATCTGACAGGAACGGGCGAGCTTCTTACAGGTTATCTTTTAACTTACGATGCTCTCAAAATGGAATTCCATAAGATAAAGCTTCCACCTCGTGGGAAAGGCTGTGCGGTATGTTCCGATACTCCTACAATAACAGAGCTTATTGACTATGAGCAGCCGGCTTGTGAGTTAAAAAACCACTGATACCTGCAAGTGAAAGGATTATCAAAATATGAGAATCACCTTGAAAAAGGAAGACTTCAACAAAATTTATGAGCACGCTCTTAATTGCCGACCAGAAGAAGCATGCGGTTTAATTGCCGGTGAAGATCTGGAAGACGGGACAAGAGAAATAAAAAAAGTCTATATTCTTACGAATATAGACCATACCAATGAGCACTTTTCCATTGATCCCAGAGAACAGTTAAAAGCGATTAAGGACATGCGTACAAATGGATTAAAGCCTTTGGGAAATTGGCACTCCCATCCGGAAACGCCATCAAGGCCTTCCGAAGAAGATAAAAAACTTGCAAACGACAGCAAGGCAAGTTACTTGATTCTTTCGCTTATGGAAGAAAATAGTCCCGTATTAAATGCTTTCCATATCGAGACAGTTGACGATGTTAAATCGGTCCGCAAGGAAGATTTGAACATAATATAATATCCTTAGTAAGTAATTACAAGTTATAAATAATGTTGTCCCTGAGAATGCCCCGCATATTCATGCGGGGCATTTTCGCGTTGGACGAATTACGACGTGCAATATGGGGACAGTCCCAATGCCATTAAGTTAAGGATTTGCCCCTGCACAATTAAATTAGTTCTATCTAAATGGATTGATTCTCTTTTGAGAATCAGTCCATTTTTTTCAAATAAATAGAAAAAGGGCTTGACAAAGCCCTCAAAAGGTGCGGCCGCATTCGCTGATTACCACCAGCGAATGCGGCCCCTTAAATCAGAGAAAAGCTTGGCGGCAATCAATGATTTAAGGAGACACCTATGAAAGCATGTTACATTAAAAATACTCTTTTGAAAACCCTAAATTCTATGAGTTCTAATCCCGAAACTTTCGTTAAAAACCCCGGAATTGATTTTACACGCAAACGCAAATGTCCGTTTC
>FMWZ01000013.1 GCA_900103495.1 Lachnospiraceae bacterium G11 | reverse complement strand
CTTCTCACAGTTCGTTGTTACTAGGCTAATGGAACCTCTGTGAGACCTCCACGCTTAAGGTGCACGCTCTTTCTCTCCATATATCCGCCACATTTACTCTGCTACTACAAATGTGATAGTTATTAGACTTCGTTGCTTATTGCCAACTTGTCTCTCGTAGCCTAGCCTTATATGTGATTTCTGTCCGTCGGACCAGAGATTTGCTTGCAGCTTCCTTCAGATTCCACCTCACGATGGACACCCTTGCTGTTCAGCTATACACTTCCCACTATCTGGGCGTGTTCGGGACTTGCACCCGTTAGAGCGCGCCCATGGCGCGCAAACAATAAACAGAAGGGCTAAAAAGCCCTTCTGTTTATTATGATTTTCTTAATTTTCTTAATTTTTCTTATAAGCCCAGAATTTATTGAGCAGGAAGTTCAGGGGAATGGTAAAGAACAGATTGATAATGGGTGCAATGTTTTCATTTATACCCAGACAATCGGTCCAAATCCACAAAAGAAAACTTGTAAGGAAAAGACCTGTAATGGAATAGGATACATACACCTTAAAAAGTGTCTTGAGTGACCACTCTGCCTTGCCTTCACCTTTAAAAGTAAAAATGTTGTTTAGAACATATGAAATAAACACAGTTATTGCAAAGGCAATAGCATTTGCTAGAAGATAATGGCCGCCAAGATAAATAACAAACCAGTATATTCCGAGGCTTAGAAACGTGTTTAATCCACCTATTAATCCAAACGAAATGAATTGTTTTACATACTCTATGAGAGTTTGCATCTTACTCTTTTCTGCTACAACTTCTTCACTCATGACCTTTTCAAAATAATCCTTCCATAACGCATTAATTATGGCAGGAGAATACTTCTCTCTTACCGAAAGAGCATTTTCTGAAAGTCTTCTTGCCAGAGAATCATCAGACATTGCCCTATCCAATGCAGAAACAAGTGAATTCTCCATCTCTTCGTCAGTTCCCATGGGAATCAGAATGCCATTATCTCCATCAGAAATAATATCCGCCGGTCCACCGCAAGGACAGTCTGTTGATATGGTCACAAGACCTAAAGCCATCGCCTCAATAAGAGCATTTGGAAGTCCTTCTTCCTTGGATGTCAGAACATAGATTTTTGCATCCGATATCCTATCTGCCACGTTGCCAATATTACCGGTGAATTCTATTCTCGTAGGCTCGGGAGTTTCCCCCGCCAAACGCGTATATTCTCCTCGGCAATCTCCATCTCCGATAATGACCAGTTTATAATCAGGGTATTTATCCATTAATCGCCCGAAGGCTCTGATAAGAATTCCCTGATTCTTGTTATTATCAAGCCTTCCAACGCTTACTATCGTCTTTGTTCTATTCTCGAAAGGAACAACTTCTCTGGCAATGAACTCTTCCGAAACTGAATTAGGAAGGACGTGGCATTTCTCACGAACCTTCTCATCAAAGAATTCCGCTGCCCCTGTAGTTTGCAAGACAACTCCTGCCGCCTGTGGAAACAGCTTATTTGCCATTGTCTTAAGAGTTTTTGTGTAGTATTCCATCGGTGGGTTTGCTCTAACTGAAACCACCACTGGAATCCCAAACTTCCTTGCCGTTTGCAAAGCCATTATATTATTTTTGCCAATAAAAGAAAGAATTAAGTCAGGCCTTAAATCCGCCCAAATATCCTCAAGTTTCTTTGTTCTGGCCAAAAAATTATATAATCTGCCCTTTCTATCCGATGGCATGAGCCCACTGAATACTCGCCTAATCCCAGGGCAGTTATCTTCATCTAAAAGGAATACTTCCCTAGGCATGTCCTTTGAGTTGATTACATCTGTTGGAAGATATTTGTTGTCAGCGGAAGAATCTATTGACCTCTTCCAAAAGGCGTTCGACAGTTCATACTCATCATCTTCGTAGTAAGTTGTAACAATTGTTACTTTATATCCCTCAAGGAAAAAGTATTCCGCGAGGTTACACATGACATGTTCTGCTCCCCCTTTACTAAGAGAACCAATGTACATAGCTATATGTTTTTTTGAATCATTTATATCTTTCATTTTTATCCGTAATACTCTTTATACCAAATACAGAAGTTTCTTAATCCTTCCTTGATTCCTATCTTAGGGGTAAAACCATAATCCTTCTCCAGCGCAGCACTGTCAGCGTACGTAATAGGCACATCTCCCGGTTGCATTCCAATCAGTTTCCTGTGCCCCTCAAAGTCATAATCATAAGGCAGCACCCCCGCATTAACCAGTTCTTCCTGAAGAGTTGAAATATAATCTAGGAGGTTCTCAGGCTGACCACCCCCGATGTTGTATACGGAATAGGGAGGAATAGGTAATCCATCTTCTCCTGTGGCTTTCTCCGGTGCACCTTGCATCACCCTCAATACGCCCTCAACTATATCATCAATATAGGTGAAGTCTCGCTTCATATTGCCATAATTGAATATCTGTATTGTTTCACCGGCTCTAAGCTTATTAGTTGCCGTAAAATAAAACATATCCGGTCTTCCGGCAGGTCCATATACTGTAAAAAACCTTAGACCTGTGGACGGTATATTATATAATTTCGAATAAGAATGCGCCAAAAGCTCATTACTCTTCTTTGTTGCTGCATATAAGCTAACCGGATTATCGACCTTGTCATCTGTTGAGAAAGGCACCTTCTTATTCCCGCCATATACTGATGAACTGGAAGCATACACTAGATGTTCAACAGGATTATGCCTGCAGGCCTCAAGTATATTAAAGAAGCCAACTATGTTGCTCTCGATATAAGCATCCGGATGCTCAATACTGTAACGCACTCCGGCCTGAGCAGCAAGATTAACTACAACAGAAGGTTCGTATTCGTCGAATAATTTATCTATTACCTCTTTATCAGCCAAATTGCCCTTCACAAATATATGCTTAACCTTGGAAGTTTTTGAAGCTTCCTCTATAAGTCCAAGCCTGTATTTTTTTATTTTTGGATCATAATAGTCATTCATGGAATCAAAAGAAATAACTGTCCCGGATTCCATTTCCTTAAGTAATCTTAAAACAAGATTAGCCCCGATAAATCCGGGGCTTCCTGTCACAAGTATTGTTTTTCCGTTTAATTCAACTTTAGTTTTGGACATTTCTAGTCCTCCTTACTTCTGCTAAAGCAATGGCCTGTGGAATTAGCACAGGAACCATATATCTGAAGTTCAAAGTGCACTGATGGGGATATCCGTAGCAGAATCGCACAAATGATATCACCTGCACAAAATAAATGATTATCATAAACCATTTGATTGCTCTATCATACCCATCGGTCCCAAAGAACCTTATAAACTTTGCAAAAGCTATAAGAGCTACAACTGTGGTTGCGAGAATCAACAACATCGACAACACTTTAAGAGTCATCGACAACTCACTCAAATCCATCTCACCAAGGGCTGCCGTTCTAAACAACTGCACCCACATGTTTTCGCCAAAGCCTATGCTTCCATGTGAAAGATTCTTTATGAATTCAATAGGATTAGGGATTCCAAATCTTTGCCACAGTGTATAGTTTCCTATATACTGCCAACTGTCTTCAGGAAGTTTATTGACATAGGTTAATGGCATATCAAACTTAATCTTGCATCTGACTGCCCAACTCATCCCTAAAGGTACACAAATGGTGCCAAAAACGACATACTGTATAAGCCTCTTTATGGGGAATGAATTTAACTCCTTCCATTCCGTGATAAACACATGCAGGAAAACAAATGCTGTAGGAATGGCTATCAGCGATGCCGACAGCTTTGTTAACATTCCTAAGCTGATTGCCAATGCAATCCAAACGATATTAGACGTAGTTCTATTTTTATACCATCTGACTACAAGCCATATTACTGCAAACTGAAACAAAAGTGAAAGCCCATCATTATTAAGGCTTCCCGCCATGTAAATCAAGGTCGGATGAAGCGCTATTACTCCAAGGACAACCCACTGCCTATTATCAGAAACTCTCAGTTCTTTAACCAGCTTCCATGTCACAAAAACAATTAAGCAAGAATAAACAAGCGTCGGTATCTGAAGCCACTCCAATTGGGCCACAAAATCTTTCGTGAATATATTGACTACAGAGAGCCATAAAGCTTCTATCCCATGGTGAAGAGGTGGATGAAAAAACTGATAAACCTCTCTTGGATCAAAATCAGGTAGACGTCTATTTGTATAAAGATAATATATATATCCTAGATGACCTGTGAATATTCCTTGATTGACATCCACGGAACCAATATCATACTGATTCTTCTGAAGAACAGGAGTTGCAATAACATAATAAAATCGTAATGCAAGTCCAAGGAGAACAACTATTAAATTCTTAGTCTTATAGCTTATATCTTTTAGCTTCATACAAAGCAACCTACTCCTGCAGTAACAAAATACCAGGCTGATAATACCTGAAGGCTGATAAGCACTGTCTTAAAGAACTTCTTTTCAAATATCTCAGGTGTTAAATAAGCGATATAAGATGCAGTGAAAAGCATAGGGAGCAAATATCTTCCCTGAGGCTGGCTATCCGAAACATAGGAATTGATTATGGAAGCTACAAAGCTTACAATGAACAGTCCGTAAAGCACCCCCAGTTTTACTTTCTCAAGTCGAGGTTTTTCGCCAACATTCTTTATTCCGAAATAGCCAAGAGCTGCTACAACAAATCCGTATAAGATACCCATTATCTTGAAGTAAGTATCCTTCGTTGCACTGTCACCCAAGATTCCACAAAAACTTCTGTAAGTGCTTTTAAACCATGTAGGCACAGCCATAAATAGTTCAGGTAATGAGTGCCCGTAACTAAACATTCTGTATGTAACCGCTATATTCTGAGAAGGTGTAGTCGGATTCTTATCATATGCAGAATGAAGTGCCTCCATCTCTGCCTTCACCTCGGAGATTCCAAAGCCATAGTGATATAAATCAAAGGCATATCTTGTACCAATTGTTACAAGAAAGAATCCGATAATAACACCATAGTTTATCCAAAGATTTTTTCTGGCATCCCTTTCAGCTTCAAGTAGTTTAAACAAAAGCACAACAAACGCCAAGGCAAGTATAGCCCAATAGTTGGGTTTGCCCAAGAATATAAATCCGAACAGGACTCCGAGAAGGGCATGTCTCCACATTGCCTTTCCTTCGAATTTTTCAACTACAGCCTTATAAAGAATACTGTTTTCATCTGTGATTAGGAGTAAAGCAATAAAGCACAGGAAGAAATCCAGCGCATCCGCAGTAGTATACGAGAAAATATACCATGCCTGTACGCAAATACCCAGAATAAATACAAGCCATCTCTTCTTGCCTATATTTTTTACATATAAATATGCCATCCCCGCAAACATAAGGAAGTTGGGAACCCTGTAATACAGAATTCCATTCCACATTTTGCTTGCAAGCCATGCTATCTTACCCGCAATCAGAAAATACCAGGTTGAGTTAGCCAGTTTGGTATACCCATATCCACTATAAGTATTTGCCACTTCTTCTACTCTCATATCCGGAGGAATCAAATGATTCATTCCGTAATTAAGACACTTTATTACATCATCTTCATCTGGATGGGATATGCCTGAGTGAAACGCTATTACCCATACTCCTGCTCCGGCAACAATTATAGAAAGGATGGAGATAACTGCCCAAGTATCTTGCTTCTCAAAAAAGGCCATTATACTCTCAATGTTTATAACAGTGAGCCATAATAGAGCAATAATTAACAGTGCCGAGGATATTCGGCTAACCTTTGTCTGATGTTTTAATGTCAAATCAACATTCTTAATTGAATCTATGAGTTCAGTTGATGTACACACCAGTGTACAGTCTTCACCTTGGGGATTTATTCTAAGAAAACCGGTCTCATCAATTCCAAACTCTCCGTCCGCAATCTCAAAGGATGAGTAAATCTGATCTGAAGTCAACTGGCAAACCGGTGTATCCCACATGTTGTGAGATAAATATATATTCATGAAGTTTAAGAGAACAGAATCCGAGCCATTTGTAGGCTTAATCATAAGTCCGGTTAAATCTTCGTGATTCCATCTCAAGTTAAAGTATGCGGTACCACCATTTGTTTGCTGAGTATTACTATTTTCTTCCTGAAATCCTTCGTAGTTAAACTCACGATATGCTTTAATCTGCGTTCCATCCTCAACATCTGCATAAGCCATGCCAAGGACCAACTTGTTTCCAATCGGCCACGCAAAAGCCCATATGAGCATAAGCGCAGATATCACTATAAGGAATATGCATTTTGCTTTAGATAATTTGACCATTTGACTAATTCCGTCTTTCTGAAACTCTGTTGTATTCCATCTCAAACTGTCTTCTGTTCTGCTTCGCTATATCAGAAAGTATCATTCCCGCGAAGAAAGCTTGCACTGCTGCAAGTTCAACGAATCCACATACAATCAAGGTAGGGAATCTACCCACAAATCCTGTTTCCAAATATGTGGCAAAAACGGGGGCGAATACTATGGCGGCAATCAACGTCAGAATAACAGCCAAACTTGTAAAAAATCTGAATGGTTTATAGTTCTTAAACAGTTTAAGAATAGTCCAAAGAACCCTAGTGCCATCGGAATATGTACTAAGCTTTGATTCACTGCCTTCAGGTCTGTCTCTATATTCTACAACTACGTTTTCAATATACATGTTATTATTTACAGCGTGTATGGTCATTTCTGTCTCAATTTCAAATCCCTTAGACAATACGGGGAACGTCTTTACAAAGCCATAGCTAAAGGCTCTGTATCCAGTCATTATATCCTTAATACTGCAATCAAATATTTTATTAATTGCAAATCGAACTAAGCTGTTACCGAAATTGTGGAAAGGCCTCTTGTTCTCTGTGAAATATGTGGATGACAGTCTGTCTCCCACAACCATGTCAGCTTTATTCTCCAGAACAAGTCTTGCCATCTCAGGAGCATTCTCAATAGGATAAGTGTCGTCGCCATCGAGCATAATATAACACTCAGCTTCGACTTCCCTGAACATCCTTCTGATAACATTTCCCTTGCCCTGTAAAGGCTCTTTACGAACAACTGCCCCTGCCTCTAGCGCAAGCTTGGCAGAATTGTCAGTAGAGTTGTTATCGTACACATAAACCACTGCCTCAGGAAGTGCATTCTTCGCGTCCGTAACAACTTTAGTTATAGTTTTCTCCTCGTTATAGCAAGGAATCAAAACTGCTATCTTATCCATACCCCATCACTCCTGCTAGTCTCTGCTATATAAATCTCTTGTGTAGACTTTATCCTTTACATCATCCAATGATGAATCGTATCTATTGGCAATGATACTATTGCTCTTTTTCTTAAACTCATCAAGATTATTCACAACTTTGCTTCCGAAAAAGGTGGTTCCATCCTCCAAGCTGGGTTCATATATGATAACGGTAGCACCTTTAGCCTTTACGCGTTTCATTATTCCCTGGATAGAACTATGCCTGAAGTTATCAGAATTGGTCTTCATGGTAAGCCTATATACACCAATGATAACTTCCTTCTCCATGTTTTCGTTCCAAGAAGAATTCGCCTCATAGGCTCCTGCAAGTTCAAGAACCCGGTCTGCTATATAATCCTTTCTTGTCCTGTTAGACTGAACTATTGCAGACATGATTTCTTGAGGAACATCATTATAATTTGCAAGGAGCTGCTTAGTATCCTTAGGGAGACAATATCCGCCGTAGCCAAAGGAAGGATTGTTGTAGTAATTTCCTATTCTCGCATCCGCGCAAACACCATCAATGATAGCTTTAGTATCAAGCCCTCTCATTTCAGCATAAGTGTCAAGTTCGTTAAAGAACGATACTCGAAGTGCAAGATAAGTGTTGGCGAAAAGCTTAACAGCTTCAGCCTCGGTCAAACCCATTATTTTGACATCTATATCTTCCTTAAGCGCGCCTTCCACTAAAAGGGCTGTAAACTCCTTGGCAGACTCAGTCAATTTCACATCATTTAAATCAGTTCCGACTATAATTCTTGAAGGGTAGAGATTATCATATAATGCTCTGGATTCTCTTAAAAATTCTGGACTGAAGATGATGCGTTTATCGTTATACTTTGCTCTTATTGAACTTGTGTATCCTACCGGGATAGTACTCTTAATTACGATAGTAGCAGTCGAATTGACTCTCTCAACTTGCTCTATTACACTTTCAACACTAGTTGTATCAAAGAAGTTCTTCTTGCTGTCATAGTTTGTTGGCGTTGCAATTATTACATATTCTGCATCTCTGTAAGCCTCATCTCCATCTAGAGTTGCTTTGAGCCTTAGCTCCTTGGATGCAAGATATTTTTCCAGATATTCGTCCTGAATGGGCGACTTGCGGTTGTTTATCATGTTTACTCTCTCAGGAATCACATCAACAGCCGTGACATCATTATTCTGTGAAAGCAGAACCGAAATCGATAATCCAACATACCCTGTGCCGGCTACAGCTATTTTTTTACCCATAATAGCAATTTTGCCTCCTCACTATTTATTCTTGTATTTATTCAGGCATTCGACAAATCTCTTGGCAACCAATTTTCTTCCTTCTTCGTTAAGCTGCTGGTTGTCCTCCAGATATTCTTTCGCATTTATTTCATTTACTGTTCCGTAATAGTTGTCAATATATGAAACGGAATTTTCATAGCATGTGTCGGATTCTTTCTGTACATATGTCGATAGCGATCCAAAGTAGTTTTTCTTTAAATCAGCATTGATATATTGGCCAGTCTCGTCCACTCCATACTCGTATGTAGGGCTCAATACCATAATTCTTATATGCGGATACGCAGCCTGAATCGTCTGAAGGCCAGCCTCCATGGCCCCAGTATAGTACTGAATATTAATATCTTCTCCGTCATCCAAAGGTCTGTCACATCTGAAATCATTACCATCATACATAATCGCTATGACATCGACTGTTTCAAAGTCAAGATTTTTAAGCGTATCTATTGTCTCGACCATTCCTGTATTCTCATAGCCCATGTGACTATATGCATCATCCATATTGCTGTAGTCAGATGTGGCTATTGCTGCGCTAACCCAATAGAAGCCAAATGCGTCAATGGGAACGTTGTTGGCATATGTCTCATTAATAGATGCTACAAGGCTCTCGCCCACAGAGCAGTTATATACCTCGGCATGCTCTCCTGAATCTGTCAGTTCTTTCTGAACCAACCTGCAAATGCTTGAATCGTCCCATCTTGCTTTATCAAGAGGATTGTTACCTAGAAAAACAATCCTAGTAACCCCATCATCCTCTCTTCCTTCAAGAAGTTTCGGATCCATAGGCAAGATATAGTCCATTACCTCAACGTCAAATTCATGGTTAATAACAGAAACATCGGTATCGTCAACCTTTCCCTTGTTCCATCTGTAAAGTCTTATTCCAATGTATGCAAAGAAAGCCACAACAAGCGCAATTAATATAATGTGGACGATTACTCGCGTATTAAACTTCTTTTCTAAATCATTATTTTCTAATTCGTTATTCTCAAATTCTCTATTTTCTTCCATAGTAACTCCTTATATAAATCTTATCTCAATCCCGCTTTATCATCAATGTAGATATCATATTTACCTACAGTAGATATCATGGTAAAACCAAAATCCGCCAGATTTCCTATCATCTCTCTGTCGGAGTCCCATATAACGTAATGAACCTCATTACTTCTACATACATCAGAAAGGAGTTGTGCCTCCGTTATGCCATTAGGCAACCCCAGTTCGAATATTTCATATACGTCGTTATACAGATTCCACCTGTCAACTGTCACGTCACGCCCAAATGCCAGACATACATAAGGCGAATACTGCCTTACATACTGCACCAAATCAGCAGGGAATACCGCTCTTACCTCTCGTCCTTCAATAACTATCTCATCGCAGATATCTACCACAACCTGAGGGACATGATAAGCGTTCTCTGCCTTGCTGAAATACTCATTATCGTATGCATAGTCTCCACATACAGTAATAATACAGCAAAGAAGAATTGCTGCCACTATTCGATGCCATCCTCTTACAAACAGTAAGATTTTGGTTCCAACGTAAGCTATAACTACGGTTACAGGGAGAAGCCAAAGGAACCTGTAGTATATCTCCGATTCCGCATACCTGTTAACTGCCCATGCAAACAAGGGAAACAGGAACAAAACAAATACCAAAATTGGCATAAGAACTAAAAGCACTCTTCGGTCTTTATCTTTTTCAAGATAAACGAGTACTCCTACAGCAATGATGAATACTCCCGCAAGCATTCCTGTTCCGGTGTAATCTCTATAAAGTTGTAAAATACCGGTCCAAATTTCACTCACGTTATCACCAAATAGCCTAAAAGGAAAATTATTGAAGGAATACAGCATGCAAATGCGTATGCTATAGCCTTAATGTTTTTGTAAGTTATAAATATGATTACTCCGCAAAGCCCTACCAATGCAGATGTAAGTATGGCTCCCATAGTGCTGCATAACCATGAAGCCACTGTCGCCGTAGTAATAAGAATTCCAAGAAGAATCTTACGTTTATTGGACTCTTTACTTGGTCTTCTATGGCCTGATGCCAATATTTCATCAGACGTAAATTCCTGTCCCATCTGAAGAATGCATAACATAATAAAAGGAATTACAATGTTTCCCAGTACTGATTTGCCCTGGCCTGTTCTTGTGAGCATAAAGGTTTCCACGGTGTAGAATGAGTAGTTTCCGTACATGATAAGCACGCTTACCAAAAGCATAAAAATCGGAACGCCATCACGATTCTTTTTAAAGAGCATGTATCCCATTCTGTAATAAATGCTATAAGTAACCAGAATGAGAACTGGTGCAAGAATGGTATGGGCAATAATTGTTGAATGAATTCCGCTTACCTCAGACAAGAATGCTATCCACACCGGAAAAGGTGCCAAAGCATGTCTCATATCAAGGGTCGTGGGATAACCGTCGTAAGGAATTGAATTATACATCTTCCCACTTGCCACTGTTGAAGCTGAAATTGGAATGTAATAAGCGTCATCACCATCGGCGAAAGCCATGGTAATGCTCTTATATACCTGTATAAGCACAACTGCTATGGAAATTGTCCAAAGAATTATATTTACAACCTTTCTTTCCTTCTCTTCATTCCACAGAGCCCTCAAATCAAGAGTAAAAGCCCTTCTCTTTTTAAGCCCGATAAAAAGTCCCAAAAGACATACCAACACACAAACTCCAATGTATGTGTTTACAACATGAGAAAACTCCCTGGTTGTCAGCACAAATACCATGGCCACGATTTGAAAAATCGCCCACATCTCCATGTACCCGCATATCCAGGCAGTACGTATGTGTTTCCTGTCCTCACTTCCTATCCCCGCAAAGGGAATGCCCATAAGCACAGGAACAACAAATAGCCATATGAAAAGAATTAAACCACCGAAGGAATTACTTACCAGTTCCTGCATCTTTTCTCCTGATAATTCTTATAATGGAATTCTTTATTCCCTCAAGGCAAATAGAATAAACAAGGCATACTGCCAAAAGCACAAGGAATATAAGTCCTGCATGCCTGAAAGAATAAATGAATTCCTGATAGATAATCATATAAATGAATGAATGGATAAAATAAATGTTCATGGAGTGCTTACCAAGGAATCTTAATGCCTGCTTAACCCCGGTAATTCCTCCGAACAATTCCTTCATAAACCATGCAAAGAACACGGCTATTGCTCCATCCAGCAAATAAGCAAAGTTATTGTATACGAAATAGTTTTGCCTGATTACAACCAGTGCAGCCAATAGTACTATCCCTACAATGATTCTCGCCCACCTTGGAAATCTATCAAAGCTTGCCCTTTCAAACCACTCTTCATGTGCAGCAACTACGCCCAAAAGAATCACAAAATAATATCTCTTAAAATCAAAGGGCAACTCCACAATAAGCGGTAATAACACTCCCACTATAATGCTATAATTTCCCATACTTTTGACAACTTTTAAAAGTATAGGTGTTATGAAGATAATGATAATCGCTATCTCCATATACCACCATGTCTCACATAGTGTAGGTGTTCCTGCCACCTGAGCTAGTCCAGAGGCATCCAAAAGACCGCAAAGCGCTCCCTGCCAGCCTTTTCCATATAACTTCACATAATCAAACTTATAAAACCACAAAAGAGTTACTGATGCGTATATGCAAAGGAATCCGACCAGTAACTTAAGGTATCTTTTTGCAGAGACCTTATACCATGCTCTTAAGCCGGCACCTTCAAGGCTCATAAGCTTCTTGCTGATTCCATAGGCACTCAAGAATGCAAATATAGCTACACAAATATTTCCAAACCCTGAAATCATCAGGAACGCATTCTCTGATAATGGCGCATAAATAACCCCTAAGGAGTTTACTCTCTCATAAGTCTCAAAGAGATGATAAAAGAGCATGAAAAGAATCGCTATTCCCTTTACAAGCAAAGTGTCTTCTTTGGTGAAAGTCTTATTCATCTATTCTTTATCCTTCTTTAAAGCAAAGCCATAATAGAATGGCAAAGTGAACATGTAAGGAAAGGCATATCTGGGATGCCCATAAAAGCAGGGCGAAGCCATGCATATCAATAGCGAAACAACCAAAGGGGCCGTCAGGCATCTGATGCACCTATTCTCATCCTTAAGAATCCTTAAAAGGATGAAAAGAAGCCAGGTGTATATTCCGACGTTTTGCAGCATATTAAGAGGAGTAATCCTCTCTGCAAATCTGTAGTAGAATAAAACAATCTTCTGAGGAATGCTTAGTCCTGTCCCAAATACACTCTCCTCCACCTCATATCTTGGAGCATTGGCTATGGCAGGATCAAACCAGCCATATATATGAGCAAAAAAGGCTTCAAAGTATACTACCGGGTGTTTAAAGAAATCCTTAAACCATATAGTAAGGTAAGAGGAAAGAGATAATGTTCCTTTCTCCTCACCGTAGTAAGCAAAGGTCTTAACAGGGTCAGCCAGGTCAGGATCATATGCGGCCGCTGCTTCTCTGTAATCTACAAACGTATTGTTATAAACTTTTATTTCTTCGTCCGTCAGCTCATCTTTGTATAACTGCAAGTATCTTGCCGACTGTTGAAGCGGAACAGACAACGCTTCTATTGCCGAACCTTTATCCGCCTTTGTAGCCACCATTAACCCGCCATCAACAAACTTGGAAAATACTATTGGCAGTACAATAAGCGCCAACGCCAGCCTGATTCTGACTGCTCGGTCTGCATTTCTCCACCACGACACAGTAATAACCACACCCGATAAAGCAACCATATAAAGACCGTTGTTTCTAAGAAGACAGGTTAATATTGATACGACGATAAATATGGCAACAAATTTCTTGTCCTTAATTCTTTCTTTATGGAATGCCATTTCAGCAAGTAGTACAACGTACCATATAACCGCTGCCATAAATGGAACGTCTTTTATGGCGGTGGAAGCCATGTTGGAATACATGGGGGAAATGCAATAAATCCCCAGTATAACCAAAAGCATAGTGTCTGAACATGCTTTTTCTTTCTTAAGCCATGCAATGGTTCCTGCTAAAGCAAGAGCCAACATTATTGATTGGAAAAGAATGTATATGAAAAGACCAATTGAAATGCTTCCAATCAGTTCACCAATCTTTATAAAGAACCCTACGAGTAATATATGCAATAACGGATGATGGGATGTAATTGATACATCGCCCATAGCCATCCCAATTTCACCAAGGACATCGTAACAAAGATTTCCGGGAGAACTTAAAAGTATAGCTGGAAGCCAGAATGTCATGATAATGACAAAAGAATTATTGAAAGAAAGATTGAATACCTTTTGTGATGCATTCAAATTCTTGTAGCCATTAATAAATAAGGGAATTAATTCCATAAAAAGGCAGGTATATCCAGCAAGACTAATGATAAAGATTACGAAGTTAGATACACTCCCGAAGCAATAAACAAAGCTGTTTGTATCAGTGAAAGACTTCCCAACTAACAGGCTGGCTGAAAAAACCATGGAAAGACCAATGAATTGCTTACCTTCACGTTCTCCCTTTGACATAAAAATATAGAAAACGATAAGTACTACAAATAGAACTATAGCAATAAAGCTATAGCTCCCGAGTATGTCATAAACTAAGTCCGTTATCTTCTCTGCTTTTGTCAACACAAAAGAGACGGTCAACGCCTCGGCCGTCAGAAAAGATTTAATGATGATTTGGCTTTTAACACTAGCTATGATCTCATCTCCTTTGTACATAACCTCTCTCTTATATAATACCACATGTATTATTTGATGTTATAAAAAGGGAATCCTAAAGGATTCCCTCAGTACAAATCTAGTTCCGCCTAGTCTAATAAATCTTTCCAAAACGCTACAGACTGCTGTTGAATAGTTTTCGTTGTTTGTTTTGGAGTGTCGTACCCTCTAACTCCCAAATCATGTCCCCAGTCCGAGATACAAATGGCAGCTGCACCAATTTTTTTGTAGAACTTCTCCATCTTGATAGGGTCTACACAATCGTCAACAACAGAATATACCAACATGACTCTTTTCCCGTCAAATGCCTTGCAAAAATCTTCGGTTAAGTTTTCTTCTCTTTCCCAATCTGTAAACCATTGCAAGCTATACTCTTGTTGTACATACCTTACCATTCCATAATCTTGAGCTTTCTTTTTCAACTCGCCCCAAATGTTATTATCAAAGCATGCATGAATAAAGTCATCAGCATCACAATACGGTCCCAATAGCTCCATCTGGTCGAAGTTATACATTTTTTCCACCTGCAACTCCATAGCTATACGTCCACCAACATCATAGCCAAAGGCCCCGACCTTACTAATATTGTAGTTTCTTTCCATGTAATTCAGTACATCAACAGCATCATTTTTCACATTGGTAAGCGTATATGCTAAATTGACTTCTGAACTTTTTCCATACCCCGGATTATCATACTGCACAACAATTAGCCCTTCTTTGTTCAGTTCCTTGGTAATATCATCAAATCTGGTGCCATTATTGTGATCAGCAGAAAAACCAGGAAACATAATAACTAACGGATACGTTTCTTCTGCGTTGAAGTCTTTAGGGAAATAAATGTATGTTGGTATTGTAATTTCTTGTCTAAATGAAGAAGCTATTTTGACTTCTCCCATATCTCCGTTCATTACCAATTCAAAATTCTCATATTGTTTCTGTGCCTCAGCTTTGGCTTTTGCGATTTCCACTTGCTGTTTTGCTCTATTAGCTATTTCCTCCTCAGTCTCGGTTCTGGCTTTCTCCGAATTAACTCTTGCCTCTTCCTCAACCACAGAAGGAATGCCGGCAGAATACTCATCATTTCCGCAACCGATTAATGCAAATACCATCATGAAAACAGCGTAAATTGCAATTATTTTTTTCTTCCTCATTATTTCCACCTACTTTCACGTATGGTCTGTAACTACAAAACTATTATCTCATCATTTTTTTAAGGTTTTATTAAGGAAACAAAAAATAAATATTATAATCATTTCAATATACTTAGTTTCCCATTTATCAATGATGAATTTGCAATTTTCTTGGATATCTTGCTTATATGTTTTGAAAAGAGCAAATAAAACGTTATTCCTGCACCCAAGCATACAATTAAATTCACAGCCAATTCTACCATTCTATTTAAGTTCAAAGCCCTAATCAAACTGCTTCCACTTATATACCATGTCATCTGAGCAAGATATATATAATATGATGCCTCGCCTATCTTTGCCAAGAAAGTCTCTTTTTTTACCACGGCCTTTGATAACAAAAAGCATGCAATTGGACCGACATAAAATGTCGAAAGGAAAGAGGTTCCCGTCCAATATCTGATAATTTGAGGATTATATGAAGTGTAATTCACTCCAAAAATAAATGCACCTCCTACAATAAACGAAATTATCAATTTCAAATCTAATACCTTTACATCATATACGGCTAGATAACAGCCGCATGCAATAAGCAAAACATACCTTAAAACTATGAGACGATAGTATTCTGAATTCATATCATAGACTCTCTGCGTCAGTTCATAGATAAGATTAACAACTCCACACTGAATCAGACCCATTAATTGATATTTATTTATTAGCATAAATATCATGGGAAAAAGAAATATAAGCTGGATTAACAAAGGAAAGTAAAAACTTCCAGGTCCGTACCCACCTTTTAAAAACACGAAACAACAGGAAATCAATTCCCGAATAGTAAATTTTTTTTCACCAGTGGCAAAAAATATTGTTATCTCGATCAAGTAGAAAAGGGTAAATGGTATTATATAATTCAGTGCTCTATCAAGCAATCCACTACAGCAATAAGCTTTTTCTAAGCTATCTATTTTTCTCCTCTTGTACGAAAGGGCATAAGAATAGCCTGATACAAGCATAAAGAATGGGACAGCCATGTCAATCCAAAAAGGGAACAAAAAAGTTAATCTTTCACTATCTTGCCATGTAAAATGTGTGGTAATCACGAATATAATACATAGCGCCTTGATTATATCCAATAATCTGTTTCTTGATGTTGAATCTGAATTATTCATTACAAGCACCTCATTTCACTACATATCTTGCATACTGGAGTAAGTTAATCCTGCATATAAAACCCTTCTTCGAATGTATCGCCAAAAGCCCGTAATCTACTATCTACTACAGGACCAGTTGTACTGGGGTACGCATAGTAACTGTTCGTAGCTCCGTAAGCTCCATTAATTAATACATTCCCAACCTTTATTTCAATATTCTCCGTTCTGTCATAATCTTTTTGAAATACATAGTATGGTTCACTCTTGTGCATAGATACAAAACCAATATTATCCCCAAAATAGTGATCAACAAATGGAAGTAAAAGAAAAAGAATTAAAATGGCTGATACACCCATTACTATTCGTCTGAATCCATATCTTTTTTCCGACAAATATACTGCCACTGTAAGGCATGGGGGAAAAAGCAAAAAAGCTAGACCGTATCTTATAAAGGGAGCCTCAACAAACCAGAGAATCAGGGATACGAAATTGCCAAATAGGATAGATATAGTAGCTAAATCGGTTCTTTTTTGGGTGATTCTATAAATCTCATGAAGCGTCATCACACCCACACCCAATATGGCTGATAAAACCAATAACTTTCCATAATATTCCTGGGCTTTCCACCATATCGGAACCCATTGATAGATTGGTAAATCTGCAGGCATATCAAAAAGGCATTTTCCACTCCCACCTATAATAGCTACATCCATTTCAAGAATATCAAGCGGCACTTTCCATCTTACATTAAAAATATCTATCGTCTTAAAGGGATAAACTAACCATCCGGAGATAAAGAAATTTCTGATGAAATAAGGTAGGGAAATCCCTGTTCCAATTAATAGATATTTAATAGTGTCTCTAATTCTCTTCTCGCGTAAAAAAATGCAAGCAGGATAGATTACGGCAACAATTAGCAATCCCGCCGAAATTTTAAGGGTTAGTATATACACGCCTAGGATGCAAAGATTAGCGTAAGATAGCACATCATCTGTTGTCTCCTTCACTCTAATCCACTCCGTCATCATATAAAGAGCAAAAAGCATCGCAGCATAATCAGTCGCCGGTGAGTTGGTATAATACAATATATTTAGAACATATATTAATATGGCAATACATCCGCCATCCGAAAGTCTAACTCTACGCTCGTTAAGAGACTTCAATCTATGGGTAGAATAAACGGAAAAGATGAATGCTAAAAAACCCGAAGTTGTATGCCATGGTTTGCTTAAGAGCCAATGTTCACTGAAGAAAGCACAAAAAGCATGATACATACTGTTATAGCCATAATTGTTAAAAACATTAGCTAATCCTTTAATCACTCTGGTCTCTTCATATATTCGAATGTTCGCAGCATGATATAGATTGGTATCTGTGTGGTAATTCCCTCTTGAAGTAAAATAAGCGATAATAATCGCCTCTCCGATATAAAACAGCAATTCCCACCTGTGCTTAAGAGCATACTCAAGAATTTTATGAGAAACTGCGCGAAGCTTTCGTCTCTCTATCCAGATATATAAACCATCAATTGCAAGCACCATAAAATTAGCTAGCGCTCCAATTTTAGTAAATATACTCAAATATCCCGTTAACACCGTTATTGATACGATGCCCGTTATTATAATCGAAAAACCTTGCAGGCGAGATTTGGTTATAAATCTCATACCCCCTGCAACCGCAAATCCTGTCAACGTACAAACGCTGAGCATAAAAGCAAAACTAGCTAATACCTCAATCATTTACTCATTCCTCATTTCTCAAGGATTCCAATTCCAATTAAACCGTTCTATATCCTCCTCAATAAGTTCAGCCCCTATTTGCACCTCAATAAACTGCAAATCCTCGTCCTGGGACGCTTTAAGCGCATGTTTCTGACCCTTCTTTATATACGCAACATCCCCTCTTTCAACCGTTCTAACCTCCCCATCTATTAGAAGTTCTCCTCTACCATCCACTATGGTCCAGATTTCATCCCTCAAAAAATGTCTTTGGTAACTAATGTGTTTCCCGGCCTTAACAGTTAAGTGCTTTGTAAGTGATTTCATCTCATCACCATATTGATTATAATCGAGCACTTTATATTCGCCCCATTTTCTCTCCTCGTGCATCGGTCTCGCATCCAACTGTTGAACATATGGCTTAATATACGAGCTTTTATGTTTATCTGAAACCAAAATCCCATCTGGACTTGCAGCTACTACCATATCCTTTGCTCCCAGAACCAGAATTGGAATTGACAATTCATTTATCACATGCGTATTTTCGCATTCTTCACCCTGCCTTACATATCCAGAATTCAAGTAATCCATTTCTTCTGTAAGAGTATTCCATGTCCCCAAGTCTTTCCACTTGCCTTCATATACTATAAATTTCATATTACCCGCCTTCTCAAGAATTTCATAATCGAAGCTTTTTGCGGGCAGTTTGTTAAATTCCAATAAAAAAGATTCCAATGAATCAATTTCAGCACTGGAATAATAGTCTTCAAGTTTTTCAAGCATATATCCGAGTTTAAAAGCAACCACGCCAGTATTCCAATAACTTCCAATTTTTATCAAATTGACAGCCTTTTCAAGGCTCGGTTTCTCTGTATACTCTTTGACATTTATTCCATCAGAATCTGGAACGATATATCCATATTTTTCTGAAGGGTAGGTTGGCTTTGTTCCGATAAGCGCAATGCATTTTGGTTCCGACTCCAAAAGTGCTTCTATAATTCTGATTTGCTTGTAGAACTCGTCATCAGCATGAGTATCTATTGGCAAAACAATAATAGTCTCATTTTTATCCACTTTTTTTTCAAAAGTTAAATACTCACATGCCATGGCAATAGCAGGAAATGTATCTCTTCTAAAAGGCTCGGAAATAATATTTACATTTGGCCCAATCTGATTTCGTATAGAGTCAGCCTGGGATTCAGTTGTTACAAAAAAAAGGCTGTCATCATTTGGATTAATTGTTTCCCTTATTTGTCTGACTATTCTTTGTGCCATAGATTCTTTGGAGCCATCGTCCCTATTCAACAACTTAAGAAACTGTTTTGATCTAGACTCATTTGATAGCGGCCAGAGTCTCCATCCTGAGCACCCTGAAAGTATTATTATTTTCATATTGCATATACCTCCACGTGTCTTAGATTATACATTTAATCCAATAATAATACCACCAGTTCGAAAGAATTGGTGGTATTATTTTCATTAAAAACCATTTCGTTTTTATCTCCCCACGTCATTTGTATTTTTTTAAACACAGGAGATAATAACGTCTCAAAAAAGCATATCCATGTTAATAAGTAAATCCACTATCCAAATCAGAGCCACTAAAAAAAGGCGTATAATAACCATACCATAATCGACATTTGAGGCAATTTTTCTATCTTTCTCCACCGTTTCCATGCGAAAAGGTCGATTGATAACTATTAACGCAATAATAGTAACTGCAAAGAGAGCAAATATCATTGAATCATAAGTGTATTCAAACGTTTCATGAAAGACCTGTGCCAAAGATGGCGATGAGCTTTTATGAATTCCTAAGGTATTAAGCAAGCAAAACTTCATAGAATTCCCACAACAGTACACCCAGTCAAAATGAAGAATGTAAAAAAGCGAAATTGAAAACGTGCAAAACAACTCAAGTATCATGTTTATTTTAATGCGATGCATATTTAAACCAACAGTTATATAAATGAATGGTGCAAGTATAGTCACCCACTGTGGATGACAATATGCAAATACCAAAATTAGTGAGAAAGATACCAATCCCATCCATGATACATATGAAAGCATTTCTTTATAACCATAATCCTGGTGCTGTAAATAAGCCCATATGCACAGGGCTATCCATAAAAAAATAATAATAGGTATAGAAGAATTCCCACCAGGCATAGTATTTGCCAAAATTCGTTTTACAAATTCCGGCAAAAAATTGCTGCTAACGCTTAAATATACCTCACTCCCCCAAAAGAGTGATGAAAAGAAAACAAGCGGGATAATTGCTACCAATGTTTTATAGATACACGATAAAATGCTTTTTTCTTTATATAGCAAAAGCGGAAAAAATAAAAAAAGTGCAAACATTTTAAATGTTGTAGCTATCCCAAATACAACTATCCATTTATATCCGTTATAGTTTTCAAGATATAGTTCAATTCCCCACAAAATAAAAAAAACCAATATGACATCATAGCCAGCCATAAACATAATTGGCAAAACATAGAAGAGCGATGATGCAAGTAAAAAACACGCGATTAATACTGTATCTTTTTCCAATCCTGCCTTCTTAAGTATTCGATACATTTTCTGAAGGCTGGCAACCGCAAATGCAACAACTAACATTTTATACCACAGAATCACACCTATATCATATAAACCTATGCTGGTTATTTTTCTTATCAATGCAATCGGGATACTCCATAAACCAAAAATAATATAAATTGGCAGAGAATAAACTGCACCCCATAGATTCTTTAATGTGTCATCCGGCGCATTTTCAAGCATAAATATTTTTGCTATATCATAAAAATCAAAGAACTCCCCTCTTAATGTCACTCTGAGCAATGAATACCCATGGGTATATGTTGCCAAAATATCATAAAAACACTCCGTAAGATATGGAAACACTAAAAGCAAAAATAATATAATCCATTCTGGTTTGCCTATTTTTCTATTGTTTATTCTCTCTAAAATCCTTTTCATTTTATAAATCTCGCACTTACTAATCTTATTTTCAAATTTTATGAATGAATACAAGAAAATCAATAGCAATGAATTCCGCATTGTGCGTAAAACTCTTTCAGCACTACTGGTTATTCCATTACCATTTTTTCCAAGGTGCACCTCCCGATGCCCATAACTCTTCTAATTTCTGTTTCTCCCGCTGGGTATCCATGCACTGCCAAAAACCATCATGACTAAAACCCATAAGTTGCCCATCATCTGCCAATCTACGCATCGGCTCTTGTTCAAGAATAGTTGAGTCCCCCTCTAGATAGTCAAATACTTCTGGGTTGAGAATCATGTATCCCCCATTAATCATCGCACCATCCGTCTCGTCCTTTTCACGAAAAGATTTAATAACCCCTCTCTCGACATCTAGTACGCCTTTTGCTTGTGCCATTTTAACAGCGGTAATTGTTGCAATTTTCCCATGATTTTCATGATATTTCTTCAACTCATCAAGATTGACATCACATAGCCCGTCGCCGTATGTTACCATGAATGGATTATCGCCAACGTAGTCTTGGACTCTTTTAATCCTTCCTCCTGTCATAGTATCTATACCAGTGTCAACAACTGTAACTTTCCAGTTCTCCGAATTATTATTATGCACTATCATCTTGTTTTGCGAAAGGTCAAACGTGATGTCGGAATTGTGCAGAAAATAGTCTGCAAAAAACTCTTTTATCACGTACTGCTTGTATCCCGCAAGAATTATAAAATCATCATATCCGTATGAGGCATAATATTTCATAATGTGCCATAAAATAGGTTTTTCACCTATCTCTATCATTGGCTTTGGCTTGTACTGCGATTCTTCAGAAATACGGGTGCCATACCCACCTGCTAGTATTAATACCTTCACAATGTGTCCACCTCTTTTCTCTCGAGAATCCCTTTTTCACCGTCATTTATACGTTCTCCAAAGTCAAAATTTATTTTTTCTTTTATACTACAACGCGGTTTCCTTGAGATTCTCTCGTTAATTGTTAGTATGTATTCACCTAATATCCCAATAAACAAAAGTTGAATACCCCCTAACGCAAGAACCACTATAATTGTGGAGGCATTACCTACGGGATAGCTGTCCCAAAACAACACCTTTTTTATTAACACAAAGATGGCTAGAATAAATCCGGCAAATGCGACAAAACTTCCAATAAAAGTTGCAATTCTCATAAGCATTTTTGTCGACGAAGTTATACCATACATAGAAAAGTCATAATTTGACCAGAAATTGAAATTTGATTTCCCTCTTGCACTCGAGTTCTGCTTATAACGTATAACGCGAATGTCTCCGCCATACTCATCAATTACAGATTTAAAATATGGGGCTACTTCTTCTATTTCATTTACAGTATCCACAAAACTTCTGTCATACAATCCAAATCCATTCATATTGTGAATAAGTTTTCTTTGAGCCAAAATATCTGTAACACTATAGAAAAGGGATCTTAACACTCGTTTAGGTCCACGCTCGTCCGTTTTTGATCTTTGGCCAACCACACATTGAGCACCATTCTCCCATTCTTCAACAAAATCCGTTAAGAGTTCGGGGGGATCCTGCAAGTCTCCAAAGACAAGAAATGCGGCATCGCCCTCAACATACTGAAATGATTGTATTATGTTTCTGTGAAATCCGAAATTACTTGTGTTAAAAACAGCCTTACATTTACCATCTTGTGCGCAAATGTCTCGTATAATGCTTTGTGTATTATCTTTTGAATCATTGTCACAGAAAACGACCTCATAATCATAGTTTATTAAAACGTTATTAAAGATGTACGATACTCTATCATATAGATTCTTTATGCTCTTTTCTTCATTATAGCAGGTAACTAACACTGTAATCTTTTTCATATCAAACCTCAACCAAAGCACATTAAACTCTTATTGGATTCTTTAAATATTCACTAATCGTCAATAAATGCAAATCTCTACTGCTTATAATTGCTTCATCCTTTTCAACCTTCCAATCAATATTCAGCTTGGGGTCATCATATACTATTCCTGTATCACTTCCTTTATCATATGCTCCATCGCACTGGTACAGCATAACAGTATTGTCTTCCAGACTAGCAAACCCATGTCCAAACCCTTCGGGTATATATACACTAAGTGGTCTTTCTCCACCAAGTTCATATCCTTTCCACTCCAAAAAAGTCGGACTTTGTGGGCGCAAATCCACTATCACATCCCAGGCTCTTCCCGAGATTACCGTGATTATTTTTTTCTGAGGTCCATGTATCTGAAAATGAATTCCCCTTATAACATTTTTGCAGGAAACCGAAACAAAAGATTCGTGGAGATTAAAATCCACTCCACCCTTTGCGTATGTTTCTTTTTCAAACATTTTATAAAACTTGCCTCTAGCATCAAAAAAAAACTCTCCTTCAATTAGGAAGGCTCCCTTCAAGTCACTTTCGATAAATCTGCTACTCATTTGTTGTCCTTTCTAATCCATTCTGCAGTCAGTTTAATCCCTTCTCTAAATGAAACATTGCATGAAAAGCCCGTATCTTCACTTAATCGATTAATCTCAATCTCATCGTAGGATAAAGAAACTCCGTCGAAATTCAACTCTCCAAGTCCGATTTCATGTGTACAGTTGATAACACTCCCCATCTCCAGCAAATACTCCTTTAAGGGCCTTGGATCAGCATTTCCTATATAATAGTCTATGTTAGGTTTCCCCTTGTCACCTATATCAAAAAAAGCTTTGGCTGCATCCGTCAAATAAATAAAATCATATAACTGCTCTCCGTCTGTAAATGAACAGTGAGCACCAAGAATCAGAAGTTTTCTCAGACTAGAGTTTATTAATCTTGGACTATCTTCCCCTGGGCCATAAATATTTGATATAACTCCACCGTTATACTCAACACCATACCTTGCTGCTATAGCTTTAAGCATATATCCCGCAGTTAATTTGGCTGTCGCATATATTGTATTAATTGGTAGGGTCTTTCCAGTTTTTACTAGAGCTTCAACCTCATATATCATTATACTTGAAGCAAAAATAAACCTTTTACAACCTAGCCTTGCACATGCCCTCAACAAGTCACACGAATACTGGACATTTTCAAGCTGAGTCTTTTCTTCACCACGTAAAGGTCCAGCGCTTCCTTCCCACGAAAGGTGATATGCCGCATCTATGCTTTCCCCACTAAGAAGGCTGTCTAAGTATGAATAGTCCTTCATATCTGAGTAGACTATTCTTACATGTCCAATTCCTTCAATTTTAGACACATCTGACATTTCATTCCTTACTACAGCTATTACATTGACTCCAGCCAAACTTAGTTCTTTGCATAGTGCCGCCCCAACAAATCCATTTGCTCCAGTTACCAGAACATTTTTCATCACCAAATCCCCATTTTTAACCCCATAGGGTTTATTATTTACAATTCTTAAAAGTTAATTATTTAAATTCTTGAAAAAACTCTCCCAGTTCATTCCAATTGTTAGGAATATAAACTATTTTATCAAAGCATCTGTTATACACTTTGAACAAGTTTTTATCAAATAGTGAGGATCTATTAATTAGTTTATTTATTGCTATAGTCTTGATACCAAAGAGTGCTGCTACATTCGCCAGTGTTGTGCTACAATCTCCGATAACATATCGAGGCTTGTGGTTTAAATGCGAAAAGATTCTCTCACACGAATATTGATTGTTCTTTTCGACTTCGCAATTAAGACAATCATACGCTTCCAAACTTTTTTCTCTGGGATGGGGTTTTACGATATATTTAGTATCTGTTCCTAGAACTTCTTTAATCTTTTTGTATATCTCTACATCACACCTATTCCTAATCATGCCTGCATCAAACAACAATCCAGGTACAAAAACCACAGCATCTTCATATAAAGAATAATCACCTTCGACAGGTTCTCCTGAGAAAATCTCCTTCACGCTCGTAACATATTCAGGATTCGGTTGTAATTTTTTCCCTTCTTTCCTATACATCAAAAACTTTTCAAATTTACCTGTTCGCCTCAACTTGTACTCAAAATAACGATTTCGCAAACCGATTTGAATAAAAAACAACAAACAATCTTTTGTACTCATCTTGGCTCGTTTGTATTTCTCAAGCTTATATGGGTTACTCACATAGCTTCCTGTCCCTTCTTCAGTTATAACCACTTTTAGCCTGTATTCTGGCCTCAGAGCCATCACCTGCGGTATTCTTGAAAAAGAAGGCGCATAAGGCGAAGCATAATAAAAAATCGACGTTTCCTGCCTTGTTGGTGATAATCTCAAGAAATAATTGTAATCAATATTGTCAGTGAAAGTGTTTAACTCCAACTCTGCAACTGTAATCCCATCATAACAGGCCACATGAAACATATCCTCTGTCAACGCCCATCCGGTCTGTGGATGCGGAACCACCAAAATAAAGCCCTTGATTCGGACCCCGCTCTTTTTTTGATGAACTAAAAATGTTTCTATCCCTAAGGCATGTAACGGTGTGATTGCTTCTGAAACAAAATTAATGTCACCATCATTCTTCACTTTATCTAAAACATCATTCCATGATAATCTCTTCATAATTATCCCAAACTCGTTATCGACACTTTTTTGTTCTTAACCTGGTATATTATATCGCAGTTCTCAACAGTAGTTAGTCTATGCGCTATAATAATCATGGTCTTACTTCCCATGAGTGTATTTATTGCATCCATGATGGCAGTTTCTGTCTCTGTATCCAATGCGGAAGTCGCTTCATCAAGCACAAGGACTTCTGGATTCGTATACAAAGCTCTTGCAATTCCTATTCTTTGTCTCTGCCCACCCGAAATCCTAGCTCCACTCTCTCCAATAAATGTATTAATTCCATCGGGTAGTTCATGTACGAAATCATAAAGCTGAACTTCTTTTAAAACTTCCCAAATTCGCTCATCATCAATTTTGTCATCGTCAATCCCAAACGCTATGTTTTTTCTTATTGAATCATCCATCAGATAAATATTCTGAGGGATATACCCAATTATGTTATGCCAAGCTTCAAGATTGTCAGAAATACTTGAATTACCTGCAAGGACTTCCCCCTCTGTGGGTGCAAGAATGCCCAAAAGAACATCAACTAACGTTGTCTTTCCCGCTCCGGAAGGTCCAATAAACGCCACAGATTTCCTATATGGAATCTCTATATTTACATCCTTAAGTATCACTTTATCCGACTCAGGGTATGAAAATGACAAATCCCTGCAAACTATTCCACCACCAATATCTAGCTTTTTTGTTTCATCACTTTTACATGTTTGAGCCTTCTTAAGCTTTCTAGCTTCAATTATTCCTTCACAAACCTCAGTAACGGCGGATTTCTGGAACGCTATGGTTCCATACGAACCAGCTATTCTGCCAAATGAAGGCAAAACTCTGAAGGCAGCAACAGCAAATGTCGACAGCGTCGGAAGAAAATAGTTCGGATTAACTCCCATTAATAGTTTTATTCCTATTATCCCCATTAAGGCCGTTATTCCCGTTGCTTCCATTAAGGGTCTCGGAATAGCTATGGCCAATTGGTATTGACGTTGTTTCTTTGCGTATGTCACCGCATTCCTATCATAACTTTTAAGGAAAAAAGGCTCACGCCCAAGAATTTTAATTTCTTTTATACCGCCAAGGGACTGTTGTACCCATTGAACCCTCTTTGCAGATGCTGCTCTACTCTCAACGCCTATCCTATCGTTCCTTTTGGCAAAAAACAGCTTATAGGCCCAAAATACGAGCCCTAAGATAACTACCACACCTAAAGTTATCGTTTTATCCAAATACAGAAGATATAAGAATAACACAACGCAAACACCGCCTTCTGTAATCATTGTGAGTCCAGACGCTAGTGTTTGATACATGCCCATTACATCCTGCAGTATGTTTCTCTGCAGTTCAGCTGAGTTATGCTTCAAATGAAATGTATAATCTCTCTGCAAGTAACTCTTTAATAATTCTGTTTCAAATAACCTTTGATTTTCAAATGAAAACTTAAACTGATAGTTATATAAAAAAACTAAATAGACGTTTTTAACAATGTAAATCACTATTAAGCAGCCGATTAAGAAAATAAGGAAAGATACATACTCGGGTTTTCCCATTACTCCAAATAGCTTTCCGACAAAATTGCCACCTATCTCCAGTTCCTCTCGGTTTGAAACAGCTGTTACGAATGGATTTATTGCTGATACCCCCAATAGTTCCAATCCCATACCAACTACTGTCATAAAAAGTAGCAATATTAACATTCTTTTCTGTTTCTTTTCTAATATACGCCAAATTCTTTTTATATTACCCATGATTACCTCAATGCATAATTTACTCCAGGAATCCTTGTAAATACATCCCGGCAACAGTTTCCCATCCGTATTCACTCAGCGCTTCTTTTCTACATGTTTCACGACTGGCTGAAAATCCTTTGAGTTTATCCAACAAATCATCTTCATCGGTAAATCGAATGCAGAAAGGCTTCGTTTCAAACTCAAGAGTCGAACTAATCAGAGTTGGCGTACCTGCAGCTGCCGCCTCGGTAATAACTAACCCAAACGCCTCCTGTTTTGACGGAAAAACCATTGCTTCACAAATATTATAGATCTCGTTAAGCTTTTCCC
This sequence comes from Lachnospiraceae bacterium G11, assembly GCA_900103495.1. GTDB lineage: Bacteria > Bacillota > Clostridia > Lachnospirales > Lachnospiraceae > G11. The sequence goes on along the minus strand of FMWZ01000013.1, from coordinate 97,792 downwards.
CTGGCTCCAATTCTCCAAGGTAAAGCACTTGATTTCTTATTCCCTTCTCTTCGGAATAAGCCATTATTTTGTCAAAATAATCGTCCGAAATAATTCCCCCGGCAAAACAGAAAATACTGTTTTCATCCATCCTTAATATTGGAGTAAGTGCTTTAATGGCTTCCAGCTGATTCTTCCTTTCACACACAGAACCAATTTGACCATATATGCGCTTACCCTTTACGCCCATTTGGGTTTTTATGTTCTCTTTATCTTCCGCAGTTAATGGACGGTACTCATCACCGTTAACCCCATTTATAATATAATAAACTTTATCCTTTGCGACATTAACATGCTCAATTATATTATTAGCTGTTGATCTATTTAGAATAAATACCTTATCTGCATGACGCAAGCAGTAGCACTCTTGAAAATATCTCTTTTTTATGCTTCCCTTTATCTCACTCCAATCTCCCTGCCAAATGTAACTATGGTTTGTATAGGCTATAGTTACCTTTTTTCTCAATTTTTTACTCGTTAATAAGAAAAAGAAAAAGCAGTTATATTGGTTATGAAAGTGTAAAACACATTCGGTGTCATTAATGCTCTTGAGTTCTTTTTTTAGAGTCATGGCAAGGTTTATTGAGTAAACTATTCTCTTGAGTTTATGGGCCAGCCCAAGAGATACGTCCGTTGTCCTGTATTTGCGAGGGACTTGTACTTCAACAACCTTTTTATAACCATGATTGCCATCCTCGTTTTGGATGTCCACGAGAATAACATCCTCACCTATTTTTTCAAACGCTTTGACAAGTTCTTCAACAACAATTTCCGTTGCTGCTCCCATTTTGGCGGGAACCGGGGTGTATCCGGTAGCTATTTCATATATTCTCATAAAATTATCCTTTATAAATCATCTCGAGCTTTGCATAATATGTCTCAGGGGTTTCATACTCGATTTGGCGACAGCTGTTTGTCATTTCTTTTAGCCTGTCTCTGTCATTCCAAAGTATTGAAATTTTATCGATTAAATCTGCATGATTCCCTGCCTCAAATAATAGCCCTGTTTCATTTTCTCTGATTAATTCCGGTATCCCACCCATTTTTGACGCAATCACGGGGGTACAAAGAATTTGGGACTCCAGAACCGAATATGGACAGTTTTCGTGCCACTCCGAAGGATAAATACTAAACAAAGCTTCCGAAATCAAATCAGTTAGTTCCTCTCCAGTTTTGAATCCCACATATTCTGCATTGGAAGTATTCTTAATGTCTTCTTCTGCCGGGCCATACCCCGCAAAGACAAATTTAATGTCAGGTAATTCTTTACAAGCCTTAAGCAAAGTATATGTGCCTTTATCCTTACAAAACTTACCGAAGTCAAGTACATATTCCTTCTTTTCTCTTATCTGCCCACTTTCTAACACAACCGGATTATGTAAAACTATGGTTTTATCCCTAAAAACATTATTTATATCAAGTTTGGACTTTAAGAACCTGCTGGGACATATAATTGCATCTATTTCACTATATGCCCTACTGATTCTCCAAAAAAACCCATCCATTGCTCCAAGGATGCTTTTAGCATATGATGCTTTAACACATTTATTACCAATACAATGCAGATAGTTTCCTCCAAGGCACTTCTCACATATCCTATATTTCCCATCAAACAACCCATGGCTTGGGCAAATTAGCTGATAATCATGTGTCGTATATATAAGTCTAACTTTTTTCTTATACTTTCTTCTATAAGCACCAACCGCTAAAATAATGGACGGGGTAAGATGATACTGAATATTATTAAGATGCACAACATCCGGCTCATACTCTTTCAGGAGAGTCAACATCTGCTCCTTATTTTTTCGGGACATTATAATTGAGAGTACCTCACTCGGTTTAACTTTGGCGCTTTCTCCAAATTCTCTCTTGGGAGCATATATATTATAAATATTGCCAACGGTATTCCTTTCATCTGCAGTTCCATAATACTGAACATTATGTCCATGCTCCGCCAGTATTCTTCCTAACGAGAGCATATATGTTTCCGTTCCGCCCTTTTCATACAGAAATTTATTTACAAGCAATACCTTCATATACGCATCTTTCCTTTGCTGCTACATCGCTCCATCGCCCTTGAATACAACAGCTATTGTTTTCGCAAGAATCTTCAAATCCAAGCCTATGCTCCAATTCATTATGTATTTGGTATCTAGAGCCACCACTTCCTCAAAATCTTTAATAGAGCTTCTTCCACTAACCTGCCACATTCCTGTCATTCCGGGTTTGATTGCCAGGCGTTTTCTGTGATGTAATTCGTATTTATCCCACTCATCAACCGTTGGAGGGCGAGTGCCTACGAGACTCATATCTCCTATCAAAACATTGTAAAACTGCGGAAGTTCATCTATAGAATACTTCCTGATAAATGGACCAATTCCTTTAATAATTCTGGGATCTTCCTTTATCTTAAACATCTGTGATGTGTCAACTTCATTCCGATTAATCAATTCATCTTTTCGTTTCTCAGCATCGACATACATGCTTCTGAACTTATACAACGTGAACTGTTTTCCATTCTTGCCAACTCTTCTTTGTTTAAAGAACACCGGCCCGTGAGATTTTATCTTGATTACCGGTCCAACAATAATTAATGCTATTATCATCAGGATGCATCCAACAAAGCCACCAATAATATCAAGGATTCTTTTCGCCAGAAGTTGTTTTGTCCCCGCCATTGCCACAGAACTGGTCAACACCGTGTAACCTGCTATGTTTTCAACTGTTTTATTATCAGAAATATCCGTTGCGGCAGCAAGCTTGACATGCACTGTTATGCCCATTTCCATAACCTTGGCAAGGAAGTCGTTTAATGAATTCTCATCATTTATAATGGCGTCTTTATCAACCATTATTTCATCTACCCAATTGGTCCTAAGATATTCTATGGCATCATTATCATTCGCAACTACCGGAATTCCCTCTATCTCTGTTCTTCCGGAGTTGTCCCAAAGAACAATGCCAGTAATGGCAATGTTCTCGAAATTATTAGAAACAAATCCCTGAATAAACTCCGTGGCATTGTTCCTTCCGCATACTAAAATCAACGATCTTCCATTTCCAATTTGACCGTTTCTTCTGTGGATATACTGCTTCCAAATGCACCTTGAAAGCCAGGTAAGTATGCCGTTCAATACCCACATTACACCAAAAGTGATTCGAGAATATTCTGATGACTGCTGTGTCCAGAACATATACATCATAGAGATTCCAATAGTTAACGTTACCTGCTTAAAAACAGCCAATGCTTCAATATAGTATCCTCTTCTAAGTATTCCGGAATAAGCATTACCAAACAAAGCTACAACTATGTCTGTTAGTACCAAAAAAACACCTATATTTCTATATATAGGATAATAGTATGGATTTTTGAATCCGTGTCTGATCATATACGAAACAATAAATGATAACTGTAAGCACACCAAATCCAAAATCATAAAATCAATATGTTTGAGCCACCCGCTTCTCTGTTTCCTATACATTTATGTTATATACCCTCTTGAAAATATGACCACAAATACTTTTCTTCACATGAATTGCAATTAAACATTTTTGTCCAATATTTTCCCAACAAGAAATACAAATAATTTCTTCCATGATAAACCGAGATATCATGGCCCTCAAACACCGAATAAAGTACAATCGATGCCACTACCATCGCTGACGCGTAGTCATCATTTAATAAAGCTGTTTTTACCAGCCAAAAAGCCAATAGTCCAAAAATAACTGTAGGTATATATCCATACCAATACACCATTTTCACTATGCCTAAATCAGTCTGCCCCGAATGGTTAACCGTGGAAAATGGTAGCCAGAAATTTACCTCTGCCTGTTTTACAAGTAAGTGCGTCCAAAGAGCTCTTCCTGTAATCAGTTGTTGGTCATAGGGCTTAAATATTGTTACATACAGGTTCAAATTCATTAACAAAGCTGAGATTATGAACGAGATTAGCAATTCTGCGCCAATACATATCATAATTGTCTTCTTCATTCTCTGTATAATTTGAACCCTCAATAATACAAACACCGTTATAGAAAAAGCAGTCGCTATGACCCCAGCTCGTGAATCAGTGTAAATATACAACCCTATGTTAGCCAAGAAAAGCAATGCCAAGTAGTACCATTTAATCGAATCTCGATATACGTATAGCCCTAATGTAATAAGCGCCCAAAACATACAGTGAAATGCGTTTGGGTGTCCTAGGCCAAAGCAATACCTCGTTATTACACCACGTCCAAAATCTGTAGTTATGCTTAAAGTGCCCACACCCAGAAATGAAAGAATCACTAAAACCACGCACCCTAATGAGGTGGTATACAGCATAAACTTTAACACAGAATCATGGTTCATTTCCTTACAGGCCGCAATCATGATAACCAATCGCAGAATCTCATTTCGACCGGTATTAAAATAAGATATAATTCCAAGAACCGAAAAGGCTCCAATTATAAGCCATTCCTTGGGGGAATACTTGGTTAGTACAAGTTTTAGCAAAAACAGCATAAATGTCAGCCTAAACAATTGCCCATCATTTTTAATAATATATGCGCTTTTGTCAAGAATAACTATTAATATCTCAATTGACAACGCTATATAAAACAAATAGTTTGCTACTTTTTTTATCATTATTCGTCCTATAACTTCTTCAGTTTATGCTTAATGTATAAATATTTCTTTTTCCCCAATATTCTTGCGGTTAGTTTTATCGATTTGTACTTGATTTTGACGTACCATGGTTGCCAGCTGGCATAATAATGGTGAATGGAAATAGTCTTTTCAGTTTTCTCAAATGTCTGAATCTCATGATTGAAGCATCCGAAATACTCAGTGGGCATGATTCTGATACCACATATGGTCTGTTCGCTGTTGTCACCTACGAGCCCATGTTGTTCTAGTAAATCTGTAATAATATCGACCACAGTCTCTTTTGTCGAATACTGTTTAACTAAGTAATTATCTAAAATTTCATGAAGGAAATCATGATTAGGCACTGTCCCAAACACAAGCCCGGGAGCAATCTTGGTTGGAGTCTCAAATCCAGTGAATGCCTGCTCTTCCATAAGATCATCCGGAATAGGTTTAAGCAATTCAACATCGGTGTCAAAATACACTCCTCCATATTGATTCAGCACATCAAAGCGCGCATAGTCAGCCACATAAGCCCACTTCTTTTTCTCGTAAGCTATCCTTGTGTATTCGTTGGCAAAGACGTCATAATTATCTTCATTCCATTCTTTAATCTCCCAGTCAGGGCAATACTTCTTCCAAGACTCTATGCACTTTTTAATAAGCTTAGGCTTCGGGTTATGGCCGAACCAGCAGTAATGTATCACATGAGGTATCATCAGGTATAAATCTATGCCTCCAGTCCCTTTAAGAAACTGTTTACGTTCTCTTCTATGTTGTATGCTTTGCTTTTACTGTACAGATACTTGGAATACTCTTCCTTCTCTTGTTCGGAAGTTTTCAAGAGCCTTTCGAAACAATTCGCTAAATCATCGATATCTTCAGGGTTTGCCAAATACTCGTCGTATTTCGGGCTTAAAAACTCCTCTGCAGCTCCGCTTCCCCAAGTAGAAACTATAGGCATCCCAAATGAAGCTGCTTCGTTAATTACAAGTCCCCAGCACTCCTGTCTGGATGGTAACATCAACAGCCCACATTTTTTATATAGTTTAGTCAATTCTTCTTTTTGAAGGAAAGGGATAATTTCGATGTTTAAAAGCCCTAGACTCTTTATATACCTTCTAAAGCTTTCCTCTTTCCAGCCCATTCCAACAAAAATAAAACTGGTTTTCGGATTATTCTGAGCCACTTTTACCGCAATGTCTAGACCTTTGTAAGCTTCATATTGACCAATCACTAAAACCTCTTCGTTTCGATCTCTAATATCCGGTCTAGTTATATCATCTAATTCTCTTTTTTCAGCATTTCCAAAGCGGTATGAATAAACCGGATTATCATTTTTCACAAAATTTGTTAGTTGCTCAGACGCTTTTTCTCCGGCGCAAAAATAGCCCTTTGCTCCGTTCAAAAAGAATCTTCTTAGAACCCTTTTAAGAAAACATCCTGTGTCAAAGGTTTTTCCATCAACATTTATATAATACTCTCTATGGAAAAGCTTCATGAGCACAATAGCAAACATCTGAACCGGATTGTTAAAGCATCCAATAATTATTTTATCATAATCGCTAAAGACATACTTTAATATAGAGAACGAAAATGACCTTTCGTGCCCCACTTCAATTCCATGAAGGTAGATTTTTTTATATGTCCCGACTTCCGATTTGGCCCACTCTTCATTTCTGTTCCTCGATTTTTTTTGCTCATATAGCACCGTCAAATCACATTCTTTCCCAAGAAGATTAAAAAAACGTGTCCTATACGGTACTTCAATATTACTTATAAAAAGCACTCTGATTTTTTTCATTTTCCCACATTAAAAATACTATCATAGTCGTAATTATAATAAAACTCGTGTGTTTTATTCATTCGTTCAACATAGTTGTCTTCAGTAACAAGCCAAGTGTCATTTGTCAATTGTTCCAAAATCCAAGAATTTACACTTGCCAAGTAATGTTCAGGATCTTTATAGTTCTCAAGATTGCATGTAAGCTCATAATTGTCAAAAAAATTATATAGCCTTATATTGTCGTGCTTTAGCAGCTCTTCCGTAGCTATCTGTTCAGCTTCAAAATGTCTTAACGTCTGTCCTTCTCTGTTGCTCCTGTCCCAATGAATCAACCCATAGGGAGGGTAAAACAGGAGAAACGAAATGTTCGGATTTTTATCCGCCAAGTCGGAAATATTCCTCGTTACATTTTTAAGGACCATTTCCTTTTCTTCATCTGACAAACATGTCTTCATTTCTTTGGATATATCAAGGCGATCATAGTTTGACATTATATACTCCAGTCCCCCTTTTCGTTCCCATGCTGAATAATCATCTAGGGTTTCTGTTGGGATGCCTGAAATTGTCCTTTCTAAATCCGCCAGAACTCCTTTATATATAACCGCCATATTTAGCACATATTGAACATCGTTGAAAGGATTGTTATCGTAAAGGTACTCTGGATAGGCGTCATAGCTATGATAATCATATGGTCTAACAAGGGCATCATAATCGATTCCCCAAATAATTGTCTTGATATTAGGATTGTACTTTATCGCTCTTGAAAGTTGATTGTGCATCTCCATAAAATCACCCCCGGAAACCGGAAGCTTTATTGTTTTTTCTCCCGTAAGGTTCTCCCATTCACTCGGCTTAAAATTCTGGCACATGCTAGTTCCAATGATTATAGTATCGTAATCATAATGTCTTGCAATACCATCATTTATGTAGCGTTCATCACTATATCTGTACGAAATAAAACTAAGTGGCCCATGATAATGAAGGTATGGATCAACAAACACTATCACTCCTGCAACCACAAAAAGAGTAAAAGATAATGCTATTATGAACTTTATCAACCATTTCCTTGAATCCTTCATTTTCTGTCCTAACTAAAAATTAAAATAGATAAATTCTGTCACTTGCGACATGGAAAGAATTCCCCATGTCATAATTACCACAAAAGCACTGCATTTCTTCCATGTCGGTTTAAATCTTGCGATTCGTTCTGTCGAATTCTCCGTAAACAATATGATAATTAAGCAAGTTGACAAAACAACGACCGTCAAGAACCAGGGGACAACATCGATAGCGCCTTGCAATCCCAATCTGCTAATAATACGGATTTCTGTAATTGTGTTGAAATCACAAAACAGGGAAGCATTACAATTGGTCAATCCCGCGGTAAATAGGCGTTTAATCATAGCCCATGACACAGTCAGATTATCCGATCTAAAAATGCTCCAAAGTAACGTTGTTATGGCAAATGTTATAGGTATTCTAATACCATTTGGAATCTTATCAATCCATTTTCGTCCAAGCCTGTAAATAACGACAAATAAACCATTAAGAAGACCCCAAACTACAAAGGTCCAGTTTGCACCATGCCATATTCCACTTATGGCAAATACTATCATGACGTTTATAACTGTCCTGAACTTCCCACTCCTACTGCCACCAAGAGGAATATAAATATACTTGGTAAAGAATTGATTGAGAGTCATATGCCATCTCTGCCAGAAATCTGCAATGGAATTGGCTTTATAGGGAGAATTGAAGTTAATAGGCAATTCGATGTTAAGCATCTTACCGATTCCCGATGCCATGTCACAGTATCCGCTAAAGTCTAAGTAAATCTGCAGGGAATAGCAAATCATCGTGATAGCTATTTCAATAGAATTGTAGTTATCAAAATTTGCAAATCCTTCATTTACAATCTTGGCGATGTTGTCAGCAAGCAAAACCTTCTTGCCAAGGCCCAAAGAAAACAGATAAAAACCCTTTAATATGTTCTCATAGTTTATGGCTCTTCTTTCTTTTGAATTAACCTGCTCTTCAAAGTCATCGCATAACTGAATAGGTCCCTGAGAGATCTTGGGGAAGAATGTCATGTAAGCTACATAATCAATGAGACTTACGGCCTTACTTCTGCCCTTATATACATCAACGGCATATGCTAATTGTCCAAAGACATAAAAGCTGATTCCAAGGGGAAGAACTATTTCCGGAACGGCTATTCCCTTATTTCCTATCCTGTTTATGTTGTCAATAATGAATACTGTATATTTAAAGTAAACCAGAATACCAATGTTAAAGATTATGGTACCCGCAAAACAAGCCTTTGTTGCGGCTTTTGATTCCCCGGACTGGGTCATGATAGAAGTCAGGGCATAGTTAATCAATATTGCAAGGCATAAAATGCCAAGGCATTTAAGGCTGTAGTATCCATAAAAAATTAATGACGATACTATCAGCCACAGTTTACTCCATAATTCACTTTTTAATCTGTTTAACTGCCAGTAACCTAAAACCACTACAGGAAGAAACAGAAGTACAAAAATATAAGAATTAAACAGCATGTAACTTATACCTTATCTTCCTACACAGTTTATTCAATTTCTTCTTAGTAAAGCTAATCTTTGAAATATCTGTCTCCTTCAAATCAGACAGCATTGCGTCATATGAAAGAAGAATAGTCTCCAGCTTATCCTTATAAACATCTATTCCTATAAGGTTATGTTTGTTATATACGTACTTGTATTCTCTAATATTTACCTCGGAATCATTTATGCAACTGTTTGTTATCTGGTCATCACCAACTCCAATTGATATAAGGGGTTCCTCTGTATAGGCAAAAGGTTTATTGCCTTCAAGGAGCTGCAAATAAAACTCCGAATCCACCAGCCACTTGAGATTGGTGTCGTATCTTTTATCCGTTTTTCTGTGTATTACCGAGCTGGGAGCTCCTATAGTATTTCCAAGATAAAGATTTCGCCAATCTTCTCTGATAAGCTTGGCATCTTCCTTCTTGATGTGCCTTGAATAGGTATCTTCTGTTCCAACTTGCATAGTCCCCGAAAACGCCAAAATGGCTTCGGGATTTTCATCCAAAAGCCTAACCATCCTGGCAAGAGAATCCGAATCGGTAAACCAGTCATCATGGTGCATTATCTTAATATATTCACCCGATGCCTTATCGATTGCCTTATTCCAATTGGCTGTTGAGCCATCTCTTGTCTCATTTTTTGTATAGTTAACCACGACTCCTGATTCATCCACTGCTTTCTTTACATCATCAGTGGTGGAGTCGTCTGTAAGAATCACTTCATAGTCTTTGTAAGTTTGATTCTTAATGGATTCAAGAAGTCTCTTAACTCCCGTTCCATTATTATATGCCGGTATGCATATGGAGACTTTACTCATCTAAATAAGCCCTTCTTCTTTGGATAGAGCAAATACTTATACTCATCCAAGTGGTCTCTTAAATACTTCGGATATGTCTCATCTATTTCAACAAGCTGCAGTTTTGAATCTCTCCCAAAAATATCCTGCATATTCTTGATATTCTTCCTTACATTCCAAAGAATATGTCTGTTGTTATATTCCTGATGAGCAGCAGATTTAATCTTATATTTTACTCTGTCAGCAGTAGACTGTTTCTTTCCGCCGCCCATGTAGCTGAAGTGCCATCCACCATTTGGAACTCTCACGCCAATTGCTTTCTGCTCTTTGTTTCTGAGTTCTTCGGTGGTGTAGTTATCAAGAACGCTGTACCTGCATACCTTGGTGCCAAGCCACTGTTTCTTCTCCACATCGTCGAATTCTCCGGTAACCGAGAGAAGATTGCCTGATACTTCCTCCATATCTAAGTAACAATAGAAGAGACGCTGTGCCAGCATATAAATCTTGTCATCCTCCACCTTAGGAAGGAGTTCCTTTAAGGTGTCAGGATTGGGAATCTCATCCACATCACTGAAAATGATGATGTCATCAGGCTTGCAATCTTTAAGTCCTCTAGCAACGGCACATTTCTGATGATGATCTCTCATGAATGCGTTGCAATCCATGGGTGTGTCATCCACGATGTTATGGATAATCTTATGTTCAAACTCCTTAAACATCTCCTTATTTTCGTTGTAATAAAGAGGTTTAGGGTCCCCTGAGAATGTTACAGTTGATTCACTTATGACAAAGTAATCAACCACGTCATTTAAGACATTCATTCTAAGTTTAAGTATGTCTAGTTCATTAAAAAACTGAAAGCTGTCGTATACCATTAATAATTCTCCAATCAGAATTTGGGATAGTCTTTGTTAGGTCCGTACCATTTGTGGAAAATAAAAGGATCCACGTTTTCGTTTTCAGGTATGGGATGCTCACGTCCGAAATCTTTGGCTATCTCAAGAGGGGCAATCCTCATGCCTGCTGCCTCAAAGAGATGGTGATTCTTTACGCAGATAAACCCATCCTCGTGGAAGAATCCGTGGTCTGCCTCCCATTTCATGTTGCTCTGTTTGGGATAATCCAAAAGTCTCTTACTTCGGATAGATACAGAGTTTCCTACACGCTGTATCTCTCCGTTAATATCCCTGTAGGAGAAGTCGTCCTTAGGCATAGGCCAGGGTGATCCTATATAGTCATAATCAAGAAACTCATCTTTCCAAGACTTCGGATTAACTACAAAGCCATCATAGTGAACCAGAAGAATAAAATCTGTCTTGATATAATCACCAAGGTTATAGACCATGGTGTAATTGAAGTCATCTATGTTCTTGAGTTTCTTTATGTGTTGATATCTAATTGTCTTTGGAAGAAAGAAAGGCTTTCTGTGAGTGATGAGCGTCACATCACCGAAATCTATATCTTTCATACTGTATTCCAAAGCTTTAATTGTTTCTTTTACCTTTACGCTTGTGACAGCTACTAACGTCACATTGGGTAACTGAAGTTTTCCGTTTTTGTATTCCATAATTCTCTAATAAGGTTTCTGTCCCAATAATAATCTGATTCTTTTAAAACGAAGTTTCTTCCACTCATCATGAGCTTTTATAAGTGGAATTCGCTCTTCAATAAGTCTGTCAAATTCCTTCTCATCATTCATCCAATCATTATCTTCATATACCGAATCAAAAATGATTGGGAAGATTCGTTCCACTTGGTGAGCCTCTGAAGGGAAGTTCGGATTAAGCTCATAACTCATAAGCTTATTCAGGTTAAGATAAAACTCGGGCGAATGCTTTCTTACCTGCTCTCTTCTAACCACGTAGCATCCTCCGGGAGAGAATGCAGTGTATTGAGGAATAACCGGATCCTTAAATACAAACTTTAAAAGGTCATCCAGGTTATCAAAATACCTGTGAGGATGATTGGGAGAGTCTACATACCAGGATGTGTTTTTCTCCAGGTACATATTATCCCACGCAAGATAAGCAAGGCTTTCGGAGTCTTCAGGTCCTCTCTTTTGATAACGTGATCTTGAATCTTTATCTTCATAAAGATATGTAAATGTTTTATTGTCGTATACCTTATCAAAGTACTCTTTGGTGCAATGCCTGCCTATCATATTTCCCTTAAGAAGGCACATTACTTCAGGAAGATTCTCATAGTTCTCCGCGAAGTACTTAAAATAGGAAGTCAGGTTGTGCCCTGAATTATCGATAGGTACATACCTAATCCCTGCTTCATCAAGTTTTCCTCTGGTTACACCATCATCTGAACAATCATAGACAACATAATCCGTGCAATACTCCAATAAGTTTGTGGGGACGGTATTATAATTGTGAATTATAAAATAATTATCTGTCATGTGTATCAAGCCATTATTCCTTATTAAGAAATGATATATGCGTTTGCAGCAAAATGATTATATAAAAGTGTTATTTGTTCTTTTGATTTATTCATCCTCTCCGTAACATAATCGAGCGCATCGTCGTTATTAATAGAGCTATCTACAAACACAACTATGCCCTTATCAACGTCAAATTCCTCTTCCCACTTTATTTCATTCAAATTAGAGTATGATGTATAAAAAGTTCTATCAAATACATACAACTCATTATAACTATGTAGCACATCCCAGCTATGTATGCTGTTATCCCCATCAGAAATATATATACACTGCTCATTGCTATATGGTTGAAGTACATCACAACATGCCTTAGATTCCCTTTTATAAACAGGATTTACGTCACCGTTACAAAACATCAAAATTGTTTGTGCTGATAGTACAAGTGAAAATGTCAAAAACGCTGTTCTTTTTTGAGGAAGTCTCGCTAACGCATTAAGTGAGCCTGCGGATAAAACCACCAGAAGCATCACATATCCCGTAACGAAATATCTCTCCGCTTGCCCTGGAGAAACTCTCGCTACGGTAATCAGGTAACAAATCGATGTGATTGTGAGTAAGCCCATCTCTTTATTTATCTTTCTATAAAAAAATCCACATAGCAAAAGCACTATTACTATGGACACCGCGTTTACATAATTACTTGTGAAAATCCCTATTACATTCTTAATAAGCTGAGGAACATCCTTCAGTTCAAACGCTTTGTCTTTTGCAGCATTTGAGTAGCTGCTTCGTAAAAGGTGCTCAGACATCGGTCGGTATATTCTCCAAGCTAAAAGCACTGCTCCTCCCCTAACAATTGAATATAGAATTGTTTTCTTTACCCCTTTTAACCTTTGGGTGTGCAGCACGAGGAGTACGAACCATAATGATTCAAAAAACGCGAAAATCAGATAGTAATAATGTGTTAGGGATCCTGCTATGGTTATCGCTAAAACAGCTAATACCAAAGCTATTTCATCCCTTTTGTTATCCGTTTGTTTTTCCAATTCCAAATGAATCAACACATCCAACAGGCTGAAGAAGATTAAAAGAGGGTACATTCTTATAAACAAAATCTGTTGCAATAAGCCAAAACACGTTGTGCAAATTATCGTAGAAATAAGCGCGCCCATGTTCCTTTTAAGCTCATTCTCTACGTCAATTAGTTTTCTAGCTATTCCCCAAAGCACCGGGATGCAACAAATCAATATTGCAACATTTATATAATACCCCATGTTCACGGACGTTTTCCCAACGATACACGATACTACACGAAAAAGAATATAATATATGGGTGGATGAACGTCGGCGGCTTGATTTGAAACAACTTGCTTCACATTAATGCCTTTATCCATTTCCACGCTAGACATTCCCATATAATCATCCCATATTTTTCTATCTGACCACTTATTTAGTGGAATTTCTATTATGCATCCGTTCTGTGAATTAGATGAACCGAATGTAAATACCTCGTCTCCATGAAGAATAGGGTATGTGTTTTTAACCATATAGAAACTTAGGCAAAGAACAACCAAGGAAATTAAGATTATTCCCCCAAAAACAATAAAATAATTACTTTTATTTGTCATTTTCCAACTTTTCTCCACATTCAGCTCTCTTCACCATATCATTTATGCGTCTCTTTAGCGAACAATACGCTCTTGCAATCCAAAATGTCATACAAATAGATTTTGCTCTAAAGATTGCCATGACCATTTTGAGCCCTCTTAAAGAAATATTTATATGAAGATTTTTTTTTGATTTAAAAACTTCTAACTCTTCTCTGCATGTATCAGCTTTATAAAGCTTACCGTCTTTATCCTGATACATAAATCCTTCATATATATTCTGCTCATTGGACCAATACCCATCTGACACGTTGTGTCTGGCCCAGTATTTCGGAGCAATTATCATCTTGACCGTTTCACTGGTGTAGGCAGGGAAGAAAGCAAATGACGAATTGGATACAATCAGATACTTGGCATTTTTGATAATTGAATAGTCCTTCCACACATCAAAGTGATGGGCTTCAACCTCCGGCAAAACTCTCTTTGCCGCAACCAAATCATCTGTTATAACCATGAATCTCATAGAAGGATTAACCTTCCTCATGTTCTTCATGGCATCCAGCCAATACTTTCTTCTAAGGAACAGTTCAGGAGAGTTAGCATACTCTCCACCTCTGATGTTTATTATGCAAAGGTCATCTTTGGAATACTCGAAGCAATCGCATTCCGGTTTAACCTTTAACCACTCTTTAATCTCTTCTTTATACTTTCCGAAATAGTCTTCAGATTGAAGGATTCCATCAATTAACGTACCGGATGTTACGTTCCACAAATCATCGTCTTTCCCCGAAACATCCACACCATTAATAATATCATGTTTTGAGTTGCCGATGAAGAGTCTGTCGCTCTTCTCGGCATATGTTGATACCCATGTTTCTTCGGGTGCACTAACACCATAGTCAAGGTCAAAAAAGGCTGCGCTTCTCTCCATGATTTCTGAATCAAGGATTGAGTAATCCCATCCTTTATCCTTGGCTATAGCTCTTAATGATATATAGACAAAAAGCCTGTTACCCAGGCCTTGTCCTTCTTTTATTCTAGTTCCGATTATACTCATGCGTTCTCTAATGTTGTGGGGATTATCTTTCCGTCCTGCACTTTATACACATAATCACATTGTTTAATAGTATTTAATCTATGAGCAATTATTATCATTGTCTTTCGTCCATGGAAGTTGTTAATCGCTTCCATGAGGGCCGCCTCAGTCTCATTGTCCAATGCAGAAGTAGCCTCATCAAAGACCAGAATATCCGGATTATGATAAAGAGCTCTTGCTATTCCGATTCTCTGTCTCTGTCCTCCTGATAACCTTACACCGCGATCACCGACCTTAGTATCAAGTCCTTCGGGAAGCGTCTTAACAAATTCTTTAAGCTGGGCTTCTTCAAGAACCGCCCATATTCTGTCATCAGAAATCTTATCCGCATCGATACCAAAGGCAATATTGTCTCTGATTGATTCATCAACCAAATAAATGCTCTGGGGAATATAGCCTATGTGTGAGAGCCATTCTTCATAATGATCAAAGATATTTACACCATCGCAAGTTATCTCACCCTGCTTTACAGTCAATAATCCCAGGAGAATGTCCACAAGGGTCGATTTGCCTGCACCGGAGCTTCCAATTATACCCACAGATTTTCCTGCCGGAACTTCCATTGAGGCATTTGTGAATATATTAGTGTCAGTATTGGGATAAGCGTATGTAATATCTTTAAGTGCAATCTTATTCTTTAAGTCGATTGCACCTGTTTTTCCGTCACTTACTCTCTTTTCATAGGACTCATTTAGACGAATATTCTCATACAGATAGTTCATACTGGGAGTATGATAAGCAATCTCTCCCAAATATGTATTAATTCTATTGACACTGGGCATAAGTCGCATAGCTGCGGCTCCTGCACCGGTAAGTTTAAGAATCAAGTCTGACATATCCCCGCCTGAAGCCATATAAAAAGCAATATATGCCAGTATTCCTATCATGAAAACTGTTTCTATTAATAGTCTAGGCAGGCCGTTTAGTACAGAATATTTCTCGGAATATGTTGCACCTATTTTGCCGTTGTTTTCATAGTTGTCAGCGAAGAAATCTTCTCTATGAAGTACCTTTACGTCCTTAATTCCGTATATTGCCTGGATTCTCCACTTAGCGATTCTGGATTGAACATGAAGGTTCTTCTCACCAATGTCCGCAAGCTTAGGCTTAACAACTTTTGTTAACAGCAATGTGATTAACAAACACACAACCATTAAAAAGCTTGTCATCTTCCAATCGTTAACAAACATTAAAACGGTTAAGAAGATAGCGACAATAAGTTCTGAGGACAAATTTAAGATTGCAAGAATAAGTCCAAAAGTTTGCGGGATATCCGAGTCAGTAAGTCTGAAAACTGTAGGTATATCTGCATCCAAATAGAACTCGTAGGGTCTATATAAGAATTGCCTTAAGACCTTACTTATCATCTTATTCCTGTTAGTTGCGATATACTTACTCTGAACCTTTGTTAATGCCAACAGATACAAGTTTTTCAACGCAAAAACAGCCATAAGACCAAATAACAGGATAAAGATCAGTGTCCTAGTCTCGGTGATATTCAAGTAATCCATTACATCCCTGACAATTTCAATCTTCATGAAAGTCTCAGGAATAAGAATTATGGAAATCATGGGAATTAATGCTGATACACTTAGTGTCTCGGCAATACCACCCAGGAAAATCATAATTCCAAGAATTACCAATCCTCTTTTTTGTTTTTTATCAAGAATATGTCTTAGCTTCTTTATAATATCCATAACTTACCTTTTATAGTATTCGTGCATCATTTAAGAAAACTATTGCTCCGTATACCACTCTATTTCTATTTTATCCTTCAAATCTTTCGTTCCTAAACCATGCAAAGTGATATTCTTAATTCTCTTCTGTGAACCATCACCTAAAAAGCCGACCAATTCGCCGGTATTCTGGGGATACTCGCACAACTCAAACCCAGACTCTAAATCCGGAGTCATAACTCTTCCGTCTACCGATGTTCCATCATCGTACTCGATTATCATATGCAAAATATATACATGGTAAAAGAGCTTCTTCAGTTTCCCCACAAGGCTATAGTTTGTATGTATCACCACATAATTGGCCTTGTCCGGGACATTTATTGTAGCCTTTGTCGGATGAGTTTCTGTCGATATCATCGTTCTGATTGGTTCTTTGGCCGCAACAGGTTTTCGCCTAAGCAAAGTCCAATCGCCCTCGTAATCCACCAAAGAATAATTATTTACAATGCTCTGCCATGTTAAGGGCGCATCAAGATACTTAATATGCCCATCAATTGTCTCATCCTTGATAAGCAAATACTCAGATGCTTTTTCACTATCCGCAAACCATTCAGCTGTTTTACTATCAATCCAAGGAATAAACTCATTGGCATTTTGGACTGAAGGATAATGGATCACATTCAAATCAGGATATGCTGCTTTCAAAGACACCTTGTAAGGATAAACAGCTACCGTCCCAGACCCGATTTCGGCAAGTAAAGTTTCCGATACCGACATATAATCACCATATATCGTATCTTCTATTCCGTTTTCACCAAGGTGAGTCCAATTATATGCTTTATCCTTTAAGGTTTCTTTTATGTTTCCAAAGCTGTTATGTACAGTGTTGGCTTGAAAAGCTCCGGTGATAGTTATACACAAGGCTATTATCGGGATAGCTATCGCAGCTATCTTGCCCTTATTCTCCTTTAACGCTTTAAAATCGATTGTCAACGGAATAATTGAATATATCATTCCAAACAGCCAGATACCACAGGCTAATCCATGCCTTGTGGTTGCATACTTATAGACGAAAAACATTGATGCAGAACAGGCAAAAATGACACCCGACTTCTCATGTTGAGTCATAAGAGCCAATACAAGCAAAATGACATAGCACACCATAATTGAAATTAGTGCGACCAGGTCCTTGCCCATAACAGTGAAGTCATACTGTTGAGTCTCCATCCAACCGGATGAAATCTTCAAAATCCCTACAACATAATCCTTCAGATTTGTAACTGACGGATTGTAAATCAGGTAGCAGATTGGCATGGCTACTAAACTTGGTATCAGCAGCCAAATTGGTTTTCTATCTTTACAGACAATCCATTCATAGGCAACGAAAAGAATCAGAAAAGCAAATCCACTTGTAAAAGTCGAAAACTTAACGAAGAACATCAATGTCAGCAACGCATTACATATCACATAAATATATATGTGTTCTTCGTTTTCTCTTCGTTCAATCAAATAAACAGTTGTTGCTAGGAGCAATAAATATAACAGGAAGTTGTCTCGTTCCAATACAATAAAAGACGCGACCGCGCATAGCGTTGATGACGTAATGGAAATAATAGATATTCTTCCTTTCAAATACAGCGCAAATCCCCTCCAAAGGAGGAAAATATATATAGCAATAATAACAATCCAAATTGCAACACCAACGATGAACCAAGGACCATTATCGGGCAAATTCATCATGTAACACAAATACCCAAGGGGCCCATAAGTAAAGAATACATCTTTTCCAAATATGTATCCCTCATGCCCTGATATGTTCAAAAAATACCGCCATGAATCGTCAAGATTAATCCACCCCAATTTTGATATAACATTGGGTAAGTAAATAACCAGCTGAATGAGAATCAGAAAAGCTCCTATTATCTTTTTGACGGAAGGAAGTATAGGAAAACCGGAAAATGCCTGCCAAATAGCAACTCCTGCGAAAAACATAAGAAGAATTGTAATAATAGTTTTCTCATAAACAGAACCTTCTTTGGCATATCGAAAACCCATAGCGATATCATCGCTCTGCGTTACAACAAAAAGGCTCTCATTGAGATTATCTGAAGGTTCAACAGAAATAATATATTCGTCGGATAGAGATAGCCTGCTTTGGAGTGGGAAATACTCCCATTCTCCCAGTTCCATTTCGGACAGTTCCCTGTTTGATTGGGCCAAGACCGTATTATCCCTGTCAAGAAGCTTTACCACTATATCACCTGACTTCTCCTCCGAAGGGTTCAGCAACATGAGCTTAATGCCCTCCAAATAATGATTATCGGGTGCAAACATTCTGATTTGTGGTTCTTCCCAGGTCAAGGGAATCATAGCTAAACTATCCATGGGAGAATCAGTATCTTCATAGGAATAACGAATCCCCTGATATACCCAAATATAGTATATTCCTGCCAAAAGCATCAACAATGAAAGCAAAACCACAATTTGTTTTTTTAATCCGGACATACCTAGTTTTCCCATCTCTTATTACCTAATAATAATCATACCTATGGAACTCATCAGTCTTCTTCCAGTTTGAAAAATCATTTGAATCCCCATCTATAATATATTTCAGTGCCCCAATTTGTTCTCCATCTTGGACAACCGAATAGTAATGAAAACGAATTCTATTCTGTGTGGAATCTTCATTTTCGCTAAGAATATTCAATCCAATTGAGTCTGAATAATTGACGTTCATTTCGAAAGACAATACCGCCAAGATGTCTTCCAATGATGCCCTGCAATTATTCTCTTTAAGGGGCTCTCTGTCAGTACTGCCTAAGGGTTTGATTAATAAAATTGGATTGGTCTCTTCAGGCAATTCTTCGGTGGTAAAGTTTTCTCCATGATCGGCAGTGACAATTATTAAAGTATCCTCAAATAAACCCAATCGCTTAAGTTCAGAAATATATGTATATACGTAATTCATGGAGCCAATATATTGCTCTGTAGGATTTACCACTCGATTGGTCACTTTGTTGCCATATCTATCTATATTATATGGAGCATGAGCTCCTTTTAGATGAATATACTTGAAGCATTTGGGTTCATTCGATACTTTAAGACCGTTTTCTTTAAGCATTCTAAAATAACCCGCATCATTTTCAGAGTACCTTTGCTTATCCCATACCCGTTCTTGTATAATCATATCTTCCAATGATTCCGCGGTGTAATTTTCAAATAACTTAAGAGAGGTGGGAAAGAGCCGATATCCTCCAACATGAAGTATGGCTTCCATACACCCAATGATTGAAAAATCTTCTCTGATTATTGTTGCCTTATTGGAATAATTTGAAGCTGCTTCTTTAATTGACTGTCCAACATTCTCGTCACCTATTATATACAAATACCAATTATATCCACATGACTTTATTTCATTCCAAAATTCGCATTCACCATATGCACTGTTAACATACTCACTCTCAGGATAATCATAAAAATATGGCTTGTGGGTGAGCATATAGGGTATAGATGGAAAAGTTCTTGAGAACTGGGAGACAACATCGGTATATCTGATAAATCCATTTAATGGCGCAAGAAAATCCGGTTCTTCACGTACGACTTCTTCAAGGAAATCCTTGTCATATGTATCGAGGACAAATACAACAACATTTTCTTGCGAACCAATTTCGCAGATGCCCTCATCTGATAGATAATTGCTATCGTATTCGGCCTGCGCCTTGCCGTCACCCCCCACTATTTGGGGAATAATACCAATAAGTCCAATAACCTGTATTGCAATAAGAAATAGTGAGCCGTATTTGATTATTTTTCCCACGTTTTTTCTAACCTTATGGTTAATCAATAAAGCCAATGTGAGTAAAAGAATCACAGCCCATGCGCCAACATTAATCCATATCATAGATCTTTCAATAGATAATTCTTTCCCATCCATCAAAAATAGACGTCCATTTAAAAAAGCCCCCTGAGTATATCCGCATATGATAAGAGCAAACATTCCAGCAGAAAACCACATCCTGCTATTTCTATTGGAAAGGAGAATTCCAATTGCAACAGGAGCCAGGAGCAATAGCACCATTCCTGCCACTAAACTAACTGCTATCTGTGAGATAGCCACAGAGAACTCGCTTCGATTCGTTAAAAATGTTTCCAGAAATGGGCAAACACTATATGTTATCCACAAACAAGTGGTGCAAATAATAGTGCATGTAATTCCATCTTTATCAGCAAACTTCTTTTTATTTCGAATAGAAGAAAATAATTTTACTGCAACCACAGGTATGGCCGTTATCCATATAAAATTTTGAGGTAAAAGGATGTGCCAGATAGCGACATTTACATTGTCCCATGCCTTATACTCTATTGAAAATAAAACAAAAAAAGCTATACATGCGCATACTAAAACGAAAGCTCTGAAAAAGGACTCATAATGGACCTCTTCAAAACTTTCTCCCACACATAGTAATAATATAAACAGAGCTATTAAAACATCCCACACAATCATCTCAGGCTTATCTTTGTATAGCAATATCGTTGTACCCTTAAACAATATAAGCCTTAAGGCCAACAAGCCCGACATGACTGACATTGCTGCATAAACAGCCCTTAATATTGAATTAATGATTGTTTTTTCACCTTTAAGTAAGGATTGTAAAACAAAGAAAGCTGCACCGCATATAACTGCAAGTGCAAACATAGTATAAATTGTTCCAGTTAATCCCATGATTTACCTGTTTTTGAATTTCACGATAGTTTTTTCGTATAAATCAGCCAAGAAAAAATACAATCTATAATTCTTGAGCATCAATCTCATTCGCGTTCTGTCTGCACGTTTAACATATGGTTCCTCATAGACCCGTATAATGTCTACTCTCTCTTCTAAAAGGAGATTATATAGCGCCTTTGCGTAGTTTCTTCCATCGGGGAGCCTCATATAATCAAGGAAATACATCATAATCCTTTTGCAGTAATGGTAGAATGCCTTATCTCCCATTTCTTCAGATACATGCTCTCTTATATACTCTACTCCCTCTCTGAAGAAAGGAAGTTCGTCTTCCAGCATGTGTTTGCCGCTTTTAACAGCCATAATGCTTCCTTCGCGGTCACACACATAATTATATAAAGCTTTATCAATATAGACACAGGAATTCATGTTACAGAATGCCTTGGTTGTATACATTATATCTTCAGATTTCTTGCCTACAGGAAATCTATAATCTTTAACCAGTTCTCTCTTAAACAATTTACTCCAGACTGAGTTATAAATTGGCCTTTCTATGTTCTCGCAGATATACGTTTCGAGAGCCTCATCTCTTGTCATGTGGAGAATCAGGTCTGTAGATTTGTTGGATGTGAAATCTTTGAAAACCCTGCTATATCGGCATGCAGCAACATCAGCGCCATACTTCTCACAATTGGTGAGCATCATTTCAAACATATCAGGCTCAGCCCAGTCATCACTGTCAACGTACCCGATATAGTCGCCTGTAGCTATATCAAGGCCTGCATTTCTTGCGTCCGATAATCCACCATTCTTCTTGTGAATTACCTTAATCCTGTCATCTTGCTCTACGAAAGAATCGCACATAGCCCCCGACATGTCCGTAGATCCATCATCTACAAGTATTATTTCAATGTTCTTATATGTCTGATTAAGGATAGAGTCCACAGAGCGAACCAAATAATCCTCAACATTATATACAGGTACAATTACTGATATGAGTTTATCGCTCATTCACAAATTCTCCCTCAGGTGTAACCCTTACTACATTAAATTCTTCATATATCTTGTTAAAGCCTTCTCTGTGAATCCAGATGGATGGTCCAATCACGCATTTGTCAGGGTTGGTATTTAACCAGCCCCCCCACCATGAAAAGCTGGAATTAGCAATGATATTATGCTTGCATTTGCTCATCAAATACATGTCTCTGTAACCATGTTCTTCATCATTGCCTTCCATGACAACAACATCATCCACAGCATAGTTTTCCTTAACCCAATCCGGATCATTGGAAAAAATATAGAAAATGCACCCGGGATATTTATCTCTCATGTATTTCAAGGCTGACTCGTAGTACTTGTCAGTGCATATCCCGCCATATACGTGCTGTACTTCAGGACTAAGGTAGTCACCTCTTCTGATGTGAACACCTACAGAAAGAGAGTTCTCTATTCTTTGCTTGATGTCTGAATAGGTTACTTCATCTTCAAATCTTTCACCGAAAACATTCTCTCTTAAGTCTCGCTCTATCCCCGAATAGCCTTCTGCACTTTGCCAGTAACCTGTCCAGTATCCGTCCTCGGTAATTTCATCGCCTTCATGACGTTCAACGTCCCTGGATCCGCAAATTCGACGTCTTATTAAGTCTGCTATCTTTCTGTCTCGGTCTCTGAGTCTTAGGATATCATTCTCCCTTGCAGGGGCATAATCAGCTCCAATGAGGCATAGCTGGTTATTGCGTTCCTTGCCATCTTTGTATCTGGAAATATCGTCCATATATGTTTCGTATCCCAGTTTATTCAGTTTGAGATAATAGGCATACTGGAAAAGCTGATTCCCAAGTCCGCCCGATAACTGAACTATTTGCATTTAAGCTTCCTTCAAAAGATGTTGATTCTCATTCATCCATACCTGGAACATAAGTATGTACCAGATTTGTGGATTCCAATTGTCATTTTCTATAAAGTCATGCCAGATTCTTCTAATGGCTGCAGGATTCAAAATTCCCTGTTTCTCAATCCTTGATGAATCCATAAGGCCTTCTGCCCAGTCTCTGAGTTCTGACTCCTTAAGCCACTTTGTTATAGGGATAGAGAAACCCTTCTTCGGCCTGTCCATTAACTCTTTCGGAACATGCCTGTAGAGTATGTTTCTGAGTACCTTCTTAGTTATTCCGTCTTTTCTCTTAAACTCAAGGGGAAGTGTCCATGCAAATTCAACCACATCCCTGTCTAAAAGAGGTACCCTCGTTTCAAGAGAAACAGCCATAGCGCATCTGTCAACCTTAACAAGAATGTCATCGGGATGATACATCTGCATATCCTCGAGCATCATTCTATGGTTTAATTCCAGTTCCTTCGGGATACCATGGTGATAATATATCCCTTTATGTTTGCAAAGATCTGAAATAAGTTCATCATGGTCTGTGGCCTTATCATAAAGATCAAGTCCGTCCTTTGAGCCCAAAAGATTAGCTTTCACAAGGAGCGACTGCTTTCTTATTATGGGATTATGATAAGCCAATACACTTACAGGTTTTCTCACAATATAGGGCACCTTTTTTGCCCTGTTCCAAATATGAGAAACATTACTGTAAACATTGTATCCTGTAAAGAGTTCATCTCCGCCATCTCCGCTAAGAGAAACGGTAACATGTTCTCTGGTCATCTTACTGACAAGATATGTGGGAATCTGGGATGAATCCGCAAAGGGCTCCCCAAACATATATCCAAGTTTGGGAATAACCTGCTTAGCGTCATCTTCTGTTATATATAACTCGGTATGCTCGGTGCCAAGATGTGCTGCTATCTCTTTGGCAACCTCTGCCTCGTTAAATTCCTTTACAGGCATTCCTATGGTAAAAGATTTTACTTTGCCCGGATTAATCTCCTGCATCAAGGAGACCACTGTGCTACTGTCAATTCCGGCTGAAAGGAAAGCACCCACGGGTACGTCTGCATGCATCTGTCCCTTGATTGAGTCCTTAAGGAGTCTTTCAAGTTCATCTGTAGCTTCTTCTTCTGTTCCCTTAAAAGGATTAGTCTGTCCTTTTACAGCAGCCTCTTCCATAGACCAATATGCCTTGGTCTCATATTTCTCACTCTTGCAATCGTAGAGAAGATATGTCCCCGGCATAAGCTTATTAAACTCCTTATAAATTGTATAAGGCGCCGGGATATACCCATGAGCAAAATATGTGGGCAGAATTTCTGTATTAAGAGTCGCCTTGAATCCCTCATAGGCTGATATCTCACCTATTTCGGAAGCAAATATAAACCTTCCGTCAAGGAATCCGTAATAAAGCGGTTTCTCGCCTACTCTGTCTCTTGCCAGAAGGATTGTTTTCTTTTCTCTGTCAAAAAGGGCAATAGCAAACATACCCTTAATGTACTTAAGGGTATCTTCGATTCCGTATGCTTCAAATGATTCCAGAAGAACTTCTGTATCGGATGTTCCTCGGAAATATTTCACAAAACCTTCCTTAATAAGCTTTTCGGAAAGGTCTTTGTAATTGTATACTTCACCGTTGTACGCTATGGCAAAACGTCCACTATGAGAAAGCATGGGCTGCTTCCCGTTTTCTGAAAGGTCAATAATACTAAGTCTCCTGTGCCCAAGAACAACTTCTCCATTATCATCCTTCCAAAAACCACCTGCATCTGGGCCTCGATGAAACATTCTTGCGTTCATGGCCTCTATATTCTTCTGCCAATTATCGTCAGCCTTTGTAAAGCCTGCTATACCGCACATCTAGTCTATCTCCAAATTATAAATTCTCTTTATACCAATCGATTGCTAATTTAATGCCCTTCTCAAAACTGTACTCAGGGTCATATCCAAGAAGTTTCTTGGCCTTGCTGATATCTGCATTTGAGTGCTTAATGTCTCCCGCCCTGTCGGGACCAAAGTTCGGCTCAATCTTCTTTCCGAGAGCATCGCAAAGCATGTAATAAATATCGATAAGATATTCTCTTCCACCAAATGCTACGTTATATGCTTCTCCTGCTGCCTCAGTAGGTGCAAGACAAGCCTTAAGGTTTGCTTCCACAACATTTTCAACGTATGTGAAATCTCTTGACTGCTTTCCGTCACCATTGATGGTAGGTGTCTCGTCATTAATAAGCATCTTGATAAACTTAGGAATAACAGCCGCATAAGCTCCATTGGGGTCCTGTCTCTTACCGAATACGTTGAAGTATCTAAGACCATAGGTATCAAGGCCATAAAGTTTCTTGTAAAGCTTTCCGTATTCCTCATCAACTCTCTTGGTTAAAGCATAAGGAGAAAGGAGATTTCCTTCCTGTCCCTCGGTCTTGGGAAGTACAGGATGGTCACCATAAACAGATGAGCTTGAAGCATAGACAAACTTCTTAACGCCCTTTTGTCTTGCAGCTTCCATCATGTTGAGTGTTCCTCTGATGTTATTCTCTTCATAGAAAAGAGGCATCTCAATACTTCTTGGAACTGAACCCCAGGCAGCCTCGTTCATAACATAATCTACACCGTCACATGCTTCCATACAGTCCTCAAGGTTTCTGATATCCTTCTCAAGGAAAGTGTAGTTGGGGTTATCTATAAACAAGTCCACATTTTCTCTTTTACCGGTGGAAAGGTTGTCCATACAGCGAACCTTATAGCCCATGCTTAAAATGGCCTCACATAGATTGGAACCGATAAAACCGGCACCGCCTGTAACAAGAAATACACTGTCCTTAGGAAATTTCAACTCTTTATAACTCATTCTTCTTCATTCTCCATTCATTAAAGCATTCCATCAGTAATGCCGTAAATCCAATATAAAAAGGTGCAAAACAATAAATCATATATCTTGAAATGCACATAATTACCGTTGCAACTCCGCAGGCGTTGGCCGCAAGCATCATAAGAATAATCAATAGAGCCAGCGCGGTTTTGACATGTTTCTTTTTTGCCAAACAATAAATGCAAATACCTAATGCCACAAATACCATTATTAAAGCAGGTATAACCGTATAAGGTTTAACCACTGCCACACTTCTTACCACACCGTTAACCGAAAGTCCCACATATCTGACAAGCCACCTTCCAAAACAAGCCGACCAAATGGCATGAGCTATAGTTTTGCATGTTTCTTCCTGGAATCTGTTTTTCTCCACATAATCAGTTCCAATGTTGCTCATATAATAATCATCTAAAGTCTGAAGTATATAATCAAACTTTAAAGTATCATGGGAGTTCTCAAGATGATTAATCATGTTGTAAATGCCGGATTCTGCGTGCTTATATGTCAGTCCCGCATCATCGGCTTTATCATAAATCTCATAAAAGAGATTCCTCGTAGCTTCATCATCAAGGCTTTCGCCCACTTCTCGATCCGATGCATAAAGCACATTTGCGACCAGATTCATGTTGCCGCACATATTAGCTTCCGCTACACCGTTTACCACATAGTTATATCCCACGTATATTCCGCTTCTGGCCTTCATCAGAAGGAACAGAGCAATTACATAGATGATAGGAAAGTAGAATTTCTTCTTTTCAAAGAAGCACCTGCCTATGGCAACAATGGCCCAGGCAATAAGGCAAATCATCATCGAACCCCTGATTAATGAAATAATCATCCCCAAAGAGGCAGAAATAGCCATGTGGTTTCTTCCGCCCTCTGTTGCAAAAGCAATCATCTCCAACAGATACAGGTAAAATAAAGGAAGACACAATGCCTCGTTTAAAATACCACAAGTAAGAACCAAATGAGATCTCGCAAAAAGTGGTGTCATAATATGTGGAGCCAAAAGAGTTACAGTTCCTATGGTCATAACAATTTTACCGGAGCCCAATCTTCTTACCATGCCTCTTAAAAATGCTATTGCGCAAAAAGCATTTATCAGATTCTGAGCCCACTTAACCACATCAAGATAAAAGTTCTCACCAAATATCTTTCTAAATATCCAAAGAAAAAAGGGATAAACAGGTTCCCTATGCATATGCATGCTTATAAACTGTTCCGAATCGCCATATAAACCAATAGGAAATACTGCTGCCAAAGCAATAAAGAACAGCAGTATTACTCCATAACATATCAAGTTAAATTTTGATTCTTCCTTAAAACTCAAGTTTACAATCTCCAGTAAAGATATCCTGCATCCTCATATTCTTTGCGGTCAAAAATGCCCTTTATGTCAGACAGGACTTTCTTCTGTCCCTTCTTAAAGAACTTAGCGATGTCCGCTTCCTTGTAATCCATAAACTGAGCATGTGACACTGCCATAATTACCGCATCCATATCCTTAATGGTGTCGGCGTCTATGAACTCAATTCCATATAATCTCTTTGCTTCATCAGCATCAGCTGCAGGATCTGCAACTACGGGAGTAATTCCGTACTCTTTAAGTTCGTTATATATGTCGATAACCTTAGTATTTCTCGTATCAGGGCAATTCTCTTTAAATGTAAAACCAAGGATTGCTACTTTTGCACCCTTAACGGCAAGGTCAGCCTTAATAAGGTTCTTAACAAGGCTTTCTGCCACATATTTACCCATGTCATCATTGATTCGGCGACCGGAAAGAATAATCTGTGAATGATAGCCAAGTTCCTCTGCTTTATATGTAAGATAGTAAGGATCAACACCGATACAGTGTCCACCAACAAGTCCGGGGAAGAACTTAAGGAAATTCCATTTGGTACCAGCTGCCTCAAGAACCGATTTGGTATCAATACCCATCTTGTTAAAGATGATTGAAAGCTCATTCATGAAAGCTATATTAATATCTCTCTGGCTGTTCTCAATTACCTTAGCTGCCTCAGCAACCTTAATGGACTGAGCTCTGTATACGCCTGCATCTACAACGAGGCTATATACCTTGGCAACAACATCCAAAGTCTCCTCATCCATGCCGGATACAATCTTTGTGATAGTCTCAAGTCTGTGAACCTTATCACCGGGGTTGATTCTTTCGGGTGAATAACCAACCTTGAAATCCACGCCACACTTAAGGCCTGATTCTTTTTCCATAATAGGAACACAGATGTCCTCTGTAACTCCGGGGTATACTGTTGACTCAAATACAACGATTGCACCCTTTGTAAGATTACGTCCGACTATTCTGCTGGCACCCTCTACAGGGGTAAGGTCAGGAGTGTGATCGTCATTTACAGGAGTGGGAACAGCCACGATAAAGAACTTCGCTTCCTTAAGCATATTCTCATCTGCTGTAAAGTCTACTTTTGTAGCTTTGATTGCCTCGTTACCTACTTCCTTTGTAGGATCGATTCCTTGCTTGTAAAGGTCAATCTTTGCCTTATTAAGGTCGAAACCAATAACATTAATCTTCTTAGCAAAAGCCACAGCTATAGGCATTCCTACATAGCCAAGACCCACAAGGGCAAGTTTCTCTTTTCCTGCAACAATATCTTCATATAAGCTCATTACTAATCCTTCTTTCTCTATTCAAAGCAGCTTCTGACAACGTCGATTATTGTATCCTGCTGTTCATCAGTCATCTTTATATCACTGGGTAAGCACAAACCTCTTGCAAAAATATCCATTCCCACATCAAGAGGACGTCCGTCCTTACCTTTGACTCCCCCTGCTATATATGCGTTGGTCTTAGCTCGTCCGTTACCCTCTCTGGTTACGAAGCCGTTCATTCTATAGATTGGCTGCATGTGCATGGGCTTCCAAATGGGTCTTCCTTCCATGTTGTAGCTCATTAGAGTGTCAAGGATCTCAGTAGGACAGCTCTTGCCTTTTTCGGGTGCATATAACACATCTGTCTCCCCACGAACCTGCTTGCACATAGCTTCAGGGTCAATTATTGCACATGAAAGCCAATAGTTTGGCTCACTGTTCTTTAAGTCAATAGGATTCATTTTAATGGGAAGTCCCTTAAATCCCTTCTCATATCTTTCGTAAATTTCTTTCTTTCTTGCAATGTGCTCTTCAAGGTGAGGAATCTGTCCTCTTATGACTCCCGCTATAACATTGCTCATACGGTAGTTATAACCAAGTTCCTCATGCTGATACCAGGGAGCGCTTTCTCTTGACTGAGTTGACCATTTCCTTACCTTATTGGCAACCTCTTCATCATCTGTAAGAAGAGCGCCTCCGGCAGATCCTGTTATTATTTTATTTCCGTTAAATGAGATTATGCTGACATCACCAAATGTGCCTGTCTGAGCTCCCCTATAGGTTGCTCCAAAGGATTCGGCTGCATCTTCAACCAGTAACGCATTATGCTTCTTACAAACTGCCTTAAGTTCGTCTACCTTACCGGGTGTTCCATATAAATGAGCTGTAACTACGATTCGTACCTCAGGATAAATCTCGAAGGCCTTCTCAAGAGCAACAGGATCCATGTTCCAGGTATCATACTCAGTATCAATAAATACCGGAACTCCTCCCTCATAAACAACAGGGTTAACCGTTGCATCGAAAGTCATATCGGAACAGAAAACCTTCTCTCCGGGTTTTACACCAACAATCTTCATTGCGAGGTGAAGCGCAGAGGTTCCACAGGATAAACCAACAGAATACTTTCTTCCGACTTTCTCAGCTGTTAGTCTTTCAACCTCATCAATATTCTTTCCGACTGTTGACATCCAGTTGGTTGTGAAAGCTTCTGTTACATACTCTAACTCTTCACCATGCATGGTAGGAGATGCCAGATATATTCTGCTTTCACTTTTCTTAAACTTAGTATTGTCTTTGTTAAACATTACTTTTCTCCGTTCGGATTATATGTAGGTACAATCTCTTTAACAAGTTCTCTTATATTAGGTGATTCATTCTTTGCAGCTTGACTGAGTTTCTCAAGTTTCTCAAAGAATGTTTCCTCATCAATCTTTAAAGGCTTACCTATATGAATGAGTTTGTTGGCTGTATCTGTAAGACCTTCTTCATCCATAAGAAGCTCTTCGTAGAGTTTCTCTCCGGGTCTTAAGCCTGTAAACTCAATCTTTATATCTTCATCAACTTTATAACCGGACAATCTTATAAGGTTCTTGGCCAAATCCAGAATCTTTACAGGTTCACCCATATCAAGGACGAATATCTCTCCACCCTTGGCATAGGCTCCTGCCTGAAGCACTAATGAAACCGCCTCAGGAATTGTCATAAAGTACCTAATAATATCAGGGTGGGTTACAGTAACCGGTCCACCCGCAAGAATCTGTTTCTTGAAAAGAGGAATAACACTTCCGTTACTTCCAAGAACATTTCCGAATCTTACCGCAACAAACTCGGTATCCGTTTTCTTGTTGTAGGTCTGAACAATCATCTCGCAGATTCTCTTGGAAGCACCCATGATGTTTGTGGGGTTAACTGCCTTATCTGTGGAAATCATAACAAATTTCTTGACCCCATATTTTGCTGCGGCATCAGCAGTTTTCCAGGTGCCAAGAACGTTATTTTTTATCGCCTCATTAGGGCTGTCCTCCATAAGAGGAACATGCTTATGTGCCGCCGCATGGTATACGATTTCAGGATGATAAGTCTCAAATATATAGTTCATCCTGTTGGTGTTTCTGACTGATGCCACAAGCACCACAAGGTTTAATGCAGGGTACTTAATCTTTAACTCCTGCTGTATGTCATATGCATTGTTTTCATAAATATCTACGATGATAAGCTGCTTAGGAGAATGAGTTGCAATCTGTCTGCAAAGCTCGCTTCCTATGGAGCCACCTCCACCGGTAACCATAATTACCTTGCCCTTTACATAGCCAAGAATGGAGTCGATATCTACTCTTACAGGCTCTCTTCCAAGTAAGTCTTCAACGTCCACACTTCTTAACTTGCTGACACTTACTTCACCATTAACAAGCTGATAATAACCTGGCAAAGTACTTAACTTACACCCTGTCTCCTGACAAATCTGAGTAAGTTCTCTTATGGTCGCTCTTGAAGCAGTAGGAATAGCTATAAAAATTTCATCGATGCTATAGAAGTTTGCAGACTCAATAATCTTGTTTCTATCACCAACAACTTTAACGCCTTGCACGAATCTTCCCCACTTATTGGGATCATCATCGATAAGGCACTTAATTACCATATGGCTGAAGTTGCTGCTCTGAATCTCCTTTATGATAGCGTTGGCAGCTTCTCCTGCGCCAACTATCATTACGTTAGTTCCGTTCTTTTTATTCTGAGCCTTATGCTTCAGTCCTCTGAAAAATCTGTATGCAAATCTGCTTGCAAATGTGAATGCTATTTCCAAGAAGGCATAAAAAAGTGGATAACTTCTTGGAATAGGCATTTTAAGAAGCCTGATCATAACGTACTGAATAACAGTCATAACCGAGCAGGCTACAACGAGGTTTTGCATCTCGTTTACACTGGCGAATTCCCACAAACTATGGTACAGCCTAAAGAACCAGAACACAGCGATGGTTATGCCCATAGTTATAAGAACTGTGTTCTTAATAGTAACCAGGAACTCAGGGTTAATATCCGAGAAGACGAGGTTTGCTCTAAGGAACAGAGCCAAGAACGCTGAAGCAGCCACAGCCAGAGCATCATATGCAATTAAAAATATTCTTCTGGTAACAAGCTTATGCTCCAGAATATGAAACTTCTTAGACATCTATTCTTTCTTCCTTCTCGGACAATAATACCCAGGATAATAAAAATGCAAATCCCAAAGGGTTCATGGGATGGTAAGTCCACTCGAACATACCTGCTACTATGAATCCCACAATCAATATGAGAATCATAGGCAAATATTGCCTCTCTTTGGCATATAGAGATGTTTTATATATGCTGACAAATAACATATACAAGCAGAGTAAAACAAACGCTGCTCCAAGAATAATTCCAAAATCATATGCCGTCTGAATATAGGCATTGTGAGCATGTATTATGACATTTCCGTTTTCGTCTTCACATCCCATTGATTCATGACCTTTGATGGTCAGGTTCTTAATATATGTTCTGAATATATCCAACCTTCCGTTGGCATAATTCTCTATTGAAGTAGATTCTGCGGCTTTTGCCTTCAATGACAGTGATGGCAGAAATCCTGTTAATTCATCATCAGAATTAAACATTCTTCCAAATAGTGTTTCCAATGAAATTTCTATATTGGCGTACCTTTCACCCCACCGTTCCCCTCCATCTAGCGGAGAATCAGGATGTATAAACTGACAGTAAGACTCGTAGTTGTAGTAGAAAGGATTGCGTATTACCGCAGGCAACATTCTTGCTATACCAAAGAATGCAACATATGAAACGATTAATGCTGCAACTGTGGATAAAATCAGTTTTATAACATTGCTCTTAACTATATCCTTCTTCTTCTGCCAAACGAAAATAATAAGAGCTATAAGGAGTTCAACTCCATATGCTACTATACCTGTCCTTGATGCGGTAAAGAAGAGATATGTTGACACCGCGCCAAACATTGCATATGAGAAAAGCAATGACTTGGTATCATTCTTTCTATATGCTATAAGAACCTTGGTCAGTGTCGCAGCCGTGGCTATAAGATAGTACGTAGCTGTAACGGTAACGGTTATAAAGATACCACCGTATCTAGTCATCATGTAGTACTGATAAGGACGTCTATATATACAGAAAAGCATCGCCGCAAAGAAAGCAATAAGCCAAGCATTGCACACCATTTCGAGTATGTCTTTTCTTCTTTCGCTCATATACATGAACAAGAAAGCCAAGACAAATGCCAGAAGAAGTTGAATTGGCCATTCTCTTCCATATGAAAAAATGCTAGTCAGAATCCAGAAGACTACTGCCGGAACGGCTATGGGTAGACTTATTGTTTTCAGTTTCCTGTAATCCTTATCTATGATTCTATATACAAGTCCAACGACAAGTAATCCTGCTGCCCAGAAAAGCCATGCAGTACTTGTGGCAGTATTTATATGCTCTATATGATCGCTATGGGCTGAAATATAGTATCTGCCAATGAAGACCGAGGCAACGCTCCACACTACAGCGAGTATATTCCAAATTTGCTTTGCCTTTCCAAGAGAATATAGGAATAGTGCAAAGAATACGGCTGCACGTCTAATCCAAAGCCCATGCTCGTAATCGCTTCCACTGTTCTGATAAAGGCAGCACATAATGAGAGCTCCCGCAAGAAGCATCTCGCTGACAATCTTACCCAGTTTATCTATATTATCCCTTGCTTCCAGTTTCTCTGTATACGAGGAAGCTTTAAAAATATAAAAAATCAAGAAAGCGGAAACCAATAAAATAGAAGCTGTTAATATTCCATTGTTTAAGGCATCATGCTCAAAAAGTTGAAAAACATCAATACCAACGACTGCACTTATTGCCGCTATAATGGCAGCTCCCGAAAGAACATATTTCGTAACCTTCTCAGTTTTAAGAACCTGAGTCTCTTCCATCCTGTTAAGCAGGATAGACGCCAATAAATACAAGGCAAATGTAATCAAAGCAATGACCAGGTCCGCCGTAATGATTCTCTTTAGGCCCCAAGGTCTTACATAATCAAATTCAGCCACCACATTAGTTCCACCAGAGTGGACATTGTTGTAGTAGAAAGCTCCGGCTTCAGCATTTCCTGCCTCTTCAGATGTGAGGGCTACAAACACCTCGCCATCCACTCCTCCAACAGTGTAAAAGTACACTGTCCCGGGCTCCAAGGATACTTCCAAGGGGAAGGTAACGAGTCCGGGAACTTCATAGTCTGCAAGGTTAACCTTGCTTTCCGCGAGAACAGTGCCATCCAAAGAATAAACTCTAAAGAAAGTTTCCAGTGTATCAAAGGAATCAGGTTCATTAACAATGTAAACAGATACTGATGTCAGGTTGTCAAATGTCGGTGAGAATTCCTGCCTTATAACATTGTCTTCTGTTCCCGGACCGATAAACCTTACTTCGTCCCAGGTTCCGACAGACTTATAATCTGCTGTAAACTTGCCCATGGGCCAAATTACAGATACAGCAAACAATCCAAGCGCAATTATTGTTGCTCGGATTATTCCCTGTCTATTGGCAAAAATCTTATTTATTAGGCTGCAAATATCTGTTTTGTTCATAACACTTTATTTTATCATAGATTGGCTACTGCTTCAATTTAGGGAGCTCCAGCCAGTCTCCGAGTTTTTTATCCCATTCATAAGGCTCAAAATACTCAAATCCGCTTCCGTGAGCAAGCGTCAATTCGCCAAAATATATCCTTCCATTAATATCATAAAAATCTACTCTGATATGGGGAAATCCTGCCGACAATTTCTCGGCTAATTCACGCATCTTCTCAAAATTTAAAGGTTTATCAATCTCAATATTTGAGTTCGGGTGAATAGATCTGAAGGGCAGTTTTTCAAAGTTCATATCATAAAAGTCGTAAGTCATTTCATGATTAGCATATCGATCAGAAACAATATACATAATCTTTGCAACACCATTAAAGCAGAAAAACTTATAGTCCTGAGGATGTGTTCCATCTGCATTGGCTATATATTTTTCAGCTATAATTCTTGGAGATATGTTCTTATACTGCCATTCCCTGCCGCGATAATAATAGTTTCTTCTAAGGCTCTTGTTAATTTTATTTCTCGCTTCTTTTACATTCATCTTGGCCTTGTCGGTCACTATTACAAGCCCACCGCTGTCATGTGTACATTTGAGTACAAATTGATCCGGAAGGTTTTCAAAATCTATTTCGTCAAACTTATTCCAAACGCCTAATGTAGGGATTATGTACTCCTCTCCTATTCTCTCCGCCACATAACGTTTAGCCTCATATTTGTCAGCCATTGTAGTGTAAATATTTCTTCTGTCGTGAAGCTTTAGCCATTGTATTTTCTCGTTATATGTTGTTGGGTTATCAAGGTTTAAAGGTTTTCCCAAATATAGTTCAAAACATTTTTTTAGATATGTCTCATCACTCATTCGATTCAGGAAGCCTCTGGAGCTCAGAATCGAAAACCTGGCTTTGGAATCTGCAATAAAGGCTTTCAAATTAGTTAACTTCATCGATTTATTATCTCCAATGGTACTTGTATAGTTGATATGCCGACTTTATTATGATATTTTATACGCATGAGTAAAATAGCTTTTCATCTAAATACTTTGGCTCAAGGCGGAGCCGAAAGAGTAGTTTCATCTTTAGCAAATCAATTGGCATCAGAAGGGGAAACTGTTTTTGTTACAACCGAGTGGCAAGAACAAAATGAATTTTCCCTTGATTCTCGTGTCAAAAGAATACATGTCGGCCTTAAGGATTCTGATCAGAGCAAGGGGCGTCTTTCCAAATACTTTCTAAGAATAAAATATCTAAAAGAGTTCCTTGAAAGTGAAAAACCTGATGTTCTCCTTTCCTTTGCAAGGAAAGCCAACTACAGGGCAATAATGGCGGCTCGTAAAACAAATGTCCCCGTCATAATATCCATTCGAAATAACCCTATGACCGGTGATTCGGACTTAATTAATAAGTTTTGGATTAAAACCCTTTTTCCTCACGCTACAGCTTGCGTATTTCAGACCGTGGATCAGCGCGCTTTCTTTAAGCCATTATTGCAGGATAACTCTCGAATTATACTTAACCCCATTAATGCAAAGTACCTGAATGTTCCCGAGGTAGATGAGGCATTGAAGGAGAAAAGTGTTGTTCACCATGCAAGGCTTGTTGATTTCAAGAATCAGCCCATGCTGCTTCGTGCTTTCCTTCGAGTTCACGAGATTCATCCTGATTACGTTCTTCGAATCTATGGTGATGATTCAGGTGATGGAACCAAGGAAATCCTTGAAGATATTATCAAAGATAATCATGCTGAAGACTGCATATTCCTTATGGGCCCAAGCGATAACCTTGAAAATGAATTATCCAAGGGTATGGTCTATGCCTTTACCTCGGACCACGAAGGCTTACCCAATTCGCTTCTTGAGGCCATGGCACTGGGGCTTCCCTGCGTTGCTACAGATTGTCCCTGCGGCGGTCCTGCCACAGTAATCGAAGACGGGAAAAATGGTCTTCTGATTCCTATCAAGGACGAAGATGCACTTGTTCAGGGCCTTCTTAAATTAATAGAAAACAGAGATTATGCCTTATCCCTGGGACGAGAAGCTCGCAAGATATCCGAAATCGCCAATCCCGAAGCAATATCCACTCAATGGAAGGAATATATCTCCGAAATCATTTCGAAAGGTCGTTAGGGGTAAATACAGCATTCTTCATAAAGAAGATTCTGTACTCGCCGAAGTCCTTACACTCTCTATCTATGCTGTCAATGAGCTCGGTCTCTTTTTCATTGACCAAGGTCTTGTAATTGTTGAAATTATCGTAACCTTCTTCGGTCCAACCAAAAGGATGTACAAGAATCTGAATCTTGTCATGGCCCTTAAAGCTTTCCGCGCTGGGATAGCCGTATCTCCATATATGGTTGGCATCGGAGAAGTATTTTACATCAACCGGCGTATTCTCATCGATATCCTCACCAAATGTAAAGAATTCATCCTGATATGCGTTATAAATTCCGGGGAGCTTTATGTTCTCACGAAGCACATCCTTTGAGGGACGATGAATTGAGAATGTATCGATTTCAAATCCAAACATCTCAGATAAAATTCTCATTTCCATCTTGATTCTTTCGCGAATCTGATTCATATCTGTCATCCCGTTTAAAGCAAAATGAAGGCCTATGTGCTGACCTCTTTCATGCATGTCCTTAATCATATCCATATTTCTCTTGGATAAAAGGTTGTATGAGTTGTTGGTCCACTGGAAGAAGTATGTGGAAACAAAGTCCAAGCGCTCCTCAACTTTAGAAAGCTTGTATGCTCTGTCAACACTGTATTCCACATCGTGACGCATAATAACAAACTTGTCTCGCCCAATTGCTTTCTTGTAATCGCAGGCAAGTCCTGTTGCTTTCACCGCTTCTACTATTTTTTTGTAATCATCATAAGAAAACATATTTTTACTCCTTAACTAAGATAATATATCTCCCTTTTCAATCATACTTTCTGATTCATATCTGTGAATGAGAATTGATCCGTCCACTGTTCTTATAATAGGTTTTCCATCAAAAATATCAATCACTTCTCCCGGTGCATACATTGAGAAGTCCATCATTTCATCAAATGGCTTTGCCTCCCATACTAACACCTTGCTTTCCTCATTTCCATTAAGGTAACACCATGCGCCTGGGAAAGGAGCTGCAACACCACGAATCAAATTATAAATGTTTCTCGTCCTATCTTTCCAATCAATCTTGCCATCTGCAGGAGTTCTCTTTTCATACCAAGAATCGAAATCTTTGGAATCAGTTTTGATATTAACCTGTCCTTTCTGATACTCCTTAATTAGTTTGGCTATTAATCTCTTGGAAGATATCATATTTTTATACTGAGCTGTTCGAATATCATCATGCTCGTTGATAGAGAACATTTCTGTGGCAAAAATATTGGGGCTGTCAGCTTTCTCGTCATACTTAAAGAGATTCAAGTTAAATCTTGTATCTCCAAGAATCATGGACCAGTTAAGCGGTGAGCGCCCTCTTCCAAAAGGGAGATAACCGCAGTTACCGTGAAAACCGAAGATTCCAAACTTAAATGAATCCAAAACATGCTTAGGGATTAATCTCTGCCATCCCATAACAATTCCGATGTCAAAGGTATTATCGGCGAAGAACTTAACCGTTCTTTCGTCCTTTAATCCATATGTCTCTGACTCAAATACCGGCATTCCGTATTTCTCTGTCAGAAACGATAAACCCTTGAATCCGGAAATGTCGTTGTTCTGAGTAACTTTGTTAGCCACAGTAACAACTAAATCCACGGGGCATAATGTATTCTGGATATAATCCACAATGTTTTCCGATGTGTCCTTTACTCCAAAAACCACTACCTTGTAATGCATACAGTATCTCCCTTAATCCATATCGTTTAATTCTTTGCAAAGATTCTCTCGATAGGCATCCGGAGAGTAATTCAAAGCTCTCTCCGAAGCTTTGCCTGAATAACGATTATATATATCCGAATCCGCAAGCATCTTCATAATTGCTTTTGAAAGATTAACTTCCTCTTCACCTATTTCTTCCGGGTTCAAATTAACAATTTCTCCCATATCGGGCACCAGAATTCCATATTCTCCCTCTATGGTATCCGAAATGCTTTCACCATTTGGGCTCTCCTTAACAACTTCTTCGTATTGTTCTGGCGAAAGAAGGATTTCTCTGGGACCGGTCTTACAATCAGCCGCCACCGCGGGCTTAGCAAGGGCCAGGGCTTCAAGAAGTGCATTGGGGAAACCTTCATGATTGGAACTAAGCACATACATGTATGACTTTTCAACGTAAGGGAATGGGTTCTTCTGAACTCCGGGGAAATAAACCTTATCTATTATTCCAAGTTCATCCGCCAGTTTATAGTAATCATCCCAGTTCCCTGCGCCAACTACGACAAGTCTTGCTTCAGGATGTTCCTTCGCCACCAATGAGAAAGCTTTTACAAGGTGCCAAATCCCTTTAATATAATCATTTCTAGCCATGCAGGAAATAATCTTGTCTGTTGAAGGATCAAAAGGAAATCCTTCAATAGGCTCTTTCCCCTTCTCTCTAACAGAAGTAATATCCAAGGGATTATAGACACATACGCTTCTGTCGTATTTAAAGTCTCTTGAAAGCTGTCTGACTATCTCTTTTGAACAGGATATTACTTTATCTGATCTCCTACAGAAAAGCCTTACTTCCTGAGGCTCTTCCATGTCAGTCTGACATCTGAGACCTGTAATCACCTTCTCTTTTCCTTTTGAAAGGACATTAACATAGTTGGCTGAACTTCCAAAACTATATGAAATATCTATTTCAAGGTCTTTCTTGACCTTCTTTGCCTTATTTACCCTTTTAAGGACATTAATTACCTTGTTAACGATTCCTTTCT
Organism: Lachnospiraceae bacterium G11; assembly: GCA_900103495.1. Taxonomy (GTDB): domain Bacteria; phylum Bacillota; class Clostridia; order Lachnospirales; family Lachnospiraceae; genus G11. The sequence goes on along the minus strand of FMWZ01000013.1, from coordinate 58,628 downwards.
TTGAAGGAACGTTTATATCAACCACATTAAGTCCTGAAACATCATAGTTAATGTTCTTGGAACTAAATATCAATATATGTATGTTGTAGTCATTCTCAAGTAACCTTGCCGTCTGTATACAGACCCTTTCGAATCCGCCCTGATGCAGCATCGGTACCATCAGCATTATGTTTTTCTTATTCATTGTTTGAATTAGTCCCCATATCTAAAACGTGTATTGATAATACTATCCATCCAACAACAACAACTAAATACTTGCTGTAATCTATAGCGTCACCGGTGGTTAATGTCTTATATAACCACTGTATAACCTCCGCAGCTAATAATTCAAATGAAGGATTCTTAAACTTAAAGTTCTTAGCATCAATAAGCGCAACTATAATTCCTGCCACAAGAATAGCAACCAAGCTCCAAACTCCATAGTACCAATAGAATCCGTCAAGGCTTCCTCTCCGGCTCACAAACGCTTCGTAGTTTCTTCCGGTCTGAGCCCTGGCATTTCCATTAAGTTCTGTCAGGAATCCGAAGGGAAGAATAATGCTTTGTCCCAAGTCCGAGCCAATATTCAAGCAGACATCTTTGGTGCGCATGCTAAAGCACTTCTTGGTCATAAACTTGTAGCTTTCGTTGGCTGCCTCAAATCCCCATTTGGTATCCATTGTTGGACCAATCTCGTACATCATGTTGTCGGTTTTTTTAATAATTTCCAGTGCTTCTTCTATCTCATATGTATCGAGAGTCCTGTCATCCCATGCCACGAATGACTGAGAATAGTACTCGGTACATACACGCATAAAGGCCTGCGACCAAAAGGTCCTCTGGATTCTGCCTCTAGATCCCGGCTCTTGAAAGGCCTTTGAACTTACGATTAATACGGCAAATAAAAGTGCAACAATAATGTATCTTTTTATGCTTCTCTTCTTGTAAGTCAAGAAGGTTATGGCCAAAAGAACCACTGACAACCGTAATGACTCAGGTCTAATGGAAAAATGGAACTGAAGCAGTACCGGAAATGAAACTATATATGCACATCCAAAGATTGCGTTGATTCTCTCAAGTTTAATGCCCTTACGAAGAAGTAAATAGGCCGATACTACCGCCATAAGAAACTGAAGAATATACAAAGGAATATAATACAGAAACTTTACAAGAATCGGGTAAAACAGTCCCGTATATTCATCAATTACAAAGTTCTTCGATATATCAAGATACTCCACAGTCTCAGGCCACATATATACGTGAGTAAAGTTGTTTATAACCCAAATGAGTCCAAGGATTACTTGGACTGCTGTGAGAATATAAAACAGATATTTAGCTGTAGTTTTGACTGTTGTTTTCAAGTTCATGAATTACATCCAATAGGTGACACCCATCACCAAATTTATAAAGAAATAAATTCCGCAATATACCTGGTAAGCAAGGATTAACGTTCCACATGAAGTTATAACGGCTCTTAAAATGCTGCTTTCATATATCCCTTCTTTTCTCTTCATGTTCTCAATAAGCTTAATCATGCTGATGAGATTAACAAAGAAGATACCGATGGAGTATCCCCAGAAGAAGTTGGAATCTAAAGCTCTTGCTCCTTCTTCTGCAAGCAGGAATACCTCAAGGAAACTAAATATCCACATAAGCCACATGAATCTCAATCGCTTATCCCACTTTAAGTCTCCGAAGTTCCATACAAGGATAAAAAGAGGGAACGCAATAGAAAGAATAAATGTAACCTTGGGATGATCTCCTCTCATGGCCAGTGCATATCCGGGATTAATGGTTATTCCGTTTCCGGTTTCCTGTCCGAAAAGCACGTTATTCTGCCACCATATAACGACAAGGGAAGGCAGTACACTGCATCCAAAGATGATAATCTTTTTAAATCTATCAAGTCGCTCTCTTTCGTCTTTCTTGCAAAGGTCATATATAAGAATAACCAGCATGGCAAAGTCAAACACAAAGCAAAAACTGGGCTTAGCTGCATTGCAAAGAATTAATAGTCCCGCAAAGATAAGCCACTCAGACACTTTAAGCCCGTCTAAATACTTATCTCTTAGTTTTAGAAAATACCAAAGGGTTAATATCCCAAGAAGTTTTACAAGAGTATAGGTTGAGTTGTGCCATACGCTTGCAGACTGGTATCCGATATACCTTTGCTTTCCTGCAAATTCCACATAAAAAGGCATAATAAGGTTTGCCATAAGTGCAAACATAAGACCCATGCTCTTGGTGTAATACTTATCTGTCAGTTCATTAACCAAAAGAAGGGTAGCAAATACTGCTCCAACCTCGCATATAGCAATGAAACCTGCTGTCAAATAAGCCCCTGCACCTGTGGCATAGAACACTTTAATCAAGAGCCCCATCAATGAATAGAACCAGTCATCTTCAAGCGCCATACTTATATGTGCAGGCAAATCGGATTCAAAATATAAACCGTCAACCTTAACTATCTGATTAAGGTGAAGGCAAAAACATGCGACTCCATATACTGCTACCGCAATTATAAGGATAGTCCATATGAAATTGTCTCTTGTTTCTTTACTCATTCTACCTTCCATATCGCACCTTACGATACAGATGCAATGCATCATAATAAAGCATGAAACTCCCAGTAGAAGCCATTACCATGTCAATTAACTTCTTCTCTTCAGCGCCCATTCTGCTCTTATAATATTCATTATCTCTAAAGTCGGGAACATATTTATTAACTCCCGCTTTTAATTCCTCTATAACAGCTCTTCTTTCGCCCTTTAAATTCTTACTCTGCATAAGCGAAAACAGTGTTGTAATAAAGAATGCTTCGGCAAATTTATAATCAAATTCAGCCTTATACTTCCCATAAAGGCCTCGTTCTCTGGCCTCATCCATAAGTATTTCCATTGCCTTCATCCTGTCATGAAGTTTTGAAGTAGTGGTCTCATGAACTGTGGAAGTATCGTGCTGATAATAGTAATATAAGGTCTCATCCAGTTTCTCGAAATGCTTGCAATACAACAACCATAAAGGTCCCATGGCATTGTCTTCAAAGAACATCTTCTCGGGATACCAAAGGTCATTATCCACAACCATGGCTCTCTTCCAGATTTTAAGAACCATGCTGCCGGAATCCAAAAGAAGTTTCTTGTGCTTCTCGTCATCCAATACTCCAGCCTGATCCGAAGTGTTGTTCTTTGCTACAGGTCCTTTTTCAAAGGTATGCTCATGCACAAGGCAATAATCACAGGCTACAACATCGGCGCCTGTTTCTTCCTGCTTTTCAAACAGTTTCTCATACATGTCAGGAGCCACCCAATCATCGCTGTCACAGATGGCAATCCATTCAGCATTAGAGGCCTTAATTCCAACATTTTTGGCTCCACCCTGACGAAGATTCTCCTCGTAAGAGATGACTTTCAGCTTATCACCAATCTCTTCTTTTAACGCAAACAACACCTCTAAGGAATTATCCGTAGAGGCGTCATTAACTGCTATTATTTCATAACCATCAATTGTCTGGTTAGCCAGGGAACGAATACAGAATTCCAGTTTCCCATTTGCTGCCATGTTGTACACAGGAACTATTATGCTTAGTTTCATACCTATTCCTTTGTTTCATCAAAACCTTTGCCCACAATATCCTTTATAACGTACTGAGGGGCGTTATTCATGGTAATATACATCCTTCCGATGTACTCGCCAATAAGTCCAAGCATCATCATGAGCACTCCGCCGATAATCATGACGGCACATATCAAAGTAGGATAACCCATGGGAGCCTGGTTATCAATAATCTTCCTGATAATCGTCACGATGGTATACACGAAACCCGCTGCCGCGCAGAACAGTCCAAAGTACGTTGCTATTCTAAGGGGAACAACGGAAAATGCCGTAAACCCATTCATCCAAAGGGCAAGAAGTTTCTTCATGGTGTATCCCGAAGTTCCTATTTCTCTTTCTCTGTGGTTGACATTTACGTTGCAAATATTCTTGGTAGTCCTGAGAACCAATCCTATAACATAAGGATAGCAATTCTCATACCTGAGCATATCATTTAAAATGAAACGCTTAACTGCAAAATAGCTGGAAATGTAGAGTTCTTTGCTTTTGCCAAGCATAACTCTTGTCATTCTCTCATTAACTTTGCTTCCAAAGTTTCTAAAACATGAGTGTTTCTTGTGATCATACTTGGCGTAGCATACGTCGTAACCCTCTTCGAGTTTCTCTATAAGCTTTCCAACCTCGTCCGCAGGAGTTTGGCCATCATCATCAAGGGCTACTACTATATCGCCGGTGGTGTGCCTGAAGCCCGCCATAAGGGCAGCGTGCTGGCCAAAGTTTCTGGCTAGGTTAATGGCAAGGACCTTTTCATTGTCCAGAGCAAGTTTACTTATAACTTCAAAGGTATCATCAGGAGATGAATCATTCACAAGTACGATTTCATAATCATACTCAGGAAGGTAAGGCATGGTGTCCTCAATCTCCTTAACCACTTTTTCAATTGTTAATGCCGAGCGATAGCACGGTATTACAAAACTAATCCGCTGCATTCTTTTTCTCCGTCGTCGAATATTGCCATAAAAATAACGTCTTTATACTCTCCGTTTAAGAACACCTCATCACGGAAATGTCCTTCTTCTTTAAATCCAACCTTCTCGTAACTCTTTTTGGCCACGAGGTTCTCGTCAAGTACCCTGAGATAGACCTTATGGAGTTTAAGATTACTGAAGGCATACTTAACTATAAGCTTAGCCGCCTCAGTTCCATAACCACGGCCCACGGCATCATCTTCTCCGATGAAAATTCCAAACTCTGCCTTGCCTATCTCTCTGTTTATATCTCTGAGGTAAGTTGAGCCTATTGGCCTTCCGCTTTCAGCTTCTTCAATAATAAACTGAACAACCTCTCCGGTCTCAACTCTTGTTCTAATCCACTCTTCGTGTACTTCTTTTGTTATTTCTCCTCTGAAGAGGAAATTGTTTCTAACCCTCTTATTTGCTCGCCATCTGACAATATTATCTGTATCATCATATGTCATCGGACGAAGGTTAATCTTCTCACCACTGATTTGCATTCTAATCTAATTCCCCTGTCTATCTAAATATAGTTTCGTATAATAATCTATTTGTGACTCAGAATCAAAGCCTTTGCTTTTAACTTCTTCTGCATGGCTTGTCCTAGTGTAATCTCTGGTCTCTATAACCCTTCCGGCCCACTCTGCAGGTGAATCGTTCAAAGACTTAGCCTCGGCCAAATCCGTAATCATTACCTCATTTGTCACAGCATCAGATATAAGGCATCTTAACCCGCTTGCCTGAGCTTCAACAACGGTTCCTGGAAGCCCTTCATATCTTGAAGGAAATACGAAGTAGTCAAATGCTTGGTAATAGTCTTCAACATTCTTCTTTGTTCCGGTTAGAATAACATCCTTATCTATTCCAAACTCGTTTATCCATTTGGTGATCTGTTCTCTTAACTCTCCATCACCAACAAGAACCAGTTTTGAGTTAGGTATCTGTTTCTTTATCTCCGTGAAAATGCCAAACAGGAATTCATGATTCTTGGCATGGTGGAATCGTCCCACATGTCCGACTACGAATGTCTCATCACTTATTCCAAGTTCTTTTCTAATCTTCGCTCTTACGCTCTCATTGTACGCAAATCTTGCTGTATCCACCGCATTGGGAACAACTGTGATATAACCCTCTTTAAAGGCTTTATTTCCAAAAGAATTAATCCCCGCTAACTTGGAGCAAGCAATGCAAACATCTGCTTTTTTGTATAGGCCAATACGAAGAACTTTCGTCATTAATCCTTTGATACCCTGCGGAACCCCGGCGCTTCTTGTATGAGCGATTGAAAGTCGTACACCATGTTTCCTAGCTATAGGCAAGTATATGCCGGCGGTGCTGGTCATATGACCATGAACAACTTCTATTTCAGGATGTTCTTCAAAGAATTTATTCCATGCCTTAGTATACTCCAAATGGTTCTTTATGAAGTATCTGGGGACGCTATAGATATGACCACCAAGACTTTCTATTTCACCATTGAAGAAACATTTGTCAGTGGTATGTATCATAAAGTCAAATTGCACCTTGCTTCGGTCAATCATACGATACAAATCCATTATTCTGTTTTCGGCGCCACCCATATCCAGTCTTCCAAGTACGTGAAGAACTCTTATTGGTTTACTATCCATTTATTTATTCCTAATTGACACCAGTATTCTTTTTGTATTTGCCTTCATAAGTTCTAAGAATCTCTGTATCCCTGATTGATTATCAGCATTATCAATCAATTCAAAATTTATCAGTTTATCTCTATTCTGTCGAAGTTTTACCGCCGCTAGGTTTATATCATCCATGGTCATCATGTTAAGGTGATAAATCAACGTTGTTCGGCCGGTATTGTCATCTTCGAATACACTACCACGCCTCTCAGCAATGGGATAATATATAATCCCATCTCTTTTGTATGGTTTCCTGCCAAATCCATCGGTTATTGCCTTGAATCCGTTTTCTTTGAGAGCCTTTACCGTATTCTTATCAAATGTATGTCCGGGAGCCATAAATACATCAGCAGAAATTCCCTGTTCTAAAAGGGCCTTTCTACCTTCAGTAATCTTTTTAAGCTGCATCTCATAATCAACTCCGGCAAACTCAGAGAAATGATTAAGGGGGAAAAGCCCACCTTTATCAGTGGTATATACATGGTTAAACCCATGCATAGCGATTACCCATCCCTTATCTCTAAGTCTTCTTACTTCATCCCAAAACACAGGATTGTTGTCCTCTATGTGAAGAGTGTCATCTTCATTGTTGGGAACAACACCTATAATAGGTTTTATTCCAAGTTCATCCAAAATGGATTCAAAGTAATTAAATTTACCCCAGTCCATATCCGGAGTTATATCATCGAGTCTTATAGTAACCTGCATTTTTTATTCCTTTAATCCATTTGCAGCCTTGGCACACATGTCGCATGTAGAGCAGGCATCCAACTGTTCCTTGCTCACCTTTCCATCACGAAGATCTCTGCATATCTTATTCTCATACATGGAGTATGGTCTCTTGGTAAAAAGGGATTTAACTTTGTGTCTGAATACCCACCAGGCAGGTTTCCAAATATACTTATGCATTGCAGGTGACACCGAGCCAATCATCCAGCACTGTCTGTCACAGCAACGTACTTTCTTTCTTACTTCCTCAGCTTCGGGCGAATTCCATAATTCATCCCAGCTTTGCTCATTGAGGTTTCCCATAACCTCCTTATTCTTGGTACCGTTACAGGGCATTACATCCCCATAAGGATCAATAAAGAAGGTATCAAAACTCATATCGCAGGGAAGAAGTCTCTTCTGCCCATAGATATAATTAATAAGTCCATGATTAAAGTAAGCTCTAAACCATTTCTTGGGAGATTTGCTCTTCAGAAGCCTGTTTATCAGCTCTTCAAAGTTTGCCGCAACCATAGGGCGATCTTTAATTATATTTCTTGCCTCTACAAAATAAAAGCTGTTGTGAAGACTGGCAGTTGCAAACTCCATGCCCATTTCATTGGATATTTCATATAAAGGCACTAAATCAGGAGCATTCCTGTCCTGAACCGTCATTCCAAATCCCACATCCTTCATGCCCATTTCCACAAGCTTTTGAAGGGTGGTATAGCCCCTCTGGTAACCATCAGGTAAACCTCTTATCTCATCATTGGTCTGCTGAAGGCCCTCTATTGAGATTCTGATTCCTATCTGAGGGAATTCCTTTGCCAAATCCAGGATTCTGTCTGTAAAGAAGCCGTTTGTTGATATGACAATCCTGTCACTTTTCTTATATAATTCCCTTACAATATCCTTTAAATCTTCACGAATAAAAGGTTCACCGCCTGTGATATTTGTAAAATACATAGGCGGAAGTTTCTTTATTGTCTCAAGGCTTATTTCTTCGTCCGGCTTGGATGGAGCCTTGTATCTGTTGCACATGGTGCATCTGGCGTTACATCGATATGTAACAATAACCGTTCCGTTTAATTTCTTTGTTGGCATGTTATAATTCCAATCTTTACTTTGTTTCTAAAACGCGATTATATACTTCAAGCGTTTGCTCAATACACTTATCCCATGAGTATTCTTCGCTAACAGTTCTAAAAGCCTTATCTGCATGTTCTCTTACCATATCAGAATCCTTTAATAATTCTGAGAGTTTCATTCTCAGGGCGTTTACATCCCCATGCTCGAAAAGCATCTCTTTATCCTTGATGACACCGGCACATTCAGGAATATCTGAGACCAAACAGGCTTTTCCATAGCTCATGGCTTCAAGAAGGCTTAATGGCATACCCTCCACATCCGAAGGAAGCACATAAAGGTACGCATTACTGTAGAGTTCCTCAAGTTCTTTTCCTTCTACAAATCCGGTGAAAATGATTCTCTCATCACCTTCAGCCATTTGCTTTAATTCATTCATATATTCGAATGTGTCAGAAGAACCGCCTGCAATAACAAGTTTCTTATCTGTTTCCAAACCCTTGAATGCCTCAATCAGGTAGTGAACACCCTTCTCCGGAACCAAGCGTCCCAAAAACAGAATATACTCATCTTTCTCAAGGTTATACTTGTACTTCACAATCTCTGATGCAATCTGTGGCAAAATTGTGACACCATTTGGAATAAAAATTGTATCTCTATTATACTTTTCTTTGAAATAATCTTGAACAGCTTTGCTGAGTACTATCATTTCATCGGCGTACTTGGCCGCCGCTCTCTCGCCTTGCATGATGTACCATGAAGCGAAGCGACCCCATTTAGCTCTCTTCCAGTCAAGTCCGTGAATGGTGACGACTATCTTCTTGCCCAACTTCTTAGGCAACCAGCACATAAACGCCGGACCTTCGGCATGGAAATGAATCAAATCATATTTGCCAAAGGCGCATGCAATGGATCCGAAGAATGAGGAAGTAACAGCTGCCAGTCCCTTTAAATCTATGGTCCAGGCTGTCTTAATTGTTATATCTTTACACTCATCAGGATTAAAGCTGTCAAATTCCTTCCCGCTTACATGATGACCTCCTCTGTTATAGCAAGTAACATCACATCCTCTTGCGGCAAGACCAATTGCCAGCTCCTTAACCACTATTTCAACCCCACCTTCTCTGGAAGGGATTCTTTTGTGCCCCAGCATCGCTATTTTCATACTATTCATTATATATTCAATCTGCCAAAAATTAAAGCATTATGGTATAATTCAGGGTATGTATAAGAATATTATTAAACGGATTCTCGATATATTATTATCGCTCATAATACTAATACTGTTTTCCTGGCTTTATCTCATTCTTGCCATTCTTGTACGAGTTAATCTTGGAAGGCCGATACTCTTCAAACAGGCAAGGCCCGGCAAGAACGAAAAGATATTTAACATGTACAAGTTTCGTTCCATGAATGATAAGAGAGATGAAAACGGGAATCTTCTTCCCGACCAGGATAGATTAACCCCTCTTGGCTTGTTCCTTAGGAAAACCAGTCTGGATGAACTTCCTGAACTTTTTTGCATTCTTAAGGGTGACATGAGTTTTATAGGCCCGAGACCCCTCTTAATTGAATACTTGCCTTACTACACAGAGCGAGAGAAGCTCAGACACACAGTTCGTCCGGGACTTACAGGACTTGCACAGGCAAGTGGGCGTAACCTGGTGGATTGGGATAAGCGATTCGAACTTGATGCACAGTACGTTGAAGGCTTGTCATTTCTGATGGATTTAAAAGTTATCTTTATGACCATCAAAACAGTTCTCTGGCATTCAGATCAAGTTTCCGAAGACACGGGGCAAACCGAAGGGAATTTTGCAAAGATACGCCAAGAAAGATTAGATAGAATAGGACGTCTTAAGGAAGAGGAATAGATTTTCTTATGAATATACTTGTTTTAAGCGCAGGAACCAGAAATAAAGTAATACAGTTCTTCAAAAAGGAGTTGGGAGATAATGGTCGCGTAATAGCTACCGACTGCAGTAACCTTGCTCCCGCTGTATACGATGCAGATAAATTTATTCTGGTGAACAGAATAACAGCACCGGGATATATGGACAGAGTTTTTGAGATTTGTCGTGAAGAGAAAGTTGATGCTGTCCTGTCTCTAATAGATCCCGAGCTTAGTATGATTGCAGAACGTAAAGACGATTTTCTTGCAATGGGGGTTACTCCTATTATCTCTGATTCAAAGCTCGTTGACATGAGTTTCAACAAATATGAAATGGCCCAGGAATTCGACAGGCAGGGGTTTACAACTGCAAAGTGTTTCCTTTCTGTTGAAGATTTTAAGACAGCTCAAAATGCAGGAGAAGTTAACTACCCTGTCTTTGTTAAACCTGTCTGCGGAAGCGCAAGTATCCACATTAACAAGGTTAATTCCGACAAGGAGTTGGAAGGCCTTTTTGCCATGTATGATGACTTGATGATTCAGGAATTTATGCATGGCCAAGAGTATGGCGCTGATGTCTACATCGACATGATTTCCGGCAAATGCGCATCCATTTTCATCAAAAAGAAAATCAAAATGCGCGCAGGAGAAACAGACAAATCCGTTTCAGTGCACATACCTGAACTGTTTGAGCAGATAAAGACTTTTGTAGAGGCCGAAGGCTTCAGAGGAATCATTGACATTGACATCTTCGAACAGGATTGTAAATTTTACTTCTCCGAAATCAATCCCAGATTCGGTGGAGGATACCCACACGCTTACGCTTGTGGTGTAAACGTTCCTGCACAAATAATTAATAACCTTAATGGAATAGAGAACGAAGTTCGAATCGGTGACTATAAAGACGGAATAGTCATGATGAAGTATAACGAAATCATGATAAGAGATATGAACGGAACAGAACTGGTTCCCTAGGAGTGCTATGAGCAATATTCTTATACTTGCCAACTCATCCTCAGGATTGTACGGATTCAGGAATGAATTGGTTACAGAACTGCTAAAATCTCATAAAGTATATGTATCAGTTCCTGACAACACAAACGTTGAGGAACTGTCTTCCGAGGGTTGCCAAATCATTGAAACGCCCATAAACCGACGTGGAATGAACCCCGTTGAAGATTTAAAGCTGTTTCGTACCTATCTTCGCTTAATTAAAGATATTAAACCTGCTGTTGTGTTGACATATACAATCAAACCCAACGTATATGGCGGATTAGCATGCAGAATTAAACATGTTCCATATCTTGCAAATATTACAGGACTAGGTTCTGCCTTAGAATCAGGTGGATTACTTGGATTTATCACAAAATCTTTATATAAGATTGGGCTTAAGAAAGCCGATACAGTCTTTTTTCAAAACAAATCCAATCACGATTTCTTTGAAGAAAAGCATATTACGAAAGCGCCCAAGGCGTTATTACCGGGTTCCGGTGTAAACATTGACAGATTTGTGCCACTTGATTGGCCCGAATATGTCTGCCGATTCCTATACATTTCTCGAATAATGAAGGAAAAGGGAATTGAAGAATATTTGGCTTGTGCCAAAGAAATAAAAGCAGAGTATCCAAAGACAGAATTCCATATTCTTGGATATTGTGAAGAGGGATACGAGGAAGAATTAAAGAAGTTAAACGACGAGGGCATTATTGAGTATCACGGAAGTGTCAAAGATGTAAGGCCATATCTCGAAAAAGCAAGATGCCTGATTCACCCTTCGTTCTACCCAGAAGGAATGTCCAATGTTTGCCTTGAAGCGGCAGCTTGCGGACGAGCTGTTATTACCACAAATCGTCCCGGTTGTGTGGAAACCGTTCTTGATGGAGAAAGCGGATACATTGTCCCCACACAAAACAAAACTGCACTTATCAGTGCAGTTAAGTCATTTCTTGATTTACCTTCTGATAAACAGAAGGAAATGGGAAGTAAGGGACGAGAATATGTCGTCCAACACTTCAACAGACAAATAGTTGTTGATAGATATATGGCATGTATTAATTCAATTTGCCAATAGAATAGATCCCGAAAATATCAGCAATTTTATCTACTTCAGAGACATCGATTTCGATGTCTCTTTTTGTTTTGTAGTAGTCCTTAATCCAATCTGTGTCTCTGTCGTCTCGAACTATTACATAGACATTTTCTTTGTCAGTTATACTCTTTTCTATCTCATCCTTTTCTTTCACTATTCCATAGTTTGTAAGTTTATCCCATGTATGAGGACTGTTCATAATCCAGCCACCAAGATAATCATAATTATTTATGCTGTTATCCACATCCTCAAAGATTTTCTCTGAGTATTCCACATGGTCATTCATTGATGAACAGAAAGAGTAAACATCTACAAAGTAGAAGTTATCTGAATGAGTTTTGCAGTATTCGTGAAGAGCTACTTTCTCTTCATTTGCTTTGTTTCTTTGAATGCTTTCCGCCTGAACTTTCTGGTAGTTAATTGCAAATACACTTACTGAGAATAGGGCAAATAACATTATGGCAAGGACTGTCGCCATAGGAAATCTCTTCTGTCTTTCTTTCTTAGCCTGAAAGATTATCATTCCTATGATGAGTACAAGTTCAATAAAGTAGAGAGAATGGGTAATTCTTGCAGGGTATCGTCCTGTTGAAATCATATAAAGCCATAGCCCACTTCGAACCATAAAGAGAAGTGCCGGCTGCCAAATACGGATAAGCTCGTTATTCTTAATGATTAAAAGAACAAGCATAAGCATTCCCACGAGATATAATTCTCGTAAGTTCTTACCATATACATCATTCTCCTGCCCATATCTTAATATGTACTTATAGTCAGGAAGAGCGGCTTTCATTCTGGTAATGAGGCTACCATTATCACCTTTTAAACTCTTGGCATAATCTGCCACCTGCTTAAGCGTATCTGCGGTAATATCTGAATCTATTCCAAAGTTATAATTTTCAAGAAGGGTTACTTCCTCTTTGCCTAAGTTAATGCTGTCATAGAAGGCTTCGTTTCCTTCGTATGATGGAACAAACTGATAATCATATAGCTCTGTTCTGTTATCAAAGAATCTTACAAATTCTTTCCATTCAGGATTAGAATACGCAACTGTATGAATCAGCTGACCTATCCCCAAAGAAACAAGGATAATGGCAAATGCACCAAAATATTTGAGTAAGTTTTTCTTATCAAATGCTTTCTCGTTAGTTTCTTTATCTGTGTCGGTCCACTTGAATAAACCGGCCAGACAGATGAATGGCATCATAAGGAGAAGCATCTCTGATCTTGTAATAAACGCTACGAAAATCAATATGAAATTGGGGATGTTTGCTTTGATAAATGCCTTAGGTTCAAGTGTCCTATCAGAAAGGAAAAGTCCAAACATTCCTGCTGCCGAAATGATTCCCACAGTAACTGTGTACTGAGTAAATACGATTTCATAAAGCATAGCACTTGTAAAGAGCGCAACCTCTATAGCAGACAGTAATACCTTTACCCAAGTTTTATTTATTACTTTATTGGTGTTGTAAGCTATATATCCAAAAGAGAAAAAATGAGCCGTACATAAAAGCAAGCCGTACCAGGGAATTCCTCTCCCGATTCGATACAGCAAACTTATTAGTAAGCTCATGGGGTAGTGCATCTGTATATTTCTGCTTTCAGGAGTTCCTGTATAAACCCCTGAGAGTATATTTTTAATCGTTATGTCGTCATTGGCCTGATAATAGTAATCAAAGCATATACCAATAACAGTCACCATTACTAAGGTGACTGCTATGGATATTATTAGGTTTTCATTCTTTTTTGCGAAATTACGCATTATAGAATTCCTTTACTTTGCTTACGATATACTCGACCTGATCATCCTTAAGTCCATAGTAGAGAGGAAGTCTTACAAGTCTGTCGCTCTCTTTGGTGGTGTATTTATCCTCGCCGTGGAATCTACCGTACCTAACACCTGCAGGAGCAGTATGAAGAGGTACATAGTGGAATACTGAGAGAATTTCATTCTTCTTAAGGAAGTCAATAAGTTTGGTTCTCTCATCAAGGTTAGCTGTCTTAAGGTAGAACATGTGAGCATTATGAACACACTCTTTAGGGATATAAGGAAGTTCAATCTTTCCTGCTTCCTTAAGATCTGAAAGTTCCTCGTTATACATGTTCCAAACGTGCATTCTCGCATCGTTTATCTCATCTGCCATCTCAAGCTGAGCGTAGAGGTAAGCTGCATTCATATCACTGGGAAGGTAGGATGAACCAAACTCCATCCATCTATACTTATCTACCTGGCCTCTGTAGTACTGGCTTCTGTTAGTTCCCTTTTCTCTGTAGATCTCAGCCATCTCAGCATCATCAGGGTTCTTAATGAGAACAGCTCCACCTTCACCCATTGAGTAGTTCTTTGTCTCATGGAAACTGAATGCGCCGTAATCACCAATTGCTCCAAGAGCCTTACCCTTGTACGTTGCCATAATACCCTGAGCGGCATCCTCAACAACTTTAAGGTTATGTCTCTTAGCGATATCCATGATAGTATCCATCTCGCAACCAACACCTGCGTAATGGACGGGCGCAATGACCTTAGTTTTATCTGTGATAGCATCCTCAATGAGTTTCTCATCAATATTCATGGTATCAGGTCTGATATCAACAAATACTGCTGTTGCTCCTCTTAATACAAATGCATCTGCTGTTGATACAAAAGTATATGAGGGAAGAATAACTTCATCTCCGGGCTTAATATCACAAAGCAATGCTGCCATCTCAAGCGCGTGTGTGCAAGAAGTGGTAAGTAAAGCCTTACCTGTTCCTGTTTTCTTTTCAATCCATTCGTTACATTTCTTTGTAAACTGACCGTCTCCACAAATCTTCTGTGCTTCAACAGCCTGTTTCATGTAATCAAATTCTTTCCCTGTAAAGGGCGGTACATTAAAATTAATCATCGTTTTCTCGATTCTTATTATTTATTGTTTGATGCAGTATACACTACAAACTTCTCGTTTCGTAATTGCATCTCATATCCATACTTTTTGATAAATTCACCCATGTCAGAGTACTTGGGATCAGAAAGCATTACATCCAAATAGCCCTCTCCGTCCTCTTTGTTTTCATTAAACCACTCCTGGGCATCTTTGTCATTTGTTATTACTGCATTGGCACCAAAACTTAGAATAATTGTGGGAAGCTCCTCACCCTTCTCATCAATCCTTCCTTCAAGCTCTTTCATATCAGTCTTGTATGTTTCATAAGAATATGAACCAAGATCAGGCCAGCTTGTGGGAATAGCTGTAGGTACATTTAAAAAGTAAGATACTCCCGGAATATTGCCTAATAGAAGGACTTTATCAGTCTTGTTCTCGTTCCAATATGAAGTCAATTCCTCTATGGCTTCTACTCTTTCGTTATTGGTTGTACAGCCATAAAGAATATCATTATTCTCAACAAAATCGTTTCGCTCTGAGGTGTATTTATGTCCACGAAATGCAAAAGTCGAACCGAAACACACTGTCTGGATGAATAACAACAGAATCATTCCGGAAACCATTACCATTCCGGGGAATGCCATATTGGAATTCTTGAATTTAACCCCTTCTTTCCAAATGGCCATAAGGATAATGGGGCAGATAAGAAACAGGTTATTATAAACAGGAAACAGTGCATTATTACTTCCAAGAGGAGTAATAGCTATACATAAAAGCATTAAACCATATATAAGTTTTGTGTCTGCATCCGTTTTTTTGCTGAAAATCTTTAAGACTGATACAACTATTGCTATTATTACGAATGTTACAGCAGGTCCCATAATGGATTGATATGAGTTGTAATCCCTGTTGAACATTCCAAGCTTCATGCAAAGGAGAATTGCTGTAGGCATGGCCAGAACCGATAATACCTTTAATACTTTGACTGCCTTTCCTTTAGCAAATTTAAAAGCAACAGACAATGCTACCACAGGCACAGCCATAATTAGCGGCCACTTCAAGCCTATTCTAAGCTCTCTGAGAACAGCAAACACCATTTGAATGGGTTTATATGATGCGTTATCCCCGGTCATGCCAAACAAAGATGTAATCATATTTGCGTATGCATCGCTGCCATATAAAAGAGTAATGATTCCCATGCATACGGCAACTCCAAGGCAATAACCCAGTATGCACCAGTCAGTCTCTATAAATACCTCTATAAACTTTTTCTTCTTTAAGATTCCGTACACCCATACCGCAAGAATAAATCCTACCTCAACCACGTTCGGGAATCTCACAAAAAGATTAAGTCCCATGGATAGTCCTGCCAGGATAAAGAACATTCTTTTTTCTTCGGTCAAACCCTTATATAAAAGAATAAGTCCGATGGTCATGAACAAATATGTTAGGTAGTTATACAGAATAGTTGTAGGACACCAGCACAAGCAAATGGCTATTGTTTCACCGACCGCAGTAATGTACCACGGCATTCTCTTACGTAAAGTAAAATAGGCGATTAACGCAATGGCACTTATAACTAAGCTGGTATATAGCCTGATGCCAACATAGGTTCCTCCGCCGGGAAGCATGGTGAATAGGTGCCCAATTTCGTTTGCAAGAAACGTTGCTACAACCCAAGTCCCTTTCATCTGCTTAAAGAATACAAAATTCCCTGGGCTGTACATACTGTCTATGAAGTCCACACCCTGGTTGAAGTTAACCAAAGGCATAAGTCCCAAAATTATCGGAATCAGGTACTTCTCTATTCTATTAATAGTTTTATTCTGCTCTGACAACTTATCTATTTCCCTTTATACTCTTCTTCAGTCTAAATAATGCCATTACTATGTGGAAATTAACCTTTGAAAGTATCAGCCATTCCTTTCCTGCATTACAGTATTCCTTGGCGTAGTAATACCTGGAATCAAAGTCCACTTTAAGGCTCTTTATTATTCCAACTGTGTTCTTCACCGTGGTTCCATGTTCATGTATTATCTCAACCGTGTCATTGTAATACATGTATTTTCCAATTTTCTCAAATCGTTTTGAAAGAATCATTTCTTCCACAAAAAGAAATGTGTTCTCATCAAATCCTCCAACATCCCAAAACGCTTTGGAATCCACACACAAAAACGCGCCTACTACGGCTTTAGTTCTTCCTTTTGTAGTTTGCAGAGGACTGCTTTTAACCATACCCTTTGGAGGCAGAAGGCTTAAGAAATGGCCAAACAGCATCTGCTTCCATGTGAGATCAGGAAGGGGGTTCTGATTGTCACCGGAAAGGCCTATGACCTTGGGCCCTACCACAGCAATATTTGAATCATCATTAAAAGGCCTTAGAAGCTCATCAAGAAAAAAGAGCTTCTGGAATTTCAGGTCATTGTTGGAAAAGATGTAGTAATCATCATTCCAAATATCTTTAGCAGTCTTGGCGCCAAGATTATTACCCTTAGCATATCCGTCATTCTCGCCCGATGATACTATGTAGACCTCTTTCCCCTCTACGGAGGTTCTTTTCGGCTCGAAAGGCACCTCAGAAGCGTTATCAACAATCACAAAATGGTCAAGGCCCTCAATATTCCAGGCGCAGTCTTTTATGTATTCAATTGTTTTATCCATGGACTTATAGTCCACGATAATCATTGATACCATTCTTTTTTCCTTATCCGTTTAGCTTTATTACCCAAATATCATCTATTTCCTTGACACTATCTTTGTCAGGAAACTTAGGCATTTCAAGGTATTCTTTGGAATTAGCTATTATTCCATGTTCCTCATAAGTTGCAGGAACTATGGTGAAATTTAGGTAATGATAGCAGAAGTCACTTAGTTTTCCGCTGTCACTTACAACATATTCTCCGTTAGGATCAAAGTATCCCGATAAATCCCGCCATGTAATGCAGGTCTCGGGATAGTACTCTCTGTCTGGATAGCCTCCCATTAACGCGACATGGTCACCTGTTTTATATCCCTCAGTCTCTTCAAGCCTATCGACTATTCTAAGGCAAAGGCCGTACGTCTTCTCATATCTTTCATTAAGCGTAAAATACACGGTGTTAGCCGCTACTGCAAACTCAAATATCAGTATAGCGGTAGCTATTGGTGTAACAACCATAACCAACCGTTTAATTATCGTATTCTTATCGAATTTGTTCTCATAAGAACTATCCTCAACCAGTTTGAGGATGAATACGAAGAATAATGCCCACGGCATTCTCATTAAAAGGTGAAAGAATACTTTAGGTTCCATTACTGCTGCCAAGGATGTTCCAACGGGAATAAATGCGATAAGCACTATAGCTAAAACAATCTTATCCCATTTCTTTATAGCTCCATTCTTAATGAACATGTAAATGAATAGAGCCACCCCCACAATTAATGTAATCACATATGCCACAGTCATTGTAGGAGTCGTTGTGAGAACGTTATGCTTTACTCCAAAAGAAGCAAACGTTCTTATAGATGCTAATATGCCTTCCTTTATATTCACAAAAGGGTTGCCGAGAAGCTTATCGGTTCCCTGGTAGCCTGTGACTTCGATATGTCTAAGAGCCAGCATAGCTTTAAGGGTTAACACATAGAAAACGTAACCTCCTATGCCCATTCCACAGTACTTGGCCGCCTTTAAAAGAATTGCTTTTGTATCCATGTTCTTAAGTATTTGCATTAAAAGAATCAAGATACAAAGAAGAATAGCAAATGAATAGTATGCCTGATATATTCCAAGGCTCAATCCAATAAGCACTATTCCCGCAATCCAGCCCTTCTTAAACTTATCTGTTATAAGAACAGCGAGCGCTGATAAAAGTAGTGCCAACATATATCCGTCTATTGTGAAGACATAACAGAAGGTGGACGCTACGGTAGGAAATGTTACCATAAGCCCACCTACAAGTGCTGAAATAACTACACTCTTAACATCAAATGCCTCTACTACTACCGCCGCCGTCAAGGCAATGTAAACAATCGCCAGTAAGCCGTTAAGCCAGGGAAGATTATAATAAGAGCTAATCTTGCACGCATACATAAGAAACTGCCTGCCAAGATATATCATGTCCTGGTCAGAGTATATATTCCAAGTTCCATCAGGAGTCATCAGATTATTGGTCATGACATACATATGGGTCAGGATACCAATAATAAAGGCACTGATGAAAGCGGCCTTCCACTGCGGCTTTATTCTATTCAAGATAGTCTTAAGCCCGGTATCTATCATTTATCCAATTCCTTTGATGTCTTATTCTTAATCATATTGAACAGTTTGCTTCGTAGGAAATCCACTCCGATTCCAACCCAGAAAACTATTAGTATACTGATTATCCAATGAAAAAATTGCAATCCAGTTCCTGCAAATTTGCCTGTTTGAAGAAGTTTAGGCCACACATGTCGCATCTCCCACTGTTCGTGGAGAAGGTAAACGCCAAATGTGTAGGGCCCGATAGCAACTGCAAGTCTGGTAAGCTTGTTATCTGACGTATTCCAGTACAAGAAGCATAAGAATAATGCTACCGAACTAATCAGACATATCAAATGGTTATAATCAAAGGTCCTAGTTATAAAATAACCCATCTTGCCAACTCTAAGGCTGATTGCCCTTATTGCAAACGCCAGGACAAAAGTGAAAAAGCTTCCACAGATATAGATAATCAAGCCTTTTTTTGACTCCTTAATTGCGTCTATTCCATAAAGTCTTATGTATCCGGCAATCATGAATAAAATAATAAACCACAGGGCATCATAACCAAATCTGTCAAACTCCATTTGAATGGGGAGAATCGTTTTTGCCACCGAAAAAAGCAGGAGCGATATTGCAATGGTAACCTGAAGCGATTTCTTCTCCATATTCTTAATTCCCGCCGCCAATAGGGGGGAGAAGGTATACATGACAATATATGATGTTGCGAACCAGTAGTGTTCTGTGTGTATAGGGAATACATACAGGAATAACTTATATAGTGAAATCTCCGATGCAGGCAGTATCCCTATTGCAAACATTACTATCGGTACAAGAATTGAATAGAAAAGCACCTGGCTAACCAGTTCCACCAGTTTCTGCCACCTAAACTTGCTTTCCACCAAAAAATAGCCGCTGATAAGCACGTAGCAGTTAACAGCAACTATACAAAAAGAGTGCAAAAGCCAGCCCAGAACACTCCAAATGGTCTGGGTCTCGCCAAGGCTTATATTTACTTTTCCCTTGTCAAGATAATGCATGGTGATAACCATGAACATGGCAAGGCTTCTTAATACTTCGATTGAAGGTATTCTTTTAGATTTTACTTCACTCATATATATTACCTAACTCTATAAACCGCAGCCTCTCCACCTGTGATAAGGCTCAAAGTATCCTCTTTCTGAGGTTTATAATCATATCTTTCATTGAGATAATTTAGCTCAGCCTCAACGTTTCCGTTAATGGATTCAGCGGTTGTTATAAAATAAACGTATCCCGAATTAAGGTAAGAATAATTCTCCTCTTTAACACTTGGCAAACAAGAAAACCATCCGCCTGCGTAGATGTAATCAGGATTGTCTTCACCGACGTCAAACACGCTTCTTCTATAGTTTGAATAGATGTATGTGCTAAGAATAAACTTCTTATCGTTATGTATCTTGCAGTAATTTGAAATCTCTGTTTCCATTTCTCGAAGGATTGGATAAGATTTCATTTGATCAGAAGTAGTGAGAAATTGCTCTTTTGCCGAGATAAAACAAGCAAATCCCAAAGCAGCTATGACTGGTATCGTAAGATACTTTAGCCAGTTCTTCCTTTCTGTCTCATCATTTACGAAAAGAAACGCCATAACAACGAGGCACATCAACTCCAAGATGTATAAGGGGAGCATGATTCGTACAGGCATCCTGCCCTTCATAAAAATGTATCCCCAAGTAACCCCTTTAGTTATAAGGTAAATAACTGCAAAGCCGATAAATCCCTGTACTCTTCCGTATATGATCGAAACTATCAGGAGAAGAACCCAGCCTCCAATCAGAGGATATCCCAGTTTCTTAAATTGCCCATCAATTCCAAAATAGGAATCAAAATATACGTAGCGAAGAGTCTCTAAAATCGTGGGATTATCCACTTTTTCTTCGCTTACATAAGATGCTGCCTGCACGGTTTCGGACAGGTGTTCATAATCCAACACAAGAGAATGACTGAAAGCATCGTACTCTCTTTTCGTCACTCCTCTTTTGTAATTCTCTTTTATCTCGTCATACTCAGCGATACCTGTGTAGTCGAACATTTGCTGTCTGCCCGACTCATAAGTCCTACTTGCTTCCCATTTGCTGCCGCCATAAACCAGGTATTTCGTTGCATAGCCAATAAGAAGTATGGCAAATGCAATTCCTATTGAAATTGCTATCTTCTTAAGTCCCTCAGTAATATCTTCTTCTGTTTCGGAGAGTCCCACAAACAATAGCCCAAATCCTATGGGCAGAATAATCTCCATAGCTTCAGGCCTAATTATGAATGCAAGAAATTCGCATATTCCGAAAAGCCACAATCCTGCGGTACTTTCATATAAAGTCACAGCAACAAATCCCGCTATAGCAAGAATCATAGCCGTTGAAGTATATTGAATCCTTCCCCTTAAATACAGAGAAGGCAAAATAGTCAAAGCAATTGTGACAGAGCCTAAAATTATGGAGAATAAGCTCCTTCCTCTCTTTACAACAGCATCCAAGGGTATAAGAACTGATAGGCCATTGCATAGAATGAGAAAACCACCCCACCAAGGAATGGTCGGCGCAATTCGATATAAGAAAGATAACGGAGCAGTCAGAATTACAGAGTTATAGATTGTGTGATACTCCGGTTGTCCTGTGATTGCTCCTCTTAACAAGTCATTTATTATTAAGTCGTCATTGGTTTCAAACCAGAGGCCGCACTTGATATATACCAGATAGAAGAAGAGACCGCATAACAGAATCTCAGGTATTAAGCTAAACTTCTGAAGAATTCTTCTAAACGTTTCCATGAATGTTATCTGTTGTCTGTTTAATAATAAACTTAGGTCTTCCCTTCACTTCCTCATAGATTCTTGCAAGGTAATGTCCCACGATTCCAAGGCTTAGCATTACAAATCCACCAACGATAAGTATTAAAAGAATAACCGTTGTAAAGCCTTCCATCGCATGGCCCATAAAGTATTTCACTAAGGTTTGAATCCCAAGGATTATACTAAATACTATGCAAATGATTCCCATGTGGGTGATTAACTGCAATGGGAGGGTACTAAAAGAAGTAGCGTTAAGGATTGCATATCTGAAAAGACTTCTGAAGCTCCATTTGGAGGTACCATACTGTCTCTCTGCCACATCATAAGAAATTGTTGTAGTCTTAAATCCTGCCCAAAAAGTTAGTGCTCTGAAGAAAGTGTTATGCTCCTTAAGTTCAAGGAGAACATTAACGACCTTTCTGTCTATAAGTTTAAAATCAGATGAATTCTTCATATCCATCTTGATAAGCTTACTCATTATTCCATAGAAGATTCCGGCAAAAGCTTTGTGGAATATTCCTTCCTTGCCTCTTGAAGACTTGACGCCTTCCACAATCTCGAAACCTTCTTCCCAGAGTTTATACATCTTAGGAACAATATCCGCAGGATGCTGGAGATCACAGTCCATAACAATGCAAGCATCACCACAGGCTACAGAAAGGCCCGCAAAGATAGATGCTTCTTTACCAAAGTTTCTTGAAAACTCAAGACCCTTAACTTTGGAATTCTTCTTGCTCTCCTCCTGTATAGCTTCATAGGTTCCATCAGTGGAACCATCACTTACAAAGATAAGCTCATATTCTATTTCAGCATTTGTAAGGGTCTCGGATAAGACCTTGGCTGTGTTAGCTATATTTCCTTTCTCGTTGTAGGAAGGGAGAATAACTGATAAAAGTGCCATGGTTTTAATCTCCTATTGAGGTTTCTCACCTGTTATCTTAAGTGCATTCTCAGTCTTCACATATAATACTCCGTCAACCACTTCAGTACAGTGTTCTCCGGGGAAGCTGTCTAATTCATAATATCTTTCGTCGTTAAGGTATATATCGCCAACGATTTCCTGATTTACTATGTCTATGGTGATTCCCAAATAATTAGCGAAGAATGATTTGTAGTCTTCAGGCTTGTAACATACCGTATCACCAGCCATTCCAATCATGTTAGATGTAACATCACCTGTTAAATCCGTGGAAGGATAATTCCAATCTCCAACGACACCTATCATTACAACGGGCATGCCGGTGTAGTATCCGGGAGTCTGCTCAATTCTGTCCGCAAGTCGCAAGCAATACGCATATGTCTTCTCATATCTCTTCTGGAGATTTGAGTATCCGATGTTATCGGTAACCATGTAGTTTACGGATAATACAAGCCCAATGGCGATGATTATCCACTGTCCGGCTCTGTCGAACTTACTTCCCATGGAGAAATCTTCACTTCTCTTCATAAGGCCCGCCAAAAAAGCAAGGACTATAATCACATACTGATATCTCATAAGAAGGTGATAGTTAACTTCAGGAGAGATAATCAGAATAACGTTGGTAAATATGGGAACTAACGCCAAAACTATCAAAACTATGAGATAGAATAAAGGCTTCTTAAACAACGAATGATAGTTAGCAAAAGAAAAAGCCGCTACAATAGCTAAAACAGCAAGTAAAACAAATGCTGCTATGCTAAAGATGTTATTCGAGATAACGTTACCGCCTATAATAAATGCAACAAAATCCGTATAAATGTGTTTGATAACCGAAATGGGGTCTCCCAGAAGTGAAGTCATTCCACTGATTCCCTGATAATCAGCAAGCTTAACACCTTCTACTCTAAGAAGGATTTGAAGAATGATGTAATAAAGGGCAACGCCTATTGCACCCATTCCAATGGTCTTAAATGTGTAGAATACCTTCTCCTTTGTTTTAGCTTCGGAAAGATAGAAACCGCAAAGAATGAAGAGAGCTAAAAGCATTGTTACGGAAAGATATGCCTGATAAGATCCCATGCTAAAAGCTAAGCAAATGCCTCCAGCTATATAGCCATATTTCTGATACCTCTTTGTAAGGTAAACTGCCAAAACCGCAAGGAACATGGCAAACATATATCCATCAGCTGTATAGATATAAGCATAAGTAGTAGCCAATGCAGGGAATGTCACAAATACCGCACTGATAATGATCGCGTGCAGTGGAGATTTAATCTCAAAAAGTTCTACTAGAATTACACATGTTATTGAAA
Organism: Lachnospiraceae bacterium G11; assembly: GCA_900103495.1. Classification (GTDB taxonomy): domain Bacteria; phylum Bacillota; class Clostridia; order Lachnospirales; family Lachnospiraceae; genus G11. Next base: position 34,507 of record FMWZ01000013.1, on the reverse strand, counting down.
CCCATAAAAGGGAAAGAATTCCTATCAACCAAGGTAATGTAAAATATGATGAAATTCCGCAAGCTACGGTAAGAAACCACCTTCCGGATGTAATCATGTTCTGGTCAAAGTAAACACTTGCTAGGCCGTCATGATTAGGCATGTCATTCACAAATGCAGGAAGGTGAGTCAATATTCCAATCAAAAAGGCAGAAATAAAGGCATACTTCTGCTTTGGACTAATCTCTTCTATTCTTTTTTCGAACCATTCTGTAGGTGTCATTGACGTATTCATGTCGTTTTTGTTAATTCCAGATTATATTCATTATGTATTTGGCGTCGAATTGTATATATTATTTGTTCAATTTAATGCTTCTTTTGTGAATTCAGCGAGGGTTCCTGCAAGAAGTGCTCTTCCCTCTTCGTTTAAATGGATACCATCTATGGTTAAATTCTTGGCTGTATCCTTATCTATGCCCAGATTGTGGTAATCATCTATAATATCAAGGCCAAATTCCTCTGCAATGGACAATTGAAGATTTACATATTCTTCTAAAACTCCATATCCATAGTTTTCTGTAGTACAGTCTCCGGCCCATTCACCCATGTAATCCACGAAGTAACAATAGGTGGGCGTAACGATAACAATCTTTACATTTGGAAAAGCATTGCTTAATTCTCTTATGCTATATCTTAATGCTCCACCATAGGTGTATGTATCATAAGAATCATCTTTATTATCCAAAGGTCTTCCGGCGCTGTAATCATTAACCCCGTGTTCCAAGAAAATCAGTTCAGCCTTACTAAAGTCCACGTCCTCAAAGCCTTTCATGGCCTCATAGAAATATGGGAGTTTATAGTTATTGGCTGCTATATCGTAATATTGAATACTATAATCGTTTCTTACTATTGAATCTACTATGGATACAAGGTTCATCGAATCCTCATAGTAGGTTCTTCTGTGAGTTGGATTGCTTAAGGAAGCACAGGTTCCGCCAAAACATCCATTAAAGACTTGGAAACCCAGCTCTTTTTCCATAACAGATGTTACCGATGTGTCATCTCTGACATTTCCAAGGATACTATCTCCAAGGCAAACCACTCTGTATCCGGTATCGGCATCTGGTGTTGCATAGGCTTTAACTCCTGCTATGGTTCCTATGGCCAAGGCTACTGCAATCCCTATAGGTATTAACTTTTCTTTCCCCAATTTAATTCTCATAGATTCTAAATATGTTAAAGTTGATTCCGCAGTCAGTAGTCAGGTAATCCGCCTTTTCACAGGCGACATCCGTGTACTGAGAGTAGAAATTCAGCAAATAGTCTTCATTAGTTATATCAGAGTCCTTAAACACGAAGTATACATTTTCATTGTTAAGCACATTTAAATGGTCTTTAGGATTATCTATTCCATGCTTAGATAACTGCTCCTGTTCCACAGGACATCCCGGAAGCCATCCTCCAAGGAAAGCAATACTTGCTCCATCATGAGGATTCTTAAGCCTTGATACATTGGCTAAGGAGTTAGCATCCAGAAGATATATATTCTCCGGATTCTTTGCAGCATAATCAAGGAGCTGCTCAAAGGAAGTGGAATAGTAATTCCTTGCTTTGTTGTCACCAATTATCTTTCCGGCCTTAGGTATTCCAACATAGCAACCTATTGCAATAATCAGTACAGCACCGACTAAGAGAACTCTCCTGTGAGTCTTGCTATACTCAGCATTTATAAGAATGGCTATTAGGGCCATTAACTCAGCTATATAAAGGCTCCATGTTATTCTGTCAGGTAATCTACCGACATAAATCAGATAAAGCCAGAGCGCCATTCTAGCTGCAAAAACAAGAGCCAACTCTATAATTAAATATGGTTTCATGTCTTTAATAAGCTTAATTACAGCGATTATTGCTGATGTGATCCATAAAAGGTAAACCACCAGGTTTATGGGCCTGTCTGTATAGCTTAAGTTTCTTCCAATAAAGTTCTTTACAACTTGTCCAATGGGCGTTGCGCCCTTAGGGTTCATCTCATAAATAGTTTTGAGAGTTTCCTCGTTTATATCCTCCATCAAGAGTTGCAGGTCATAATAGGCAATCGCCTCATAATCTACCTCACTCATTCCAATGGATTCGTAAGTTTCTTTATTTTGGTTGTAATCTGCAAATCCTGAATAATCAAAAACGTTCTCAGTCTGTTTATTAAAGCTTAGATATTTATCCCAATCATCGCCACTATAATAGGCTCTGTTACATACTTCAGAAACAAGGAGAGTTGCTATAATACATACTCCCAATGTTACGAATCGGATATTGGTCTGCTTGTCCTTAAATCCGTTTGTAATCCATTTGCCAAACCATCCTGCCCCTGCGAAAGGTACAAGCATAAGAAGCGCCATATTTCGGATGTTATAGCTTATAAGGACGAATATTGAAACCAAAATAAGGTCTCTAATCCAGTTCTTCTTATCCTCTGAAATATCTATAAGCAGCGCATAGAAAACCGCCACAGACCCGACAAATGCCGCAGTAACCGTGAACTGAAGCTGTGCAAAACACCTGAACAAGGTTATTACCCATATGCTTGTAAACAAAGTTCCCGTAAGGATTTTATAAGCAGGTTTCTGAACCTTCTTAATAACCTTATAAACAACAATCACAGACCCTAAAACAAACCAAAAAAGTTGCGCCAAAGAATACCAGTCAACGGAACCTGTAATCTTGTAAAGAAGGCTCATAGGCCATCCCCAAAAGAAACCTGAATAGACCAGGTGTCCATCAGGTTGTCCCGACACCAGGCCATTGGCAATCATCTGCATTATCAGGTCATCGTTGGTTAGGAATTCTATACTCATTTGCGATAGTAATCTACAATCTTTGTTACTGCCTCTATTACATCCTCTACATCCTTATCTGTCATGGCAGGGTAAAGAGGAATACTCATCATCTCTGAGTAAAGTTTCTCAGCCTTAGGGCAAAGTCCCTTTTCATATCCAAGATGTACATAATAAGGATGTCTATAAACAGGAATATAGTGTACGTTACAGCCTATTCCCTCAGCTGACATTGCTTCGAAGAATTTAGCTCTGTCAATTGTAATTTTCTCAGGCTTAATTCGAAGAATATAGAGGTGTCTTGTGGAGTCGCTCTCGGGAATTTCCTTCTGAACGAATAACTCGGGCATCTTAGAGAAAGCCTCGTTATACTTAGCCACAATCTCTTTTCTTCTGTCAGAGAATCTCTTAAGCTTGTTAAGCTGGCTGTTTATAAGAGCAGCCTGCATATCTGTCATTCTATAGTTGGTGGAAAGAGCCACCTGTTCATAATACCAAGGTCCTTCTGATTCTCTCTCCATCATGGAAGGATCTCTTGTAATTCCATGAGCCCTGTATAAAAGGAGTTTCTTATAGTACTCCTCATTATTGGTAAGTACAGCACCACCTTCACCGCCTGTAACAGTCTTAACAGGGTGGAAACTGAAGGTTGTCATGTCTGCGATGCTACCGACAGGTTTTCCGTCATATATGGTACCGATGGAATGAGCACCGTCTTCGATAATTACGAGGCCATGCTTATCAGCTATTTCTCTGAATCTCTTTAATTCGGCCGCCTGTCCTGTATAGTCGACGGGAATTATGGCCTTTGTTTTAGAACTAATCTTTTTCTCTGCTTCTGCAGGATCTAGATTGTAGGTCTCTTCATTTATGTCTGCAAAAACAGGTTTGGCACCACAGTATAAAGCGCAGTTAGCCGAAGCAGCAAAAGTAATAGGAGTTGTGATTACTTCATCACCCTCACCAACGCCTGCGGCAAGACATGCGATGTGAAGAGCTGCTGTTCCGTTAGCGCAAAGAACGGCATATTTAGCTCCTGTAATATCACAAAGCTTCTTCTCAAGCTTGTCAATTTCAGGGCCACAGGTTAAGAAGTCACTTCTTAAAACCGCCTCCACTGCTTTAATATCATCTTCATCTATAAATTGATGTCCGTAGGAAATCCTGTTTGTGCGTACAGGAGTCCCTCCTTCTATTGCAGGTTTATTCATATTTCTCCCTTTAGGTTTAATTACAAACCTGTAAGTTCTTTACTAATTCTCTGAGTTCTTCAACTGTGAGCCACTCTGTGTTGTTGCCTGAAGTATATGAGAAGCCTTCGGGAACTTTCTTTCCTGACAAATCAGGTTTCTGCTTATTATTCCAGGTCATCTGAGGATATACGATGAAGTGCTTATCATACTCATATGTGGTCATGGAGTCTTCAACGGTAACCATAATCTCATGGAGCTTCTCACCTTCTCTGATGCCAACCTCGGGCATCTCGCAATCAGGAAGCATTGCTTTCGCAAGATCTGTGATTTTGAAAGAAGGAATCTTACTAATGAAGGTCTCACCGCCTTTTGCTTCTTCCAAAGCTTTGATAACAAGTTTTACACCTTCCTCAAGGCTGATCCAGAATCTGGTCATTCTGTAATCGGTGATGGGAAGTTCCTTGCCACCGTTATCAATGATGCTCTTAAAGAAAGGAATTATGGAGCCGCGGCTTCCGGCTACATTTCCGTATCTTACGATGGAGAAGTTAATGTCTTTTGTTCCAACGTAAGCGTTTGCCGCAATGAAAAGCTTATCGGAAACAAGCTTGGTGCCACCGTAAAGGTTAACGGGGTTAACTGCCTTATCTGTAGAAAGAGCAACGACCTTTTTAACCGAACCACTATTAAGGGCGCAGTCAATTACATTCTGTGCACCATTTATATTGGTTTTTATTGCTTCATTAGGGTTGTATTCACATGCAGGAACCTGCTTCATAGCTGCCGCATGAACCACATAATCAACACCTTCGAAAGCTCTCTGCATTCTTTCTTTATCCCTTACATCACCGATAAAGAATCTCAGTTTGTCGGCATGGTCCTTGAACTCATTGCTCATAACCCACTGTTTAAACTCATCTCTTGAATAGATAATGATTTTATTAGGGTCATAATTATTAAGAACATATCTGGTAAAGGCTTTGCCGAAAGAACCTGTACCACCTGTGATAAGTATTTTTTTATTATTTAACATAGCTACTCTCCATTTCTTTTTAATTGCTATCACATAGCTAATCTAATCATTAACTTGAATCAAAATTACTGCATTATTATTTATTCATCAATCCCTTAGCATTATATCTTCTATGTCCACGGATTAAAGTAATAATGCTTTTCTCAAAAAAATTGTTTCAATTGTGCTTTCAAAGGATTTCTAATCGTTTTAGTTAAGTTTACCCATACACCGTTAATCCTCACATGGAAACAGTCTCGATATGCATCAAACAATGTAATGTGCACGATTTATCTACCTCAATCACTTCCAGAAGGTTAGCCATCCCCTATCAGTCTCCAATACACATTCAAAATATTGCTTTCATCCCCTCATTATCTACTCCTGTTTCTTTTCTAGCATTTTTGCCATGTCACAAATCCTATATGAATACCTTTCAACATACTGAAAGGCCAGGTAATTAGGCGAAATTTCTTCTATTTTCTTCATATTGCAACCATTTATGTGCAAAACATAAACATCCGAAAAATAATAGCATATTCCAGGCACCATCGCCGTTCTAAAAGAGTCTCCTATCAGAAGGATTTTTGCTTTATTTATCGCTTTCGGATTAGAAAAATACGATACCTCACCAGCCTCCTGTTCAGATTCAAACTTTGCCCAATCAATAGATGGATATTCAACATACTCATATTCAGTCTCATCGTCAAAAACAATTTCCCTCATTCCTATCATCTTCGCCAAATCGTCCTGTCCGCAATAATGGTATCCCACTTCCTTAAGGTCCTTTGATTGAATGCTTAAATGTTCTTCAGGAGTCGGAGCCAGTCCCATATCCTCTAACATTAATTCAATTCCAACATTTGCACCAATCCTGTTCCAATGTGTATCGTATGAATAATAGAGTGGTCTCCCATTCTTTCGACGCATCAATTCATCCTTACAGTTAATGACATTAAACCCTGCGTCAGATAATACTTGGGTCAGTTTGTCTGTTCTTGATTCTATCGCATATTGATACAACTCAGGCATATACTCTGGATAAGCCCTCTCTTTATTTGGTACAATCAAAAGAGAGTAAACAATATTATTTGCATTACAATAATCCTCCAGTTTTTTCAACCCCTCCGTAGCCTGTTCAATATCTGTTTCTTCAAAGGTATTGGTTCCCTCATAATCCCCAATCGGATCCGAGTCCGTTTTTGCCTTGTAAAACAACCACCCATTATTGCCTAAAGTTACTTGCTCAGAAAAAATATATCCCGTGAAAAAATAGCTAAAAATTGAATCTATGTTACTTAACTTAGATTTTTTGAAAAAATACTTTTCCCAAGCCCTGCCAATACTATCTGTCCAAAATGGAACGCTATTCGCATCACCAGGATTTGACACTATAACCTCACCATTCAGATATGCCTTCCCAACTTCGAAAGCGGTCCCAAATCCCAATAGCAAAAACCCCAATATCACCACTATACTCACTAATTTTATATGCTTTATTAATCTCATTCTAAAACTTCCCATATATAAAAGGTGTGTATGAAGCATTGATTATCGCACATACTGATAGTGCCACTACTGCCAGCAAGAAAAGATCCGCCACAGTCTTCGCTCCCTTGTTTGTTACATATAATTGCTTTATTCTTCTTGATTGCACGCAGAATACGCCTGCAATGATAACATACGGAATATACCTGAGCGCCGTCATTTCAACTGTACTTTCTGTATTGACAATCAACATTCCCTTAAGATATTCAAATGCCACTCCAATTGAATCTGATCTAAAAAAAACCCACAAAAAATTCACAAACAACAAGGTGTATACACGTCCAATTATGCCCTTAGTAAAAAAGGCAGCTATATTGCCCCCATATTTTTCAAAGACTAGAAGCAAAAAGAACCCAAGCCCCCAAACAATAAATGACAAGTCATTCCCATGCCAGATTCCAGTAACAAGCCACACTAGAAGCATATTGAGTATTGTTCTTGGCTTTCCTTCCCTGTTTCCACCTAATGGTATATACAAATAGTCTCTAAACCATGTGCTTAGGGATATATGCCATCTAGACCAAAAATCTCTAATGCTGGTAGCCATATAAGGATAATTAAAATTCTCTGGAAGATTAAAGCCCAAAGTTTTTGCAATTCCAATGGCCATATCGGAATAACCAGAAAAATCAAAATAAATCTGAAGAGTATAAGCAAATGACCCTAGCCATAACCCGACAGATGAGTAATGATTTCCATAAGATACACCGGTAAAGAAGTAGTCTGCTAAAGGGGCTAGCTTATCCGCTATTAGCACTTTCTTCCCCAATCCTACAGCGAATCGTCTAATTCCCATATTGATGTCATCTATTGCAGTTTCTCCTCTTAGTCCCGCTTCAAAACATGCTATCCTTACAATAGGGCCTTGACTAACCGTAGCAAAGAAGAGCAAATATAGAATCGTTTCAAACATACTTCTTTTTTTATGCTCTGGCTCCCTATATGTATCTACAACAAGAGAAATAGCTTCAAAAGTATAGAAAGATATTCCCAAAACACCTATGCTACCACAAATAATCTTGGAAACAACAAGCGGAGTTGAAATAACTATGCTACAAATCAAAACCACATGTTTCTTTGGGTTCTTTGCAACATAGTTCTGAAACATCCACGTAAGTACGCATATAGCCAATGACAAAAAAAATGTCCTATATCCTCCCCATAAATAAAAAATGATGTTGCAAATTAAGCAGAGAATCATTCTTCCCTTATTGTTCCTCATAAGCACTATAGCCATCAAAAAAACTATAGGAATAATAAGTGTAAGAAATAGTAACGAAGTAAATTGCATTCTCCCTTTCTCCTCAAAAAAATGTCCAACTATTGTAAACGAATGTATATATTTTTCAAATACGGTGAAATACTTCTAATCACCCATCAATATTGCAACATTTGAAAAGCAGCCGTCTTCATCGTCTGTGCTAAATGTGGCTATATTCGGTTCAAAAGAATACCAGAAGTAATCACAACTCAGTCGGATAAGATACTTGTTTCTCTCAGGTTTCACTTTAAAGCTAAACTCATACGGGTACATCCCATTCTCGGAAACTCTTAGTGTGGCTGTAGCTTCTTCCTGCACACCCGTATACTCGAAGAATATATACTGACCATTTTGTTTCTCCAAACCCCCGGGGAAATCATACGAAAACTCCTCTGTACTTCTTCCATCCATCATGTAATGGTCTATATCATCAGCCAAACATATTATTTCATTATTCACCGCCCCATCAGAATCAAAGTTAGCCCATATATATGGAATATCCTCCAATTTATAACTGTGATTGTCAGCATCATATCCTGGTTCAATTGGAATATAGCAATCATCTTCCATCATAGTTTCTCCGAGAATGCTATGGTATAATTCATAATTGTCGTTTCTACACCAAAGGGCAAAATCCGTCCCCACCATTGTCAATGGTCTATAGTTTTCAAATATATACTCAGCTACTTTATAATACTTTATATTGTGTCTGACTTCCTGCATGTACATGGTGAAGTCTAAATCTTTGTTACCGATAATAGCCAGCGGAGCGTCCGAAGATTTAATCTCTTCAATATAGTGCTCCTGAGAGGATAAATTCGACAAAAGACTTGGTGTTTGCGAAACATAACATGGATACTCTCTGTCTGTTAATGCATATAACCCTGTTATATTTGCAAAATCGACGAAAGTTTGGTCGTCAGTTAGTAAAAGATTAAATATACGTTCAAATGGCAAATACACACTCTTTGTATACTCAGAATATTCGGTTCTATTGTTATCCTCCGTAACGGGCAGTTGCATTTTTCTGACATCAAATTGCCTTGCAAATCCAACTCCTCTTCCATATATAGATGAATATTCGTCGGGATTCTTCTCCCCTATGATAAAGACTGACAATGCAAGCGAGATTCCAAATGCGCACAATGGGAGGTATGCACAATTAACACTGGAGATCTTTTTAGGAAACAACTCGCAAATGTAGATGCAGAAAAAAAACACAGCTAGTGGGAAGAAATTGATTATTACTCCCGTCCACCCAGTTTTAGTCACTTCCAAGTTATGATAAACAAGAGTCCTTGTAATCATAAACGAATATGAGAGGCTGAAAGTCAGTGCCAGGGCTCCTCTATCTCTTGCTGTTCTATTTAAAATCAGCAAGATGATAGTTATTATTATCATGGCAACATCTAAAGAAGGAAATAACTCATATATAATAAAAAACTTTAATGAACTGGGGTTTCCAAATGTAATTGTCGCCCAAGTAGCTGAAGATTTGGCCCCAACGTCCATCCACTCATCTATTCGCCCAATCCAGTCAAAATTTTTAATTATACTGTAGCAAATATAAAAAACCAACGTTGGGAACGCCACAAGTATGAAACTATAAATATACCTGCGTGCCGACATGTTTTTCATGACAACTAATAGAGTCGCCGTAAGAATGCACGACAAGCCAACAGATATTCCTGAATCGTATCGTGTAAAGCAGCATACTCCTATAGCAAGCCAAAACAGCAAATAGCTGCTTAGTTTTTCTGGGTTTTTAACCAAAAAGAGGAGCCCAATCACTGCGATTAACGCAAGTTCTCCCCAAAAAGTATTGGGTATTACAAGCGGAAAAATAAGGGTAATAAGTATTACCCAATTACGATTAAATATACGTGTCAAAATAAAATACAGAAATAATATTCCCAAAATCTGGCTTAGACTTTGCCAAGGATTCGAAAAAATGGCTGTTCTTGCATCTCCCCCTACCATCCAATATAAAAGGCTTGAAAGCACGTCTCGAATAGCATGTGCAGAAAAATAATCTATAATGGGGATTTTGCCTCTTTCTATTGTTTCCAACGAAACCGATACATTTCCAACTTCGAAAAGATTTGCATAATTACGAACGTCATAGAGAATCTTATATTGATTCTCTAAAAGAGACATAATTCCAACGCTTAGAATTACTCCTGTATAGCTGAACTTATCCAATCCAGTATTCTTTTTTTTCCAAGATATTAGCAGGCACACAGCAGCAAAAACAGCAATAACTGTTAAGAGTATCCTAAATGGGTGTAATATAATATACCCAATTGACGCCATTATATACATACCCTCAACTACGCACACCCACAATGCAGCACCATAATATGCATATTTCCAAAAAAAGTAAAAAAGCTCCTTTCTTTGAAGCATAGTTGAAATCTTTAGAATCCACATATCTAATAAAGTCACAAGAACAGAAATGGCATAGAAATATCCAATAGTTCTTTCATCCGCTTGAAAAGGTAAAATAAACCCCAATGAAATAATAAGGTGATTTACATAAGAAATAATATAGTCTTCATACTCAAAATTATCATCGATGTGAATTAAGCTTGCCACAGCTATTGCTATAATAAACGTCAGAGCACTCGTCACAACTGAATTGATTGAAATTACCAGTTCTGTCCCCGATGCGAATCGGGAAGTATATGCAGCTATAAGTGCAAAGGTATTAATAAAACTTATGTCTCTTACCGCCTTTTTTTGGCTCTCGTTTTTTCCAATAACAATTCGGGCACTACAAATACCAAGAAAAGCGGTTATCGGAAGCAGTAAATAGTAATTGATATAAATATTTAAAACTCTTTTTTCGATAGAAAGCCCTTTCATAGAAGCTGGGCCAAAACTACGTTCCCATTCTGTCAACTCAATCGAATCAAATGGATTTAAATAATAAAAGATTAGCCCAGCTATATACAGGCCCACAAATAAAGTCGTCCGATCATTTAGCGTTTTTTTCAATCTGTCACGCATTAGCATTTACCTACCAAACCTCTTACTAATTGTCTCTTTTCACTTCCCATGCAATGTACTTTAATAGTTTTTTCCCAGTTGAGAAGGCTTTAAAATGCGTTTTGCCTGCAATGCGCCGTCCCTCTGTTGTAGGAAATTCAATCCTTTTCATTCTCTTCTTATATGTCCTACATACCATCTCTATATCTATCGAAGGGTTCATGTTTGATACATTGAGACAATTGAATGCATCTACCGTCATCCCACGGAAACCATGAAGCACATCCCTTATCTGATAGCCCTCTTTTCTGAAAAGCACACTAGCTAGTAAACCAAGGCCTAAGACAAACCATTTACGCGGTTTCAATACGTTCCCGTCCTCTTCATTAATAGATTCTTTCATCATCCTGCTTGCGACAACCAGTTGATATCCTTCTTCAAAATATCTTCTAAATTTATAAGTGTCCTCAACAGGAATAGTTCCTTTGGGGTGGAAAAAGACAAATGCATCACAAACACAATGGCGGCAACCATCCACACAAGCTTGATTTAACCCTGCGCTTTCCTGTTGATACACAGGTATTCCCTCGCTTTGAAGATACTCAACAGTTCCGTCATTGCTTCCGGCATCTATGCAATAAATCTGATCAAATTGCGATCTATCAATTAATGGCACGTCATGGCGACAACCTTCTATCTCATTCCATGTTATAAGACATAAACCTACCGTCATAAAGCTTAACACCTTTCTTGCATACTACATAGTCAATTTGTCAGCCAAATTAATGCCCAACTCCACCACAACATCTGAATTATAATGACTCCATTCTCCCCATCGTCCTAATCCGAAAACAGATTTACTCCTCGCCCAAGTTAATAATCTGTTAACAATTTCCGGTTTGTTAATAGTATTCAAAGGATAGGCATACTTGTTTGAAAAAGAATTTTGCATTCCATGAACTGAGCCCACTCTATTTAAATTTGTTTCAGTCCAATATCCCCTACTATTGGGGCAAAAGTTTTTTCTTACAAGGATTCGGTGATAATCGAGCTCAAGATTAGGATAATATATCCATTGTGCATCTGAAGATATATTTTCATCTTTATACTCTATTTGAATAGAACTATACCTAAGTTGATCAATACCCTTTTTTATGTTCTCAGGGATTCCTTTCATCTGCTCAAATTCCATCCAAGGAATTGTGGATATTATCACATCAGCAGCGTAGCTATCACCATCGGAAGTTGTCACCATTCTTTTATCAAAATCTATACTTTTAATCACTTTCCCGTATTCAATATAGTCTTTAATATTTTGGGCCATGCGATTCCATACTTCACCGTATCCATATTTTTTGGGATACAAAAATCGGGAGTGTCCAGGTTCTGTTCCATAAGCCTTTCTAGTTAAGCATGACAATATGGTTTCCTCAAAACTCACATTTGGAAGTTTTTCCAACCAATATGTTCCTAGTTGATTTAAATTCTCCCCAAATACCTTTTGATTATATGGAATCATGTAATCATTTGCTATTTTATCACCCAATTTCCAGTATATCCAATCTGTAAAAAGGGCTGGTGCACTCTGACCCGTATTGCATCCAGCCATAGCTATTGACTTAAGATATTCGACTTGTTCAGTAACATCTAGTTGCCAAATATTGGCCTCAAAAGGATGGTTAATCATTTTCCCTTTGATGCATATCATACTATTTCTATCAAAAGTGTTCCATTCATTTTCCGGTAGAAAGTTAAACAAAAACTCATTTACATTAGGCCTTCTGGTATCTAAAAAATGTCCTCCGCCTATATCAAGTGGAGAACCATCTATTTCTTTTGATTTGCATAAGCCTCCAGCCTCGCGCTCAGCTTCCAAAACCAAAAAAGAGCACTCTTTGCTTCTTTCAAAAATTCTATTTGCAAATGACAATCCTGCAGGTCCAGCTCCTAGAATCAAATACTTCATATTTACATCTCCTCAATCGTTCTTGCTATAGTTTTAATCTGCATCTATTTGCAATTAAAAAACTCTTCAAATTACAAATTCGTTCCAAATCCTTAAACTCATTTATCACAGCATTTCTTAGATTTAATCGATATATTATCCGCTAGAATTCTGTCCAAAATCTGCGAGTGCTAAGTGTTCCTAACCGTCGATTTGTTTTCTGATAGTAATGTACTCATGCACCCACAAACTGCGAATATAAAACCACATTGCTCATCGTCATTAATCACGAACATCTCATCATTTCTTTATTCTGCGGAAATCACCGCCAAATGCTCTATATTAGTAGCGGGTCTTCAAACAAGTTGTTTTTCTTTAGTAACATCACCCAACTAATGCTTTTGAAATGCTTTCGAAATGCTTTCAGCGTAGCGGTGTACTACAGGATCTTCGTACTTATCCATGAAGTCTGCGCCCAGCCGAATCTTCTCATCGGCAAACTTGATTCCACTGAGTTCAGTGAATACAGCTACGACTTTGGAAAAATGCGCTGAGAAGAAGTTTAGCATCTCCATGGGAACTGTACCATCTATTATTGGGTAATCCTTAAATAGAGTTCTGTAGTCTAAGCAGTCTCTTGGATGAGGCTTGATTACAATTACGCCGTCATCCTTATACATATCTATTATGTCTCTAAAAATCTTCTCTCTTACATCCAATGTACAGAGGGGCTCGGTGAGAATTAGGATTCTATCCTTGGTTTCACTCTTGTCAGTTTCCTTCCCGGTCAGAACTCTTTCCAGTTCGTCTCTATTCCTTAAGAAGGCTTTGAGAATTATATCTTTATCCTCATCGGTGAGTCTGTCCACCAAATCTTTTCTGGGTTTCTCGATGTAATACGGACACGGATACTCAATCTTTGAAATGTCGTTGACTTCCATATCAAGGCAATACTTTCCGTACCCATTCTCGACAAATATCAGGTTATATTTCTTAGATAGTTTTGCCTTTAAATCAAAGTGGCCTCTGTTTCCAAATCTTGCCTGGTCGAAGTTGGCAATGCAATCAAGACCATCCTCTACCGCATGGTAGTAAATCTTCTTCTGATTAAGATAATAGCCTACGGGATCAGAATCGCTAAAGATATAAATATATTTGTAATCGCTAAAATCTACAGGAACGTATGCTTCTTCTAGCTTGGCGTACTTCCTCGTGAAGATTATTCTGGAAATCATGTTGAAAACTATGTTTCCCTTGTCCTTCCTGTACTTAGCAAGTTCAGGGAAAAAGTCATCTCTTTTCTCATCAAAGGAAATGATTTCTTCAAAAACTCCGGTCTGTCTTATTCTCTCATCAAGGGTTTCAAAGTCGTTAGACATCTTACTTAAGACCAGCGTTGCTTGCCGCCTTTGCTCTTTTGGCAGGGCCAGCTCTTTTAACAAGGTTATATAAACGTGATAGTAAGTATGACAGACGTATATTCTTTCTTTCATAACTATATTGTTTTCTCCAATGTTGCTTTTCCGCCTTCCACACGATAAATCATGTCGCATTTCTCAATGGTCTGAAGTCTATGGGCGATAATAATGAGGGTTTTCTTACCGTGGAGTGCATTTATGGAATCCATAATTGCTGCCTCAGTTTCATTATCGAGAGCCGATGTCGCTTCATCAAGAATAAGTACTTCGGGATCATCATAAAGAGCCCTTGCGATACTGATTCTTTGTCTCTGTCCACCGGAAAGCCTGATTCCTCTTTCGCCAATGGAAGTATCAAGGCCATCTGGAAGGCTTCGAACAAAGTCATCTAACTGAGCTTCCTTAAGAGCTTCCCAAACCTTGTTCTCATCAATTTGGTCTCTAGGCACGCCAAAGGCTACATTTTCTCTTATGTTTGAATCAAGCATGAAAATCATCTGAGGAATGTATCCAATGTTTTTAAGCCAGCCTTTGTAGTTTGTTTTTATATTTATGCCATCGGCTTTTATCTCGCCTTCTTTGGTCTCTAAGAGGCCTAAAAGGATATCAACGATGGTAGTCTTACCTGCACCTGTAGTTCCGACTATACCTACTGCCTTACCGATGGGTACTGTCATGTCCGCATGGTCGAAAATAAGCTTTTCTGTATTGGGGTAAGCATATGTAATACCTGTAAGTTCTATCTTCTCTTTAACAGGGAGTTTGTTTACGTTCTCATCTGTGAAGGAGATATTGGTCTCCATGTTTTTGAGCTCATCGTTAAGTCCGTCAGCAACCTTTAAGAAGAAGGGCTCGCAGTAAGCGATGGTGTTCATCTGGTTGTTTATGCGGTTAGCTGAGGGAAGAAGACGCATGGCAGCCACAGCGAAGGCCGTAAGAGTCGGAATCAATTCAGAAGCGCCTTTTCCTGTAAGAAGCATGTAAAGCATGTAGGAAACCATACAGATAATAAGTACGGTTTCGATAAGAAGCTTAGGAATTGCGTTAAAAAGGCTGTATCTCTGAACCGCGTTAACATATCCTCTTCCGCAGGTTACATATTCATCCACAAAGAACTGCTCCTTGCGGGCTATTTTCATTTCTTTGATTCCCTGGATGCTCTGAGAAATAAGTTTAAAAAGTCCTGAGTAGAAGTCCTGATTGTCTTTACCTGCCTTGTACATAATGGGCTTAAGCCATACTTTGATGGCAAAAAGAACAATTAAAAGCACAAGGGTTACGATTATTGTCATTATGGGGTCTATGAGGAAAAGTCCTGCTGCCAGCCAGATAAATACAATGCCCTCAGAAAGGAGGGTCAGCAGAGCCAGAATCAGGGCGTACATGTTGTTAACGTCGGACGTGATATTTCTCTGAACTACTGCAGTGTCGGCGTTAAGGTAGAACTCGTAGTTTTTCCTAAGGTAATTCTTCATGAGGCGCTCAGAGGTGTCGAACTGATTACTGTACACGAAGGAAAGCATTACCTTCTGCTCAAGGTAGAGATAGAGGTTTTTCAAAACGAAGATGGCCATCAATGAGACCATGATTACGATGATGAACTGCTTCTGGCTGGACACCGGGAGTATGTCGTAGATGGTGCTTACGAGCTCATCGTTTCTGATGGCTTCCTCGTCCATGACAAGCTTAACTGCGGGGACAACCATGCCGATTCCTGCCACTTCAAGAACGGCGCCGATGAGCATCATTATTACAAGGAGCGACATGCGCTTCTTTTGTTTCTTGTTTAAGAGTATATTTAGCTTCGTAAGGATTGATTTCATGTTAATATCTTTCTTTTACTGTCTTGATAGTTTTCTTATCTTAAATCTCATAGACAGCATAATAAAGCCCAAATGAATTCTTTTCCTATCACAAATGAATCAAAAGGGCATAATACACATTAATATAGTACTTTAAAAACGGAATAAAGACAAGGTAACTTTTGGTTACCGTGGCGACAAAACTGGTAACTTTTTGACACTGCTCATTGCAAAATGTTTTAGATAAAATAGTCATGGTTAAAACAATATTTCAATGGAGTAGGACTATGAATGGAAAAATACTGATGAAACGATTAACAGCGATTCTTATGGTTGCCCTATTGTCTTTACAGTTCATTGCATGTGGGGATGACAGTAAAGAGGCAGATGAAAGTGCTCTATCTTCATATGTGGGCGCCTGGAAGTATGATGATTACGATCTGATTCTCGCAATCGATGAAGACAGCCAATGGGCGTGTGCAAACGGTAATGGTGATATCCTGTTTACCGGAAAGGTTGTTCTTAATAAGGATGGTTTCACGCTGGAATATAACGACAGTGATGATACAGATACCTTTCAGATGACGGCAGATGGGAAACTAAAGGATAAGGACGGCAGTACTCTGTCCAAAGTCGATATGGGTAATACTGAACCTCCGACAGTCAATGACCAGCTGACGCAAGTTGTTTATTTCCCGGGAAAATTTGAAGCTTTCTCCATCAACTATCCTGAAAAAATGACAGCAAAGCCCAGAACAGATTTGGCCAACTCCCTTGATTTCAATGTGGTTGGCTGTGCCGGAATGGATGACGCTTTTGCCACAACCATGGTGACATTCCAGCCTTTCCAGGATATCGATCAATATATGGGCAAAGGAGCCGCTCTTGCAAAACCCTGCATGGGATACCTTTTGAACAACTGTGTAAACACCTACTTTGGAAGCCATCTGATTAACATGATAGGTACTGACTTTGAAGACCATGGCAGTTACTACAGCATAAAAGGTTATATGTGGTTCTCAGGAGAAATCTATGATAAGGATTTCGATAAACCTGTACGTGGAGTTACAGAAATGCGTTATTTCGGTCCCACCGGATATGGAATGATTGCCACCACCATTGCGCCTGAGAGCGTCATTGATCAATATGCAGCCATTACAGCCAAAATGCTTGATACCTGTACTTATAAGACCGATTGGTCCACTGCGCCAAAGGTGGTACCTGCTCAACCCCAGCAGAAACCTAAGAGTTCCAATAAAAAATCAACCGGAAGTGACTCCGGTGATTACAATACTCCTTATTATTGGACTGACGAAGATGGGGACATCTGGTACTGGAACGGCTATGAAAACATCTTCCAGAGCTTCGGTTCTGACGGCTACATCGATGACGATGGTGAATATTACGAATCCAACGATGCAGGATGGGATGTTGATAATTACTACGATGATTATGACATCTATTCAGACCCCGGTGATGGGTTTGATGCATGGTCAGATCCCGGCGATTACGCCTACAGTGATTTAGGCGATTACGACGATTACAGCTACGATGATTACGGTGATGACTGGTGATTATCCCACTACTTGCCCGATTGTTTAATCTTCTTAAGTACTCTGTGAGCTTTCTTGGAAAGCTTAGGGGCGATACTTAAGATTGAAAGATTCTTCTTCTGTTTGGCAGTCAGATATTTGTTGTTCTGCCAAATAGCCTTCTCTTCCCTGATTTCCTTGATGACCTTCTGATAACACTCGTTGTCCACGGTCATCTTGCATACGGGGATGTGAAGAAGATAATCCAATCTCTGAACATATCTGAAGCGGTCTGCTTCAGCTTCCCACTGAGGGAAGTAATCCTCCATAAGACTATAGGCATAATCGGAGTTAGCAATTACAGCTTCATAAAGCTCGCGCTTGAAGCCGCTTCGCTGGTTACTGCCTTTTCTTATCAAAATATTATAGTGAGGTTCTTCGATGGACCAAACACCGTCTGTTTCCTGAAGCATCTCAAGGATTAGGCGGAAGTCTTCATTTAAGAGCTTCTCTGAAAATCTGAAATCTTTGCAAAACTCCGCTCTGATAAGCTTGGTGCAAAAAGAACTGTCTCCCTTATGGAGCATAAGAAGTTTGAAGTCTTCATCCCTTGGAATGAAACTGACTTCTCCGGTGTTCTTATATGCATCCTTAATCATCTTGCCCGACTCATCAAAGTCACGGCTCATGACTTCTGCGATGTCGCAGTTTTTCTCCTCACAAACTGTGATGAGTTTCTCATACATGGTTTCATCCGCGTAATCGTCTGCGTCAAGGAAACCAATGTAATCTCCTGTAGCTACTTCAATGCCTACGTTACGGGCAGAACTTGAACCACCGTTTGGTTTATGGAGTACCTTAATTCTGGAATCTTTTGCTGCGTATTCCTCACAGATGTTACCGGAATTATCTGTGGAGCCGTCGTCCACTAAGATAATCTCAAGGTTCTTGTATGTTTGATTTATGATGTGGTCCAGGCCATTTCGGAGATATTTCTCCACGTTATAGACCGGGACAACTATGGAAATCAGTTTGTCTTGCATAGGCTCCTCACTTTACGCCCAGTTTCCTTTTAAGTCTAAAGATTATGTCCGAAAAAGAAAAAGGTCTTTTAGCCTTTGTAATTCCAAAGATTCCTGCTACCCTTACAGGGTCAGGGAATTCTTTGTTTCTCTGGTAATAATCGTATAATCTAATGAATCCAGCTTCTTTCTCATTTGGAACGTGCCAAATGCAAACAGGATTTGATTCCGTAACATTTGATACCAAATAGAATATCTTACTGGTCCAAAAACGGAAAATGTAGGGTGCTGCGTTTATAATTCTAGCATCAGTAAGGGCTGCTGCCACGGACCAAATAGTCTCATCTCCGGCACGCTCATGCATTTTCTTTGTGATATCTGTGGTCATCTTGTCAAAGACTTTGTGGCAAGTTTCCATGAACTGCTCAAGGTCTTTTTGTTTCCCGGCAACAAATTCTCCGCCATAGTGAGTGATAGGAGTTGTCTTGGCTTCCTCAGGATAGAACTTCTCAAAATCTTCCCTTATTACCGCTCTGTCAGGATGAGTAAAATCGTGTCCCACCTGATACATTAAAACTCCAAAATCACTTTCTGCCCAAAGATCTGTGTATCTTCTGGTGGTGAAAGTATCTGTATCCATAAGAAGAATATGGTCGTATTTCTTTGTCTCAGCATTCTCTTTAACCACATGAGAAAGGACACAAAGTTTATAGTAAGCCAGAGCCCAGATGAACTCTTTATCTATAACGAATTCATTAAAAGGACAGATTCTTACTTCAATGTTGTTATCCTTAAGTCTCCTAACCCACTCTTCAGAAATATTCGCGTTCGCGAATAGAACCACATCATCATCCGGATTGTGAAGTTTGGCTGATGTGAGGGTTACGAAGATATTTTTAAGGTATGTAATTGTTGTCTTGTCATCGGCTGTTTTCCCTGTTTGGGTGGAAGTGTTAAAGCCTTCCTTAAAGGAAAATGCCGCACAAATAAGATTCTTCATAGTTTTCCTGTTTTGATAGCCTCAAACATTTTTCTTACTGGTATCACTTTGGCTTTGGAACCGGGACCATCTGCTGGATCCGGGATACCGATATCCTCTGTCATCATTCTTGAAAGTCTTATTATCTGCTCAGCCGCCTTCTTAGCATTCCATGTTTCATGAATGGTTTCATAGGCTTTAGTTCCGAGGTTAAATCTTTCGTTCTTATCCCCAATTAACTGTTTGGTCAATCTACAAAGCTCGTCTACATCACCATTCTTATATGCGTAACCATTGTTACCAAAATCGATAAGATATGGGGTTGCTCCTGTGGCTGAATTAGCTACTACAGCACAGGCTGAGTTCATGGCTTCATTAAGTACTGCTCCCCATCCTTCCAGATAATCGCTGGTGAAAAGGAAGATGTCTGCTTTACGCATGTAGTTTCTTACTTCATCAGGTTTCTTATAGCCTTCAAGGGTAACAATTTCATCAAGGTTATTTGAGACGATTTCAGCCTTGATTTGGTCTTCCATGCCGCCACCACCTATCATTGTAAGGTGAAATGGTATATTGTCCTTTTTAAGGCGTTTTGCCACCTCTATTGCATCATCAGGATGTTTCCAATCAATAAAACGTCCGGCCCAGAGGATTTCTGTTACTTGATTCTCATCCTTCAGTTTAAAAAGCTCATCAAGATTTTCTTCTGACGTCGGAGGGAAATATCCCCACTTGTACATTTTACCCGGGTATGCCTTAATGATATTGAAATCAGAAGGCACATAGGCCCCGGCGCAAAGAAGGATTACAGGATCTTCTTTATGGCTGGTGTGATCTTTATATTTCTTAATAAGGCCTCTGGGGGAAATGGCTTTCCATTGTCCTGATTTGTAAAGGCGTTCCGAAACTCTGATTACAGGTTTCTTATTCGCCAGTCTATTTGCTATATAGCTCTCATCATCGCATCCACCAAAAACCACCACGTCACTGTCATCAATAAGAATCTGTGCACAGGCAGGATTCTCATAGAAGCGCACAACATAAGGAAGACTTGCAGTGTCAGAGTCCCATCCCATGCTGACTCTCTCTGTCTCCATGGGCTCGGTCTCCACAAATCTGTAGTCATCACCTAAGGCTTTATAAAGTTCTTCCGCCATCGGAATCTGATGGTGATTAATGTAGTTGGATAAGAAGGTAATTGTCATTATTTCTTCCTTGAGCGAAGTACAATAAATGCTCCCAATGCAGATATAATTGCCGCGCCTAATGCTACAAAGGTGCCTGTTTTAGAGGAGCCTTCGTGGCGTTCCAGGATAAGTGCAGATATAGGTGACACTGTTATCTGGCCACCTTTAAGTGTCTCGATTGCTTTTGTGCCGGCTTTTTTGTCATTAACGAGGACATCCCATTTGCCTTCAGCAAGTTCAAAGGTTATTTCCTCCTGGTTGGCGTTGAAGATAAAGATATTCTTGTCGTCCAGGTTGAAAGCAACCACATTGTCAGTATCTGCGTCTATTTCCTTAAGATGCTCCTTTACCTCTTCCTCAGTGGTTAATCTTAAGTTCTCGTGAGCCTTTCTGAATTCGATAAGACCCTTGTAGTAATCATGAACTTCTTTATGCTCGGCATCAGAAATGTCATCCCATTTGATTGAGTTCACAGCATCTGATGATGCGTAACTGTTGGAATCAAAGGTTCCATCTTCCTTCACTTTGGTTCGAAGGATTTCCTCTCCTGCCTGCATGAAAGGAATACCTTCTGCTGTCATATAGAAAGCCGCAGCGAGGTTATTCATCTTTATGATGTCCGCTCTGTCAGTTCCAGCTCTTGAAACTGTAATTCTATCCATAAGAGTCATGTTGTCATGACAGGATGCATAGTTAACTATCTGGGCGGGATTCTTACACCATACCTCTCTTCCCATGAAGGAAGCTGCAATAGAGTTTTCTTTTCCAATGGCTCCGCTTACAAAGCCCGTTCCTTCATCGAAAACACTGCCCTTAAGGCCATCTCTAATGTTGTCATTAAAGAATGCAAACTCGGGTGTGAATCTTGCACTTCCCTGAGTAGCAAGTCTGATATCATCCTTGGTTACTGAGGTGTTCATGGTCCAACCTTCACCATAGAAGATAACGTCAGGATGCTTCTCGTGAACCTTTGTCACAATTTCATTTATAGTATCTACGTCAAGAAGACCTACAAGGTCAAATCTAAATCCATCGATATGATATTCGTCCGCCCAATAGCATACGGAATCAACGATATACTTTCTTACCATGCTTCTCTCAGATGCGGTATCGTTGCCACATCCGGAACCATTGGAGTAACTGCCGTTTGCATTAATTCTTGAGAAATATCCGGGCACAAGCTTATTTACGCAGAAATCACTTCCCGAATAAACATGGTTATAAACCACATCCATAACTACGGAGATTCCGTTGTCATGCAAAGCCTTAACCATCTGCTTTGCTTCTTTAACTCGCACTGCGCCATCATTAGCATCAGTAGCATAAGAACCTTCAGGAACATTATAGTTTACAGGATCGTAGCCCCAGTTAAACTGTGGGGTTGTCTTTATTTCATCAACCGAACCGTAATCATAGAAAGGTAGGAGGTGTAGGTGTGTAATTCCCAAATCTTTAAGGTAATCTACACCTGTCTTATCACCATTGCTGTTAACAGTACCTGTCTCTGTGAAGGCCAGATATTTTCCTTTGTTGGTCATACCTGAGCTTTCATCAATTGAGAAATCTCTGATATGAAGTTCGTAGATTATTGCATCAGTTATCTTTTCCCCGGCATGAGGATTTTTGTCATTATCCCATCCTTCTGGATTGGTGGATGAAAGGTCAATGACCATTGCTCTCTTGCCGTTATAACCTGTTGTTCTTGCATAAGGATCACATGTTTCATTCTTGGCACCATCAACTACTGCTGTGTAGGTGTAATAAGTGCCTGCCATGTCACCATTAGCAGCGTAGGTCCAAGTACCATTTTCAGCCTTAGTCATGGCGTGAGTATCGGCGTTACTGTCTTCCCAATATTTTCCTGTTGCATAGAAGTTTACATATACTTCTTCTGCTGTAGGAGCCCAAACTCTAAATGTGGTTGCATCCTTGGTATAGGTTGCTCCAAGGTCGTCACCAGCGTATGTATACTCTTTCTCAAAGTCTTCCGTTGAATATACGTTAGGCATGTTAACCTTAACGGCGCTACCTTCGTAATTCACTCTGAAATTCTTAAATATGTTTAGTTTCTTAAGGAGTTTAATCATATAAATGTAGTCTCCCTTGTAAACAATGTCCTCAATGTCTTCTTCGCCGGCACTACCCACAACACTTATGGAATCAAGTTGAGCATCGCTCATCTCACCTGTCATAGTAAGTTCGATTCCTGTGTCACCATCGTAGATTGCAGTTTTAAGTTTAGTACCCTTAACTACATCTTCATCATATTCTTTGGTGTATCCCGGCACTTCACTAACTACGTAAGCATGCACAGTTCCCGAAAGAACTTCAGCGATGTCTATAAACTGATCCTCATTAATATCCTTGGTCCAGTCTTCAGTTCTTACAATAAAGCCAACGTTGGTTACTCCCGCAGGGACTTCCATTGTGGCTACCATTTCTCCATTCTCCTCAGCGAAAGGATATCCTGCTCCTTCACCACCTTCAGGCCAAAGCCATACATCCCATCCGATGTAATTGCCATCAGGACGAGAGTAATGGAGTTTAAGTGTTACACCTTCCTCGGCATGAGCTTTTATTGGAAAGCCTGCCAGGCAGGTTACTATTGAAATAATTGCTGCAAGGACAATGCTTGCAATCCTAGATAATATATTCTTCATTAATTTGCTATCCTGTTATAGATTTGTAAAAGTGTGTGATAATTGGCCTCAGGATCATGGTTAAAGTTTGCATGTCCTCTGGCCTTTTTAAGTCTGGCTGTAAAGTCACCTTCTGCCTTAAGCTGTTCGATTATAGCGTTTGCAAGTTCGTCTACGTTTCCGTCCTCATAAAGAATACCTTCGTCTTCGGTAATCAAATCAGGTATTCCACCAACTCTGGCTGCGACACAGGGAACTCCAAGAAGCATTGCTTCTCCCAAAGAGTTTGGAGAATTCTCCAACTTTGAAGGGCATACGAAAACGTTGGAACGAAGATATTGTTCTCGCATTTCTTCCGCCGTTAGGCTTCCAAGAAATGTCACCTTATCTTCAAGGTGATTTACCTTAATCAACTTAAGGAGATACTTTCCATAGGATGAAAGCTTTAATTTCTCCTTGAATGTTTCGTGCTTTGTTATATTCTGACCCCCAATGTAAATGTGGGCATTGGGACACTCTTCAAGAATCTTTGGCATTGACTCAAGGACATAATGAAGTCCTTTCAAAGGGTAATCTCCTTGGCTCAGGAAGATTACTCCTGGTTCACAGTTTTCCTGTCTCCATCGTCCTGTGTAGAAGGGAGAACGTAACGTCTCATTCATTCCCAGATAAATAACCTCAGGATTGATCTCTTTTGCTATCTTCCTATCCCAGGAAGTTCTTCCGGTTATATAAGTGGCAGCTTTAATCGCTTCTATCTCATTTATTCCACGTTTGGTAAATTTCTTCTTCTGGTTTTTGATGCTGTCTCGTTTTATAAAGTCTCTGAAAGTATTTCGGCGAACAATTTCAGCAGGAAGATTTGCTTCATAAACACCCGCGATAGCATGACAAAGGCCCTGAAGTCCAATAAGTACTTTAGGTGAATACTCCGAAGCCTTAAGCGTGGCAAGGCAGTGCGGGTACTCTGTTCCGAATACATGGATAACGTCAGGGGCCACTTTATTAATTACGTTCCTTATGCTCTCTTCAGTTTTGATATCATACTTCTCAGGTCTACTGACATCCTCATAAAAGCCATAGGCCTTAAAATTTAAATTTTCTGTTGATATTCCAAATGGAATGTTGGGAAGTTTTAAATCCTCTACGGGAATCTCTCCCTCAAAATTTGCCAACTCATCTTTGGCAGGGAATGCCACATGTAATTCGATTCCATTTCCCGCGGTGTTTGCCATAATCTGTGCGAACATACCGGTTATCCAGCCTTCTTTAACGCTGGATTCAACTCCTAAACAATGTGAAATTACAGGAAGCATTGTGTTTACAATCCAAAGTACTTTCATCAAAGAATCATCCTTACTTTGTTATTTACTTTCCCATGTAAATCTTTCTTTTTATCCCCTGATATATGCCCGAAAACCTTGGATTCTCGGAAATGGCGCGTCGCATCGGCGCCATGGTGAGTGCCATGGTGAGTTTATATTTGGACAACTCATTTGGGCTCATGTACTCTCTAGTAATGACATCGTGTTCATCCTTGTCACGCTGTCTGTTTTCTTCAGTTTCAGAGTAGCCACCTCCCTCATAGGAAGCAACCGTAAATCCCAGGTGTCTAAACCCTGCTCTACCCTTATAGAAGCACCAAAGAAACTGATCGTAATCAGCCCTTATTTTGTAATCAAGATTAAAAGGCTTAGCTTTTATAAGCCTTGAATCATAAAAACAGGCCTGATGACAAGGAATATTTCTGTAACAGGTAAATCCGGTAATCTCTGGTGGGGCCGGATCAACAGCCTTATTTGTCTCCCTGTAAACATCACCGTAATAAACCATTGGCAAAGTTGCTGTATCATGATCAACTACTACTGCCGTCTTCTCAAGCACCCTCTCATCGTAGAATGTATCACCGCAGTTCATGAAGATTACATATCTTCCAAGCTTACCCATAGTGGCAATATTCATGGCATCATAGATACCCCTGTCTTTGCCTGTCATAATGGTCAAGCATGGATACATAGGAGCATTAAGAATATCTGCATAGTGTTGAGCCATGTCAGATAAACTTCCATCAGTCGAGCCTCCGTCCTTAACTATTATTTCAAAGTCACGAAATGTCTGGGCCATGATGCTTGCCATGGTTTTATGAAGTTTTTCTCCGGCATTGTAGCTTACTACAATGATAGAAAATGTGGGTGTCATTTTATTCTGTCACTGCCTCACGGATTACTTTTGCCATGTAGTCAATCTTTTCATCAGTCATTCCGGGATATACACCAACCCAGAATGTATCATTCATTATTCTGTCAGTGTTGATCAATTCACCAACTACTCTGTATCCTTCACCGGTTTTTCTCATCTCGTCAAAGCAAGGATGCTTAATTAAGTTTCCGGCAAAGAGCATACGGGTCTGAACGCCCTTCTCTTCGATTTTCTTTACAACTTCATTACGGTCCACGCCTTCTTTACAAGTAATTAAGAATCCAAACCATGAAGGGTCAGCGTTTTCTGCTGGTACAGGAAGAATTATTTTCTCCTCAAGTCCCTTCAACGCTTCCTTAAGTCTTGCGAAGTTATGTTTGCGCCTCTCAACAAATGTGGGGAACTTAATAATCTGAGCACATCCTACAGCAGCCTGCATATCTGTCGCTTTAAGGTTATAACCAAAGTGGGAATAGACATACTTATGGTCATAGCCAAGAGGAAGTTCTCCATACTGCTTATCAAATCTGTGTCCACAGAAGTTATCTTTTCCTGAAGGACAAATACAGTCTCTTCCCCAGTCTCTCATGGAACGAATAAGTCTGTTAAGCTGAGGATTGTTGGTATACACTGCACCACCTTCACCCATTGTCATGTGGTGAGGGGGATAGAAACTTGATGTTCCAATATCGCCAATAGTTCCGGTAAATTTCGATTCACCATCAATCGTATATCTGGATCCTAAAGCGTCACAGTTGTCTTCCACGAGCCAAATATCGTGTTTATCACAGAATGCTTTAACGGCTTTCAAATCAAAAGGATTACCTAAAGTGTGAGCAACCATAACGGCTTTGGTTTTATTTGAATAAGCCTCTTCCAGTTTTGTAACATCAATGTTGTACTGAGGGATTGTTACATCCACAAAAACAGGAACTGCGCCATACTGGATTACCGGTGCAACCGTCGTAGGGAATCCTGCTGCCACTGTAATTACTTCATCGCCCCTCCTTATAGCTTTTTCACCGAGTAAAGGGGATGTAAGAGCCATAAATGCACAAAGGTTTGCTGAAGAACCGGAGTTAACCAAGGAGCAGAACCTTACACCAAGATACTCTGCAAATCTCTTTTCAAACTCATCTGTATATCTTCCTGCAGTAAGCCAAAATTCCAATGAACTGTCCACAAGATTAACCATCTCTTCATGGTCATAAACTCTTGATGCATAGGGAATTCTATCTCCAGGTTTAAAATCTTTCTTCTTGTTGTGGAAGGTATCACAATATTCTTCCACCATGGAAAAAATCTGTTTCTTGGCTTCCTCTTCTGTTTTGTTTTCAAAATAACTCATACGTGCCAAACCTCTAAACTACTCTTTAATATATTTTCTAATCTGGCCTAGCGTGACGCTTTCCATATCTTTCTTATCTTGATAAGCCTTATGCCACTCAACTATCTCTCCCATAGCTTCCTTAACCGTCCAAACAGGTTGCCAACCAAAAGTCTTCTTAACTCTTGAACAGTCAAGTTTAAGGAAGTTGGCCTCGTGAGGGCCGCCATCGTTCTTGTTAATCCACTTGACGCTCTCGCCTGTTTGTTTCGTCCACTCGTTGCAGAAAGCATCTACGATATCCCCTGTGGAATAGCAGTCAGTCTCATTAGGACCTATGTTATAGTTGCCAGCCTTGTTTATGTCTTCATACTGTTCTTTCGCTATCATCAAGTAAGCAACAACAGGCTCAAGAACATGCTGATAAGGTCTTGTTGAATACGGATTTCTTACAATGATGTCTTCTTTCTTGTAAGCTGCCCGTATACAATCAGGAATAATTCTATCCTTGGCAAAGTCTCCGCCGCCAATAACATTGCCGGCTCTGCATGTGGTAATTGCAACCTTTCGTCCACCTGTTTCTGGATTAAAAAAAGAATTCTTGTAAGAAGATGTTACAAGTTCAGAACAGGACTTAGAATTTGAATAGGGATCATAACCGTTCAGTTCTTCATCTTCACGATATCCCCACTCCCATTCCTTGTTTTTATAAACCTTATCAGTGGTAACATTTACAAAAGACTTAACACTTTTTGTCTTTCTTACGGCCTCTAAGATGTTAACCGTACCCATAACATTGGTTTCATATGTGTAAGCAGGCTCTTCATAGGAAAGGCGAACAAGGGGCTGCGCTGCCATATGGATAACTATTTCAGGCTGAACCTTCTGTACGAATTCAATTAATGTCTTTGCGTCTCTGACATCTCCGTAGCAGGTCTCTGTTTTACGCTCCAGCCCGAGAATATTCCAAAGAGATTCTTCTTCCGGCTTGAGAGCATAACCATAAACCTTTGCCCCTGCGTTAAGAAGAACTTCGCACATCCACGATCCCTTAAATCCTGTGTTGCCCGAAATAAATACTCTTTTGTTGCGATAAAATTTTATATTCATATATTAATTCCTTGAAATTACTAATATTTGCAATGCCTAGTAGCGCACATACTCTCATTGATTAAGAGTCATTCAAAGTTCAAAAACGTATGCTTTACACTTTTTCAATGCTGGTTTCATCTAATAACCCGATAAAATACCTCTTCGTCAAGACAGTTTCATCCACCCTGTTTGACCATTCACACACAAGCATATAAAACGTATAACGTTCCTCCATTATGTTGGATGCAAAACACGTTTAAATCTTAGCAGGTATTATTCCATTTATCGTTTTAAAATATCTGTTTTCAACTCTCGATACCATTTCATGCGTTTATAATGATGTATAATGGTATTATATCATAGAATGCATCCTGTAAGAATAATCGGAGGAGCCATTTTGAGGAATATTACTGTATTTTCACAAGGAGACGCAACGTCTTCCAAAACATGGTCAAATATCCCTTATTTTCTTGTTGAAACCCTTAAGCAAAAAGGGATGACAGTTAATGTTGTAAATGTTAATACTTCCGGAATCGGGAGATTCATATATGACAAGGTAATATGCCGTTTTCTCAGGCATTCATTTTGGGATGACACAACTTTTTCATACGACAGAACCGGTCTTTTTCATAAAGCGTCTCAAAAAATAATGAAAAAAGCCGTTCTTGATTACCCAGATACTGATTTATTTATATCTACCAGTTTCAGTTTTCTTCCCTCAGATTTCACTGACACCCCTTGTGTTCTATTATGTGATTGGTCATACGAATACCTGATTCGTCATTTCAAGGAAAGAGAGCCTGATTGTTTTGAGAAAAAGGGAATAGTTCTCCAGGATAGTATTATTAAAAAAGCCAACAGAATATTTACTTTGTTTCCAGATGTTGCCAAGCATATGTCTGCATACTATCCTGAATCTCAAATCATGTATCTCGGCAATGTCATTAATGCATTACCTTTTGAACTGAGCCCCACTCAAATTCAAAACAGGCGGGAAAATCCGCATGTTGTTTTTGTCGGCCTTCCCAAATATCTTGAGGGACTAAAAAGTTTAATTGAAGCTATAACTATAGTTAATAAAGCATATCCGGCTTTGGAGTTAGATGTGATTGGCATGCAAAAGAACGATATCTCCTTCGTTTGTCCGAATTATGTTAAATTTCATGGTTATCTTGAGAAAAGCGACCCGGCACAGTTGGAACGCTATAACCATATCCTTGGCAACGCTTTAGCTTTCGTAAATACCACGCCTGTTTGGGCAGGTTTTTCATCTGCTTTGGAAGCCATGTATTATGGGTTACCTATATACACTTCAAGATATAGCAGCTTTGAGGAAACCTTTGGAAGTCAATTAGATTTTGGAGCATATTGTGAGAACAATTCACCCTCTGAAATAGCAGAGTTTATAGAAAATTTGCTGGCTGAATCTCCAGATGAGTATCTCGGACTGTGCTTTAATTCAAGAAAAAAAGCGGAGCCATTCACATGGTCCGCTTATGTTGACAAGTTATTATTGGAAGTCGAAAAGATTTAATTTTCTTCCTTTCGAACTCTAAGTGCAATCATCAGATATACAGGCATGCAAAGGAAAAGTGCATAAATGTACCTGAACTCAGCATATACAGGTGTTGCAATAATCAATGTCCCCCAGTAGAAAATCATAGGGAGGAAAAGGATAAATCTCTTGTACTCTTTCTTGAATATGCACAAACCGGCAAGGGCAAACAGCACCCAGACAAAGAAGCCAATGCTCTTTAAAATTCCCAAAACAGGAATCTTATACATCCAGTCCGAAACATACAACTTTATCAACTTACATATGACTTCCGGCAAAAGAGGTGTGTTTCTAATAGGCATCTGAGTATCCCAAACCCCTTGAGTATATTGGTATCTCTGAATATCCGGGTTATAGTATCCTTCAGTTTGGTTGACAAATGCCTCCAAATAAAATCCGGGATATTTTAATCCAAGTTTAAACCATAACTTAATGTACTCTGCTTTATTGTCAGAAACAATCTCTCCGTTGCTTCGTGCATTTAAGAGATTTTTTACTGGATCAGAGCATCTTGGATCGTATACATTGGAAATTTCATTTATATCTACGGCATTCTCTATCAGTGCCTTTTCTTCAGCACTTAATTCCCCTCCTTTTACAACCACATTCGATATTTGCTGTAAAGGAATCGATAATGATTCTGCAACAGAAGGACTGCCGACATTAAAAGCGCTAAATATAGGTCCTCTGGTAACAATCGATAATAGTATTACCAAAAGTAGACTTATACATACTGCTTTTTTCTTTTGCCATAAAACAACAATCAGGAATGGAAACGAAGCAATGTAGGCATACCATCCATTGTTTCTGAACATGCAAACAATAAAGCCTGATAAAATGATTAATGAGAGGTTTGTGGTTTTTTCCTCCTCTATATTTTTCCATAAAACAGCTATAAACAATGCAACAGCTGCGGAAAACAGGGTGTCTTTCCACATGTTGTCGGACATCATCAGATTTATCGGCATTATCGCAAAGAAAATAAAAGTCAAAGCCAAGACGATTTTCTTAGCCTTCATCTTGTACATAATGTAGACAATATACGTATAAATTGCTGTCACAATTATTTCCTGAAGTGCGATATACGTTGCAACTACCGCATTAAGGCTATCTGTAAATCTCGATACTATCCAAAGAACTCCTTGGATCATCCATGTTTGAAGAACCGGATGATGGTTGCTATATTCCCTGTTAATAGCCTGAAGAATCTGGTGTGTTGAATCGCTAATAACGCATCCTGGAAAAAAGCATAAATAGACAGGCACTTGACACGCGAGCATAATAAGCCAGTAAAGTATCCATTTCTTTTGGGGAATACCATCTGTGTTATCTTGTGTGTTTAATCCCTTGTTTTTTAAACAGCAGTACAAAAAGCTCAGCACATTCCTAACCAGAAGCCAGGATCCAATCATAATCGTTAATAACGCGATGAGTTTTTCAAAAGAGTTTAGCTCGTACGAATGAAGAACCTGTGTGCCGTGAAGAATAATAAACAGTGCTATGATGGCAGATGAAATGCCTATGCATATGTTTTCGCTTCTTTCAACTGACCTTTTCTCTTTGAAGAAAAACCATATTCCCACAATCAATAAGAGCGACAAAGCATTTGTCACTCTTATTTCTTCTAAAAGCATAACTGAAGCAGCCGAAAGAATCGTTGCGGCTGCCAGTAAAATATATTCCTTTTTTTCTTTTACAAAGTCAAACAATGGTTTCATCTAAGTATGCCTGGATTATTTTTCCTTGGTTTTTGCAATCTATTTCACCCAATTCTTCATATAAACCGAATACGCTCTGCTTCTAAGTTTTCTTGAAAACAAGCTAATGTAATACTCATATTTCTTCATACCGTATTCATCTTTATACTTATTAACCAAATAAACATGCTCTTTGTAATACTTGGAATCTTTTCCCAGAAAGACGTTACCGGTATTGGAATCATGGCGCAGTCTAAAGCAGTTTAGTTTTTCTGGAATGACATACACTAGGCCCTTGGCAGAGATTCGAATCCAAAGGTCAAAATCGAGGATGTAGTGATACGCCTCGTCGAAGCCGCCGACCTCATCAAACGTGTTTCTCCTAAACATTACAGCTACGGGCATCCCAAAATGATTTGCCTCTATAAGAGAGATCCTTGATAGCTTTCGGCCATCAATGATTCCTTTTTTTCTATATCTAGGAAATGTGCCTATCTCCTTATCGCTTGAATCGATTAGGATACTGTCATTAATTGTCATTACAATGTCTGGACACTTTGTGATGTAAGCCACTTCTTTCTCAATTGAGTCAGGCAAAAGAATGTCGTCTGCACATACAAGTTTAACCAATTCACCTTTTGTTTCTCTGACACACTTGTTCCAGTTGCCGACCATACCAAGGTTCTTTTCATTGCGAATGACTTTGACCCTGTCATCCTCAATCTTCTTGAGGATTCCGTAAGTATCGTCAGTCGAATTGTCATCGACTATGACAAGCTCGATGTTTGTATAGGTCTGGTTCAGGATAGAATCTATTGTTTTTTCAATCACATCTCGATTGTTATAGGCCGGGATGCATATGCTTACTAATGGGGTAGTCATAAATATATCCTTTTTTGTATTAGAGCAAAAATCACTCTAATGTTTATTATAACAGGATAGGGGAAATTTGCGTAGAAAAAGCCTCGAACTTTTTAAGGAATCGAGGCTTTGATATCTAAGACTTTTTAGTTGTTAGGTTATTCTTCTATTACTGTTCCGCCGTATTTTCCGACTAAATACATAGGGCCGTAGTAATCAATATCTTCGCTGTACTCTGCCTTGCCTGCGGGAATAACAACATTGTAGGTTTTTCCGTCATATTCGAAGGTCAGGTCTACTGTTACAAGAGGATTATTAGTGAGAGCCTTCATAAAGTACTTATCAAGAGTGGTTACTTCAGCTTTCTTAGGGATTTTTACTGTAACTGCCTCCTTGGCATTCTTGATAAACTCAATTCTTTCAACGTTAGTCAATTGATAGTCAAAAGCCGCTCTTTCATCCGGTGTCATTTTGATGTAGAAATCGTTAGGTGAAAGGGTCCAACCTGTAGCTGCTTGTGCTGATGATTGGCTTATACCGATGCAAAGGGCGATACACATTGCAAGGGTTAATAATGCGCTAATTAATGCTTTAGTTTTCTTCATTGTCTGATTCTCCTTCCGTGAGGGAAAATATGTATACTTGTGATAATGTTATAGAACTTTTTGACGCTGATGTCAATAATTTTCAGAAAATTTTAAGAAACTGTTGATAATCTTCCTCCCAAATTTTACTTGTAAAACTAAATTCCATCCCATGATAATCAAAAGTTGAAGTTACTACTTCTAAATCCAAGTGTAGAATTTAATAATTCTTAATGCTATCTTATTATTGTTCATCCATCTCTTGGCTCCGGCTGGAACAGGAGAATTATATGAATAAGAATAAGCATTTGACCTTAGATGAGCGCCGTCAAATAGAATTACTTCTTAGTGAAAGGCTAAGTTTTAAGGCCATTGGGGAAAGATTAGGAAGGGACTGTACCACCATCTCCAAAGAGGTTCGAGGGCATTATGTCTTTGAAAAAAGTGGATCTTACTTCAACTCTTTCAATGATTGCGTACATAACAAAAAGTGTTCTCACAAAGGAGATGTATGCAAAATCTGCAATAATACCGCATGGCACAATAGGTGCAGTGTCTGCGGTAAATGTATGACTTCCTGCAAAGATTATGAGAAAAAACAATGCTTCTCATATCTAAAACCACCATATGTGTGTAATGGTTGCGTAGAACGCAGAAAATGCCGTTTAGAAAAACGATTCTACAGAGGCATTGCTGCTCAAAAAGAATATGAAGTCGTAAGAAGCGAATCACGGTCAGGCTTTAATCTTACCGAAAGTGAGCGTAAACGACTTGACTCAATAATCAGCCCACTATTAAAAAACGGTCAATCTTTACATCACATATTGGTTAACAACGCTGATTCCATCCCTTGCTGTGAAAAAACCGCCTACGTCTATGCTGACAATGGACTGTTCTCAGCCAAAAACATAGACATGCCCAGAAAGGTTAGATTTAGACCCAGAAAGAAGAAATCTGTGTCCCTAAAAGTGGATAAAGCTTGTCGTATAGGACGAACTTATGAAGATTTCAAACTTTATTGTGAGTCAAATCCGTCAGTCCCCATAACCGAGCTGGACACAGTTGAAGGGCTTAGAGGCGGAGCTGTGTTGCTTACAATCCACTTCGTTCGGCCCAAACTTCAACTGGCTTTTCTTAGGGAAGCAAATGACTCCCAGTCAGTAATTGATATCTTTGACCGATTATATGTCCTGCTGGGCGACGAGAATTACAGGAAGATTTTTTCTCTATGCCTTGCTGATAATGGCTCTGAATTCTCAAATCCCACAGCCATTGAGACCGATTACAATGGTGGTATTAAAACAAAAATGTTCTATTGTAATCCTTCTTCTCCCGGTCAAAAAGGATCATGTGAAAACAATCATGAATTCATTAGACGAATCATCCCTAAGGGAGTGGACCTTAGTAAATACTCTCAAAAACAGATTGATTTAATGATGGATCACATCAATTCTTACAGCCGACCAGAGCTCGGTGATAAAACGCCATACGAAGCTTTTTGCTTCTATTATGGAAAAGAAATTCTAAGTCGGCTTGGTGTAAGAAAAATACCCTCAAATGAGGTAATCCTTAAACCCAGCTTGTTAAAGTAAAAAAGAGCAAAAAGCCGGAGTCCTGCGCAATTGGATGAGTTTCATACCGTTTCCGATTTGGGGTGGAATTCACTAACTCTTACCAGGACCTCGTGAATTCGACTTCTCATTGAAGTGCGCATTCTTCCGACTTTTGGATAATTATAGTTGTTTTATTGACCAAAAACCACCATTTTTTTGTTTTAGAAACTTGTTAATCAATTTTTTGTGTAGCAAGCGTGGAATTTAGCGCTACAAAACGGAATTTAAGATTACAAGTCACCT
>FMWZ01000025.1 GCA_900103495.1 Lachnospiraceae bacterium G11 | reverse complement strand
AACCAGCGCCGATGCAATAGCCAATGTATTAAAGGATCATCCGGTACATAGTATCACTTTTGACAATGGCGTGGAGTTTTCGGAATTCCATACCATAGAGCAAAAACTAAAAACAAAGGTTTACTTTGCCGAGCCTCACAAGCCTTGGCAGCGTGGAACCAATGAAAATACAAATGGTATCTTACGATTCTTCTTTGAAAGAGGCTTCGATTTTAGAACAATAACCGAAGAAGAATTCCAAGGAGTAGTCGATTTAATTAACAATAGGCCAAGAAGGTGCTTGGGGTGGAAAACACCAGCTGAAGTTTATTCAGAAAGTGTTGCACTTGGTTGACAAACCAAGCAGGCCCCATTTTGCACATGAAACGTGCAGAATGGGGCCTGTCCCCAAACTGCACGTCGGCCCCCGCCGCACTACATTCTACACGTTCTTAAATTTCTGCACCTGTCCCCCAAGTTCGTCGGAAATACTCTTGTTTTCCTCGGCACTTGTGCGGATAGTCTCGATGGATTCCACCAGAACTCCAACATTGTTGGCAACTTCGGTAACACCTGCGGCACTCTGGGATGCGGCGTGGGAGATGTCTCCGATGCCGTTGTTCATATCCTGGATGGTTTCGTTGATGGCGGTAACGCTCTCGGCAATCTTATCAACGATTTCGTTTACGGAATCCGCGTCAGCATAATATCTTCCTGTAGCTTCGGCAAAACCGTCATAATCTCCAAGAACCTTCTCCTCCATGAACTTAATGATATTCTCGGCACACTCTGACAGCTTGTCAACCGCACCGATAACCAGTTCACTGATCTCCTGAATGTTTCCTGCGGTCTTCTGGCTGGAATCGGCGAGGTTTCTGATTTCATCAGCAACTACGCCAAAACCTCTTCCCGCATCACCGGCTCTTGCAGCCTCGATTGATGCGTTAAGGGAGAGTAAGTTGGTTTGACCTGCAATAGTAAGAATCTCTTCGGTAAGACCGTTGATCTTTGATACGTTTCTTGACTCTTCAAGAGCTGCTGAGAGGCGTTCTCTTACTTTTTCAAGCTCCGCTTTCATGAAGTTCTGATTCTCGAGAGTCTCCTCTTTAAGTTTGGAAGCTCTGTCCTTGATATCCTCTGCCAAAGCCGCACCGTTCTGGGCCTGGGCATTCATGTTCTCAACGTCCTCGGCAACCCTCTCACTGCCCTTTGCAATATCGGAGAGTGTTGCTGCGATTTCTTCCATGCTGGCAGAAAGTTCCTCGGTGATGGCGGATACGGAGTTGGCCTTATCCACGCACTTTCCGGTTTCGGCATCAACCTTGCCTGAAGATGTATCAAGCACCGCAATCTTATTCTTCAAATCGGAGATAACGCTCTGAAGCTCGGCAATGAAGGTATTTACACCGATGGCCATATCGCCAATTTCGTTATTTTTCACATTTAATCTCTTGGTCAAATCACCATTTCCTTCTTTGAGGTCGTTAACGATTCCGTTGACCTCCTTGGCAGACTTGGCCAGCGGCTTTGAAATAATTCCTCTTAAATAAAGGAAAATGGCAATTGCAAAAATAATAGCAAATACAATGGCGCCCTCGCAGATATAGCAGGTAATTGTAATTCTCTTCTCGCTTCTTGCAAGTGAGTCGTTGTAGCGCTCTGTAATCAGGTTCGTAAGCTCGGTTTCTGAGGCGTCAAGTTTTCTTAAAGCACCGGCACTTACTGCAATTCTGGACTGCAATGCTGTTCCGCCGCCTTTTTCCTCGGCAGTTTTAAGGATACCTCTTGCAGCCTCCATGTATGAGTCTGCCTCAACTTTCCAGGAATCAAAAGCTGCTGATATGTCGGCGTCATCAACCTCAGCATTCATGGCTGTAACTTCATCAAGCTTCTCAGCGGCATTGTCTACATAAGTAGCCAGCTGAACTGCATAAAAAGCAGCGTTTGCGCTGTCGTAGAAGCAAAGGTTCGCCTGAAGCTGAATCTTTTGGAACGCAACCGAAGTGTCAAGCATATTCTCTTTTAAAACACTGTACTTACTGCCTTGGGTATTAAGCTCGGAAATACGAGACATTGTGTAGTAATCAGCCACCATCATAGCAGTAAAGACAACTGCAACAAGACCCATAATGATGGCGATTCGGGTAGAGATTTTCTTCTTACCCTTAGACTTTTTTTCACGGTTTTTGGGCGCACTAAGTGCGCCCTTTTTCTTTTCCTTGGACATTTTATACTCCCTTCCATAAAATAAATTAGTGTGATGTGCAATTTGGGCCTGTCCCCAACCTGCACCTAGTTTTCGAAGCCGTTAGGATTGTTTTTTTGCCAGCGCCATGAATCTGCACACATTTCCTTGATGCCTTTCTCGGCTACCCAACCGAGTTCCTTCTTGGCTTTGGAAGCATCTGAATAACATGTAGCGATGTCACCTGCACGGCGAGGCTTTATTACATAAGGCACTTTGACGCCTGTTGCCTCCTCAAAGTTCTTAACTACATCAAGGACACTGTACCCTACACCGGTTCCAAGATTGTAGATGTTAAGACCTGATTTATCCTTAATCTTTGCAAGAGCCTTTACATGGCCTTTTGCAAGATCAACTACGTGAATGAAATCTCTTACGCCCGTTCCGTCAGGAGTATCGTAATCGTTGCCAAAAATCCCCAGCTCTTTGAGCTTTCCTACAGCCACCTGTGTTACATAAGGCATAAGGTTGTTGGGAATTCCGTTGGGATTCTCGCCGATGGTTCCTGACTCGTGAGCTCCTATAGGATTAAAGTAACGAAGCAGTACTACGTTCCACTCGGGATCAGCCTTCTGGATGTCTGTGAGAATCTGCTCAAGCATCCACTTGGTCCAACCGTAAGGGTTGGTGCAAACGCCCTTGGGGCATTCCTCTGTGATGGGAATGATAGCGGGGTCGCCGTAAACGGTAGCTGATGATGAGAAGATTATGTTTTTTACATTATGTTTACGCATTACATCGATGAGGCAAAGGGTGCCTGCGATGTTGTTGTTGTAATACTCATAGGGCTTCTCAACGGACTCGCCTACGGCCTTAAGGCCTGCGAAATGGATAACCGCATCGGGTTTCTCCTTGGTAAAAACCTTATCCATCTCCTCTTTGTCAAGGATGTCAACTTTGTAAAAAGGCACTTCCTTGCCTGTGATTTTGGCCACTCTCTTAAGTGACTCCTCGGATGAATTGGAAAGATTATCGATTACCGCAACATCATATCCGTTCTGCTGAAGTTCAACACATGTGTGGCTTCCGATATAACCCGCACCGCCTGTTACCAAAATTTTCATAGTTAAATTCTCCTCAATTACTTAGAAATGTTTTGGACAATCTGCTCCATTTCGGACATTTTCTTCTCCATGTCAGCCACAAGTGCCAGCTGGCAGCGGGCTCTGTCCAGGTTGTGATTGTCCCTGTGAATCTTGAAATACACATCTCCCTCAAGGAAATCCGTAAGGAATCTCATGCCACACTCCAAAGTCATCATCTTTGCGCCCATGGGAAGCATCCTAAGTTCCTCATCCGTAAGGGAATTGTTGCAGCCATCAAGGAAGCCCTTGGTGTAAATTTCAAAAAGGTCCAAATCCAGCGAAACCTTGTTTAAATCCACCTCGTCCTCAGCTGCAGTGTTGGCGCCAAATCTTATGGCGTCACCAAAATCGTTGATGGAAAGTCCGGGCATAACAGTGTCAAGATCCACCACGCACACTGCCTTGCCGCTCTTCTCATCCATCATTACATTGTTAAGTTTTGTATCGTTATGGGTAACTCTCAAAGGAAGCTTACCTTCCCTTAATTTATCCATACAAACCGTCATATCTGCCGCACGATCCAGTACAAATTGAATCTCTTTTGCGGCCTCTTTGCATCTGCCGACCTTATCCTCTTTAACCACTTCCTTGAAGCGCTCAAACCTGGCTCCTGTGTCGTGGAATCCGGGAATAACCTCACTTAGGTTGTCGGCCTTAAACTCCGAGAGGAGGTACTGAAATCTTCCGAATGCAAATCCTGCTTCGTAAAAATCTTCAGGTTTCTCCACCGCTTCATAGCTCACGGCGCCGTCAATATATAAATACGCGCGGAAGAAAGACTCTCCTGCGTCAAAGAAGGGTTTGCCGTCTTTTGCAAAAACAATGGTAAGAGCTTCCCTCTCGGGATCCCCGCCGTTTGCCTCAACCTTTTCTCTGATAAACTCAGAAACCAGTCCGATGTTCTCCATTACGGCATCGGGGTTCTTGAACACCGCGGTGTTAATTCTCTGTAAAATATACTTCTTAACAGATCCGTCTTCCTGTTCAAAACGAACCATGTAAGTGTCATTAATATGTCCGTTTCCGTGGCGGGCGTAATCAATGAATTTCCCGGGAAAATCGAACTTCTCAATTGCTTCTAAAACTGCCTTGTCGGCGGTTACTTCTGACATTTAAAATAAACCTCCTATGGGGGATAGAATTGGCATCCATCCCCCATTGTAGCAAGGTGTTATTTGTTTAGCAAGTTTTAGTATATTGAGAACTCAATTATCGTACTGTCATTATAGTACATCAAGGTTCCCTTGCCGGTCTCTATGATGGTCTCAATGGAAACAACCGCCTGATAATTTCCCTTTTCTGTGGGAAGTTTTTCTTTTGACTTGAATCCGTTATCGCCTGTGATATCGAACTGAAGCTTTGAGTAATCGATAAGTGAAGGCTCACTTGAAACGAATCCTCTAAGGTTAAGCTTAACGGGCTTTCCGTCGTAAGCTTTGCTGTCAATAGCGATATTCTGAACAGTAACTTCATTCATGCCTTCGTGACGATCTCTGTAACCTCTGTTCCAATCCTCATCGACATCAGCGCTCTTAGCTACTGAGAAAGTATCGTAAAGCTTAACTTCCTTGGATGCAGGGTTATATGTGTAAGCGTCGTATGTGAGAGCATCGCCCTCGATGGAAACAACGCCGAACATGGGCTGTCCCTTAAGCTGGATAGCTGTTCCGTTGCCCTCGATGGGGTTAACGCCGGGATAAATAACTTTATCCATGGGCTCAACGCCGTAAGACTTGCTTGCACAGAAGTTGATGGTTACATAGTGTGTTCCCTGAGGCTCAAGGTTTGTAAGTTCTCTCATATGACCATTGAATTCCTGATCATACATTACCTTGTTGTTAAGCCAGCTGGGTGTATGACCATCGTAATCCTTGCCGTCGAAGTCCTTGCCATAGAGGTAAGATCTTGAACGTGTATAAACATGGTCATGTCCCTGAAGAACCAGGTCAACTTTATACTTGGCGAAGAGAGGAGGAAGAAGGTCTCTTAACTGATCAACTTCGCCGTCGTTTGTATGGTTACCTGCGGACATCATTCCTTTGTGAACCTGAACGATTTTCCACTTAACATTCTCGTACTTCTTAAGTTCGCCCTCCAGCCAGTTATACTGAGACTGGAAATCATCGGGAAGATTGTTTGTATCGTTTGTATTGATGTTGATAAAAGCAACATCTTCTCCATACATGAATGAGTAGCAGCCGCCGGTTTTTTCATCAAGAGTTCCATCTGTGATAATCTTTCCGGTTACGGGATGCTTGTCGCCTTCCTTGATGTAATCTGCCCACTTGATATCGAATCTATCGGTAAATGAATACTCCCACTCATCATGGTTACCGGATGTAGGCATGATTACGGAATCGAGAAGGCTCTTTTTGGGCTCTCCAAGACCCCAGTTCCACTGAAGCATGTTT
This sequence comes from Lachnospiraceae bacterium G11, assembly GCA_900103495.1. Classification (GTDB taxonomy): domain Bacteria; phylum Bacillota; class Clostridia; order Lachnospirales; family Lachnospiraceae; genus G11. Next base: position 12,511 of record FMWZ01000025.1, on the reverse strand, counting down.
CTTCCGTGGTAGTCGTTGATAAGGTCACCTGTGAAAGCAACGAACTTGGTGTCTGGAGCTGTCTTAAAGCCGGCCTCAAGAACCTTTGCCCACTTGGTGTAGTTGGCTCTCTCATCCTCCTGGCAGTCTGTCAGATGTAAGAAGGTTACTTTGTCAATTTTTTCTGCGTCATCCTCTATTGTGAATGATCCTGTGTCGTAGAAACCAAAGTCCTTATTACCTGCTCTGAAGAAGTATGTAGCATTCTTCTCAAGGTTTTCAAGATGAGCCTTGTACATATGCCAGGTGATATCCTTTGTATCAACTCTGTCTTCGCCTCTTGTAGCGTCCAGTCTCTTAACGTCTGCGCTCTCCCAGTCAACATCTTCCTTGGTCATGCCTTCGGTTGCTTTGATGTACTCGATATACTGCTCATCGATGTGGTCTCTTGTAACCCAAGCAAAACCTCTGGAGTAAATGTCTGAGTAGTAGCTGATTGCAAGACCCTGAGGGCAATCATCCTCGTTGTAGGTGAAGGATGAAACGAACTTCTTCCACTCTGCACCATCGTAGATGTGAAGACCGTTTACATGGATGATTGCATCTTCACTTGCAAGTGCACCCTTGAATCTGATGTATGACGCTGGGCTTGTTTCTGTAAACTTTCCTTCGGTATCAGCAGGAAGTTCAAAGTAAAGATACTTGCCTGCCTCCTTGGACTCCCTGAACTTGTAATGGCCGGCATCTCCGTCTGCCCATCCAATCATAGACTCCATAGCCTTAAGGGCATCAGCATCTGTGCCATCGTACTCCATTACAAATACGTCGCCTGCTGTATAAGTGTAATCCTCAAACTCCATGTAGAGACGGGCTGTATCACCTGCCTTGTAGTTTAAGGTTGCAAATCCGCCTTCTTTCTGCTCTTCAATGCTAAATCCTGAGCCTCTGAAGTTTACGAACTTTGCCTTGTCTGTAGGCATGAAGTCAGGATCATTTGAATTGCACAACCACAGCTTGTAAACTGTGAATTCACGGTCAATGCTTTCCTTGTCTCCCGCAATCTGAGCATTGTGGTCACCCTGTGAGTCACAATAGAAGAGAAGCTGCTCAAGGGGAGTAACAACATCGTTGCCCTTCTGATCCTTTGTCAGATTGATCTTTACAATCTGTCTGTCTTCTGTGTCGAAACCAACATGGCTTCTTAACCAGATGTCATGTCCGTCTTCACCTTTCTTGTTGGGAAGAACTGCCATGGTCATGGCTGTTGCAGGTTCCATCTCGACTCTTAACTGGTCGTATTTCTCCCAGTCATCGTTTGTTATGTCAACCTTTACTGTATCCCAGCAATCAGCACCTGCATTTCTTGTGTACTTGATGCTATAGGAACCATCTGCGTTCTCAGTAATTTTGTATCCGCTTGAAGCTGCAACATTAATCTTTGCGGAACGGTTTTTATCTTCTTCTTCGGTGCTTAAAGACTTCAGGTATTCAGCAAACTGCTCACCGTCGTAAATGTGTGCACCCTTAAGGTGAATATCAGCGCCTTCCTTGTTTGAGGCACCCTTGTATCTTACGAATGATGTGGTTTCACCGCTAAATACCGTGGTCTCAGGCAAGGTGATGTAAAGCATGTTGTCCATGACTTTGACATCTGACAGGGTCAAATCCCATCCCATCTGGAATGAGCCGCCTGCAGCGTTGTCAATGCCGTCAAAGTAAAGAACGTATACGTCACCGGCTTTATATGTATAGCCGTTGAAGTGGGTCATTATCTTTACAGTTCCGTTAGCTTCAGGAGGAGTTACTGTACCGATACCGCCAGGCTGGCTGTCTTTGACAGTACCGTATGCAGATCCGTCTACCTTAATCTCTGTAAAGTTTGCTTTATCGACAAGTGTGTATTCAGGCTCATCCTTATCACAAAGCCATACTCTGTGGATGACAAAGGATCTTTCTCCAAGGTCTCCAAGAGTTGCATCACAGAAAAGTTTAAGTTTTTCAACATTCTGTGTAAGGTCTACTTTAAGAACCTGTCGTCCTGACTTCGGTAAAGCCTCGTGTCCTCTGAAGCAAGGTTTTTCAGAATAGTCATATACGCCCAGGGTCATATCATCACCCGCGGGGGTAATGTCAATTCTTAACTGGTTATACTTGGTGATATCACAGTTGTTAACGTCTAAAATAACTGTGTGCCACCAGCCTTCACCTGTAATGTTGTTGTAGGTGAACTTAACGGAACCGTCACTGTTAACTTCAGGATTGTATACAGAAGCTGTCTCTGCCACGTTAACCTTTACGGAAGCTTTTCCTGAAGGATTTACAGACTCTGTTCCTGACTTAACAAGTTTAATACTATGGATAATAAGCTGCTTAGCCTGACCGTTATCGTCAGGAGCGGGGGCGTCTTCCCAAACAGGCCAGTCAACTCTGAACTGAACACTGTCAAAATCCTTGGAAGATAATGAGTACTCAAAAGTCTGTCTCTGTCCGCCTATTGTTTCTTTCGCCCAGATGTCTCTTAACTTGGTGAGTTCATCAGCTTTCTTTAAACCGATACCAAGCGTCATTCCATCAGCGGGAGTAATATCAAATACAATCTTGTCGTACTCGGATAAGTCACTCTCTTTTACATCAAAGTTCAAATAGTTCCAGGCACCCTTGTTGTAGCTGTAGGTTACAGTGCCATCTGATGCAACATCAAATGAACCTCCGTCACAACTTGCGGCTGCAAATTGAGTGTTCACGGCAGGTGTCTCGGGCTCTGAAGGCTGATCAGCTACATCAGTTGTTCTCGAGAAAGTAATTCCGTATACGCCAAATGTATTTCCGGCGCCACAGTTATTATTTTTAAATCTGATGTACTTGGGCTGGATATCTCCGCCAAGCTTATCAGTTTCGGGCAGTGTAAAAACAGCCTTTTCTTCAGCATTACTGAGAGTTCCAAGTCTTACATAAGAAGCCTCTGTGTTATAGCAAAGCTCAACTTCTGTACCGTTTAATGCTGTAGTGTAGTCAATGGTAACCGTATCTCCGGCTGTATAGGTGTATCCCTCTGAGAGGTAACCTCTGACGCGGAGTTTTCCGCCATTATTACACTGGAACTGAATGTTTCCGGGTTCGCTTACTGTTCTTGTCCAGTTAGCTTCATAACCTGATTCATTGTCTAACTCACTTACTGTAGCTACCTGCTCAGTTACCTGAGCAGCGTTAGCCACAAGAGAAATATTGGGTATGAGTCCAAATACCATGCCCAAGGAAAGGACAAGGGCAAGTACTGTATTCGTAAGTCTTCTGAACTTCTTATTCATTATCCTGTCCTCCCTTTCTGATTGCGTTTCTGTACATAACAATTCCTGCAACTGCGGCGATAGCAAGTACTACTGCCAGAATAATCCATACATTGAAGCCTGAAGCAGCTTCAACTGCAGCTGTACTTACTGCCTCTGTAGCATTGTCTACAGGAGTTTCATCACTTCCTCCAAGACTGTCTGCCAAAGCAGTTTCTCCATCACCGATGGTGATTGCTTCAGCGGTTTCTGCGCCTGCTGTTGCGCCGTTTGCAACAGCTTCCTCAGCTGTGGCTGCAGGTGTATTTACTGTAGCGTTGCCGTTACCTGTTCTGCCTGTGTTTCCTGCATTAGCTGTGGGTGTTGTAGCAGTTTCGGGTGTAACAGCTATTGCTGCGGGTGCGGTTGTTGTGTATCCTGTTGAAACATCACTTCCGCTGTCGCTTCCTGCTGCGCCTGCACCGGCTCCTGCTCCTGCACTTGCTCCGCCGTTAACGGCAGGAGTTTCAGGCTTAGGATCGTCGGCTGCATTTCCTGTAGAAGAAAGGTTAATCGTATAGAGAGGATATCTCAAATCGTCTCTTCCGCCCTGCATAGCAAGTCTGATTGCAGGCTCTTCGGAATCCTTATCAGCAATTGCGATAGCAAGTGTATATTCACCTGCAGGAACTCCGTTGGAGACGAAGAGTTTAGTATCAACGGAAGTACGTCCGGGCATCCAGCTTGTAATTCCGCCGCTTACTGTCTTTTTGTATGCTACGTTACCCTCTGCATCGATAAGAGAAAACTCTAAAGGCCACTGATAGTAGAAGGGAGCAACACCTTCGTTGTTAACAACGAAATTGATGGGTGTGTCCTGACCAGCAGTGATGTTTCCAAGCTGCTGAATCTTCTCGATTGCAAAGTTGTAACCCATTGCCTTCTGGCAGGCAAGGATGTTGGCTTCGTTCATTAAAGCCCAAATCTCATCTGATGCCATGTCACAAGGTGAGCAAGGTCCCATCCATGAAACGTGAGTGTCTCTTACTTCCTGGATTGTTCCCACGATTCCGTCATTGTGAAGGTGGAGTCTGGGCTCACCGGATGAGAACTCACCGCCGGAGTAATTGTACTTCCAGAAGTCAGGCATCTTGGATGCTGCTACCTGCTCTGAAGTAGCGTGAGGCATATCCACATCACCGTCATTGATGTAGCTTAAGAAGGTGTATGTGCCATCACCGTTAAAGTATCCGGAACCGAAAATATCGTTAAACAAGCCGAACTTGTTTGTTGCTGCGTAAGGATAAGGCTTTCTCAAGCCAAGCTTTACGTTATGGAAGTACTTGGTGTAGCTTTCCATGTACTTCTCAGCAGTTTCTACATCAGGGAATTCACCTGTTCCTTCAGGCCATGTGTGCATCTCTGCCCAGTGGCCAAGGCTACCGATCTGTACAAATGAGGTAAGGTCGGTTTTATCAAAATCCTTAGCTAACTGCTCGATTACCTTATCGTGGTACTCAAGTAGAAGCTTGGAATTGTAGTTAGGTGAAAATCCGCCGCCGCCCAAATCTACAGGGCTGTAGTAGAATGTACCTGCTCCCTCTTCGCCATTTTCTGCAACCAGTTCGTCATAGAGCCACTGTGGAATATCCATTCTGTGCTCGCCGGGCTGCTGGTTTTCAGGGTTATCCATAATGAATCTGACGTTGAGTCTTACTCCTCTTTCTTTCCAGAAGTCGAGATTGTATTTTTTCCTGATTCCCTCAAAGTCATAATGGCCCTTTGTAGGCTCGTATTCGCTCCATCTTACACCAAGATATACTGCGAATCTGTCAAAAAGTAATGTTCCACTCTCGTACTTCTCAGCGGAAGTAGGCTGTCCATCGTGGCTTACGAACTCACCGGCCCAGCCAACCCATCCTTTGTAAGGGTTGCCGAAGGATGCGAAGTCCTCTACCGGATAGTAGTAACCTGCATCTCTTCCCAATGAGAAAGTAGCGGTAACAGGCATAAGTCCGTCTGAAGGAATTGCGTATGTACCGTCAACACCTCTCCATGCAATTTCAACCTTATCGGGGTTTCCGATCTGCTCAAGGTATAACTGCATTTCAAGGGAATCTGCATAGTAATTCATCCATACAGAGCCAACGGGTTCGTCTGCGATTGTGTCATCGGCAACAACTTCATAAAGGAGAGCATCTCTTACGATGTAATCGATGTTTCTGTAGGTTGAGAAGTTGTATCCTGATTCTTTATCAGTGCTGATGTAATAAAGGTTAACTGTGTTGAGAAGACGCTCATCACTGGTAACCAATGTATAGAGTCTCTCGTCACTTCTTGTGGCAAGGAAGTTAAATTCTGTGTCTGCGCCCTTGTTTACTGCGACGTTGCTTACTGTATCCCAGTCTGCAAAAGAGCCGTCTTCAAGGCTTACTTTTACGCCAACCTGATATTTGGGTACAAGAGCGAATTTGCCGTTATCTGATGCCGTACCTGCCTCTGAACCGTTAAGCACAGGGTCTTCTCTGTCGACTGCAACATACAAATCATCAGATACGTTGCCGATTACGTTTTCCATGTCAGCAATAGGAATAACCCATTCTGCTACTGCATATGAAGCGCCATCGCCGTAAGTCATCTTCTTGTACATGACTCCGCTGTTCTTCTCATCGCGGATCTGAGTATGAGTTACGGGCTGTCCGTTTCCGCCGGTGTATACGAAGAACTCAACGTTTCTGTCGGGACCTACGGAATTCCAGTCCTGAACTAAGAAGTCGAAACCGCTGTTTTTAAGGAAAGCGTGCTGCTCACCGGTTCTGCTGTCGCCGTCCGCATTTACAATGAAGTTGGTTGACAGGCAGTTAGGATTGCTCAAATCTGTCTTGTCGGTGATCTTGATTGTAGCCATTGCATAAAGGTTCTGGCTGTCTCTGAAAGCATAAAGATCGCCCATGGTCTTATCTCCCTTAGCGATGGGAGCAAGGCCTGCTGCCCTCCAATCATCTGCGCTTCCGTCAAAATCAATGTGAGGAGGCTCACTCATGTTGGGCTTTGTGATATAAAGCATTCCTCTTCCGATGTTAGGAAGAACGTTGCTCTCTGTATCCTTTACACCGAGAAGGAAATCCATGGAAGGTGTAAGTAAATCAAGAGAAACCTTAACTTCTGCTGCTGTGTTGGTCTTGTATACCTGTGCAGTTCCTACACTGTTCCAGGAATCGTTTTCATATTTGAAAACTTCACCGGATGCTGCATTGACCTTGTAATCAACCTCTTCACCATCTTCCCAGGTATCTGTCATATCAAGACCGCCGTTGCCGGTGCTGATAAAGAACTCTGTCTGGTCAGAAAGTGTAAGGCCGCTAACATATGCATAAAGGTCATGGCCGTCGGTTACTGCTTTAAACTCATTAAGAACGGGGATAGAGTTGGCAGTGTTGTGATTAACTGCGAACCATTCTCCGTTTTTACCTGAGAAAATAGATTCATTAATTACTGTTGTAGGGTCTGCAGCTGCTACTTCAAAGGAGAAAGCCTTCTTCTCTGAACGAATGTCGCTGGTAACCTTTACGAAAATATTGTAGGTGCCGGGTGCAAGAAGATTGTTCTTAACAATCAGCTTGTCTCCGTTAATTATAAATTTGTTGTTGTCTGCTCCGTATAACTTTGAAGGAGCAAAGCTGTATCTGTAGTTAACGCCGTCGCCGCCCATTGCGCTGAAGGTACCGGCTACGCCGTTAGCCATTGTTTCTGTTGTAATAGCCTTTAAGGATCCGTTGGTGCTGAAGCCAAAACCACTGATTACCTCAGCGTTTGATTCGTGGTATGCTTCCGAAGCTGTGGGTACATCCACCAGGGTTATCTCGCCTGAAGGATAATTTGCCAAAGCAGTCCAGTCACCCTTAACGCATCCGATGTGAATACGAATTTCGGAAGGATTAACCGGTGCATCCTTTGTTGAAAGAGTATCGAAAGGAATCCTATACTCGGCAACGATATTGTCTGTTGTCTTTTCAACCTTAAAAGACTTGGTGCTGTTGGTCCAGCCCCATCCGCCTGCGTCACCGGTATAATTGTAAAAACCGGCGCCTTCTACCATGAAGTCGATTCCCCCGTTGCAGTAACCGTTTGTGTGGTTACCATCGGCATCAATGTAGAGATGGTCGCTACCGTAATCGTCTACTGTTGACAGGTCTCTCATAACATAGAGAGCGTCATCTGTTACAAATGCTGCGGCCTGAGAGAAGCCGCCGTCGTCAACGACATATTTGGAAATATAATCCCAGTCGTCTGTGTTTCCGTCCAAAGCTATCTGGATATCGTTTGCGCCTGCTGCCTTTACAGTCAATGCTCCCGGTGCGAAACCGAGAGCCATTGTGAGAGCAAGAGTAGCAGAAACAGCGCATTTGCCAAATCGCTTCAGTCCCCTAGTGAAGTGTTGCTTTTGCACTTTTTCTATTTCCTCCTTTTACAAAATATGTGGTGTCCCCTTTATATTTGTCCCTTTTACAACTACCCCTTTATACCTGTGTGAGCGACGCCTTCAATGAACTGCTTCTGGAAGATGGCGAAGAGTACCAAAACAGGTATTACCGCCATAATCGCTCCGGCCATGATGCAGGCGTAATCTGTAACGTACTGTCCCTGCATGAATGAAAGTGCTGCTGACAAGGTCATCTTGTCTGTTGATGTGTTAACGATCATTGGCCACATCAAATCGTTCCAAGCGAATTTAAATGTAAGAATTCCCAAGGATACCAAACCGGGTTTTACAAGAGGGAGCATAATCTTGATGAAAGCTTTTCCCCTGTTGCATCCATCAATGTAAGCTGCATCCTCAAGTTCCTGGGGCAGTGACAAGAAGAACTGCCTTAGAAGGAAGGTTCCCATTGCCGAGAACAAGTTCGGCAGGAACAGCGCCGGTATTGTGTTTAAAAGTTTCATGCTGTACATCAGTCTGTACTGGGGCAGAATGAAGAAGGTTCCGGGAACCATCAAAACTGCCAAAGTTGCTGTAAAGAGGATGTTCTTAAACGGGAAGTTGATTCTCGCATAAGCGTATCCTGCCATGGCGCAGAATGTAAGCTGCGCAGCAACAGTTACAAGAGCTGAAATAATTGTATTGAGATAAATCTTCAAAAACGGAAGTTTCTCAAATATGGTAATAAAGCTGTCAAAGCGAATTTTCTTAGGTAAAATCGTGGGTGGAATCGCCATTGCCTCAGTGTTGGTCTTGAAGGATGTCAAAAACATCCACACAAAGGGGAATACTGCGATTAATACGCCACTTAACAAAACGATATAAATAAGTAATTTGGAAATATTAACCTTCTTTTTCATCAGTCGTAATTCACCCACTTCTTCTGCATCTTCATCTGGAATACCGTAAGCGACATGATAATCACAAATAACAATACGGCAATTGCGGATGCATAGCCTTTCTTAGAGTAGTCGAATGCCGACCTATAGAAGTACATTACCACTGACTGTGTGTACTTGATGGCCTGTGACTTGGGTCCAATCATAAGATAGATTCCGTCGAAGGTCTGGAATGTTGAAATAATCAACATGATAACTACATAGAAAATTGTAGGTGTCAGCAAAGGCAATGTGATTTTGAAAAACTTTTGCAAGCCGGTGGCACCATCGATTTCGGCTGCCTCGTAATAGCCCTTCGAGATGCCCTGAATTCCGGCGAGCAAAATAATCATATAATAACCAACGTTTGACCAAATGGCCACAACGCATATACACAACATAGCTGTGCTCTTGTCGGCAAGCCACTGTCTTGCCGGAACTCCAAAGGAGCCCAAAATTCCATTAAGGATACCGAAATCACCGTTGAAAATCCAGCGCCATACCATAGATACGGCTACAGACATGGTGATTGCCGGCAAAAAGTAGATAACACGGAAGACTGATACTCCCTTTATCTTTGCATTCAAAAGGACCGCAATTATCATTGCAAGAATAAGGGAAAGGGGCACGATAATGATGACATACTCAAAAGTATTGGCCAGAGTCTGCCACATTTCCTTGTCCTTAAACATTCCAACATAATTGTCCAGTCCCACGAATCCCATGTCCCTGTCAAAGGCACCGATATTGTGGAAGCTGTCTCTTATAACTCTGAAAAACGGATAAAAATAGAAAATAATAAGACCGATGGTAACGGGGGCTATCATAAGTAGCCCCCAGAAGATCTCGGTCTTTTGTCTATGGTTCAATTTTTTCACGACCGTGTTACCTCAAATGTTTGTTGTTAGTGTTTATTCTGAAGCAAGAAGTGCATCCATCTGCTCTGCGATGTTGTCACAAGCCTCATCGACTGAAACATCACCTGAGTAAGCTGCGATAAGCTCGTTCCACATGATGTCGCCCCACTCTGCAGAAGTCTTTGATGCAGGATAAGGGATTGACATGTTCTCAGCTTCGTCAGCGAAGATTCCCATGTTGTAATCAGGGAACTGTGCGAAGTAAAGATCTGCGCAACCTTTGTATGAAGGAATAGCTGCACCGGACTTACCAAGGATTTCGTTAGCTTCCTTGCCTGCAAGGTACTCAACCCAAGCCCATGCTGCTTCAGGATACTTAGTAGCTGAAGAGATGCAGTTTGCCTTACCGTGGATAACAGATACTCTCTTGCCGTTCATCTTAGGAAGATACTGGCAATCGATCTTCTTAGCGAAGTCTGCATCCTGTACGAATGTTGCTGCGAACCAGTCGCCTGCGTAAAGCATTGCTACCTTACCGGACATGAACTGAATGTAATCAGCATTCTCTGTAAGAGATGCCTGGGAAGGTGAATAACCCTTCTGAATAAGGTCAACCCAGCACTGGATACCTGCTCTTGTTGCGGGATCCTTGAAGCCTGATGCTGACTTGTCGTCGTTTAAGATGTAACCGCCTGACATAGGAACTGTATTGTAGAAACCACCCTGATCAGCGTAGCCTGCTACCATACCGTAAACGCCCTTGGAAGAATCTGTAAGCTTCTCAGCTGCAGCTACAAGGTCATCCCATGTCCAATCCTCTGTAGGATACTCAACGCCTGCTGCATCAAAGAGCTCTTTGTTGTACCAGAGGCCGATTGTATCGTAGTCGATTGCGATACCGTAAAGGTTGCCGTCAACTGTGTAGAGGTCGGTCATAGCCTGAGGATAGTTGTTAAGATCAAGATCTGAGTTAGCTACAAGATCATCAATGGGAACGATGATGCCTGCAGATGCGTACTTACCAATGTTGGGTCCGTTCATCTGGAATACATCTGCTACTGCGCCGCCTGTAGCTGCTGTCTCTAACTTGGTCCAGTACTCGCCCCATGCTGTGGGCTCAAGTACGATTGTTACACCGGGGTTAGCTGCTTCGAAGTTTGCCTTACACTCTTCAAGATAAGGTCCTAAAACATCACTCCAGTATGCATAGTGGATTTCACCCTCAAGAGCGGGTGCTTCTTCCTCTGCAGGAGCTGCTTCCTCTGTTGCAGCGGGTGCTGCCTCTTCTGTTTTGGTCTCAGCTGCAGGTGCGTCTGTTGAAGCGGTCTGAGTGTTGCCACCACAACCTGCGAGAGTAGCGAGAGCCATTGAAGCGCAAAGAATTGTTGCTAAAAGCTTTCTTTTCATGTTTGTCCTCCCTTTTACTAGGTTTTCATTCGTAAACACTTTTGTTTACTAAATTTTACGAAACAAGTTTAGCGCGTTTTAGTAAACAATTCTATTGCCTATTTTCATAAAATTGACTGTTTCAATTTGTATAAAATTACCTAAGCCCTTGAAATATCTAGGCTCACGCCTGTTTCGTTGTTGACATAATGTCGCGGTTATTATAATATTGTTTTGAAGTGTTTAAGGGGATTTTGTTTCGTTAAAAATATGTCATTTTTGATTGGGAGAGTGAAATGAGCACTATTCGTGAAGTAGCGGCCCTCGCAGGAGTTTCGCCGGCTACAGTATCCAGAGTAATAAATCATGATACTACTTATAAGATGACGGATGAAACAAAGGAAAAGATTTGGCGTGCAGTCGCTGAACTCAACTACAAATCCCCCTCATCATCCGGTCAGCAGTTTAAGACTGTACGTAACATAGCACGTACCGGAAATTCTTATCGTTTCGGCTGCGTACTCAATGTCCAGGGCGGCAAATATACCGATCCCTATTTCCTCTCGGTATTATCCGGATTCGAGGAAGCAATGCTTGAGGCAGGACATGAAATTGCATTCGTTCATACCAATGAAGAGTTCAGCAACAAGTCCATAATGTACAATGCCTTTGAAGAGCCCCCCACAGGCCTCATCATTATGAACACCCTGACGGATGATATTTTCGAATATGCGAGAAAGAAGACGCCTCATATCGTGGGCGTCGATACCAAGCATACTTCTATTGATAATATAGCTTACGACCATTTCACCGCTGCTTATCTTGCTGTAAAGCACCTTCATGAGCAGGGTTATAAGAGAATTGGTTTCGTTGGTGGTTTCGAGGAAGACATTCCCTCCTGCAGAAGATTTAAAGGATATTTCGCGACCCTCAATGAACTTGGATTAGAGTATAATCCCAAATGGGTTCTTCCCAGTAACTGGAGCGAAGAATTCTGTATGGAGAAGATAAAAGAAGCTTACAAGAAAGGCAACCTTCCGGACGCTTATTTCGTAGCCAGTGACCTGATGGCCATAGCGGTCCTTAGAGCATTCTACGACCTTGGTGTTTCGGTTCCCGGCGAGTGCGCAGTTATGGGCCTTTCCAACATAGAAATTTCCAAATACTCCAACCCTCCCCTTTCCACAATCGCCATTCCCATCAGGGAGATGGGGCGTGTTGCGGCAAGGACTCTTTTAAACCGAATCGAGGGCGACAACACTCCTAAGAAGGTTATAACCCTGGAGCTAGAAGTATTGAAGAGAAATTCAACCTGATAATATACGTCACAAAATGCCTGAGCCCTCTTGATATGTACCCAGAATCCTGGACACATTGATTTATGATTTAGGCGGAACACATGGATGCTTCCCTGTACTTTACAGGAGGCATCCATTTTGTTTTTGCCTGAATTCTTTTGTTATTGTAGTAATCTATATATTCTTCTATGGCTTTTGAGAACTCTCTGAAAGATGCGTATTCTTTTTCATGGCCATAATACATCTCATTCTTTAATCTTCCAAAAAACGTCTCCATTATGCAGTTGTCATAGCAGTTCCCTTTTCTTGACATGGACTGAGTTATGCCATGTTTTTGGAGTTGCGTTCTGTAGTATGTGTGTTGATA
>FMWZ01000012.1 GCA_900103495.1 Lachnospiraceae bacterium G11 | reverse complement strand
AGGCTGGCAGTATCAACACACATACTACAGAACGCAACTCCAAAAACATGGCATAACTCAGTCCATGTCAAGAAAAGGGAACTGCTATGACAACTGCATAATGGAGACGTTTTTTGGAAGATTAAAGAATGAGATGTATTATGGCCATGAAAAAGAATACGCATCTTTCAGAGAGTTCTCAAAAGCCATAGAAGAATATATAGATTACTACAATAACAAAAGAATTCAGGCAAAAACAAAATGGATGCCTCCTGTAAAGTACAGGGAAGCATCCATGTGTTCCGCCTAAATCATAAATCAATGTGTCCAGGATTCTGGGTACATATCAGGATTGCGGTCATTTCTTTAAATAACTGATTCCTAGGGCTAACCGTGAACTACGGTAGCGCCTCTTTTATGTCTTAATAATACATCTCAATCGGGTTTCCCGTCAAGTTAGCTTAATCAGGTGATTAATCATTCTTTTTTTCTTCATTTCGAACTTCCATAAAGAGCAACACGGTCATAATCACCTGTGCAATTATCATAAATCCCACCACATATACGCTTCCCCACATGATTCCAAGTACAAGCGCTGCAGCAACTTCCACGAATGCGAAAGTAAAGTACGTTCTTGAGTCATAAAGCCATGCAAAGGGGAATAAGTGTGCCGCGAAAACAATAGCGTAAATCATAACCATCTTTTCGGGTGCCTCAGCATAGGCCCACATAACAATGGGGAGATAAAGCATCTGGGTCAATGTAAGTCTGAAGCCGAGTTTCGAAAAAGGATTGCCGGTCTTGTCCACGATCTTTGTTCCAAGCATCCTCGAAAACATAATTGCCAAAGGCATAAGAAGGCATGAGCAGCAAAATGTGCTGAAGTTCTTTTCGTTGAGGCCTTGCACAAAGTACTGCACCGCAAGGATTGCTCCCCAAACAATCACCGATGCCATCATAAAGGGAAGGCCTTTTTTCTGGGTAATTATGTTTGCTTTCTTTAATTCGTAGAAATCTCTTGTATTTGTGTTATTTACACTCTCCTGTGCTGTCATTTTTCCGTTCCTCCTGATATTTCATCAATTGGAAGGTATACTCTTCACCCTTCTTCTTACAGAGGGTTTTGTCAATAATAATGCATACGCTGTAGAAGAAAAGAACAATTCCTGCGAATATAAGCCAGTAGCTTAGGGCTCCTTTCCCTTCAAAGAATCCTCCCAGGTAAAAACCAAATATCTCCGCCGGGATAAAGACTATCAATGCAAAGTTAAGTCTGAAAATGAAGGATTTGTCTCTTATAAAGGCATCCGAGAAGAATACGATGAAACAAATGACTCCCACAAAACTTATGAAAAATGCACCCAAAAGGGATGTGAGCTTTATGGCCACCGCGCCTGTGAAAAAGCCGCTTAGCATTATAAGAATCACCAGCCAGGCGAAGCACAAAGCCAGGCCATTTCTAAATAGAACAAAGGCTTTCTTCCAATCTGCTTTTCTCATGCTTCTCCTCCTATCAATTCCTTGAAGGCTTTCACGTAGCGCCTTGATATTGTCACAACTTCTCCGGTTTCCAGTGTAGCAAGAATGTTTCTTGTAATTTCAGGCTTTAAGGCCTTGATTGCATTCACATTTACTATCACTGACTTGGAACACCTGAAGAAATCCTTCTTATTAAGTGTATCTTCCAGTTCGTAGAGTTTCCTTTCTGCCTCCAGAACGTTGTCTTTGGTGTACATGAACGTTCTGTTATCAACTGATTCGAAGTAAAGGACATCTCTTGCGTTAACATACATGGTTTCGCCATCGTTCTTTCCCTTAAGTCTCGAATCAAATTCCATGATGTAGTGCTCAAGCCTTTTTACCTCCGGACTTGCCTCTACACAGGTGATTTCCACCGTAGTCTCGGTAACTGCATTATTTTCGGTAATGTATACCTTCATGTTAAGTTTCCTCGTCTTTTCAAACATGTTTGTCTTGACACTTTTTATTTTACACATGTTTAACCGCTTGGCAATGGGTTCGGGGGTAAGCGGTACAAAATCATAAAGCAAGTGGCCAAAAAGGCATAAAAAACCGGGGCGGTATAATACCGCCCCGGCTTTAAAAGCCTTAAGCTACGTATATCTTACAGTTTGAAGAAGTCAATAGCCTCGGTCATATCCTTATTGGTGTCGCTCATTTCTGTAGCGGAATGAAGGGTATCGGTACAAGCTTCTGTTACTGTCTGACAGGAAGCGGCAACTTCCTCAGCGGAAGCACCAAGCTCCTCGGAGATAGCACCAAGTTCGCTGGTGGAATTGGTGAGCTCTCTCTTAAGTTCTTCAAGCTTGCCGGCCATCTCTTCAATGGTCTGAATCTCATTGATTGCATCCTCAACGGATCCGGAAAGAACATTGAATTTCTCTCTTGCATCCTCAATATCGGACTGCTCTTTGCTTACTACCTCGTAAACTCTGTTAGAAATATCAACTGTGCCATTTGAAAGAGCGATGACGTTGTCGATAATCTCCTTGATTTCTCCTGCAGACTCTGCAGAGGAATCAGCAAGGGTACGAATCTCTTCAGCAACTACCGCGAAGCCTCTGCCTGCCTCACCTGCTCTTGCTGCCTCGATGGAAGCATTAAGTGAAAGGAGGTTGGTCTGGGAAGCGATGGACTCGATAGCCTGTACAGCGCTGCCGATCTTCTCGATTGCAGCATTGGTCTCGCTGATCTTATCGCTGATATTTCGCATAGCCTCAACGGATTCATTAGCTCCGTCGTATACAGACTTCATGCAGTAGGAAGCGTCGTTGTTGGCGTTCTTAATGTTCTGTGAAGCCTCGAAGAGGTTACGAACGTTGGTGTTAAGAGTTTCAATATCGTTTCCGAGTTCAACTGCCTGCTCAGCCATGGTCTGTGCATTCTCTGCAACGGACTGTGAGGTTGTTGCAACTTCGTTGATGGCGTTGTTGATCTGGGATACAGATTCAACGTTATGTGAGGTCTTCTCATCTACGCTTGTGATTGCTTCACTAAGCATATTTGCCGAACTCTTAACCGCACCCATTGAGGAATTAAGAGCTCCTCTCAAGGTCTTAAACGCAGTAATAATACTTAATGTCTCATTTATCGAAGACTTGGCATCGGTGTCCACGGTAACATCACCGGTACTAAGCTGTGTAATAGCTTCTGAAACCTTGGTAAGAGGTGTGGAAATCTTTCTCTCAACAAGAACTGCAAGTGTAGCAAATACTACAACTGCAATGATACAGAACACAAGAGTACTATTCTTTGTGGCATTAACGCCGGACATAACATCAGTCTCGTCTGCTGTAAGAACTGCAATGTAGTTCTCATTCTCACCTATGTAGTATGCAGCGTACTTATTTGCGCCCTTAAATACATAGGTAATGCAGGCAGGTTCAGGATGCTCACCGTTTCCGATTCTTGCAACCAGTTCCTTAACTGCCGCATTCTCAACGGGATTACCGATCTTCTCGGGAGTGGGGTGATAAAGCATTATACCATCTCTGTCAACAAAGTAGATATAAGCGGTTTTTAATCCAAGGGATGAAACATCAGAAATTCTTGCAGCCACGTCATTAACATATGTTGCTCCGCCTACAAATCCGATGGGCTTGCCGTTAACAATTACGGGACAATACAGGGACTGTACAAGGTTTCCTGATGCAGGAGATGTCACAATACCTGTGTTGAAAACACCGTCCGCAGAAAGCATGGAATTCTGAAGACCTGTAAGGCTGTCGCCTTCTCTTAAGACCTTACCGATTACGGCTTCTGTCTCATGTGTAAGAACCTTGGTCTCCCATGTGGCGAGATAAAGTCCTTCCCAGCCTTCAAGCTTTGCAAAAAATTCATTTGTATACTTGTTAGCCTCTGCAACTATAGCTGCGTCATCGGGATTCTGCAGCGCTTTGATTACAATGGGGGCAGTTGCAAAGCCCTGTAATGTTCTCTTGGCATTCTCAGTAGTGTAGTCAAAAGCATTACCTGTTTCCGTAATAATTGTTACCAGCGAATTACTGGTGTTATTGTTCATTTCTGAACTGGTCTTGCTGATTAATGCTACAGCAAGAAAGATTGTGGAAAAGAGCATGGGAAGCATGGCAAATAAGATAAGTGTTACACGAAGACTTAATTTACCATTGCCCTTTACCTTTGTTTTGGTGTTGGGTTTAGTTTTGGATTTCTTTTCTGGCATGGTAGTTTCCTCCTAAATATTTTGCCAAAATTTGTTCGCTTTTATATTATACCACTTTATTTTGTAATTTTTTTGGTAAATTTACCCTATTATTCTATTTTTAGTTGACAAAATTATAAAAAAGTGCAAAAAAAGGCTTCTCAAATCACTTTGAGAAGCCTTGCGTAAAATTTAATTTCAAAAAATAAAACTTTAAATCAACCCTGCTTGCCTGCAGACTGTCTGATCATGTCCTCAACAACGATATCGTAGATTTCTCCCAAAGTGTTGCAATACTCAAGGATTTTCCAGGGTTCATTGGTGTGGAAGTGAATCTTTATGAGATCCTCGTCACCTGCTGCAATAAGGCTGTTGCCCTCAAAGTGCTCGGTGATGTAATCAGCGATCTCATCCTCATCCAAATCCTCATCTCTTCTGTCAATGAGAAGCTGTGTGTCATAACGATAGGCGAACTGATCGTCTTCCGCATCAATGCTTACAAAATCTGCCATTTATACTTCCTCCTTTATGGTCAATCTTTTTTTCTTTCATCTGTCATGTAGAAAACTGCCAAAAGTCCGGGGCCTGTGTGGGCTCCGATTACAACTCCCAGATTGTTGATTGAGATTTCCTTAATCGAAGGATAGGTTGCAAGAATCTGTTCCTTCACAAACTCTGCATCCTCCAGACAATCTGCGTGGTTAATTCTAATTACCATTCCGTCGGGATTCTTAATATCGCTGATAACTCCTGCTATGATTTCCGCAAGAGCCTTCTTTCGTCCTCTTGCTTTGCTTATAGCCACAAGAGCTCCCTCGTTGTCCACGTAAAGTACCGGCTTGATGGAAAGAAGAGTTCCAATTAGTGCGGAAGCGTTTGAAACTCGTCCGCCTCTCTTAAGCCAGGTAAGATCGTCAACAGTGAAACGGTGAGCAATCTTAAGCTTGTTTTCCTCAATCCAATCAAGGACCGTCTGCATGGATTCACCTGCTTCATAGAGCTCTATAACCTTCTCAACCAGCAGTCCCAGACCGCCCGACACGCATCTGGTGTCAACGTTGATGATTCTTCTGTCCGGATATTCTTCTTTTAATTCCGCGATTGCTTCATCGCAGAACTTGTAGGATGCAGAAATCTTCCATGTCATGTCAAGGAAGACAACATCCTTCCCCTGTTTGATAAGGCCCTCAAAGAATTCCCTGTAGGAGTAGGTGTTGATGGCTGAAGTGGTAAGGATCTGACCATTTCTCATCTTCTTATAAACCTCATCCCTGGTTGAATCAAGGCAATCATCCTCGAATGATTCATCACCCAAAACATAGTTGTAGCTGATGAAGGGAATCTTATGCTCCTCAAGGTACTCTCTTGTGCGATCGGCTGTTGAAGCGGTCGCAACAATATAGTTCTGTTCCATACTTATTTATACCTCCAAGTTATCGTATAACAACTCAAGACCTAGAATAACATAAATATGCGAAAATCGAAAGCCACTAAAAGTTGATTTCAATGATGAGGCTTCCGCCCTCGTATTTGGCGCCAATCAGGCAGTTCATCCTCTGGGCGAAGGTCTTTACGATTGAAAGTCCAAGGCCCGTAGATTCGTTCATGGCGGTCTCAACGGTGAAGAATCTGTCGAAGAGTTTCTCAACCGCCACATTCGAAAGTGATGATGCTTTGTTGGCAAAAACCACTGTACCCTCAGCACTCAATGAGACCCTCAAATCCCCATCGCTGTACTTTAAAGCATTACTGATAAGGTTGGAAAAAATCCTCTCCACATATGAAGGATAAAGCTTTCTTACCACCCTCTCATCACAGATATCTATCTCAGGCTCAATGCCCTTTTCCACCAGAGCAGCATAGTAATTCATAAGGGTATCCTCAAGAACCCTGTTTAAGGAAACCTCCGTAAGTTCCTCCTTGGTTTCGGAAGTTGAAACCACAGAATACTCGAATAATTCCTCCGTCAGCTTCTTCATATGCTGACAGCGCTCCTCAATTATGGCCAGATACTTCTCAGTCTCAGGCGTCATCTCCTGCTTCTTCATAAGCTCCAGATAGCCCATGATGGCCGTAAGGGGCGTCCTTATATCGTGAGCCACGTTAGTGATGGCGGTCTTTAACTCATTGTCCCCAAGATTGTATTTATGAAAAGCCTCCCGAAGTTCAGTCAGAGTCTTATTGATGTCATCAGTAAGCTCCCTCAAATCCTTATCTCTGCTGTCGATTCCGATAAGGGAGTTGGTATCAAGTTTTCCACGCGCCACAAAGTCTGCCCGAAGATTCCGGACAGACTTTTTCATGGCGATTATTTTGATTAAAAGCAATATGATTACTATTATTGCAATTGCCAAAAGGTATTTCATATTACCCCCGCGGTTTTTCTCTAATGGTGAATAGGCTCAATGGGATTTGCCTCGTAGTAGTAAACCACTGCGTCATACTTATCCGCAGGCACTACCTTAGCTCTGTAGCTTTTATAGGTGTACCAGTTCTCGTTGAAGCCCTCACCGATAAGTCCCATAAACATTTCACTGTGAACAGTTTTGTAAAGTTCACTGTCCTCATCGGTTATTTTGGTAAAATCCAATGCGTAAACTTCTCCGTTAAAGTCCTTGGCATGCATGGCAAGAGGGTCAGAGGAGCAGAATTCATGGTTTGCTCTCTCGTACTCATCTCCGTACTTTCCTGCGGTATTGATGTTTACGTTGGCATTATAGAAATCGGTTCCGATAACAAAGTATCCGTCGCCGAATTCATCACTTAACTTCTGTCCGAAGGTAATGGTTCCAAAGCCGTCGGAATTTCCTTTGCAAAGGTGTCCGTTGTGGGCTGTTACCATAACCCGATTATAACCTCTTTCTTTTTCTATGGACAATAAGTTCTTAAGGTTTCTTACCATGCAGTCATCACGGTAATCACTGTAAGCATTGGGATCTTCTTCAAAGGAAGGAGCATTGGGATCCGGCTCATCTGCCCCCTGGGGATCGATACCGAAAATACAATAGCTTTCACTGTAACTCTTGCCCTCATTTTCAGCCTTCATCCAATCAAGGAGTGCAGCCATCTGCTTTGTGTCGTAAAGGGGATACATCAGCTGTCCCACCGCATCCTCTGCACTCGCCACATCACCTTCACCGTGAACATAGGCATTTAACATATCTCCGTCCGCAACGGGCATCTCAAAAAGAATTGCCCTGCAGGTTCCTTCACTTCCAAGTTTCTTTAAAACAGAAAGTTTTAACTCCTGAAATTCCGCATTGCCGTGGGTAGCTTCACCCACACCCACAATCACTGCTTCCTCGGGGATCTCCAAGTCTCCAACTGTAGTTGCCGCTTCTTTAAGCCCCTCTATTTTGCCATTGCCCTTTTCAAATACTCCAAGTTTTGCGGCAATCAAGGCACCAAAGAAAAGCACTAAAGCCGTGCCGATAATAACTATTTTCTTCTTAATACTATCCATCTATTTTTAAACTCCCACTAGTTAACGTCTCTTTTATTGATTCCGGTAATTCCAATGGCTGTTGTGATTCCCACAATGCAAAGGGAAATAAGCACCTTTATCACAAGGCCGGGATTAACCTGAGGGTCGGAGAAGCATGTTTCTGAAACCCACTGTCCCATGGCGGGAATGTTGTAAAGAATCTGACCTATGGAAAGCTTTCCCTCTTCGACGTGCATCATAAGAGCGTTACCGATGGTGATCCAGTTGAAACTTATGAACAAAACTCCCATGGAAAGAGCAACGGAGGTAATTGTTTTTTTACATCTGAGGCCAACAAGTGTAAGAAATGCAAGCCAGCCCGCCTGTGCAAAAATCCCCACCACAAGGGCAACGAAAAGCTTTGAGTTAACTTCAGCGCCTGCGATAATTCCTGTCACAAACCATACAAGAATCATTGCAACTGCGCCTGTTATGAGGGCTAAAAGGTTAGCCAGATAAACCTCAAACTGTGAATAACCGACAATCAGTTTGTTTCTGAAGGTTCCGTCGGCATACTCGGCGCCAAGATATATGGGGGCGAAAATACCGAAGAAGAAAATCATTGCACAGCTTACGAAAATCATCACCTCATTGGGTGTTCTTCCTGCCAGAAAAAACACCGATGCCAGCTTTCCTGTAAAGAGGGCCGTTACAACAGCGGCAATGACAAGGCCCCCAATGAAATATATATTTTTGAATAATCTTTCCAGATTTGCTTTATATAAATTGAACATAATTGCTCCTATACTATGTCTTTTTTGTTAAAAATCAAAAGTCCTACAACCATTGAAATCACCGTGAGTCCCATAACTCCCATAAACAATGTGAAGAATCCGTAGGGCATGGGGCGTTCAACGTATGAATAAGGTATGTACTTATCAATAAATGAATAAACCTGAAGTCTTGTGCCTGTAAGAAGGCAAGGACCGTCCTGGGGATAAAGCTTATCAGCAACGATTCCGCAAAGCACCTTCATAAGAAAAGCAATTCCAAGGGGAAGTGCCAGGGCAATCTTGAAGTTACCGAAGGCCATAACAAGCATTGCGGCAAAAACGGCGATGCTCATCTCCGCCAAAGTCATTATCAGAAGGTAATCTCCGATTTCCCTTGTGGAATAATTCTGAAATCCGGGTGTAAATACAAATGTCAGAATCATTATTACCGCGCTTGAAATGGCGGAAAGCACTGCAGCTACCACAGCAGATGTTGCCGCAGCCGATGAAAAAACAGCTGTCCTTGTGGCTCCTGTGGCAATCTTGTTTCTTATTATTCCGTCTGTATATTCTCTGGACACGAAACCCGTGATGATGGCAGACAAAATGAAAGCGGATATGCCTACATAAAGCGAAATAAGTTCGTCGCCGTACACCGGTGTGTCAAATTCAGCAATCTTAAAAATCACCAAATATGTTACATAAAGAAGGATGGGATAAACCAGGCTTATAAGGACTCCCGTTTTGACACTTCGGTCAATCATTGCCCTTCTTAAATCCGAATACATAATCCTAAGCATTCTGAATTCCTCCAAGAAGTGAAAGGTAAAATGCTTCAAGGCTCTCCTCATGCTCATCCATGGTGAAGATTGTGCAGCCTGCATCCTCAAAATCTTTTGCAATCTTTGAGAATGTTACTTCCGAGAAGATGTCTGCCGTGTTGTCATCAATAATTGAATATTCGATTCCAAGCTCATCCATAACTCTTGAAAGAACCTTGGTGTCCGAAACCTTCATTCTGATGGATTTTCTGCATTCCTTCTCAAGTTCTTCCGCGCTCATCTCCTTAACGATTCTTCCCTTGTCGATGAAGCCGTAATATGTGGCAACTCTTGAAAGCTCGTCTAAGATGTGGCTTGAGATAATAAATGTAATTCCTTTTTCCTTATTTAATTTGATGATTAATTCTCTGATTTCGATGATGCCCTGAGGGTCAAGGCCGTTGGTGGGCTCATCAAGGATTAAAAGATCGGGGTTTCCGCAAAGGGCAATGGCGATTCCCAGGCGCTGTCTCATGCCAAGGGAGAACTTGCCGGCTTTTTTCTTACCGGTATCGGCAAGTCCCACAAGCTCCAATAGCTCGTCGATTCCGTCAAAAGTCGGAAGGCCAAGGGTTAAGTACTGTTGCTTTAAGTTATCCCTTGCTGTCATGTCCTTGTAGAGTGCGGGAGCCTCAACAACTGCGCCGATGCGTCTTCTTGATTTTGAGATGGCCTTATCATCATCCTTAACTCCCATAAGCTCAAAACTTCCTGAGGTCTGATGCTGAAGGCCGCAAAGATGTCTTATAAGTGTGGTCTTGCCGGCGCCGTTTTTGCCGACGAAGCCATAAATAGCGCCCTTAGGGACAGCCATATTCAATCCGTTAAGGGCGATAAAGTTACCATATTTTTTCTCAAGGTTATTTGTTTTAAAAATGTATTCCATAACTCTCTCCTCGTTTTCTTAAGCTGATATGAGTATCTCACCCCAAGGTCAAGAAAACGGTCAAAGAATCGTCAAGAAAGTGTCAAGATTTAAATTTGAATCCGATTCCGTAAATTGCTTCTATATAATCTTCGCCGTTAACGGCCTGAAGTTTCTTTCTTATGTTGCTGATATGCTGCTTTAAGGACCTTTCGGTGCAATCCGGCGTACTGTCGCTTATTCTGTCAAGAATTGTGTTTCTTCCTATTGGACGGTTGGGATTAAGCATAAGGATCTCCAAAATGGCGCACTCGGTCCTTGTAAGGGTAATGGGGGTATTATTCAAGGTGACGGTTAAAATGTCGGTATCAAGGGTAAGATTACCGGCTTTGATAACGTTGTCGGCGGCCGCATTCTCTGCCATTCGAAGCTGCACCGCAATTCTTGCAAGAAGCTCATTAACGTCAAAGGGCTTTGTGACATAGTCTCTGGCCCCATCCATCAAAAGCTTTACTTTCCCTTCAATATTTGATTTCGCGCTTAAGACGATGGTCGGAATATCCTTTACCTTGGGAAGCAAATCCTCTCCCGAAATTCCGGGAAGCATCAAATCAAGAAGAAGGAGGTCCGGTTTCTGTCTTTCAAGAACCATCAAGGCTTCCGTTCCGGAGAATGCTCTTAAGACCTCATAGCCTTCAAGCTTTAAGGTCTCCTCCAACATGTTCCCGATATGGATATCGTCATCTATGATCATTATTGTCTTTGGCATTATTTCTCTCCCTACAAATTTACTTGTTACATTATATCATAGGTTATATCCTTAAATCTGCTTTGCATAGCATATCCTCCCGCTTCGTATCGTCAACCCCGCAGCCGCTCCACGGTGCGCTACGCGCAGGGTTGACAATCCTTCGCGGGAGGATAATAGAGTAATCAAGCAGATTAAGGATAAGAATGTGCATGTTGGTTTACATAACATGCTTGTAGCTGGATTATTACTGCCGGAATCCTACATTTTAGCAACTTGGCAGTAGGAATTTAGAACCTGTCTCTGCCAGATTTACACTTTCTCATTTTTGGCAGTAGTTTTCTTTGACCGAGCTCTGCTAAATTTCAATTATTAGGAAAATGGCAGAGAGCATTCTCTAATTCCTACTGCTATAGTCCAATTATTTCATATTTAGCAGAGGCTGCCCGCGAAACACTACTGCTACTTCTCAAAGAAATCGCGACTTAGCAGTAGAATCCACCAGTTTAGTTTACATAACGCCAAATCTTGGAGATTCCCCGGCGATATTCTGCTTCGCCTGTCGCGTGTCGGCCAAAGGCCGCCTTAATTCGGGCTTGGCTGCTACAAAAATATCCCAGGGCATCTGTCAAGGCTGCCGCTTTGCGGCACCACATGGTGGCTTGGCCTTTACAGATGACCCGGGATATTGATAATCAAGTTTAACCCGAATTAAGGTATTTATTTCAGGAATGTGCTAAGAAGGCCGCGGCCTAAAGCTGCGCCTAAGTTGCCTCCAAGTTTCTTGCCGAAGGTGCCTCCCACTTTCTTGCCTAAGGAGTTGCCAAGTTCACGGCCCACGGTGCCGATAACTGTGCTTCCCACACCCTTGATTGCAGATTTCTTTCTTCTTGCATCAGCAGCTTCCTCACGCTCCTTGGCTTTGGCGGCTGCCGCCTCTTCTCTTGCCTTGGCTTTCTCCGCTGCAATGGCTTCCTTTTCGGCTGCCTTGGCTGCAGCAGCTTCTTCCTTCAATCGAGCCTTCTCCTCTTCAGCTTCCTTGGCAAGTCTTTCTCTCTCTGCCTCGATATCCTTTGCATGTCTGCATAAGAACTCGTAAGCGGAGTCTCTGTCAATGGCCTCGGCGTAGTGGATGTAAAGGTCGCTGGCCTTAATCTTGCTCTGTCTTACATTCTCATCGAGAGCATCCATCTGGCTCTGAGGAGGAAGAATCTTGGTTCTCTGAACCATGGTGGGTGTACCCTTCTCATCGAGAACGGATACCAAAGCCTCACCTGTTCCAAGTTCCATCAATGTATCATATGTGTCAAAATCAGGATTTGCTCTGTATGCGTCTGCCGCTGCCTTCGCCGCCTTCTGCTCAGCAGGTGTGTAGGCACGGAGTGCGTGCTGAATCTTGTTTCCAAGCTGGCTTAAGATGCCGTCGGGGACATCTGAAGGCTTCTGGGTAACAAAGTAAATACCAACGCCCTTTGAACGGATGAGCTTAACAACCTGCTCAATCTTCTGCTTTAAGTTCTTTGGAGCATCATCGAAAAGGAGATGGGCTTCATCAAAGAAGAAGATCATTCTGGGTTTTTCAAGATCACCTACTTCAGGCAATGTCTCGAAAAGCTCGGACATCATCCAAAGTAAGAATGTTGCGTACATTGTAGGATTGTTAATAAGCTTGCGACAGTCGAGAATCTGAATCATTCCCTTGCCGTTCATGTCTGTCTTAATCCAGTCCTTTATATCAAGCGCAGGCTCACCGAAGAATAACTCTGCACCCTCAGACTCCAAAGCCACGATATTTCTTGTGATGGTGGCTACGGACTGCTTGTTGATGTTTCCGTACTTCATGGAGTACTCTGCGGCATTCTCAGCCACATACTGAAGCATTGAGCGTAAATCCTTGGTGTCGATGAGAAGCATGTTCTCATCATCCGCAATCTTAAATACTATTGTAAGTATGTCAGTCTGGGTATCATTTAAATCCATGATTCTGCCAAGAAGCAAAGGTCCCATCTCTGAAATCGTTGTTCTTAAGGGCAAACCATATTCGCCGTAAACGTCCCAATACTCTGTGGGGAATGCGCGATAGTCGAATCCTTCCGCTGCAAGTCCCATTGCATCGATTCTCTTTTGTACATTCTCGTTGGGTGTTCCTGCATTACACATTCCTGCCAGATCGCCCTTCACGTCTGCAAAGAAAACAGGCACGCCACAATCTGAAAATGACTCGGCCAAAACCTTTAATGAAACAGTCTTACCTGTACCGGTGGCACCGGCAATAAGGCCATGACGATTGGCCATCTTAGGGTAGATATAAACCTTCTCATCCCCGGATTTTCCTATAAAAATCTTTCCATCCTGAAACATACTTTCCTCCCTATAATAATTATTCTTCTCTTGTGACGTCGGTAAAAACGTCCGCTTCTCCATTATAGCACGATAACGGGCAACTGTCTTGCCCGTTATCCTTTATAATTACTCGTCTTGACCTGTCTTTTGTGCCAGAGCTTTCAGCTCTGCTCTTACATCCTCCACGGTGCTTGCCACCAGGTTTGTGGAGGCTGAAATCTCTTCGGTGGAGGCCGCCAGATTCTGGATTCTTGTGTTTACATTCTCTACAATCTCCAGTAAATCTTTTGTCTCCTTTATAATTCCTTCCATGGCGTTCTGGATATTGATATTGGCCTCACCACTGTTTTCGGCTGTCTCCTTGGAGTCTGCAGCCAGGTGGTTGATTTCGCTGGCAACAACCGCGAAGCCCTTGCCCGCATCTCCGGCTCTTGCTGCCTCAATGGAAGCGTTCAAAGCCAACAGGTTGGTCTGGTTGGCGATATCAACGACTTTTTCATTATTGGACTTAAGTTCATCCAGATGCTTTGTGATAATATCGATGGATTCGTTAAGTCTTGTACAGAAGTCCGTAACATTGGACATCTCGCCGGATACTGCGGAGCTTTCTTCTGCATTTTCGGTGTTGCCCTTCAATACTCCCTCAATGGACTCACGAAGTGCCTCGAAGTTTCTCTCAATGCCATTAACGGTGTCAATGATGTCGCTCTTCTGTCTTCCAAGGACTTCTCTCTCGTGCTCAACCAGGTCCTGAGCCTCGGTTTTTTCTGCTTCAACCAGGTCTTTAAGGTAGTGAACACAGTTGTCTTTATGGTTGAATCCGTTGAAGATGGCAATGGCCATATCCTTACAGGTATCGTAACCACAGCATGAGCAGTTGATATTTCTTGATTCCTCGTCAAACTTGTTCATTTCCTTAAAGATTCCGTCAAGCTGTGATTCGCTTGGTATCTGATGGGCAGCCATCTTGGACTTGTCGGTGTATTTTCTTATATAATCTTCAAGGTTAAGATTTGCAAACTGCTTATTTAATGCAGCGAGACGTTTCTCAGGAGTAAGCTTTCTGGACCAGGCGCTCTTCTTATCCTCCTTCTTAACGCTTTCCTGAATCTTATGAACCGCATAAAGAGGATCGTCGGTATCGGTAATCTTGGGATCAGTTCCTGTTCCGCTGATACAGCCGTGTTCGCAGTTTAAGGCGTCAATGAAGAGGAAGGGGGTTTTACCAAGTTTAATTCTGTCTTTGTTGGCTTCAAGGAAGTGGTACATCTTCTTCTCGCCCTCTATCTGACGAATGAAAACTTCGTTGCCAAGGAGCCAGTAAACGTTCTCCTTCAAACCGCCGGGCATGGGATAGATGGAACCTAAGCCATATTCTATTTCATCATTTACGGGTGCGCCGAAAAGATTGTTCTTTGACATGTATTCCATGAGGTGCTTGAAGGTTACGTTGTAGCTTACATAGCCGTGATTGTTGGGGTCGTCAATCTCCATTTTCTTGGCAATGCAGGGGCTTATGAACGCCAGCTTCTCCTGGACCTTCATTTCCTTCTTGGCATAAATTGCCGCACACATCATGGGACTTTGTACAGGGAAAAGTTTCGGCAGAAGATCGGGAATATATCTTTCAATGTAACCGACCACTGCAGGACAGGGCTGAGAAATACCACCCAGATAATTGTGAGTCTGAATATATTTGATGTAGGCCCAGGTGGTTATATCTGCGCCGAATGAAACACTGATAATACGATTTACGCCAAGTTTCTTAAGGCCGCCCAGTGCCTTCTCGTACTCTGCGGGGTAATCGGCTTTGAAAGCAGGAGCAATAAGTATGGAAATCTTCTCGCCCTTTTTAAGATCGGCGAAGAACCTTTCGGTGTCATCCCTGAATTCTCTTGCTCCATGCTCACACGCATCGAAACAAGCGCCGCAGGCGATACACTTGTCGGGGTCAACTTCGATTCGAGATTTGCCGGTCTCATCAGGCTCCGTGGAAATACATGCGCCCATGGCACTGCAGACACGAATACATTTGTTGCAGCCCACGCAATTTTCGTTGGTATAAACAAGAGATTCCTTTGCCATAAATATTCCTCCTGATTCGTTGCTTAGATTATTTTAGAAAAAAATAGAGTGCTTATCGTCTATTGTATGCTCAATTCATTCAAATTTCAAGTCTTTTCTGATTATATTGTGCACAATATAATATAAAAAAGGTGCAGGTTGGGGACAGTCCCAAATTGCACCAAAAAGGTGCAGTTTGGGACTGTCCCCAACCTGCACCTTCTGTATGATGATCCTATTTTAATGCTTCCTTCAGTACTTCGAGGTTTTCCTCCATTACTGAAAGGTAGGTTCTTCCGGCCTGATAATCCTTGGTGGATGTGGCCTGAAGAGAATCAAGGGTAAGAATTGCCTGATTCTTATCTGTTGTGTTGTCCTTTATGGTGTTGGCAAGCTTATCGTTGTCACCCTCTATCTTAAGAATGGCAGGGAGTTTAAGTTCGTCCACCTTCTCAGAAAGGAATACCACGGTTTCAAAGCTTGCTTCGGTCTCTGCAGAACATCCTGCAAAGGCTGCAAAGTAATTTAAATTATAGTCGTCAACAAGATATCTGAAGGGGAAGCGGTCTCCGAAAAGAACAGTGTCCTTTGAGCCATTCTTAACTGCTTCAGCATATTTTGCATCCAGTTCATCAAGCTTATCTTCGTACGCCTTAAGGTTTGCCTCGTATGCATCCTTGTTCTCGGGAGAAACCTTCTCTAATGCCACAGCAAACTCGGAGCAGAGAGCTTTTGCATTTCTGAGAGACAGCCACACGTGCTCGTCTTTTTCTTCCTCATGTTCGTGGTCGTGGTCTTCGTCTGCTTCATCACCATCATGATCATGGTCAGCGTCTTCATCTTCTCCATCTTCGTGTTCATGCTCATGTTCCATTCCCTCAACGATTTCCTCATCTTTAACGGCATCACCCAAGGTTTCAAGCATGTTGATAACAACCATATCCTTGTTTGTTGCCTGAGCCAAAACATCCTCAACCCACTCATCGGACTCGCCGCCTACATAGATGAAAACGTCACAGGCAGCAATCTTTGAAATGTCTTCCGCCGTGGGCTGATAGCTGTGAAGGTCCACGCCGTTGTCAAGAAGCAGGGTTACATCTGTATCCTCTGCCTTGTCTCCAAGAATAGTCATTACCCAGTCGTATGCGGGGAAAATTGTTGCCACAACCTCTATCTTCCCATCCGAGCCTGCATTTGATGCCTCGGCATCACTTCTGCCGGAGCACGCCATAAGGCCTGTACATGCAAGGATTGCAGCTACTGCAATCGCCAATATTCTTTTCACTGTAAAATCTCCTCCTCTACTTTTGCAAATCTGTTGCAAACATTTGCAACACAATTGCATATTATAGGCGCCCCCGATTCCTTTGTCAATAGGATTTGCAAAATTGTTGCAAATATTTATTTGTACCTATTTTACTACTGTGCTATATTAGTATTTGGGTGAAAATATATGAAAATTACTTATAAGACCAAAGCAAGAGAGATTATAATTTCATACCTTAAAGCTAATTCCAACAAGCGCTTCACAGCCAGGGAAATCTACGACTATGTCACAGCAAACGCCGACGGGATTAACAGAACCACCATATACCGAAATCTGGACAGGCTTTGCGAGCAGGGTGATTTGACCAAATTCAAAGAGCCCAACCAGGATGCCTGGTATTTCCAGTATTCTGAAGAGCACAAGCACTGCAACTCTCATATGCACGCCCAGTGTTCCGAGTGCGGCAGGATTTTCCATCTGGAAAGTGATTTCGTGGAAGATTTTGAGAAGAAGCTGCAGGATTCCTACGGTCTTAATGTCAGCGCATCGAAGACCATAATCATCGGTGTATGCGACGATTGTAATAAGAAGGATTGATTTGGATTATGGCTTTATCTTTATCTGAACTTACAAAATATAAGAATATAGTTATCCAGTGCCACGACAACCCTGATGCGGACGCCCTTGCCAGCGGCTTTGCCCTTAAATGGTTTTTGCAAAAACGCGGTATCTCTGCTCGCTTCATTTACGGCGGGAAATTTGCAATCAAGAAGGCAAACCTGGCCCTGATGAAGGAGGTTCTTGGCATTGACGTTGAGTTTGTGAAAAAGCTTGATGAAATTCCGGACCTTCTGGTAACCGTTGACTGCTGTTACGGCGAAAGCAATGTAACAAAATTTGAGGCACAAAAAATTGCTGTCATCGATCATCACAGAGTTTTCGGTTCTGTTCCGGAATTAAGCGATGTCAGAAGCAACTACGGCTCCTGCTCCACCATCATCTATGAGCTTCTTGCAAAGGAAGGTGTGGACATCAACGACGATGAGAATGTGGCCACCGCTCTCTACTACGGCCTTATGACCGACACCGGTAATTTCTCCGAAATATTCCACCCGGCCGATAAGGACTTACGAGATTTTGCTGCTTTTAACAGCGCTGATATTATATTATTCAAAAATTCCAATCTCTCCAGAGAGGAGCTTGGCATAGCAGGCGACGCCTTAAACAATGCCAAGTATAACGACGAACACAGCTACGGCCTCATCGAAGCCGCTCCCTGTGACCCCAATATCTTAGGTGTCATAAGCGACATGCTTCTAGAGGTCAACACCATAGATACCTGCGTGGTTTACAGCATTCTGCCCTTTGGCGTCAAGTTCTCCGTCAGAAGCTGCGTCAGAGAGGTTAAGGCCGGTGAGCTGGCGGGCTATATTGCCGAGGGCTTAGGCGGAGGCGGCGGACACATTTTCAAGGCCGGCGGCTTCCTTAATAAAGAGCTTTTGGAGCAGGCGGGCATCAGATATAAGAGGCATAAGCTTGCGGAGTTTATTACCTATAAGATAAACAGATATTTTGCGGAATCAGAGATTATATATGCCGGCGAGCACGAGGAAGACATTTCTTCCATGGCTCACTATGTTAAGAAGGAAATTCCCGTGGGTTATGTAAAGGCCACTTCCTTTGCCCTTCCCGGAAGAAATATTACCGTCAGAACTCTGGAGGGAGATGTGGATATTTCCGTCCAGGATGACGTTTACATTATCATTGGAGTGGACGGCGAGATTTATCCTATTAATAAGGCCAAATTTGACGCGTCCTACAAAGTTTCCGATGCGCCCTACGTATTCCCCGGAGAATATCCTCCCGCAGCTGTTGATGTGAAGACAGGGGAACGTATAGAGCTTCTGCCCTTTGCCTCAAGCTGTATTGCCTCCGCAAAGGACGGCGGAATCTATGCAAGGGTTTTGGACCACAGAGTCAAGGTCTTCACCAAGTGGGATCCGGACAAATATTACCTTGGAGTTCCCGGCGACTATCTTGCAGTCCGAGCCGACGATAACAAGGATGTATATATAATCGCCAAAGATATATTTGGAAAGACATATGAGGAGTATAAATGAGGTACGATGCGTTCATAAGCTACAGGCATTCCCCTCTTGATATGGAGATTGCCAAGAAGGTGCACACCGCCCTTGAAACCTACAGGGTTCCAAAATCGGTGAAGGCCAAAATTGAAAAGAAAAAAATCACCAGGGTTTTCAGAGATCAGGAGGAGCTTCCCATCGGAAGCAACCTAAGCGACAACATCTCGGAAGCCCTTTCTTCATCTGAGAAGCTGATTGTCATCTGCTCCCCCAGAACCCCTGAATCCGAGTGGGTCGGGAAGGAGATTGACGCTTTTATTAAGATGCACGGGAGAGACAACGTGCTGGCGGTTCTAATTGAAGGCGAACCTGATGAAAGCTTTCCTCCCGCTCTTCTTACGGACGGGGAAGGAAACAATGTGGAGCCTTTGGCCGCAGACATAAGAGGCGAAACCAAAAAGGAGAGAAACACCAAGTTTAAGACCGAAATCTTAAGACTCATCGCCCCTCTCCTTGGATGCTCCTACGACGATTTAAAGCAGCGTCACAGAGAAAGAATTATAAAAAGGACAATCTCTCTTGTTTCTGCAGGCGCCTTGGTTGTTGCAATCGCAGGTGCAGCTTTTGGTATCTACAATGCAAAAGTTGCGGAGCGAATGGAAAAGCTTGCCAACGAAAAGGCAGCTTTGGCTGATGAGAAGACCAAGCTTGCCGATGAAGTAACTGCCGAATACTTTGAGAAACAGAAGAATCAGTCAAGGTTTTTGGCTAAGGAGGCCCTGCAGCTTTTATCAGAAGGAAAAAGACAGGATGCCTATCTTGTGGCAAAGGAGGCTTTGCCGGATCCGAACTTTTATCCGGATGGCATCGCCAAAGAAAGGCCCTTCGTTCCCGAGGCAGAGTATGCTTTAAGTGAAATCATGCATACCTACGACATTGGCTACGCCATGGCCTTTGACCGGACCCTGGGCCACAGGCTTTCTCTTGAAGATATGGAAATCAGCACAGACGGCGCCTTCCTAACCACCAAGGACTTTGGAAGCAATGTCTATGTATGGGACACAAAGAACTGGCAGCAAAAGGTTCTGATTCCCCCCACGGTGGGCGACGACAACTATCTTGAGGAAGTGCAATATGCCAACTCCGACGGCACCGGAGTTTATTTGGTGTGCGACAGAGCCTTCAAAAAATACGGATATGACGGAAACCTGATTTACTCCACACCCACCACGAACTATATCAAGAGCGGCTGGACAGATTCAGACATGGGCCTTGGTTTTTGCGTGGCAAACGATACTGTGGACGCCATCGATCTTTCAACCGGTGAAATATCCTTTACCCTGACTCTTCCGGAGGATCAGGTTTTCTACTCAAAACCCAGAACCTCTCCTGACGGAAAATACTTCTTATGCACCACCCACGATGAAAAGGAAGATGTAACCTCCCTAGGATTCTTCTCCATCTCAGAGAAAAATGGACAAAGAGTAGCCCTTTCCATGGATTCGGTTCTGGAATACTGCTATACACCCGCAGGAAACATTGCGGTTCTTAGCTGTAACGACGATTTCATCACAGAAGGTGTGAAGAGCTTCTATCTTGACCTTATTGATCCCACTTTAGGCAAAGTGGTCTGGAGTAAGGAAGTTCCAAATCTCATCAAAAGGCTTACCACCTTCGATTCCAATATGAAGGCCAGACAGTATACCGACGAAGCAGGGGTTGATACAAGACAGATCGTTTTGACCATAGAAAGCAATGCATTTTGCTACGATGAATTGACAGGAGACGTAATCTCCTCATTGAATCTCCCTTCAGATGCCGTATCCCTTAACTTAAGAAGTGACAATCAATACGGATTCGTTGGATATGTAAACGGAAATTTAGATACAATCGATTTTACCGACGGAAGTATTATCTCTGACAATGCCATATCCACAAGCCTTCCCATCAGGGATCTTATCATCGCCAACCACATGGTTATGATAAGGGCCGCTTCATCATCCGACATCTACCTGTTGAAATACCACGAAAGCCCCAATGTGAGCGTGATTACCGACGATGCAAGGGGTGAATATATAAGAAGCGCCTCAAGAAGGGGCGACTGGTTCGTCACGGATGATTCCGGCACCTACCGCTTCCGTGACCTGGACGGCAAGCTTCTCTACACCCACGAAGCGTATGATTCCTATGCTTCCGGGGAATCCTTCTTCGGAAACAACTATGTCATCTGGGAGAAAGACAGACTTTGGATTATCGACACCGAAAAATGGACCTCCGAGGAAATCCTCTACAGCGATATGGGACTTGAGGGGGATGAGGCTTATTTTGATATTCTAAGCAGCGACGACGGACGATACAACGTCCTTAGACGGTCAAGAAATGTGGCTGTACTCGACCTTGAAAAAAAGGAATTTATCGGTCAGGCTGAATTCGACGGCATCATCGGAAATACGGAAATTTCGCCCTACGGCGATTTCATATACATCACTCTTCCCGGGAAAAGCCTTATAATAGTCAGGGTTTCCGATATGTCCATGGAAGAGTACGATAACGAGAACCTTAGGGCCCTTTCGGATTTGAGCCACCTGCAGTATTTAAGGCTGTCTCACGACGGCACAAAGATTGCCATGGCCTGCAAGGACGGAGTTCTCAGAGTGGTTAATACGGCTGCCGGCCACATCGAAGACGAGCTGCCCTTCTATTCGAAACTGAAGTGCGGCATATTCTTCACGGATGACGATCGTTTCCTGATTTACCAGGGTGACGATCTTAAGGTAAAAATCTATGATCTCCGAAACAGGAACCTAGTAAACTCTTTTGACGCAAGTTCAAGCATAAGCCACTATGTGGCTGACGCCAGCGGTCATCTGGCCCTCTGCGACGGCTACTATATCTACCTTCTGGGCGAAACGATGGCTGATCCCCAAAGGCCTGCAACCTTCGGACTTCTTGCAACGCCTGAGAATGCCTCAATCTACGTTCCCTTGGAGAACGGCGGCGGCTACTTCCTTATGAAGCGAGGCTACACCATCTACAAGGCCCCCTACAAGGATTACATGGCGCTTTTAGACGACGCCATTTACGAATTCCCCGGGGCCGCACTCACCCCCCAGGACCGCGTCAAGTACAACCTGGATTAGGTGCAGGTTGGGGACAGTCCCAAATTGCACGGTGCAGGTTGGGGACAGTCCCAAATTGCACATAGTGTCGCACAAAGTTTCATCGGTGGGTTGATATTTTACACGGTAGACACGTTTGCACTTAGATCTCGCACGTAGCGGTACATAAGGTGCTAAAGGACAGCACCTAAGTACCGACGGCTCGATAAAGTCTACCTTAGTAAAACATCAACCCACCGATTCTTTTGCAAAGAGATTGTGCAATTTGGGCCTGTCCGCTTTACATTTCCGAGCGCAAAAAAGGTGCCGATTCATATGTCATAGAGACCCTTCGAAAGGCGTTCCTACTTAGCGAGGTTTCTCACGAGCTTAGTAGGGCTACGCCTGAAGCGGAGCGAAAGCGTGTCTCGAGACATATGAATCGGCACCTTTTTTGTGCGACACTATGTGCAATTTGGGACTGTCCCCATTCTGCACCTATTTGCGCAAGAGGGCCATGATTTGGTCGTAGTTTTCGGGATGGTGGGGGAAGGTGCAGCCTGAGCAGACCTTGATGCGCTTGCCGTTCTTGTCCTTGAAGGTGGGGTTGCCGGGGCAAGATTCAAGGTGGTAGAGCGGGCAGTAGCAAAAGAGGCAGTTCAAGTCCCCGTCCATTTGGTGGCAGGGGTAGTATTCGCATTCTTTATTTGCAAAAAACCTACTTGAGTTTTCCATTCTTTACCTCCCTCATCTTATCTATAAAAGCGTCTACAAATTCGGGCTTGGAACCATAGTAAAAATGTGGAAAGCCCCAGAATCCGTTATTTCTTGCTA
This sequence comes from Lachnospiraceae bacterium G11, assembly GCA_900103495.1. Classification (GTDB taxonomy): domain Bacteria; phylum Bacillota; class Clostridia; order Lachnospirales; family Lachnospiraceae; genus G11. Next base: position 107,908 of record FMWZ01000012.1, on the reverse strand, counting down.
TCATGCAATCCCATTTAACATCTTTGTTCGGTTTCTTTGCCACAAAGGCGCTGCCATTATCTGTACTGTCAAAGTAGTGAAACTCGTGGCCCCTTAAGCCTGCTGCCGCGTTGTAGAAACCGGTATTATCCCTGCAGGACTCAAGTTCCATATATCCGAAGCGAACCAGCTTGCCTGCATCCTTGCAGACCCCGTCCACGACCCCCGCCATGGGGAATGTGACAGCCCCGGACTGTCCGGGGCTGTCACATCCGACGCCGGCCCTACTTTCGCATGCCCGGTGGAGATAGATGAAGCCGCCGCATTCGGCAAGGCTTGGAAGGCCGGATTCAATTGCTGTACGTATGGAAGAACGCATGGTTTCGTTTCCGGAAAGTTCTTCGAGGTGAAGCTCCGGATAGCCGCCTCCGAGAAGGATTCCGTCAGCGTCGGAGGGCACTTCTTTATCATGAATGGGTGAAAAATATTTAATCTTCACTCTTCTTCTTTCAAACATTTCAAGGTTTTCCTTGTAGTAGAAACAAAATGCCTCATCATAGGCAACAGCCAAAGTAAGGCCCTCTGAGTTTGCGTCTGAACCCTTAACTTCCGCTTCTTCATATGTCAAAGGTTCCGCTTCTTTCATCAATTCAAGAAGGGCATCCATATCCACATTTTCACAAAGGACATCTGAAGCTTTCTTAATCATGTCCTGAATATTATCAAGCTCTTCAGGCATTATAAGGCCAAGGTGTCGGCTCTCTAAGTTTATCTCCTTCACCTTTGGCATAAATCCAAGAACTTTCGCCCCAAAGCCGGAATCCTCTAACTCCGACTTAAGAACAGGGGCAAGGCTCTTGTAGAAATTTTCGCTGATTTTATTAAGAATAATTCCTTTGATAAGGCCTTCCTTATCGTCCAAAAGAATTCCTTTAATGGAGGAAATTACGGTTTTACCGACGCTTGAAGCATCAACAATAAGAATAACAGGGGTCTTTGTCAGGGATGCTATCTCGTAGGATGAGCCCTCCAAAGTCGCCACATTAAGGCCGTCATAAAGTCCCATTACCCCTTCTAAAACAGCGTATCCTTCTCCACTTTCCCCAAGAATTCTTTTGACTCCCTGAACACCTGCAAAATAGGCGTCAAGATTCTTGTTATCGATTCCCAAAACCTTCTTATGGAACATGGGATCGATGTAATCGGGGCCGCACTTAAAGGAACGGGGGGCCAATCCCCCGGTCTTTAAGGTCTCCAAAAGGGCGCAGGTTATCAGGGTCTTGCCGCTTCCGCTTTTCGGGGCTGCCAGCATTACCCTGCTTATATGAGCGCTCTTAAGTTTCCTTTCATCCAGAGAACTGTTCTTTCCCATATCTCAATCCAAATCGGTCTGCAAATCAAATTGTAAAGGCAAAAATCCACACGGGATTCTGTGCCGTCATAAGTCTGTGGGCGCCAAGCTTCCTGCTTTCGCTAACCGAAAGCTCTGTGATACTGATGTCCCAGGGTTCGTATTTCTCTATAAGTTTGTTGGCCTCGGTAATGGTATCAAGGCTTACAGCGTTTATTACATAGCGGATTCCCTTTCCTTTGGATGTGAGAATCTTCATAATCTCCTTTAGATTCCCACCGCTTCCGCCGATGAATACCGCATCGGGCTTTGGCATTTTCTTAAGGGCTGCAGTCGCTTCACCCTCCACAACCGTCACATTGCCTGTGCCGTGTCTTTTGATATTTGCCGCAATGAGATCGCAGGCGTCGTGGTTTCTCTCTATTGTGAAAACGCTGATACCGGGGTCCAGGTTTGCGGCCTCCACAGCCACAGAACCCGTGCCTCCGCCCACATCATAAAGGACGTCTCCTTCCTTAAGGTTCAGACGAATTATGCTTTCGTGGCGCACGCTTTCCTTTGTCATAGGCACGTCAGATCTTGTGAAGGCATCATCGGAAAGCACGTTGATCACGGGCCTTCTTTCAAACTCTTCATTGATAAAGAGAGCGGTTATAACTCCCTTTGCCTCAAAGTTTTCCGCCTCCTCCAGATCCATAACCCTTATCTCTTCCTCTTCATAGGAAAGATTGATTCCGGCAATCACGGTGATTTCATGATTTCGCCTCTTTAGGATTCCTGCGGTTTCCCTCACATCCGATGCGTCGGATAAAAGGGCAAAAACCTTTCTGTTATATCTTAATTTATAGCAAAGTCCGTTAATGTCCTTAGGGGTATTTTTGCCATGAAGGCTTAAAAGCACCGCATCTTCATAGCTTTCCTTAACCTTTGCGGAAAGATATGCAAAGGATGAAATTCCGGGAAGGACTGTCACATTCGCATTTAAATCTGAGGCAGCAAGCTCAGAAGCGAAATTCTTTGCTCCGCTGTAAAAACCCGTATCTCCTGAGAAGACAATGACCGCGTTTTCCGGCCTTTCCTTTCCCAGAACAGGAATAATATCCGAAGGCTTGTACATCTCGTACTTTTTCGAAACTTTGATGTTTTTCACAAGTCTCTTTGCGCCAAATACCACATCTGCGGCATTTATGGCATGTGAGACTTCCACCGTCTCATTTTTCTCATGTCCCATTCCAAGACCCACTAGGGTCACGTTTACTCTCGCATCCCCCTTATAATCTTTCCCAAGAATAATGCCAAGTGCCTCCTCCACACTTATGCCCTTCTCCTCTGATGGCCGTGCCAGAACGTGCACCATGGCACCAAAGCTTAAAGCCGCGTCTGCCTTGGCTTCAAAGCCTCCGACGCTTCCACTGTTCTTGGTTACAAGGTGAGATATATTATATTGCTGCATCAATGCACGGTTTAAATCCACGGAAAAAGGACCGTGCATGGCAATTATATGGTCTGATTCAATTCCGCAGGAGGTGCAGATTTCAAGGCTCTCCGTCGACGGAAGAACCCTGACATAAGTTCTCTTTTTAGTCTCCTTTGAGACGCTTTCGCAGTATGTCTTTAGTTCCTTGCTTCCCGTGGTCAAAAGAATGTTGCCTTCAAGCTTATCAAGGGCTTTGCCGCAGCTTTCAATATCCCGGTACTCTTTTATGTTCCCGTCTTTCATATCTGCAGCCTTCCTGGCAATTCGAAGGTAGGTCGCCCCAAGTTTTCCCGCCGCCGTCTTAATGTTTGCGGTAACCTCCGTGGCATAGGGGTGGGTGGCGTCAACTATTAAAGAGGTCTTATCAAAGCCCTCCTTACCCAGAAATTCCGACATCTGCGCCTCATCCATTCTTCCCACATGAACTTTGGCAAAATCGTCTGATCTCATCATCTCCTTGCCATATTCGCCTGCAACGCAGACGTAATGTGAGATATTGTTTCCTGACAAAGCTTCCGAGATGGTTCTTCCTTCAGTTGTTCCTGAAAAAATCAGAATTTTTCTCATAGTTTGTATCCCCTTGGCGTAACAAGGCCTTCTCCCACAAATCTGGTAAACCTGTTTCCTATAAATACCGTAACAAACATATCAACCGGCCGGCTTCCAAGTTCTCCCAGGGTGCAGACCACCTTTTCGCTGCCTTCCCTTCCGATGTTTCTCACGTATCCACAGGCCGTATCGGCGGGTAATACAGTAAGAAGAATTTCGCAGGCTCTCTTTAGATAGTCCGCTCTCTTGTGGCTTGCCGGATTGTAAATGGCAATGCAAAAATCACCTTCTGCCGCGCATATCAGTCTTTTTTCAATCTGCTCCCAGGGAGTCAAAAGATCGCTTAAACTGATAAGGCAAAAATCATGTCCCAAAGGCGCCCCAAGAACTGCGGCTCCGCTTAGAGCTGCAGTAACTCCGGGAATTACTTCCACATCGTGAAAGCCCTCCCTTTCGGCTACCTCAAGAAGAGGGGAAGCCATTCCGTAAACTCCCGCATCTCCGCTGCAGATTAGTGCCACAGTTTTGCCGGCTTTGGAGAACTCTACGCATTTTTCACAGCGTTCTATCTCTCCCCGCATGCCGTTTTCGAAGAATTCTTTTCCGGCAAACTCGTCTTTCACAAGATCGATGTAAGCCTTGTAACCTACTATTATGTCGCTTTTTTCCAAAGCTTCCCTGGCCTGAAGGGTCATCATTTCAGGATCCCCGGGGCCGATTCCAACTACGTAGATTTTGCTCATTTTATCTCCCGGATCTTTTGGCTATTGCTATTGTCATGCCGTCTTTTGCAGTCTTTTTTAAGATAAGCTTTGCTCCCGCACCTGCCCCAAGAACGGCAGAACGCTCGCAGACGTTGTCAACTCCCACGGTTTCTTTCACAAAGTCAGAGGAGCTGAATTCCCCGTTCGCCTTAAGGAGAAGCTCTTTGTCAAAAGAAATTACAGGAATTCTGTACTTATCCCGAAGAGCCTTAAGCGCAGGCTCATTTTCCTTTATGTCTATGGTACAAAGTGCGTAAATATCCTCCGGATTAAGGCCTTCGCCCTTAAGAGTTTCAAGGAAAAACGCCTCAAGTTCCGCCCTGTCCTTATCCTTCTTCATTCCAAGGCCCACTGTATAGTCCTTTGGCTTAAGAAGAAGCGAATACTCTGCATCCGTATCGTCGGCCACAATCACATCAACTGCCTCACGGGGCGGGTAGTCCTTTATTGATAAGGTTATGGCCTTTCCTTCTATTGCTTTGGCGGAGACCTTCCTTATGCCATCTCGGTTAGAGATACCAAGCCTGTTCTCCACTGCAAAAGAATCCACGGAAAAACTGTCGTTTACGTCTGTTGAAGTTGTGATTACAGGAACTGCCCCAAGACATTCTGCCAAAGTGGCGGCTAACTTATTGGCGCCTCCCACATGACCTGAAAGAAGAGGAATTACAAAAGAACCCGAATCATCTATTATTATGACAGGGCTGTCACTTAATTTATCTTTTACAAAAGGAGCTATACTTCTTACAGCTATTCCCGCTGCCCCTATGAAAATCAGGGCGTTTCCCTCCCCAAAATTCGTCTCGGTCCACTCACCAAGGGGTGTTTCGGGATCCTTGGCCTCTATGGGCTCCCTTAATTTTTCATTTAATTTTGAAAGGATTTCTTTTCCTTTATCAGTAAAAAAAACCGCTGCTTTCTTCATTAAACATCCTCTTTGGGAGTTCTGAATCCCGTTTCAAATGTCGGGTCGTAGAGTTTGGACCTCTCGAACTTTTCTCCGGGATTAACCACATCTCCCACAAGAACTATGGCTGTTTTGGTGATTCCTTTGGCTTTCCCTGTTTCAGCCAGTGTCTTAAGTGTGCAGATATATTTTTCTTCCTCCGGCCAGGTTGCCTTGTAAACAAGAGCTACAGGGGTTTCCGGAGAATAACCTCCCTCAATCAGCTCCTTTGAAAGCTTATCAAGCATTCCGGCGCTTAGATATATTGCCATGGAAGCATTATGTGAAGCCAAAAGCTTCATCTTCTCCATAGGAGGTACAGCTGTTTTTCCCTCAAGCCTTGTAATTATCAAAGTCTGTGAAATTCCGGGAAGAGTGTACTCAAGGTTTAGGCTTGCCGCAGCCCCAAAGCATGCTGAAACTCCCGGGGTGGAAGCAAATGTAATTCCTCTTTTTTCAAGGATATCCATCTGCTCTCTCACAGCCCCGTAAATGCTTGGTTCTCCTGTGTGAAGCCTCACTACTTCCTTCCCCTTTTCATCTGCCTCAATCATAACTTTGGTTACTTCCTCCAAAGTCATGACAGCGCTGTCATAAATTATGGCGTCCTTACGCGCATATTTTAAAAGGTCGGGATTTACCAGGCTCCCGGCGTATATTATCACATCTGCTTTTTCAAGAAGTTCCTTGCCCCTTATGGTTATAAGGTCTACAGCCCCGGGGCCGGCTCCCACGAAATTAATCATATTTTTCTTCCTTTGCCTCATTTAAAAAGGCTTCGGCCTTCTTTGTCACGCCTAAAAGACCGAATCGGTTGGAGTAAACCATGCAGGCAGTCTCAAGCCTTCCTGCTGCTCTCTTTTCCAGGTAATAATCAATGCGTTCCATAATGGAGATCATGCAGTTTTTTTCAATGCCTTCTTTAAGGTAAAACTCGTAGGCTTCCTCGGTGGAGAGGGAGTCAAGGATTCCTTTAAGAGTCTCAGGGGTGGCGCCGCACTTTATCGCAGCCGCCGCCATCAGCTCCATCCTGCAGTCACCCTCCTTTGAGTGGGTGTTCATAATGCCGCCGGATACTTTGATGAGCTTTCCGATATGGCCGCAAAGAAGCAGTTTTGTAAAGCCAAGTTCCGCCGCAATGTCTATGGTGTCGCCGATGAAGTTGGAGCACTTCACGGCCTTATCAAGATCGTAGTTATACTTTTCCTTCATGAAATCGAGGCCATAGTTGCCGGGGGAAACAACGGCGATACTTGCCCCCATTTCCTTAACCTGTCTGAGCTCGACCCTAATGGTGTCAATCAGGGCTTTCATGCTCATTGGCTCCACGATTCCGGTGGTTCCGATGATTGAGATGCCGCCTTCGATTCCAAGCCTTGGATTAAAGGTCTTTGCCGCAAGTTCAACGCCGCCCGGGACTGAGATGATCACGTTTAAGGAGCCGTGAAAGTCGAATAAGTCCATCACTTCCCTGACTTCTTTTTCAATCATCTGTCTTGGAACCGAGTTGATTGCCGCGTTGCCCACCGGCTGGTCGAGCCCCGGCCTCGTGACTCTCCCCACGCCCTCTCCGCCATCGATTACGACATCCGAATGTGACAATTGGGGACTGTCCGGGGCTGTCACATTCACATTGGCGTAGACAAGTATTCCGTTGGTTACGTCAGGGTCGTCGCCAGAGTCCTTCCTGACAGCGCAGCTTACGTAATTCTCCCCCATGGTGATTTCCTCGATATCAGGGGTGTACCTGATTCCTGCGGGGGTATCAATCTCTATCTTTTGTTTTTTGTTACCGCCAAGGAGCATGAAGATCGCCGCCTTGGCCGCTGCGGCAGCACAGCTGCCTGTTGTAAATCCGTTTCTCATATTGAATAAAGGATGGCGTTGCAGATGGCGGCTGCGATGTTGCTGCCTCCCTTTCTGCCGCGGTTTATAATGTAGGGCACATCGGAATTAATAAAAAGTTCCTTTGCCCAGACTACGTTCACAAATCCAACAGGAACTCCGATGACAAATTTGGGGCAAAAACTTCCCTCCTCCATCATCTCATGAAGCTTAATGAGTGCCGTAGGTGCATTTCCTATGGCAAAAATCACATCCCCCTTAAGCTTTGCCGCTCTCTCCATGGAAACGGTTGCCCTTGTTAAGCCCCTCTCCTTAGCCTCGGCGGCCACGTCCTCATCCGCCATAAAGCAGTGAACTTCGCCTCCAAAGTCCGAAAGCTTCTTTTTGTTTATTCCGGAAAGAGCCATGTTGGTATCCGTGACTATATGGGCCCCGCCCTTAATCAGATTCCTCATTATGTCCACCGCCCCGGGTGAAAAAGTAAGGGTTGTGGCATAGTCAAAATCCGCCGAAGTATGAATGCATCGCTTGGTCACAAAAGCCGTTTCCTCAGGAAGCTCAATCCCCGCTTCCTTAAGTTCTTCGGTTATTATCTCAAAGCTTCTTTTTTCTATCTCTTCAGGTTTAACTGTTTCAAAGTTCATAAATAATCTCTTTCAAAGTCTCAATAAGGCGAACATTATCCTCGTGTTTTTTGACGGCGATGCGATAAAAGCCCTTGAAAAGTCCGGGATAATCGCTGCAGTCCCTTATAAGAATTCCCCTCTTAAGAAGGGCGTCATAAAGGCCTTCGGGCCCCTTAAACATGATAAAGCAGGTATTGCTCTTAAAGATGATAAACCCCAGATTCATCAGGCCTCTCTGGAGGAAATCTCTCTCCTCCTTTATAAGTTCAACGCTTTCTTTAACGTAATTTCCTTCTTTTAAAACCTTAATCCCCGCCTTTATTGCCTCCTCAGAGACTACGGAAATATTCCATTCCGGAAGCTGCTTTTTCACAGCCTCAATGTTTCTTGGATTGGACATTAAATATCCCGCTCTGATTCCCGGAATTGCCAGAATCTTGGTGAAGGAGCGAAGGATGTAGAGGTTGTCGTATTTTACCAGATAATCAATGTCCTCGTCCTCGGGCACAACCTCGGCCCTCTGGGAGAGAAGGTAGAAGCTTTCATCAAGAACCACCTTTGTGCCCTTTTCCTTTGCTTTCTCCAAAATGGCTTCAAGCACATCAGGGGCCACATTAAATCCCGTGGGGTTTACGGGGTTACAGACAAAAACAATGTCGGGCCTTGAATCCATGGGTGCAAGGTGCTCCTTCGATAACATAAAGCCCTCGGCCTCCTTTAAAATCACCCTTTTGATGTTGCAGCCCACCGCCTCCAAAGCGTGGGTGTATCCTGTGAAGGAAGGCTCGAAAATAAGGGCAGTCTTGGGGTTTATTGCCCTTACGATTGCCATAAGAAGTTCCGATGCCCCTGAACCAAAAATTACGGTGTCCGGGTCTGCTCCAAAGGTTTCCTCCATGGATTTTTTGAGGGCCTCCTGGTTAAGATCCGGGTAAAGCTCTCTTTTTTCAATGGCTTTTTCCATGGCGGCTGTCACCTCAGGAGGGGTTCTCATGGGATTCAGATTCACCGAAAAATCAATATTAACTTCGTTTCTGTAGATGTCTCCGCCGTGTGTCATATTTCCCCCTTATATGTGGTGCAGTTATGTGCAATTTGGGGACTGTCCCCAAACTGCACATCAGTACAGAATATTCAGCAAAAAGGTCAGGACGAGAACGAAGGCCACGCCTTCAGTTGCAAACATAAGCCTGTTGGCTCTTCTTATGTCTGCGGGTTCCGTCTGTTTTAATTCATCGCCGATAGTGGGCTTATGAACCATGACTCCCTTATAGAGATGGTCTCCCCCAAGCTTAAGCCCCAAAGCTCCGGCGCAGACGCTTTCTGTCTGAGCGGAATTCGGAGATTTGTGGTTAAGCCTGTCGCGTCTCCAGATTTCTGCCGCATTCTTAGGACTATAGGTCTTATCAAAAATGCTTAATATAAAAGTTCCTGCTATCATGAAGATTGCGCTAAGCCTTGATGGAATGAAATTAAAAACATCATCTGCTTTGGCTGCAAATCTTCCGAAATTCTCATACTTTTCGTTCTTATATCCGATCATGGAATCCATGGTGTTTACGGCCTTATAGAAAAAGCCCAGAATCGGGCCTCCAATGGCTGTGTAAAGAAATGGCGCAATCACTCCGTCAGAGGTATTTTCCGCCACGGTTTCAACTGCAGCCTTTGCAACTTCCTCAGCGCTTAAAGGCTTAGTATCACGCCCCACAATCATTGATAAAGCGTATCTGGCCTTGTCCAGATCACCCTCATCAAGTTCCTTTGTCACCGCCATGCTCTCCTTATATAAGCTCTTGGCCGCCAGGATGTAGCAGGTAAGAATTGCCTCCGCCCAGATTCCGATGTAAGGATGAATAGCGTAGGCACCGATGATTACTGCCGCTGTGATGATGAGGGTTACAGAAACCACAAGGCACCAAAGGAGAGTTCCCTTGGTTTTTTCCAAAGAAGGATTCCTGTCGGGCTTTCCTGTAACATCCCCAAGGAGGCGCTTCTCAAGCCACGCTATTAAATTTCCGATGGCACGAATGGGATGGGGAAAATTATGGGGATCTCCGATAATCAGGTCGAGGAGCGTCCCCATACTCAATGCCAGTGTATGAAAGTAGATGTAATTCGCCATCTTTGTTCTCCAGTTCGATGCGGTATCCGCACAGATTATTCACCATGAAATCGTACTTGTCTTTGCCCGTCAGCACGCTCATGGCCGCCATAATGGTGCCGCCGTGGCACACCATTGCCAGGGTTTCGTCATCGTTAGAGGGGCCAACTGCCTCCTTGAGGCCCGCGTAGATTCTTTCGGCAAAACCTTCATAAGTCTCAGCTTCCGGAACAGGGTCCTTTCCGCCGGAGTCAACCCAGGCCTGGAATTCCGGGGTTCCGTTAAGCTCGTCGTAGGTTTTCCCTTCGAAAAGGCCAAAGTCCATTTCCCTTAAGTTATCTATTTTGGTAAAATCGTCGCGGTCTTCTCCGAAGAGGATGGCGGCGGTTTCCGCTGTTCTCTTTAAGGTGCTTATGCAGATTCTGAAGTTTCCGTTATAGGGGGCAAAAATTTCGTCATAAGTTTTCTTTGCCTCCCTCGCAACCTTTATTCCTTCCTCGCAAAGACTCTCGTCCGTTCGGCCTCCGCTGTAGCGCTTCTCGGCATTGCCCGGGGTCTGCCCGTGGCGAATCAAATATACTGTTTTCATATACTCTCCTATATACTTGAGGGGCGGACGTGCAGATTGGGGACAGGCCCAGATTGCACGCTTCGTGTGCAATCTGGGCCTGTCCCCAATCTGCACATCCGCCCCCAAACTGCACATCATATCCAAATCATCGCTGCAAGAACTACCGCAGCCAGCATTTCTCCGGTGCACAGGAAGTATCCGGCGGTGTCGCCGGTTACCCCGCCGAATTCCTTGTAGGCTTTATAGCGGTAGTAGATTGTATAGAGGGTGAAGGTCAAAAGCACCGCCAGCCCTTTAATAAGATTCATGAAAAGAACAATGATTTCCAGCACAATAAGGGTGAATATCAAAAAGATTATGATGCCCTTCTGCTCTTTTTTCGTCTCCTCATAAAGCATGCCGTCCTTCTTTGCCTTCTTTAGAAGGAGGGATGTAAGGCCGCTTAAACACCTTCCCACCGCAAAAATCGAAGCAAAGATAAGGATTGTTTTGTTGTCACATTTATCACTAAGTAAAATTGCGGTTACGGAAGTCCCGAATATAAGAAGTATCCTCACAAGCCCCAAAACCGCAAAGGCCCCGATGTGGGGATCCTTAAGAATCTCCAGCTTCTTCTCCGTGGGCGCATAGGACTTTAAGGCATCCTCAGTATCCATGAACCCGTCAAGATGAAAGCCTCCGGTTATTAGAAGGGGTGCCAGAATGGTTAACATAATTCTGACAGCCACAGGAACACCCATCATAAAGGCCGGCACATTAATAAGCCAGATAACACCTCCGATGACCACACCCACAAAGGGGAAAAACAAAAGGCTGTGGGCCATGTCGTCTTCCTTCCAGATAAACCGTGGCATGGGAATTTTGCTATATAGGGAAAATGAAACCGCAAACCACCTGAATATGCTCAAATTTCTACCCTTCCTCGTTGTTTTCGTCTCTAAGGTCATAAACCTTGTCGGCAAAATCCATTAATTTCTCATTTACTCCATCAAGAAGTTTGACAAAAAGTCTGGTGGATTCGTCATACCCCGCCGCTTCCTTGTCATACTCACTGGTAACCATCACAAGGTTGTGGGCCTGTTTGGCCAGGGCAACTATATCCCCATACACGCTCTCCACAAAGGTATCAATATCCGGGTTTCCCACCTGGCAAAGCTTTATCCTTGCAGGGTTCTCGTGCATTTCATTTCCCACAAGATTGGAAACGCACTCCAAAAGCACCGTGGCGCTGCCGATATCCATAACCTCTCCTTCCAGGTCCCAGACATCATATGGTTTCTCCACGGTAATAAAGCCCTTGCCTGCTCTGGCTTTACGGTGTCTCTCCACCCTCATGCTTCCCTCGTTATCGAAAACTTCCATGGTGGCAAGGTAATACCTGGTTGAATCCCCCGTGTTCATGGCCAGCTCTTCGGCCAATGCGGATTTCCCTGAGTTCTTTCTTCCGATTACCAAAATATTCATTTTCTGACCCTCTCATACTGTTTGATGGTAGTTTCGTTAAAAGCAACACCGCCCGAAAACAGTGACATAACCATGTCAAGAAGCGGGAAAAGCATAATGGCGCCGGTACCCTCACCAAGGGCCAAGTCAGCATCGATAACAGGTTTTAGCCCCAGGCGGTTCAGTATTTCCTCCGCACCTTTTTCTCTGCCTTTATGGGACGCAACCATGAAATCCTTGCAGCCCTTAACAATTCCTTCCGCAGTAAAGGCAGCCACTGCGCTGATAAAACCGTCTATGACAATGGGAATTCCAAGCATTGCTCCGCCGATGTAAACTCCCACAAGTCCGGCAATATCAAGGCCTCCGAACTTTCTCAGAGCCTCAAAAACTTCTTTTGCTCCCTTAATTCCCTTTTTGTCCTTATCTTCAAGATGAAACTTTAAAGTTTCCTCGATTACCTCAATCTTGTGCTTAAGGCCCTCATCCGTAAGTCCCGCGCCTCTTCCCGTAACCTCGGCGGGTTCAAGTCCCGTCAGGGCGCATAAAAGAGTGGTGGCTGTTGTGGTATTTCCTATTCCCATTTCGCCTGTTGCGATGATCTCATACTTCTTGTCTCTGCAAAGCTTAACAATTTCGATTCCGGCTTCAATGGCTCTTAAGCCCTCTTCCACAGTCATTGCAGGCCCCTTAAGAATATCCCCGGTGCCCTTTCTGACCTTTTTGTCTATGACTCCCTTAGGGGTTCCATCACAGTTGATGCCCACATCCACGGTAAAAATCTCCAAAGGATAGTGCCTGGCCATAATTCCCACGGAGCTCTCCCTTCGGCCCATTAATGTAGCCACATCTTTCGTAACGCTTTGGTCCGTCTGAGATACGCCCTCTTTGACTACACCGTTGTCGGCACACATAATAACCAGCGCCTTCTTTGAGATATCAGGGCACATATCAGCCTTTGCTGCGGCAATTCTGCAAACCATATCCTCGAAATCTCCAAGGCCGTCGATGGGTTTGGCTATGGCATCCCAGCGGCTCTTTGCAGCCTCTGCGGCATGCATGTCCGGCTTGTTGATCTGAATGGAAGTGAGTTCCTTAATTGTCATCTCTTAATCCCCATGATTTCGTAAATATAATCCATGTCCAACGCTGCTCTTAAAGACCTGTCAAGAAGCTCATATTGAGTCTCCTTAAATTCAGCATAATCCATGGCTTCGGCTGTGTAAAGACTCTTGTTTCTCTCTTTAGAAACTGCCTCTGTGACCCCCGTCATTATCTCTTTTTTATCGAAAAATCCATGAAGATATGTGCCGTAAACATTGCCCTTGCAAAAGCCCGTTTTCCCGGATGTAAATTCAGTAATTTCTTCAAAGGCTTCGGTGGAACCCATGTGAATTTCATAACCTTCAACACTAAGGCCCGAAAGTCCGCAAAGAACTCCCGTTGCGGCTTTTATTTTTCCGGTAAAATCAGACCGTATCTTCTCACCGCCAAGGACTGTATCAACAGGCAACAGATTAAGTCCCTCTTCGCTGCCGCCTTCCTCAACACCGTAAGGGTCATCAACCCTTCGTCCAAGCATCTGATAGCCTCCGCAGATTCCCATAACCGTAAGGCCTGCTCCGGCTCTTTTTACAATCTCTTCTCCAAGGCCTGATTCTTTTATGGCTCTTAAATCCGATATGGTGTTTTTGGTTCCGGGCAGTATGATTAAGTCCGGATCTCCCAGTTCCTTGGGGCTTTCAACATACCTTACAGACACTCCCTTAAGCTGCTCGAAGGTATCAAAATCTGTGAAATTGGAAATATGCCTAAGCTTAATAACCGCTATGTCAAAATTCGCTGCCTGGTTTACATAAAATCTTTCCGACAGGGAATCTTCATCGTCAAGTTTTACCTGCATATAGGGAACCACGCCCACAACCTTTGTGTTCCCTTTTTTCTCAAGGATTTTCACCCCATCCTCAAAGAGTCTGGAGTCTCCCCTGAATTTATTTACGACAAGTCCCTTAACCCTGCTTCTCTCCTCCGGTTCCAAAAGATCCAGAGTTCCAAGAAGCTGCGGGAAAATTCCCCCTCTGTCTATATCTCCCACAAGTAAAACGGGAGCATTTAACATTTCGGCGAGTCCCATGTTTACTATGTCATCGCTTTTAAGGTTAAGTTCCACAGGAGATCCCGCTCCCTCGATAACGATAATATCCGCCTTCTTTGAAAGTTCATCAAAGGCCTTCATAATATCGGGAACGAATTTCTTCTTATTCCTAAAGTACTCCATGGCCCTCATGTTACCCACGACCTTGCCGTTTACGATAACCTGTGACCCCATGTCACTTGTGGGCTTAAGAAGAATTGGATTCATGCATGCAAGGGGCTTGATTCTCGCGCACTCTGCCTGCATCACCTGAGCCCTTCCCATCTCAAGACCTTCTTCCGTAACAAAGGAGTTAAGAGCCATGTTCTGGGATTTAAATGGTGCAACCTTGTAGCCGTCATTTGCAAATATTCTGCAAAGTCCCGCCGCAATAACGCTCTTTCCCGCATTGGACATGGTCCCCTGCACCATGATTACACTTGGACGGAATGAGGATGTTACAGCCCCGGACAGACCCTCATCCTTCGCATCCCAAACCTTGGCGCCCAATATATCGATATCCATTCCCTCAATTCCGTAGAGCTTCCGTATAAAGGCTTCCTCAAAAACCTCCGAGGGGGTACCGACTCTAAGGATCTTCCCCTCACCCATGGCAGCCACGGTGTCGGAGATTCTCCTTGCAATTTCCAGTTCATGAAGGGACATAACAACAGCTATGTTCTTCTCCTTCACGATTCTTTTTATCTGATTAAGAATATCTAACTTATGCTTTATATCAAGAAAGGAAGTTGGCTCATCAAGAATAAGCACCTCAGGTTCCTGGCAGATTGCCCTTGCAAGCAGTACTCTCTGCCTCTGGCCGTCGCTTATATTTGTAAAATAAGCATCGGCAATGTCTGCCACATCTGTGGACTCCATGGCTTCCTTTACAAGTTCTTTGTCTGTATCTGAAAGAATTCCAAGGCGCCCGGTGTAGGGATATCGCCCCACTTCCACAACCTCTCTGCAAGTCATTAATTCAGGTTTAACCTTATAAGTCATAACCATTGCAAGGCTTTTGGCAACCAAAGCCGGCTTAAGCTCTCTCTTATCCTGTCCGTTAAGATAAATCACCCCGGATCTTTCCTTAAGTTCACCCATAATTGTCTTAAGAAGGGTGGACTTTCCGCATCCGTTAGGGCCTATGATTGTGAGAATCTTTCCGGGTTTTGCCTCTAAAGAAATATCTCCCACAAGGTCGAAAGAATAGCCGATATTCAGTTTTCTGGTTTCGATTCCCTTGATTTTTCCCATATTAAAGGCTCTCTTTTCGGTCGTTTCTCTTAATCATCATATAGATAACAACGGGTACCAGAAGAAAGGCAGTCACTGAGCTGATGCTCACTTCCGTAGGGGCAAAAACGCTTCTTGCTGCTGCGTCGCAAAGGAGGGTCACCGCCGCGCCTCCAAGGAAGCATCCGGGAATCATAACCCCGGCATTGTCAGTCTTAAGACCGCTTCTCACAAGATGAGGGACTGCGATTCCTACAAAGGATATGGGGCCCGCAAAAGCGGTAACGCAGGCCGCAAGAAGGCTCGATGCAACAATCAAAGCCACCCTCAAAAGAGGAATGTTCACTCCCACACTTTTGGCGTAGGCTTCACCCAACCTGTAAGCTCCCATGGGCTTAAGAATAAATCCCGTGAGAATAAGGCAAGCTGCCACCGTCACTGCAATTATCTTTATTTCATCCATGTTCATTCCGGAAAGGCTTCCCATGGACCAGTTGTGAAGATTTACAATATTTGAATCATCTGCAAAAGTCACCACGAAGTCGGTAATTGCGGAGCAAATATAACCAATCATTATTCCGCATACCACAAGAACACTCATGCGCTTAACCTTCAAAGAAATTAAAAGCACAAAAGCCATAGCCCCCATGGCTCCGATAAAGGCCGCACCCACCATGGAAAACAGACCCATTTCCTTCCCTTTTGACAGGAAGAAAATCATGGCAAGAGCAACGAGAAGCTTCGCCCCGGATGAAATACCAAGAACAAAGGGCCCAACTATGGGATTCCCGAAAAAGGTCTGAAGAAGGTAACCTGAAAGAGCCAGGGCCCCACCAAGCAATATGGCGGAAATCGTCCTTGGAAGTCGAATGCTCATGATGATGTTTTCATGCATCTCATCACTTCCGAGGCCCCTAAAGATCTCTATAATCTCCCTCCCCGAAACCTTTGCGCTTCCAAGCGCCAGGTTAAGCCAGGTCAGAATCCCTATGATTAAAATTATTAAGGCAAAAAATATGACTCTCCGCTTTCTGCTCATCTCTTAATCCAACTTATTTATATAGGTAAAATCTTCTTCTTTCTCATTAAATGCTTTGTTCAAATCTATTATAAAATCCGCAAGCCCCGTGGTCTGCTGGAAAAAGTTTCTCTCGGTGCAGTAAACCCTTCCTTCCTTAACCGCCTTAAAGTCCTTAAATAAAGGATTCTTATCCAAAAGATCGTCGATTGAAGCAATCTCTCCACCGATGGTGCTGTTATAAATAATGATATCAGCATCCCCTGCTTTTTCATAGAAATCTTCCATCTGCATGTTCATGGAAGACAGAGCATTTCCCGAGTCCCCATCGTCCTCAAGAAAGTAATGGCCCCCGGCCATCTCTATCATCTTTGTGATGTAATCCCCGGGCTTTCTCACATTTATCATGCCTGCGGCAGTTACATGGAAAAATGCCACTTTCTCCCCTGTGTCAGGTTTCTCATTAAGGATGGGCTCAAGTTCTTTTATCTTCCTGTTAAAGTAGTCCTCCGCCTCTTTTTCCTTATTAAATAAAACACCGTAAAGTTTGATCCACTCAAGTCGTCCCAGAGGGTGGCTTTCGTAGCTTGATGTTTCCACAAGAACCGGAATTCCCAGTTCCTCAAGTTTGGCCTTAACTGCAGGCTCATGGTAAATCATGGTGTTTTCGATGGCAAGGTTACAGCCCTTTTCAAGGATCAGTTCATAATCGGGAGCTCTGTATTTCCCTGCATATATTAAATCTCCCCTTGCCATGGCTTCCTTTGCTTCATCCACGTACCAGTCACTCTCCCTGGTTCCTGAAAGCAGAATGTCGGAAAGTGCCCCGCACTTATCGATAAGATCCATGGCTGAGGTGGAAACAAGATAGGTTCTATCTGCAGGTTTCTTTATAACCGTCACTTCATCCAGCAAATTGAGAGGCGGCGTTTTTTCCTCATCTATCAAAAGATAGTTACCGGAGTTTTCTATCTTCACAAGGTCAAAATCATCGTACCTTGTAACCTTAAAACCGGTGGCGTAATCAAGTTCTAGCTCTCCCTTGGGGGTGAAGCCCTCGATTGTCACGTCGGAAACCTTTACCATGTTTGAGGTATCGGCATTTTCCTCCGAATCCTCCCCGTCTTTATTCCAGGTTATGACGTACTCGATTTCATGAGGGGTACTCATTGCAACGGTATCGCCGATAACCGTAAGGGGCTCTTCAAGGGTATCTATAGGAACGGTGAAGGTGGATTCCCCACCGTTATTTTCGTTCTCATATTTGACTCCATTAACAATCATGTAGTCATAGTTTTTACTGCTCCAGACGAATTTTGCCACAAGCTCATCGCCTGTTTTCGTTATCTCTACCGGTGATTTGATATAGGCCTTTCCTGAACCGCCTTCAAATGTTATGTCAACCTCAAGCGTCTGAGGAGAGGCATCCGGTTTTTCCTGCTCTATAGAAGTAACCCCCTGCGAAGTGCAGGAGGTTACAAACATAGCGCCGAAAGAAATCGTTAGGATAATTATTATTTTTCTGAAGAATCTCATTTCGGTCATAAATCACCTTTAGTTGATGGGGGATGAAACAACCACCTTGTGGTCGTACCATTTTCCCTTGGTTCCGATAAGGGCAAGGTCGAACTCCTTATCAAGGTAAGGAACAGGAACGTCAAAGCCGTTTACGGTTTCTTTGGCGCCGTCTGAATATGTGACCTCATCCTTTGTGGGCTCCAAAAGCTTGGCTCCGCTCTTCTCGGCATCCTTTGCAAGACCCGGGAAAAGATTCACAATCTTTTCTGAAGCCAAAGAAATGTGAACGCTCATCTCACCGTTTTTTACAGTGAGGGTAGCCTTGTTATCAAGGGCTTCATTGATTTTGAACATGGAGCTGTCTGTGGTGAATTTTACTTCATATTCACCGTCGGCAAGAGCTACTCGCTCAGTTTTTTTTTACTTTCGTCGATAGCGGCTGCGGTGTGCTCAACATACTGCTTCTCGATGGCTTCGATTCTTCCGAGACCTGCGATCTGGCAATCAATTGAGTCAAAAGCTGCAGAAGCTGTAAACATGCTCTTCCATGAATCCTCGTCATCACCGGCCATATCGTTGTTGGCGTGATCGCCGGCAACTACCATAAGGGGACGAAGAATAACTTTCTTGTAGCCTGCTTCCTTAACTGCCTCGATAATGTTCTCGCAGGCTGTTTCCTCGGGCTCGCCCTCAACAGTTCCTACGAATACGTTGGCATATCCAAGCTTCTCCATCTGAGTAGCCATCTGGCTGTAGCTTACCTTCGCTGTGTGAGCAGTACCGTGGCCCATGAATACAAATGCTGTACCCTCTTTAGCTGCTGCATCCGCGGTGTCAAAACCTGCTTCCTTTAAAGCTTCTGCTGTGATAGCTTCTGCAACTGCCTTCTTATCATCATTGATTACTGTTGCATCTGCACCAACTTCACCAAGAAGGGGCTCAGCTACAACAACTGTCTCAAACTTGTCTTCATACTCTGCAAGTGTCTCGCAAAGCTCGTCGTACTCAGCACCGTGCATAAGATGTGTGGGCTGAACAACAAGATTCTTAACGCCGTTGTCCACTGCTCTGTCGAGAGCCTGCTTAACGTTGTCAATCTTCTCGCCGTCTCTTGCAAGAACGTGGTTGATAATAATCTGAGCTGTGAAAGCTCTTCTTACTGACCAGTCGGGATTGGCCTCGGCAATTGCCTTCTCAACTCCACCGATATCCTTGGCACGGCTGTCGTTGAATGATGTTCCGAAACTTACAACAAGGATCTCGTTCTCACCAATCTCGTCTGCATTTAAAGGATCGTCCTTGGAAGCATCGCCTGTGTCTCTTCCGAAGTAATCGGGGTCAGCATCCTCGCCTTCAACCAGCTCTTTCTGAGCATCTGTCAAAGCGTCCCAGGCTGCTTTTGCCTTGGCACAAAGCTCATCTGTCTCCTCAGTCCACTCCTGAACATAAATAGCGTCAATTAACTCGGCAACCTCAGCTGCCTTCTCTTCATCACTCATCTCGGCACCCTCTGTCTCCTCTGCAGCGGGCTCTTCTGTCTGGACTGCTTCTTCTTTGGTTTCAGTCTCAGCAGGAGCAGGTGCTGCAGCTTCGCCACATCCTGCAATCATTGAAAGAATGGTTGTGGCTGCAATCATTGTTGCTAAAAATTTCTTCTTCATAACTACATCTCCTCATATTTTTTTTGATTCAAATAAAAAACTCAATCCTTCCGGATTGAGTAATCTAATGCACGCAAAATACAGGGTAGTGAAACCCCGTTCATGCAGTACGGCCAATTACTCGTGACCCGGATAAAATCCTGTACCGGTCATATGGCAGGTTTCCCGGCTCGCGTATCAACATGTCCCATCTGCCTTCCCAAGGCTTTACCTCAGTGACTCCGATCTTTCTATCGGACGGATGAATCCACTCCTCGCTTACGGTGACGAGTTCGCACAGGTCTTCCACCTGTTTCCCTTTTAACGTCAAAGTATCACATACACATACCCATCAGCACCATATACCTTAATATTCATTTGAAATCTCTAGAATTGTACCATATAGGCGGCTTCGGGGCAATACTTTAAGAGAAGACTTTACGAAGTACATTCTTTGTGTTATTATTTCTACCGATTTCATCTGATGATGAAAAATTACTTCAAAAGTGAGGAAAATATTATGAGAAAAAAAGCATTAGCAGCTGTGCTTGCCCTTACTTTGGCAGCATCAATTCTCGGCGGATGCGGTGCTTCTTCTGAGGAAACCAAAGAAGTTGCAGCTGAAGAAACCGTAGAAGAAACAGTAGAAACAACAGAAGCAGAGCCCACAGAAGCTCCCGCAGCAGAAGCTGAGGAAACTGCAGCAGTAACAAAGGACAGAAGCGGAAATGACATCACACTTCCCGCAGAAGTTAACACCATAATTTCCATGGCTCCTTCAATCACAAGAACCCTCATCGACATGGGTCTTGCTGACAAAATCGTAGCTTCCGACACTAACTCACAGGCTTCCTATGGCTCAGAGCTTAAGGACGACGTGGTTTACTTTGACATGATGGCTCCCGACCAGGAGCAGATCGTTGCTCTTAACCCCGACATCGTGTTCACATCAGGCATGAGCTCCAAAGACGGAGTTGACGCTTTTGCATCAGTTCGTGACGCAGGAATCTGTGTAGCAGATATCCCCAGCGCATCTTCAATTGAAGCAATCGAAGAGGACCTTATGTTCATCGGCCAGTGCGTAGGCATGGAAAGAGAAATGGAAGAACTTGTTAATCTGATGGAGTCAAACATCGAGGAGATCAAGGAAATCTCTGCAACAATTCCCGAAGATGAGAAGAAGACAGTTCTTTTCGAGCTTTTCACACCTTCAGCTGACTATCCTACAATCTACTCTGCAGGCCAGGGCACATACATCAACGAGATGCTTGAAATCTGTGGCCTCAAAAACGTAGCAGCTGATCAGGACGGCCAGTGGCCCGCTCTTTCAGAGGAGTTCGCCATCGCTTCCGATCCTCAGGTAATTCTTTCTGCAGACATGTACACTCCCGATGCCATCAATGTTATACTTGGTATGAAGGGATGGGAAAGCGTTCAGGCCATCAAGGACGGCGCTGTTTACATGCTTGACGCAGATAAGGTTAACCAGCCCAACCAGCACGTAGTAGATGTTATGGTTGAGATTGCAAGACTTATCTATCCTGAATACTTTGAGGAAGCATTAAAGGACGCAGCATAAATTCTTTATGAGAAAAATCGGAATATCTACCAAGATAGCTTTAGTTGTAGCATTTGTAGTTTTTTCCATAATCATAAGCATCGGGGCGGGCAGTGTATCTGTGCGCCCCGGTGATATTGTTGCCATTATCGGGAATAAGCTCTTTAATATCCCCATTGGGAACAATATAATCGATTCCACAATTTCCATAGTCTGGGACATCAGAATGCCCAGAGTTTTTTCTGCCTTTGCGGTGGGAGCCATGCTTTCCATAAGCGGCGCGGTTATGCAGTCACTTTTGCAAAATCCACTGGCCTCCTCTTACACCCTAGGCGTATCAAGCGGCGCATCTTTGGGCGCTGCCATTATTATTGTGACGGAGATTTCAATCCCCGTTCTCGGACTTTTCCTGTTGCCTGTAACCGGCTTTGCCTTCGGACTTGCAACGGTTCTTATTGTTATCTTTTTCTCGTCCAGACTGGACAGTAACTTACGAAATCACACGATTATTCTCTTTGGTATGGTGTTATCCCTGTTTGTTAACGCCATTCTTACCATGCTTTCGGCCTATTTTTCACAGCACATTCAAAGGCTCACCCTTTGGACCATGGGTACTTTTTCCGGAAGGAAATGGGTTCACGTGGCGATTCTCATGGGCTTTTTTGTAGTGGGCATGATAGCGGTTTTGGCTTTTCACAGAGATATGGATCTGCTTAACTTCGGTGAGGAGCAGGCCCTTGCAATGGGTGTTGATACCAAGAAGGTAAAATTCATACTTCTCCTTCTCTCCTCCATGCTTACAGGTGCCAGCGTCTGTTTTACGGGAATAATCGGTTTTATAGATCTCACCGTTCCCCATATAGCCAGGAAAATCTTTGGCTCATCCCATGGAATGCTAATACCCATGTCTGCCTTTCTGGGGGGCGGCTTTATGGCTCTTGCGGACCTTCTTGCAAGAACGGTTCTGGCTCCCAGGGAAATCCCTGTAGGCGCCATTACGGCCCTTGTAGGTGCCCCCTTCTTCCTTTGGGTGTACCTTGGGGGCAGAAAGAAGGTGTGACATGAGTAAAGCCATAGTTTGTAACAATCTTCAGGCTTCATACGACAAAAGCATGAAGCACCCTGTTATCAAAGATATTAATCTGTCAATTGAAACCGGAGAAAGCGTCTGCATCCTTGGAAGCAACGGCTCCGGCAAATCCACACTTCTTAAGGCCATCATAGGCATTATTCCCTGCTCGGGGCAGGTCCTTATTAACGGGCAGGATGTTTCAAGGATGACCAGAAAGGAAATAGCAGGCAACGTGGCCTTTATGACCCAGCTCTCCCAGGTTTATTTCTCATACTCGGCTTTGGAAACCGTAATTCTCGGACGCTATCTTCACATGCCCCATTTCTTTGGAAAGCCTACGGAGAAGGACGTGGCAATTGCCAAAGAAGCCCTTAGGAAGGTTGGTATGGAGAAGCTTTCAGAAAGACAGATTGGCTCTTTATCCGGAGGCGAATTACAGCGCGTATTTCTGGCCCGTACCTTCGCCCAGGAATCAAATATTCTGTTTCTGGACGAGCCCACAAACCATCTGGATTTAAAGGTGGTCTCTGAGCTATCCGAGTACCTCGATGAGTGGAGAAAGACTCCCGGACATACCCTTGTGGGAGTTTATCACGATATTTCTTTGGCCCTTCGTTTATCCGACAGGGGCATCTTTATAAAGAACGGCCGGGTTATCGGCGAATCACAAAGAGCAGATATTCTGACTTCGGAGATCCTGAAAGAAACGTTTGATTTTGATGTATATGAATATATTCGCCGGGATGTGACACAATAAAGGACGGGCTTGCACAAGTGTGCAAGCCCGTCCGTGGCACAGTTATTTGGGGGAGTACAAATTCGGGGCGGACCCGAAATTGCACCTGGTTAACCATTGTATTCTGCAAAAGGAATATACTTCTGTTTATCGTATGTATAAGCTGCTATAGCCTGGCGAGCCTCTTCCTCGCTTACTTCCTTGGCATCATCGGCCCAGGCTTCAGTATCAGAGAAGAACCATCCCCAATCGGTCTGAGCTTCATCCCTGTAGCCGGTGAAGTAAGACTCTCTTACCTTAAGTTCCTTGCCGTCAAAATCATAGTAAGTGTAACATGAGTAAGCAGCTCCGCCTGATCCCTCATTGGCGATAGCGCCGTTTTCACAGATATAGTATCTGTTTCTTGCCCAGCCGTCAACCACCTGGGTCATCTTTCCGTCTACCATGGTGAAAACATCATAAACGATGCCATCCCAGTTATCATCCTCGGCAACCTCTTTAAGGTTCATTCCGAAAATCAGCTCATCAATACCATCACCGTTTAAATCCTTGATAATATATCCGGGAATGTCATTGTCGCCAATCATCATGTACACATCTGCAAGAGCAAAACCATTCAACACAGGTTCTTCAAGGCCCTTCTCCAAGCCTGCCTTCATATCGCCGATCATCTTGTAGTAATCGGCATAGGCTTCTTCAGGTGCCCCATTATCTGTGTTTGCATTCTCTGATTCCGGAATCTCGGCTTCAGGCGCAAACTCTGTGGGTCTTGCCTCGGCCGCAGGAGTTTCTGCAATGGCAGGTTCCTCCGCAGGCTTTGCCTCGGCTTTATTTATGCCGCAGGCTGTAAGTGAAAGTGCCGCTAAGAGCACTACGGGTAAAAATCTTTTCTTCATGTTTACTCCCTCCATGACACCGATTATATCACCCTAATCCAAAAGATATATGAGGGGATTTCTTTAAGATTTTATTAATCCTTCTAAGCGTCGTAGTGGAATTCTTTTTCTTCGCCTTCAACGCTATAATACAATATCTTATTGTCTCTGTCCAAGGACTCGAACTCGCCGCCGTGAAGTTCAGAATATCTGTCATCCTTAGCGGAGAAATCCACATTAAGGTTCTCGTGATCGTAATAGTACATTATGGGATCCATCTGGTCACCGAAATCAAGTTCCCTGTCAGCTTCAGTCATCATAAAGAAGGTCAAATCAGGGTTTCCGTTCTCATTAAGTCCCCATGTAGGGTCAACGAAATATCCGACTCCGTCCAAGGTTACATAGCTCCAGGCATGACCTTCGCCAACGTGACCTTCGTATTTCATGGATTCCACACCACACTGCAACAGCAGGTAACTGTAAACTGCGCTAAGATCGTCGCAAATGCCGGTTTTATCATTAAATGTTCTGTAGGTTCCGTAGGTTCCCCTGGGGATATCGAACATTTTCTCCAGATCGTTGTCTTCGTATTCCTGCCAGTCGTAGGTGTAATTGTCCACCATGTACTCGTAAAGAGCGATGCACTTCTCGAAATCGGTGTAGGTTTTGTCTACGTTCTCCTTAAGGATGTCCTCCACCATCTTCTCAAAATCTGCCTGTTTCTGAAGGAATTCCTCCTTGGGGATGTCGTAGGTGAAATGCCCCACTCCGTCGGAATATCCGTCAAGGAAGTCCCCTGATATTGTAAATCTTGCCACGGGGAAAAGATCATCCAAGGGGCCGCCGCTGAAGCACCACTCATACACATCGCGGTTGGCGCATTTAAAACTGTCTTCTCCGGCTCTTAAAGCATCAACAAGGTTAAGGAAAGCCTCCATTTCCTCTTCTCCGTAAGCATCACGGAGTT
Source organism: Lachnospiraceae bacterium G11 (assembly GCA_900103495.1). Taxonomy (GTDB): domain Bacteria; phylum Bacillota; class Clostridia; order Lachnospirales; family Lachnospiraceae; genus G11. Next base: position 83,505 of record FMWZ01000012.1, on the reverse strand, counting down.
TCTGGGGATAAGCATGGGGATTAAATTTGTAATAGAGGTCGTCCTCCGGCTCCTCAGGCTCCTTCGTGGCCAAGGCCTCCTCGCCAGGAATCACTTCCTCTGTATCAGGTACCTCGCTTACATCGTCGGTTACTGCCACAGTTGTCCCTTCATCTGTGACCGTCGCCTCCGGTTTCTTATTGCCGCAGGCGGTCAACAATACGCTGCATACTAAAACAGCCAAAATCGTTTTCTTTTTCATAAAAAAACACCCTTTCATTATTTTTACTCCTCGCCCTTATGTGCAATTTGGGGACAGTCCCAAATTGCACGGTGCAGGTTGGGGACAGTCCCCAACTTGCACCTCTCAAGACATGCCTATTATAAAGACAAAAAAAGTAAAATAATGATAGGGTTTTCTTTAAGATTTCTTTAAACCTGTTTCCTATTCTTTTGTAAAGAACGTCACCAGAACCGCTCCCGGGCCTGCGTGAGTGCCCACCGCAGTTCCGATCTGCACAATCTCAATCTCGCCGGGGGCCGCGTTTACAAGGTTTGCGTTGTCCTCCATGTACTCAAGAAGCTTGCTCTTATCCGTTCCGGAATAGCCCGTTGCATAAGGCATGGTAAAATCGATTCCCCCTACTTCCCTGACTTTCTGGTCAAGAAATACGTGGCTTTGCTTGCTTCCTCTGGCCTTGCCGATGGAAATCAGCTTTCCGTCCTCCAAGGTAAGAATGGGCTTTATGTTAAGAAGTCCACCTGCAATGGCTACGGTCTTGGATATTCTGCCGCCCTTGTGAAGATACTTAAGGGTATCAACTGAGGCAAAAACCGCAATGCGCTTCTTCTCTTTCTCAAGGATATCAACTATCTCTGCTCTTGATTTACCCTCATCAATCAGCTGCTTGCAGCGAACCACCAAAAGCTTTAGGGGTGCAGTAACAAGACCGGTCTCAATGACGGATATATTGTCGAACTCATCCGCCGCAGTAACAGCGCTCTGGTAAGTTCCCGAAAGTCCCGCAGAAATAGGAAGAACAATGGCTTCATCTCCCGCTTCCTTAACCTTCTCGTATTCATCAATAAAAATCTGTGGGGGAATTAAACTGGTAGAGGGCATCACCTCGGATGTCTCCAGTTTCTCAAAGAATTCGTTTTTAGTAAGGTCAATTCCATCCCTGTAAGTGACCCCTTCAATAGTCACATTCATAGGAATGACGGTAACCCCTTCAAGTTCATTCTGCTCGATATCCGACGCAGAATCCGTGATAATCCTTATCATCCTATACTCTCCTTGTTTGCTTTGATGCAAAAGTGGGCTGGTGCAGTTTGGGGACTGTCGTGTCTTTGCATGCTTGCGTGCAAAGCAGGACTGTCCCCAAATTGCATCAGCCCCACCTTCGCAGTTTATTTCAATTTGTGAGATAGTGCAATAGCAAAGGCCCCGGGCCCAATGTGACATCCAACGGATAGTGAAAGAGGTGCCGCATACACCTTATCAATCCAGGGGAATGCTTCCTTCACTTCTTCCTCAAATCCCGCTATGGCATCCTCACTTCCTGTATAAGCAAGATCGATGTCCACCTCGTGGGCTTCCATTCCGCCAAATCTGTTCTCAATGTCCTTGATTGCAGACTTAATCATAATCTTTCTTGCCTGAGCGATGGTTCTTACTGTGGCAAAAGCGTCTAATTTCTCACCTTGAATCTGAAGGACCGGCTTAATCTTAAGGAGCGTACCGATAGCCGCAGCTGCGGGAGTGATTCGTCCGCCTCTCTTAAGGTAGGTCAAAGTATCAAGGGTAATATAAATGCTGGCATCAAGGCCTGTTCTCTCTAAGATTTCACGAATTTCAGCCGCATTCTTGCCTTCCTCTGCCAGGCGCAATGCATCAAGGCATGAACGACGAAGAGTAACCGAAATTCTCTGGTTATCAACAACTTCAACCTTTCCATCGTAATCCAATGAAAGGGCTCTGGCGCTGGAGCAGCTGCCGGAAAGGCCGCTTGACATGGGAATATAAACAATCTGATCATATTCCTTAAGAAGTTCATCCCACTTCTTGCCCACATTCTCAAGGCTGGGCTGGGAAGTGCTGATGGCAGTCTTCTCATCTATTCTTTCATAGAACTCCTCCTGGGTCATGTTGACCTCCTCGAAGAATTCCTGATCTTCTATATAAAAAGGCATGGGAATAACATATAAGCCAAGCTCCTTGGCTTCCTTAGGTGTTATTCCGCTGTTTGAGTCCGTAAGGACTGCTATCTTGCTCATAATAATCCCTTTCTCATGTACCATGAAAAATCACACTTCTATAATCATGCCCTAAATGAAAGAAAGTGTCAACCTGTGCTTTATTAAGAATGAATAAAGATTTTCCACAAAAAAAATCCCTCCTAAGCCGGAGGGATTGAAGAATCGGTTAATTGCCAATCTGTACCTTGCCTTCAAGAAAATCTCTTAGTTTTCCGTCAACCTTGGTCTCTTTTCCGTTAATCAGAATCTCAAATGGCTTCTCATTGTTTGCATTTAAAGCCGAGCGGTTAGCCGCCAGCAAATAAGCATACTCATCCGCCTGTGAATGAGATTCAAAATAAGCGCATCTGTTACCCATTGTTGTGTCGGATGTAATCCAGTATTCCTCCACCAAAACTATGCTGGGATACAACTGGTTAATCTTCATGAATTTCTCCATGTTGTCCTGACGAACAAGTTTGTATTCCTTATTTAATGTAGATAATTCCATATTTATATAACCCTCCATATTGCTATTGGATCTAACCCACTACAATTATACAACCACTGAGGATTACTGACAAGAAATCAAATATGCGCAGGCGGAGAAGTCGCCCTCAAGGGCTCCAAAGCTTGCAATAGCCTTTGCGGGAAGTTCCAAGGCCGCCTCATCCCCTTTAAACTTATGAATTACCACAAGTTTTCTGCCCTCATACTCTCTCTCCACTATCTGGTGGCCCACAGGGTCGTTATAGCTTGTGGCTGTGCACTCGATTCGAGTGGTCTTTCCGTACTTTATTATATCTGCCGCCTTCCTGTAGAAGGTCATGGCTTCATCCACAACAGCCATCTGCTCATTGGTAAAATCATAGATATCTCCGCTCAGGCACATCCTTCCAAGGAAGGTGGCAGCAAGAGAATAATGAAGCCTGTTAAGGTCATCTCCTGCTCTGAGCACCGACCAGATCTGGCTTTGGCAGGGTGGCATGATTCTATGAACATTGGCAGCAATAATCGGAATTGCCACTGTCTCATGGGCATCCGAAAAGCTGGCCTGGCTGGCAAGCTCCAGCATTGAATAAACAAGCCTGTGGCCGCCGCTTGAGCATATTTCTATGACGATACCGGGAATCTCTTCCCTGATTCGTCTTATGAAATTTCTTGTGGCTTCAACTTTTCTGTACAAAGCTTCACCTAAGCTGTCGCCGCCATCGCATCCAACGCCTATGGTGTCATTATAGTCAATCTTTATGTATCCGAATCCCCCATCCTTTAGGGTTCCGATAACATCTTTAGTAAGATGTTCCAAAACCAGAGGATTCTCCATATCAAGAAATCTTCGATCCCCCACCGTCAGAGGATATCCGTCCTTCTTTAACAGCAAATCCGTCTTATCATAATATTTGCAGTGAGGTCCTATGGTTTCCATTTCAAACCAGAGTCCCGGAATCATACCTTTGGATCTGATATAATCCGCCACTCCCTTAAGGCCCTCAGGGAATCTGTCGGCGTTAACCTCCCAGTTTCCCACACTTTCGACCCAGTCATCCGGAAGACCATACCATCCCGCGTCTATAACAAGGTACTTGATTTCTTTGCCTGCAAGTTTGTCTGCCAGACGCTTTATATTTGCGGCATCAGGATTTCCCCAGCTGGTGCAATATTCATTGAAAATAATGCCCATGTCGCTATCTACGGGAGAAATATCTGGATGCCAGGCTTTAACAAGCTTATCGCAAACTTCTTCAAGGGATTTCCCACGGGCTATCAAAGCATCAGGGGTAACAAACCTTTCTCCCGGTGCCACCTTTTTCATCCATTGGCCGTAATCTTTGTCAGCTATGCCTCCGGTAATCTCAAGCTCTGTAGTTTCTCTGCAGATTAACTCCATTTGCCAGGAAGCTGCATTTCCCATAAGGACTCCTGTAAACTCCCCGGTTTCGAAATTTTCAACTGCAAGAAACGGAAAGAACTTCCTCACAGGCATGGAGCCCACAGTGCCGAATTTCTCACATCTTACTCCATGGCCGCTCCAGGATTTCTCCAGATGCAAATCCTCTATTGTTTCCACTCTAAGTTTTCCTTCTGCGCTCCAGAAGGATTGAAGTCTGTAGATTCTGTGGGTTTTTACCCCCTTAAGAGCAAAGGAGGAGAGAAGTTCCAAAGTCACCTCGGAATCCGAGTTGTTTTGAAATTCAGTATGGACCCTCGTGGCCTCCGTATCGGCCTCGGAAACCACATAGATTACATGTCCCAGGCCGTCCTCAAAGCTCCCGTCGCCACTTTCTTTAAACCTTCTTACGCTGTCGCTTCCCGCCATGGTCAATCCATTTGAGAAGCCACCGCAGTAGCCGTCACCCAAAATCTTTACTTCAAATCCAAACTCCATATATACCTCCATTATGTGCAGGTTGGGGACAGTCCCCATTTTGCACCGTGCAGTTTGGGCCTGTCCCCATTTTGCACCGTGCAGTTTGGGCCTGTCCCCATTTTGCACCGTGCAATTTGGGGACAGGCCCCAAATTGCACATCAGCAGAACTTCATGATGATTGGGATGGTCACAACAGCCGCCAGCGTGGTAAGAATAATCCCTGCGGATATTGTGTCGTCCCTGACCCCAAGCTGCTTGGCCATCATAAGGGGAAGATTGGCGGAGGGCATGGCCAAAAGCACCGCCACCGTCTTAATAATCAGTTCATTCCCTATGAAGGGCTTCAATATCATTATAATAAGAATCGGCACCAGAATCTGCCTTAAAATAACAAATATATAAAGTCTCCACCGGCCGAAAACCTCCCTTGGAACCATCTTCGCCACGGACACTCCAAGCACTGCCATGGATAGGAAGGTGGTGCAGCTTCCAACGTGGGAAAGAGCCGCCCCCACAGCCTCAGGCACCTTTAAATTCATAATATAGACAACAATGGTCACGATTCCCATAACCGTACCGGAATTGATCGCCTTTCTTAGCCCCAAAGTCCCGGCTCCCGAAGCAGCCACTTTTCTAAGTACCCCCGCCCCATATGTATAGGCAATCAAATTAAAAACAATACCGCATATGGACACGAATATCAAAGAACTCGTGCCCAAAACTGCGGCACAGAAAGGGATTCCGATGAATCCCACATTATTGAAGGTGGCCAGCATCCTGTAAGAATATCTGTCCTCCTTCGGCACACCGATTAAGGCAGGAAGCACAAGTCCCACCATAATCAGAACCCCATATACAAATGCAAAGCAGGCAAAAGCCACCCCAATCTCCTCTATACCCACCTTGTTCTCATCCTTCAAGGCGGCGCACAAAAGAGTTATGGAGTTTGTTATGTTAACCACTATCCACGAAAGCTGCTTCGATGTTTCATCCGACAGATGCCCTCTTTTATATAGGAAGAAACCCACCATAATAAGAGCAAAAATAATAAGCATCTGCTCCACAACAATCAGATTTCCCATCAGTGTCCCAGTCTCTTCCAGAAGCAATCCTTGCACTTATAGCAGTTCTCTCCCACTCTGTCTGCGGGATATTTACCGGGAAGTCCCATCTTACGCCTTATATCCACAAGCTTTTTTATTTCCTCGGGAGTAAATTCCTTGGGTCCCCCAAGAACCTCAGATTTGTAAAGAAGCTCCGCATAAAACTCCAAAGACTCCATCTTCATGTAAGCACTCATCAGGTCCACTGACCAGGTGAGGGCGCCGTGATTCTCAAGAAGGAGAGAGTCGAAGTCATTGAGGTAGGGCTCAATGGCATCGGGAATCTCCATGGTTGAGGGAGTTCCGTAGGGAGTCAGGGGAACACAGCCGAGAGCAATAACAGCCTCGGGCATCATGGGAATGTTAAGAGGCCTTCCCGCAATGGCAAAGCTTGTGGCAAAATTTGGATGGGCATGAACCACCGAACCCACATCGGGTCTAAGCTTATAAACCCTCATGTGCATTTTCACTTCGCTGGAGGGCCTGAATCCCTCATTGGCCTCCAAAACATTGCCATTCTCATCCACCTTACAGATGAACTCAGGGGTCATAAATCCCTTGGAAACCCCCGTCGGTGTGCACAGAAACTCATGGTCGTTAAGCTTAACGGAAATATTTCCGTCGTTGGCCGCCACCATGTTTCTTCCATAAATTCGTCTTCCTATATCACATATCTGTTCTTTAATCTCTTGTTCGTTAAGAGCCATAGTTTTCTCCTTGTTTATCAGGGCTTGAATTCCTTTACTTCGAAAGAACGAAGAATGCACTCTTTCGCTTTGGTAAAATCTTCAAATTCTCCCATCCTTATCATCTGGGCCAGAATATTGCCTGTGGCAGTAGCCTCAGAAGGTCCCGCAACCACCGTGCATCCTGTGGCTTTGGCCGTAAGTTCGTTAAGATATCCGGCATTGGATCCGCCGCCGATAATATTAATCTTTTCGTACTTTCTTCCTGTAACCTTCTCAATGAGTTTGAGCTTCTTCCCATAGCAATCCGCCAGAGAATTATAAATAACCGCCGCCAGCTCATAAACCGTATCCGGCACATCCTGGCCGGTTTGATAGCAGTATTCTTTTACGGCCTCTGCCATGCTTGCGGGAGCAAGGAAAACTGAATCCTGGCAATCCACCAGACTCTTTATTTCCTCCATGGCTGCCTTCTTGCAAAGCTCGTCGTAGCTTAAGTCAGGGGCCAGTTCATTTCTCACGGACTGAATCATCCAAAGGCCCATAATGTTTGCAAGATAGGTGGTTTTGCCTCCGTATCCGCCCTCATTTGTAATGTCCGCCTCCATGCTTTCAGGAGAACAATTCGGTTTGTCCAAAAGAACTCCCATCAAAGACCAGGTACCGGACGAAATATAAAGAGCCTTGTCATCCTCTGATGGCATGGCAAGTACCGCGCTGGCCGTATCATGTGAGCAGGGCAGAATCACCTGACAGTCATATCCCACCATCTCTCTAACCGAGGGAAGCAGACCTCCAAGTATGGTTCCCGGCATCTTAATCTCCCCGAAAATTCCTTTAGGGTATCCAAGGGCCTCAATCAGATTCATATCCCACTTGTGAGTAGAGGGATTCAGCAGACCTGAAGTTGTGGCCTCAGTATATTCATTGGTTTTTACCCCGGATAAAAGAAAATGAAAATAATCGGGTATCATTAGAAGGCTCCCCGCCCGCTTCAACAAATCGGGCTCGGAAACCTTCAAAGACATAAGTTGAAAAATCGTATTATAAATTGCTTTCTGGATGCCGGTCCTGGCGTAGAGTTTCTCCTCGGAAATCACCCTGTAGACCGCCTCATCCATGCCTGTGGTTCTGCGGTCTCTGTAGCCCACCGCATCGCCTAAAATGTTGTCAGATTCATCAAGGAGAACGAAGTCAACGCCCCAGGTATCAACCCCGATGCTTACGGGAATCTTGCCGATTTCCTTACACTTCTTCATTCCTTTAATGATTTCGTCAAAGAGTCTTTTCGTATCCCATACAAGGGAACCCTTCGACTCAGTCATTCCGTTTGAGAATCTGTAAACTTCCTCTAAAACCATTCTGCCGTCTTCAAGATGCCCCAGAAGATGTCGACCTCCCGAGGCACCGATATCAACGGCGAGGTAATAATTTTCCTTCATTTAAAAAAGCCCCAATATCTTATTCCTGAATGTGGAATGCAGTTTCTCGTATGTGGTGTAGTTGATGTTGGTGTCCTTAAATTTGGCATTCCAAGCATCCCTGACCCCATCGCATATCTTTTCTGCGTGCTCGTCTTCAGTCAGTAATATTGCCGGAAAGACATAGTAAATCATGAAAAAATTCATGTCCGCCTGCTTCCTTCCGCTGATTTTACCCTTTTTGTTAAAAGCGTCAAAAACTCCGTCTGCGAAAGCCCTTCCCACCTCTGAAACGGCCTCATCCTTATTATCCGAGTCCTTCACAAAGCCAACCATCTCATCAATGAAATGGCCCTGTTCCTCTCTGAATCTTTTCATATTGGCCTCGTAGGACAGCTTTTTAAGCTTTCTCATCATGAGTTCCATATCGGTAAAAATCAGTTCAATATTCTGAAGCATAGACTAGATTACAACCCCTTTTCTAAGAATAATGTTTGCGTAAATTGCTGTTTCTGTGGTCTGAATAATAACCGCAGCCTTCTCTCTTGTCTGGTCGTAGAACTTCCACTTGTTAATCTCTTTGAAAGCCTTGGCGCCCCTCTCATCGTACTTTGAAACGATTTTCTTATACTCGTCCCAGATAGGTGTGGCAACCTTGCCCACATCTCCGGGTTCCAAAGCCATAAGGGTGCAGGGCGCGTCTTCCTCTCCCAATGCATTTGGATATGTATCCAAGGGGAAAAGTTTAAGTATTGCATCAAGGACTTCCGGAACCCCCATTCCGTCAGCTCTGATTACTTTCTTACCCATTGTTGAACCGGGAAAATTACCGTCGGCAATAACGAGTTCGTCCGTGTGGCCCATCTCGTCAAGTACCTTAAGTAACTCCGGTGAAATCTGTGTAGGAATACCTTTTAACATCTTGTCCTCCGAATATGAGTTATCTTTTTTAGGGGGAAAGGGACCGGTAGTCCGGTCCCCCTCCTAAGAATATGGTTTTATCTGCTCGTACTCTATAAAAGATTAGTCATAAAGGTTGGGAGCGATGTCTGCAGCGTCCATGTTGGAGTTGTCATACCAGTAACCGTCTGTAGCGATATCAGAAACTGTCTCGCCGTTAGCGATCTTGTAAAGGGTCTGAACTGTTGTCTTACCCATTGCAAGAGGAGACTGGGTAACAGCACCGAACATCTTGCCGTCTTTGATAGCCTGCTTAATAACTGTACCTGCATCGAAACCTGCTGCAAGGATAGTTGTGCCTGCTTCTGTACCAAGTTTTCCAAGGTTCTCGTTAGCTGAAAGGATACCCTCTGCTGCTACCTGGTTTGAACCAAAGATTCCTAATACGTCTGACTTGTTCATGATAGCTGATGCCTCTGTTGCACAAAGCTCAACAGTTGTCTGTGCAGGAACTGCAACCTCGATGATGATATCTGCTGATGCCTCATCGCCTTTGTCCTTTGCACCGTTTACATAGAATTCGTTACCAACTACTGCAACCTTCTTGCCGTCTGCAGTTGCAAGCTCTGTGAATCTGTCGATGAATCCAAGACCACGCTGTGTGATTGACTCAGAAGTTGACTCCTGGTTAACCTCACCGATTCTTACGGGAGCTGATGCAGAAGCGATAGAATCCTTAAGAGCTGCGTAAAGGTTGTCAGCTGCAGTTGCGCCTGCGCCGTAGTTGTCTGTTGCAATTGTTGAAAGTACTGAGCCTTCGGGAGCATCAGGACAGCCTGAGTCGAAACATACTACAGGGATGCCTGCGTCTTTAGCCATCTGAAGAGCGTCTAAGCATGCACTCTGGTCACATGCTGCAAGACCGATTCCGTCAGGTGCTCCGTTGATGTAGTTTGTAAGCATGTTAACCTGATCTGCGATATCAGACTCTGCGTTAGGTCCGTTACACTCAACCTTAACACCGAGTTCTTCTGCTGCCTGGTTTACACCTGTAACTGCTGCCTGCCAATATGATGACTGGAAGCTCTTTACAACGATCTTGAAATTAAGTTCCCCACCCGCTTCAGTTGTCTCTGTTGATGCTGCAGGAGCTGCTGCCTCTTCTGTCTTTGCAGGAGCAGGCTCAGAAGTTGTAGTAGATGCTGCCTGTCCGCCGCAACCTACTAAAAGAGTAGCTACCATTGCTGCACTAAGAATTGTTGACAATACTTTCTTTTTCATTTTTTTCCTCCTTTAGAAAAAATAGACCTTTTCTTTATATGAACTGCTTTGCAGTACACATCATTTTCTGCTTTCTTTACGTTTCTTTATAATGTCTACCATTACTGATCCGATGAGAACCACGCCGGTAACAATCTGCTGCCAGTTAGCCTGAAGCCCGATGAAGGGAAGGCCGGTTTTGAGAAGACAGATTACGAATACACCGATTAAGGTTCCTATGATGGATCCGGCTCCGCCTGTTGCCGATACACCGCCGATGATTGCGCCACCAATGGCCTCTAACTCAAATCCTGCTCCGGTTCCCGGAAGTACTGTTGCAAAAACTGCCGAGTAAGCTATGGAAGCCAGTGCTGCGAAGAATCCCGAAATCACGTAAGCCATTATGTGATAGAACTTAACGTTGATTCCCGAAAGGATTGCCGCCTCCTTGTTACTTCCGATGGCAATGGTGTAACGTCCTATCTTAGTGTGATTCAGGACAAAGTGCATCAGTATGGCCAAAAGAAGAACCCATACAAATCCCAGTGGAATTTTCGTGTCACCTATTGTCAGCTTGAATATACTTCGAAACCAGCTGCCGGGCTGACCTGTTGTGGGCCATGAAATACCAAAGTTGTTGGAACAGATGGAACCGAGTCCTCTGGTAATCATGCAGGTACAAAGAGTTGCCAGGAAAGGTGGTAATCCCATTACACCGATAAGGATTCCGTTTATAAGACCGATGATGATACCAAAGAGCAGTGAAACAACCATTGCTGCTCCGGTGGGCCAGCCTTTGTGTACAATCAGGTAGCCTCCTGCCAGTGAGTAACACACAAGTCCCGTACCGATTGAAAGATCAACTCCCCCTGTAATAAGCGGGAAGGAAACTCCGATTGCCATAAGGACAATGTAGTAGGAGTAATCCATGATGGTCAGGATTGTCGTATACTTTCTGAAATCAGGGCTTGCCACACAGAAGAAACCCAAAAGTGCAATTACGACTATGAATACAATTACTTCCTGCTTAAGAAGCTTTGCAGGTATTTTTCTATTTCCCATGTTTCCCTCCTAATTGATGTCCCTTGTGGCCAGATTCATAATCTTTTCCTGTGTGGTGTCTTCAATACGAAGTTCACCGGTCTTCTTGCCTTCACACATAACCACAATACGGTCACTCATTCTTAATATTTCTGTCATTTCAGAGGAAATCATTATTATTGATTTACCCTCGGCTGCCAGCTTGTTCATGAGCTTGTAAATCTCATTCTTGGCACCTACATCAATACCTCTGGTGGGTTCGTCAAAAATCAGGATGTCGCAATTCTTGCAAAGCCACTTGGCAATAACAACCTTCTGCTGGTTACCTCCGGAAAGATTAACCACAAGCTGATCTACACTTGGAGTCTTGGTGGAAAGGGAATCAACAAACTCCTTTGCCACTTTCTTCTCTTTCTTCTTGTCTATGAAAATACCCTTCATATAATTGCCAAGGTCGGCCATGGTGGTATTCTCTGCAATGGTCTTCTGAACCACGATTCCGAATCTCTTGCGGTCTTCCGAAAGATATCCGATTCCTGCTTTAACAGCATCTTCGGGACTGTTAATTACAGTCTTCTTGCCGTTAACAAAAATCTCTCCGCTCTCCTTGGGGTCGGCTCCGAAGATTGCTCTGGCAGTCTCCGTACGTCCCGCACCCATAAGTCCTGAGAATCCGAGGATTTCACCCTTTCTGAGCTCGAAACTCACATCCTGAACCATTCTTCCGGCATTCAGGTGCTCCACTTTTAATACCACAGGAGCATCTTCGGAAACTCTGCTCTTTGTCTTTGGCTCCTCGTAGATTATTCGACCTACCATCATGTTGATGATGTCGTCCTTGGTGGATTCCTCAGTTACAAGTGTTCCCACATAGCATCCGTCTCTCATTACCGTTACTCTGTCGGTAATGACCTTAATCTCATCCATTCTGTGGGAGATATAGACGATTGCCATCTGCTGCTTTCTTAAATCTCTTATAATCTTGAACAGATCCTCGATTTCAGATTCCGTGAGGGCTGCGGTAGGCTCATCGAAAATGATGACCTTTGCATCGTGGGAAATTGCTTTTGCAATCTCACACATCTGCTGCTTACCTACCGTCAGATCGCTCATGGTGGCTGTCGGGTCTATGTTGATGTTTAATTTTTCAAAAAGCTTTGCCGCTTCTTCATTCATCTTCTTATCATCGATGCGAATTCCCTTTTTGAACTCGCGTCCGATGAAGATGTTCTGGGCTACCGTCAGGTGGCCCACCATGTTAAGTTCCTGATGAACGATAACCACGCCCGCATCCTGTGCCTCTCTGGCACCGTGGAACTCAACCTCTTTTCCCTCAAATACTATGCTTCCGGAATCCTTGGTGTAGATTCCTGTAAGCACCTTCATAAGAGTTGACTTTCCGGCTCCGTTCTCGCCCATAAGTGCATGTACTTCTCCTCGCTTGACATCGAAGCTTACCTTATTTAAGGCATGAACTCCGGGAAACCTCTTATCGATATCTATCATCTGCAGGATTACTTCGCCCATTTCATACCCCTCCTTTTAGTTCTTTCTTCGTCTCGCCATTACGTCGGCATAAACCGCAACAATAACGATCAGACCGGTAATTATGAGCTGGTAGTCCTTGGTGAATCCAAGAGCAAGTATTCCCTCCTGCAAGAGTGCAATGATGAATACGCCGATTACTGTTCCTCCTATGGAGGCCAGACCTCCTGCCATGGATGTTCCACCCATTACGCATCCGGCAATGGCTTCGTTGTTGTACTGGTCGCCGTAGCCGGGCTGAACTGTGGTATAGGCACCTACGAAGTAGATTGCTGCTATTCCTACCAATACTCCGCAGATTGCGTATGCAAGCATCTCCCACTTCTTGGTATCTACACCGGAAAGTCTTACTGCCTCTCTGTTGCTTCCGAGGCTTAAGATGTATCTTCCCGCTTTGGTGTGGTTAAGAATTATGGAGCAGATTGCCGCAACCACAAGAAATACGATTATTCCCACAGGGAACTTTCCAACTTTGACTAAGGATCTGAACCATCCACCCTTTGCCGCCTGGGGCCAGCTTACGGATTGTGTTTTGGTAAAAACAGAAGCCACCCCCTTGGCTATGTTCATGCTTGCCATGGATACGATGAAAGGGGGAACCTTCCAGTAAGCAACCAGATATCCGTTCATCATTCCGAAAAGGAGTCCCACAATCAGGCTTATAATCAGGGATGGTAACATTGGAACCCCAAGGCTTGTAAGGGAATAACCCGAAACAAGCGCGCAGCAAAACATTACAGGGCCTATGGAGAAATCAATTCCTCCGGTGGCGATGACAAAGGTTACACCCAGGGATAAGAATCCCAAAAAGTATACGTAGTTCAGGGCACTCATAATACGAGGCATTCCTGCAAAGTTTTCCACCATAAGGCTTAAAATCAGGTACATCAAAACAAGTACGCATGCCAGAACTATACGGTTAAATCCAAGTTTTTTGATTATTGGATTCTCTTTAATCTTCTTAATTAAGTCCAAAGTGTTCTCCCCCTAACTAGCAATAAAACGCGTCACTTATCATGTAATTAAGCTTTGTGGCGTAGTTGTAATCTTCAACGAGATGCACCACACAGTCCTCCACCAGTTCCTTGGGATCCGTTGTAAGGATTCCGTCACGAACCTTTATGTACTGAAGGGGCATGTACTCTCGTAACATTCCCAAAGGAATCACCACCTTCGACATGTTGTCGAAAAGCTTCCCGATTGCCTCCTGCATTTCAGGCTGTGCGAAGTAGTATCTGCATCTGTCTGAAAAGCTGTATTTTCTCTTAATGGCAAGTTCTGATTCGTTGCCGTGGTAATGCTTCTTCCAGTTTCCCGGATTCTTAAGCATTGTCTCTTCCATAACCTCAATGAAGTGTGCCTGCTTTTCTTCCGGAACCAGTATTTTCTCCATCATTGAAAGAGCGAAAAGTCCTTCTCTTAATGAGAATGTAAGAGCCGGGCCAACCTTTAAGATTGCAATTCCGTCCTCCACCATTTCCTTAAGACATTCAGGTGGCTGATAGTCTGTGGAATGTCCCTCCAAAACCACGTTGTCGTATTTCTTCATGGCTTCCACAAGATTGGCTGCGTTGGTTCTGTTGTAGTGAAAAACGTCTGCATCTCCGAACTCAACTCCGGGCTGAACGACGATTCCTATGATGTTATCAAAAGCATCGTTAAGTCCTCTCTTCTCGAACTGCTCCTTATATACCGCCAGAGTCTTCTCAACTGCCTCAGGCTTTGTTACACTGATTGAATCCTCAGCTTCCTGAGCTCCTCCGGGAATGGGAACCTCGCTTCCGATAATAAAAGCAGGTCTTACTTCATCAGGATTCTTCTTTAAAAGTTCCTGATAAGCTTCCTCACAGGCCTCATAAAGAATCGCTCCTCGTCTTGCGATAGTCTCATCGCTTAACATTTCGTCTGTGGGGTCATCTGCCACTCTCATGCTGGTATCAAGATGAATCTTCTTGAATCCCGCAAGGACAAATAACTTAACCAGTTCTATTGACTTCTCCATGGCTTCCTTCTCAGGCTCGTTCTGCCATGTAAGAGGTCCCAGATGATCACCTCCGAGTATTATTCTTTCTCTGGGAAAACCGATACCATCTGCAATTCTGTAAACAAAATCTCTGTAATCGGCAGGTTTCATTCCCGTGTAACCGCCGAACTGATTAACCTGATTGGCCGTAGCCTCAACAAGTACATAATCATCAAATCTCATTGCCTGCTTAAGACACGCCTCGATAACCAGATCCGAAGCTGTGCAGAAGGAAGGAATACCGGCGTATTTCATTCCTCTTTTTCTCTTTGCAAGCATTTCCCTCATTGCATCCATTACCCAATAACCTCCTGTGTACCTTCTTAATTACTTGGCATCGGGACAGTCAACAATGAATCCGTCCTCATCCCAAAGATCATGCCAGTCATCAGCTCCGGGCCATAAGAATACCTGGCCCTTAACCAGTCGGTTATTCTTCTCAAGAGTTGCAATGATTGCCATTTCCTCATCTGTAAGAGGCTCTGTCTGAGTTGCCTCAAGGTTTGATGTGTATTCCATCTCATGTACTGAGAAGGGAATGGGAATCTGTCCTCTCTGCATTGCCCACTTAAGACAGATAATTGCGGGGTGAACTCCGTGCTTCTCGGCGATGGCCTTAAACTCGGGAACCTGCATATCCGCAATGTCTGTAGCTTCCATGTCACGCTCAGGTCTCTGGGGAGAGCCAAGAGGCATGAAGCCTACGGGCTGAATCTTGTGAGCCACCAGCCAGTCAAAGAGTTCCTGCTGCTGGAAGCAGGGATGAAGCTCCATCTCACAAGCCACAGGCATAATCTCGAACTTGTCGATTACCTGCTCCAACTTGGGAATTGTCATATTTGAAATTCCGATATGTCTGATAAGTCCTTTTCTTACAAGGTCTTCACACTGTCTGTAGGTATCCATGAACTCTGCAACCGAGAAGGGCTTTGAGTCAGGATTTCTTGAATCAACATCACAATGAGGTGCATGATAGTTGGGGAAAGGCCAGTGAATGAAGAAAAGGTCAATGTAATCGCACTGTAAATCCAAAATGGACTTGCGACATGACTTCTCAACTTCTCTGTGCATATCATTCCAGACCTTGGTCATGATATACATGTCTTTTCTCTCTACTACTCCCTCGTCAAAAGCTGCCTTGAAAACCTGACCAATCTGATCTTCGTTTCCGTAGCATGCTGCGCAGTCAAACATTCTGTAGCCTGCTCTGATTGCTCCCGCCACTGCGTTTGAAACCTGCTCTGCGGTGAATCTGTCAGATCCGAATGTTCCCATTCCGATGCAGGGAACCTTATCTCCGTTATAAAGTGTTATCTGTGGAACCTTTTTAGGATCAACTGCCATTTCTTTTTCTCCTCCGTTATGCTTCGCTGTCTATCAAAATCTTTCCCTTTACGGTCCCGGGTGTCTTGAACATCTCAAAGGCCGTGTCAATTTTAGAAAGGGGGATTTTCTTGAAAATAAATGAGTCGTCAAACTTCAACTCCCCGGTCTTAAAGTAATAAGCCGCCAGCTGCCACTCATCTCCCGGGAAGGGTGCCGAGTAACTCATCCATGAACCCGTCAGAATAAATTCCTTTCGGTTCATGTTCTCCCACTCTTCAACCGTGAAGGACAAATCCTTTGTGGGAGTTCCTATAAAGCAAACCTGAGCCTTATTGGCTGCAAGCTTAAATGCCATCTTCATGGTTATTGTGTTTCCGGCGGTCTCATATACGTAATCGAAACCTCTTCCGCCTGTGATTTCCTTAACCTGATCCATGAAGTCAGGCTTTGAAGAATTAACTCCGTAGTCACATCCAAGTCTCTTGGCAAGATCAAGTCTCTCGTCCAGGATGTCAAAAACCGTCACGCTCTTGGCTCCGAAAATCTTTGCCCACTGGGCTGTCATAAGACCTATGGTGCCGCCGCCTAAGATTGCCACATTCTTTCCGCCCTTGTAATCAACTCTTCTGAGGCCGTGAAGTGCAACTGTGGCAGGCTCGAAAAATGCGCCCTTCTCAAAACTTACTTCATCGTCAAACTTAACTGCGTTCTTCTCGGGAACACACACATACTCTGCAAAGCTTCCGAATTCTCTGGAACCTATGAAGCTGTAATGCTTGCAGAGGCTGTAATTACCCTTCTGGCAGTCCTCACACTTCATACAGGGAACCAAAGGAATTCCTGCAACCCTGTCTCCAACCTTTAAGCTGGTTACTCCTTCTCCGACCTCCGCTACGGTTCCGGAAAACTCATGTCCCAAAACGTTCGGGAAATAGTGGCAGGCATCTCCGTTTACTCTTGGGATGTCCGATCCGCAAATACCTGTGTACTTTACCTTGACAACAACCTTTCCGGGTAAAACCTCAGGCTTCTCAATCTCCTCGTAACGAATGTCATTCTTTGCGTGTACTACACCGGCTTTCATAACTGCTCCTCTTTTCTTTAAGAATTTTTGAATGTGTCCTTAAGGTCCTCATAGAGTCTTAAGTACAATTCCATGTATTTCTTATATTCCTCATGATTTGTAAGGTTTGGTTCCTGAACCCTCGTTATCTCGATGGTGGAATCAACCGCCTGCTTGTAGTCTTTGTAAAGTCCCGAACCCACTCCGGCAAGCAATGCCGCTCCCAGGGTTGTGGCTGTATCTGATGCGGGAACCTGAATTCTTCGTCCCGTGACATCCGCTTTAATCTGAGTCCAAAGGATTGAGTTTGCTGAACCGCCCATGGCGTTTAAGGTTCCGATCTGGGCTCCGGTTTCCAACGCAGTCATAAGATTATGCTGTAAGGAAAAAGCCACGCCCTCCAAAATTGCTCTTACCATGTGGGCTCTTGTCTTGTCGAAGGACAATCCGTAAAAGACTCCCTTTGCATCCGGGTCCCAGATTGGGGATCTCTCTCCTGCCATGTATGGAAGGAAAATCACCCCGCCGGATCCCGGTGCTATATCTTCGGCTCCCTTTGTGAGCTCATCAAAGCTCATCCCTTCACCGAATTCCTGTCTGAACCACTTAAGGGTTCCTCCTCCTCCGACGGTACCGCCCTGAAGAAGCCATCTGTCCGGTACAACGTGGGGGCTTAATATCAGTTTCTTATGTGCGAGAGCATGATCCGTGCAGATGCTCATTCCTCCCGCCTGACCGCCCTGTTCCTGTGTCTGTCCGACTTCATAAACTCCTGCTCCAAGAGTTCCGCAAGCCGCATCAAGTCCACCCGCTACCACAGGTGTGCCTCCCGCAAGGCCTGTAAGCGATGCGGCCTGGGCAGAAATCTCTCCGACGATGTCGTCACACTTAAACAAGGGAGGTATTCTATCAAGTTCAAGTCCCAGATCCTCTGCCAGCTCTTCGTTGTAGCAAAGATTCTTCATGTCAAAGAAGTGAATTCCGTATCCCTGACTCAAATCCTGGCTGAAGCAGCCGGTGAGCTTGTAGACGATATAACTGTTTGACTGTAAAAAGTAAGCCGCTTTCTTGTATATTTCCGGCTTGTGCACCTTGAACCAAAGAAGCTTCGGTGTGGAGTAGGAAGGGAGGAAATCGTTACCTGAAATTTCAAAAATTCTGTCCTCTCCAACTAAACGTTTCGCTCTGTCGCAAATTTCTCTGGCTCTGGTGTCCATCCAGATAGGTGTGCGGTCCAGGACATTTCCGTCAATATCAACGGGAATTGCCGACCAGCTTTGCCCGTCCACTCCGATGGCTGCAATTTCGTCAGCCGAGAATTTCTTCATGTCCAGAATTTCCCGTATTGCCGCGCATATTGCGTCCCACCACTCGTTCGGATCCTGCTCTGCCCATCCGGGGTTCGGATAGTAAACTTTGTATTCTTTGTTGGTCTGGGCAACAACTTTGCCCTTTATATCAAACACAGCCACCTTACAGGCTGAGGTTCCGATGTCTATTCCCATCAGGAGATTTTTACTCATTTTTGCTCCTCTAGAGCGAAACGTTTCGCTCTGCTGTCAAAAAAAATTGGGGGCCTTGGACCCCGTCCTATTTGCACTATATCCTACAGGGGTTATAAACGTCAATACATATTTTGCAAAATTAAGTTTTTTGGCAGTAATTCACAAAATTGAGTGGCAAAATTTTGTTAGTATTTTTAGAGTTCTTTGATGGAATTTCCGGCTACAAGTGTGGTTGAAAGTGCAATCTCCATGGGAGATTCCTTCTCATTGGACTCTATTCTTCTAAGCAAAAGTTCCACAGCCTTCTCTCCCAGATCCTGCATGGGCTGGGCAATGGTATAAACCTGAGGCTGAAGTACATGGAAGAAGAGCTGATCATCGAATCCCAAAAGAGAAATATCATCGGGAGATTTGAATCCCATCTCGTTCATGGCAAGCATTCCGCCCAGGGTAATCTCGTAGTTACTCATGAACACGGCTGTTGGGCGATTCTCAAGAGACAGAAGCTGCTTCATTCCGTTATAGCCGCTCTCAATTGAATGTCTTCCTCTTACCTGATACTCCTCAGGCACTTCAAGTCCCGCGTCCTTCATGGCGTCCATGAATCCGTTGTAACGCTCTCTACCTGTATATTCTCGTTCCGAAGCAATAACCGCAATCTTCTTGTGATTTCTGCTAAAGAACTCCTTCATGGCATAGTATACTGATTTTCTGTTGTCTATTCTTACGCAGTCGTACTGAGCATCTGAAAGAGAACGGTCCAAAAGAACGATGGGAATTCCTGCATTCTTTGCGGGAATGAGGAATTCTCCCGTTGTGGCAATAGGCAGAACGATAATTCCGTCCACCTTCTTGTTAATCAGATATTTAAGGTTCTCCTTCTCCAGTTCTTCATCATCGCAGGAATCCACAATAAGCATTCCATAGCCTTTTCTTCTTAAGGCTGTGCTTACGTGATGGAGAATCATTCCGGAGAAAGGGCTCTCTACGCTGTAAACGAGAATGCCCACAGTTCTTGTTCTGTTGGTAACCAGACCTCTTGCCAGCTCATTAACTTCATAGTGCAGCTCTTTGATGGCAGCCTCAATCTTCACCTTGTTCTCGGGAAGCACATTGCCTCCGTTTAAATACTTGGAGATTGTTGCCAATGAAAGGCCTGTACGTTCTTTTATATCTACTATCGTTGCCGGCATAGTCCAAAGTCCCTTTCGCAAAAACTTCACCTTAGTGAAGCGTTTTGTTTATTGTAGCAGATTAGCAAGGGGTCTTCAACTACCTCACGGTCTTGTAGAGAGGACCATATGCCGCGCAAGCCCTGTAATCCTGGCCTTCCTTGTCACTTCCGAAGGCGTTCCAGGCTGCAGGACGGAAGATGTCATCCAAAGGAACATTATGCATGCAGACAGGTATTCTTAACATGGATGCCATGGTAATAAGATCTGCACCGATATGTCCGTAGCTTATTGCCCCGTGGTTGGCTCCCCAGTTGTTCATTACATCATATGCGCTCTTAAAGGGCGAACCTTCGCGGCCGTCAGTTCTTGGTGCGAACCAGGTGCAGGGCCAGGTGTAGTCTGTTCTCTTCCAAAGCACATCCGATACCTCATCAGGAAGATTAACGGTCCATCCTTCAACAATCTGAAGGACAGGGCCCAGATTCTTTATGAGGTTAAGTCTTATCATGGTTGCAGGCATTTCTGCTCTTGTGAGGAATCTTGCGGAATATCCCGCTCCTCTGAAGTAACCGTTGTCCGCAGGGCACCACTCTGTGGCATTCATCATGGTTTCCATATCTTTTTCGGTTACGTCATACCACTCTTTCATTACGGCATTGCCGTTTTCATCCTTCACTTCACCGCAGGCATCGAGACAGCAGGCACCGGAATTGATAAGATGAATAAATCCGTCGGCCTCCTTTGCGTGTCCCTCAATTTCATATCCCGTAACTCTCTTTACCGCATCGCCGCTCCAGTATGTTCTTACGTCTGCAAACATCTGGGCACGATTGGTGAGAAGCTTCATAAACATCATGCCGGCACCGTTTAAGGTGTCGTTTTCTGTAGCGAGGATGAAGGGCTCTCTCACACCGTTCCAGTCGAAGGAAGTGTTAAGAATCGCCTCAGGGAAATCACAGTTGGGCCAATGGTCCGTCCACTGACGCTGACCCTGGAAGCCACCGCAGATTGCGTTGTGACCCACAGCTTCCTCCTCACAGCCCTCGGGTAGGTTAGGATTACCCTGATACAGATCCTCGATGATAACTGCCATCTTTGCAGTAAACTCCCAGTCCTTCTCCTTTTGCTCGTCACTCTTTTTTACAAAGTCGGGGTTCTTGTCAAAGCCCTGCTTTGCATACTTCTTTATCCAGGCCAAAGCTTTCTGATACTCCGCCTCGTTGTAAATATGTTCATCCATTCTTCTAAGGATTTCCACTTCATCAACGGACTCAACTCTCATTCCGAGGTACTCCTCAAAGAAGTCCTGATTAATGATGGAACCGCCGATTCCCATACACTGAGAACCAATCTGAAGATAGGACTTGTCCCTCATGGTAGCTGCAGCCACAGCTGCTCTTGCAAATCTTAATAGCTTGGTGCGAACATCCGAAGGAATCTCCATGTCGTCCGCATCCTTAACATCCTTTCCGTAAATTCCGAAAGCGGGAAGTCCCTTTTGGGCATAGGTGGCAAGGACACTTGCAAGGTATACTGCCCCGGGACGTTCTGTGGCGTTAAGTCCCCATACGCCCTTTATGGTAAGGGGGTTCATGTCCATGGTTTCAGAGCCGTAGCACCAGCAGGGCGTAACGCTTAGAGTAATTGCAACACCCTCCTTTCTGAACTTGGCCTCACAGGCTGCAGACTCGGCAACACGGCCTATGGTTGTGTCCGCAATAATAACCTTTACAGGTTCTCCGTTTGAATATTTAAGATTCTCCTCAAACAGTTTCTTGGCAGAGCGAGCCATGTTCATGGTCTGTTCCTCCAGGGATTCACGGACCTTCAAAGGTCCTCTTCTTCCGTCTATGATTGGTCTTATACCTATAACAGGATAGTCTCCGATATATCTGTTTGCAGCCATAATAAACCTCCTTGATATTTGTGGTATTATCATGATATTATCTGACTTAGGAAGAGAATCAAAGGGAAATAGTTTGAAAAAATATAACGATATTCACCTTTTTTCATTTATGTATTGCAACGAGGGGTAACTTGAAATATATAGATTATAAAGAGAAAAGGACTCAGGGAACCTTTAATTTCCCAATAGCATATTACCATCAGACCAGCCTTTCTCCCCGCTATCACATGACCTATCACTGGCATCCTCACTGCGAGATAATGAGGATAATATCCGGTTCCTTCAATCTTACTCTTGATGATGAAACCGAGACTTATAAGGCGGGAGATGTGATTTTTATCTCATCAGGTGTGCTTCACGGCGGAGAACCAAATGACTGTGTTTATGACTGCATTGTCTTTGATCTTGAGATGCTGCTTAAGGATAATCACGCCTGTGCTTCCGTCATAAGAAGCATATCTGCAGGCAAGATAAAGGTGGATACCCTTTTATCACAAAAATGTGACAAAATTCTCCCCATCGCAAAAGACCTTTCAGATGTGCTCTCAAGGAAGAAACCCGGTTTTGAGTTTATGACCCAGGGACTTTTGTATCTCCTTTTGGGAACCATAATGGAGGAGCGGTTATACGAAGAAAGTGCTTACGATGTGGGCTCCGTCGACAGACTAAACTCATTGAAGAGCGTCCTTTCATATATATCAGGTTCATATCAGAATGTCATAAGCCTTGAGGAGCTGGCGGGACTTGCCGGAATGAATCCCAAATATTTCTGCCGGTATTTTAAGAGTATGACTGGGCGAACCCCCATAGATTATCTGAATTATTTCAGAATAGAAAGTGCCTGCGAAATGCTTTCCACAAAGAACATTTCCATCAAGGAAACAGCCATATCCTGTGGCTTCTCCGATGAAAGCTATTTCGTCAAGACCTTTAAGAAATATAAAAACACCACACCAAAACAGTATACAAAAAAGGAATTTTGAGTTAAAATGTACCCTAGAGCGAAACGTTTTGCGCTAATAGCACTTTTATCGGTGCTTTTAGCCGCGCAATCAGGCTGTATAAGCGAGAATTCAAAGAGCGAAACCGTTTGTCCTTTTAGTTCTCTCACCTTCGAATCAAAAGTAGAAGACATGGTTTTTACCGAGGGAGAGTCCTACGAGACATACGATTCCATATACAAAGGAACCACCTACACCTATCCCAAGGATTATCTGGGATACCCCGGAGATGTTAAGTACATGTTCGACGGGGAGGGAAACCTTTGCAATATTTCATGGGCTTACACCAAAGGCGATGCAGATTCCGTCAAGGAAGTTTACGAAGCCGTTCTTAAGGACACGGAGAGTATCCGCGGCGAAGGAATCAGGGATGACGGCATCGGCAACTACTGCACCATGTGGAAGGGAGACGCCGGAAGCGTTGTTTTAAGCGGCGTTCTGACCTCTGATGTGACGGTTATGCAGATAGCCTACATGAGCCCCGATGTTTCAAAACAAACCAAATAAGGAGGTTATATATGGCTTTTGTAACAAGCGAGCAGATGCTCCTTAAAGCAGACAAGGAAGGCTACGCAGTGGGCGCCTTCAATGTAGAGAATATGGAAATGGTTATGGCAGTAATTAAGGCATGCGAGGAATTAAGTGCCCCTGCCATTCTTCAGACAACCCCTTCAACAGTTAAATATGCAGGACTTGACATGTACCTTGCAAACGTGGCCGAAGCAGCAAAGAAGGCCAGTGTTCCCATTGCCCTGCACCTTGATCACGGTGACAGCTTCGAGCTTGCAATGCAGGCCTTAAGAACCGGCTACACTTCCATAATGATTGACGGTTCAAAGCTTCCCTTCGAGGAGAATATCGCCCTCTCCAAAGCCGTTGCAGACGCCTGCAGACCCTCGGGAATTCCCGTTGAGGCAGAGCTTGGCAAGGTAGGCGGCAAGGAAGATGACATGAACTGTGACGACCCGGGATACACTGATCCCGCCGACGCCAAGAGATTTGTGGAGGAAACGGGAATCTCCTCTCTTGCGGTTGCCATCGGAACTGCCCACGGAATCTATAAGGGCGAACCCAAGCTTGATTTTGACAGGCTTTCAGAAATAAGAAAGGTTGTGAACATTCCCCTCGTCCTTCACGGCGCCTCCGGCGTTCCCGATGAGTCCGTAAGGGAATGCATAAGAAGAGGAATCAGCAAGGTCAATTTCGCCACAGAACTTCGTATCGCTTACTCAGACGGAATCAAGTCCTTCCTCAAGGATAATCCTGATGCTTTCGACCCCAAGAAATACTGCAAAGTCGGAATGGATAAGGTTACCGAACTGGTTAAGAACAAGATTAAAGTCTGCGGCAGCAACGGCAAGGCTTAGTGCCAGTTGGGGACAGGCCCAAATTGCACCGTGCAGGTTGGGGACAGGCCCAAATTGCACATCGTCGCACATAAAAGTGCCGATTCATATATCTCGAGACACGCTTCCGCTCCGCTCCGGGCGTAGCCCTACTAAGCTCGAAAATACATTGCTAAGTAGGAACGCCCTGCGAAGGGTCTCCATGATATATGAATCGGCACTTTTATGTGCTCGCAGATGGATAGTCGAGCGCCACTTTGCTAAAAAGAATCGGTGGGTTGATGTTTTACTAAGGTAGACTTTATCGAGCCGTCGGTACTTAGGTGCTGTTCTTTAGCACCTTATGTACCGCTACGTGCGAGATCTAAGTGCAAACGGGTCTACCGTGTAAAATATCAACCCACCGATGAAACTTTGTGGGTATGTGCAATTTGGGCCTGTCCCCAACTGGCACATTATAGTTTGCCGCCGGAGGTGGCAATACCTTCAATGAATTGCTTCTGGAAGATGATGTAGATAACAATCATGGGGACGCAGGAAATAAGCGCAGCCATCATAAGCTCCGGGTATTTCTGCTGGTACTGTCCGTTCATCTTGGCAAGGGCACTGGCAAGGGTTGTTGCCCTGTTATCGGGGCAAACAATCATGGGCCACATCAGATCCTTGTAGGCGAACACTGCCGTAAAGATTCCGAGAGCCACCATTGCCGACTTGGTAAGAGGCGCCATTACATAGAGAAAGGTCTTGGGGATATTACATCCGTCAAGTCTGGCTGCCTCCTCCAAATCTTTGGGTAATTGCATAAACGCCTGTCGGAGAAGGAAGGTTCCGAAGGCGGTTACAAGGCCCGGGAATAACAGTCCGAAAAGGGTGTTTGTCATGTGTAGTTTACTAACCATTACGTACTGGGGGATAATGAAAATCTGCACAGGAATCATCATCTGAAGAAGGACGACTCCGAACATGATATTCTTGCCCTTAAACTCGAGTCTTGCGAAAGCGTATCCACTTAATGTGGCTGTAAGAACAGCACAGAGGATACGAAGTGCAATCATTCCGAGGGTGTTGGCGTAGAGTCGTACGAAGTCCATGGCTTTGACTACGTTACTGAAGTTCTGGGTCTGCCATACTGCCGGAACGATTACAAAAGGATCAATTTGGGTGGTTTCCGCCGTGGTCTTAAATGCTGTAAGGAACATCCAGACAAAGGGCACTATCATAATGATTGAAACCAGAATAAGTATTAAATATATAACTGCCTGTGATATTGTTTTCTTCATTTACAGCACCCCCTACTCGTAATGAACCCACTTCTTTTGTCCAACGAGCTGGAATACAGTGAGAACCATAATCACAGCCAGAAGTACAACCACAACGGTTGCACCGTAGCCCTTCTTGCTTTGCTCGAAGGAGTACTTGTAGAAGAGGTAAACCAAAGATTCCGTCTTCTTCCAGGCAGGGTTGTTAAGGTCGATCATCATATAAATAAGGTCGAAAACCTGCATGGCTGCAATAATTCTCGTTACAAGAACAAAGAATATTGTGGGCGAAATCAAGGGCACTGTTATATTGATAAGCTGGCGCCATCCGTTTGCTCCGTCAAGAGCTGCTGCCTCGTAGTAGTCTCTGGGAACCTCCTGAAGGCCTGCCAGGAAAAGCACCATATTATATCCGAGAACTGACCATATACCGATTACGGCAATGGAGAAAATTGCTATGTCAGGGTTTGAAATCCAATTGACCTTGATTCCGAACACGTTGTTGATAAGGCCGAAATTGGAGTTATAAAGCCATTTCCAAACCATGGCGATTGCTGCAGGAGCAACAACCATAGGAAGGAAGAAAAGGGTTCTGAAAACGCTTCTTCCCTTTAGTTTCTTATTAAGAACTACCGCCAGAAGGAGGGCAATTACAATTGAAAAAGGGACCTCCACCAAGGCATATTTAGCTGTATTCCACAAAGCCTGCCAAACCTCGGTATCCCCCATAACTTTCTTGTAATTCGCCATTCCGACGAAAATGTTGCCCTTTCCGAAGTCACCTGTTTTATAAAAGCTTTGCCTTATTGTGTCAATCATGGGATAGATGTTCAAAACAAAAAGTCCGAGCATTGTCGGAAGAATAAACACCCATCCCCACACAAATTCACTGATTTGTCTGGATGAAGCTCTCTTCTTCACTGGGATTCTCCTTTTCAAATCTAATCTACATGTAAAAATAAGGGCGCGACCGAGGAGCATATCCAGGGTCGCACCCTCTTAATTATCATAACATTTAAGAACGATTCAGAGATATATTATTCTTCAGCAAGGTCTGCATTCATCTCTTCTGCGATTTCCTTACAAACCTCATCTACAGGTCTTGCGCCTGTCCATGCATCCTGAAGCTTCTCAATCATCATATCTTCCCAAACTGTGGTATCTCTTGAGTAAGGTCTGAATACGAGCTTAGCGTCAAGCATCTTCATGTGGCCGTTAAGGTCGAACATTGAAACGCTGTTAACCCATGCATCAGATGTTCCTTCGTAAGCTGACATTGTAACACCAAGTTCTGCCTGCTTAAGCTGACCTTCCTTGGAGCAAAGGTGCTCGATAAGAGACCATGCTGCGTCAAGGTTCTTGCCGTTAGCTGCTGCTGCCCAACCAAGTCCGTTGTAGATTGATACACGGTCTGAAGGATCATTGGTGTAAGGAAGAACTGCTACGTCACAGTTTGCTGCTGCGTACTCGTTGTCACGGTATCCTGCAAGCATCCATGAACCGTTGATGGACATTGCAACCTTGCCTGCGCAAAGGAGCTCGTTGGGAGCTGTCTCAGAAACAGTTGCAAGATCGGGGCATGAACCCTCAGCTATCATATCGGTGAAAAGCTTAACTGCTTCGATGGACTTGGGATCATCCATACCGGATTTCTTCTTGTCATCGCTGATTACATATCCACCCATTGAATAGATGGTGTTGTAGTAACCTTCCTGGTTGTTGCCGGGAGCGATTGCATATCCCCAATGGTTCTCGTTGGTGAGCTTCTTAGCGTTCTCTTTGAAGTCTGCCCATGTCCATGTGTCATCGGGATAAGGAACACCCATCTCATCGAAGATGGTCTTGTTGTACCAAAGAGCGATGGTATCAATATCCTTGGGAACTGCGTACTGCTTACCGTTTGACTGGTAAAGATTTACAATACCCTGATAGTAGTTGTTAAGATCAATCTTGTCGCTTGCTGCGATTCTGTCAGTAAGGTCAAGGAGAAGATCGTTCTCCATGTACTTCTGAGCTACGTTAGAGTGCATCCAGAATACATCGGGAAGCTCGCCGCCTGTAGCGCCTGCCTCAAGAAGTGTCCAGTAGTTGTTCCAGTCTACAACCTGAATTGTAGCCTTAACGCCTGACTGTGCGCTCCACTCGTCAACGATCTGCTGAAGTCCGGGTCTCTGGCCTTCATCCCAGATAGTAACGGTAAGCTCGCCTTCTACGCTGCTTCCGATGCTTGTGGGCTCTGCTTCCTCAACTGTTGCTGCAGGTTCTTCCTTGGGAGCAGGTTCTGCAGCTGCAGGCTCAGATGTTGATGCAGTGTTGCCTCCGCAAGCAATCACTGAAAGAGCCGTTACAGCACTTAACAATACAGCTAAAATTTTCTTTTTCATAAATTGTAACCTCCTAGTTTGAATCGGTTTCCCTCCGCGCTGATTGCACCTTAATCATAAGCAATCAGCCCATATCTGTATATGGTATTTCGTGTAGTTTTGATGTCATTTTGTGACTTCAGTTTCACTTATACTTCCTCAATAATCGTGACGAAAGAGTCGTAATCCTTGGAAATTGTAAAGCCTCTGTCGTAGAATTCCGAAAGAGTTATTCCCATATTCATAAGCTCATCGCCGTAGTATGTCTTGCCCTCCATCCGATACTCTTTATCAGGATCAAGACCGGCAAGTTTTAGGAATCCGGGAAGTGCATTTACGTTGGATCTCAAACAATAGAATCCCACAATTGCCTTCTTCTTATCCTCTGATACCACCATCCATGCTGCCTGGTCATTCTCGAAGGGCGATCTGAGTCTGTAGAAATCTCCAAACTGAACCAGTGCTCTGTTTTCCTTCATGAACTCAACCTGCTTTTTGACAAGTTCAAATTCCTCATCGGAAATCTCATTAAGATCCAGCTCGTAACCAAAGGTGCCAAAGTAAGCAACGTTGGCTCTGATATCAAGAGGAGTCACCCTTCCTGTCTGCTGATTGGGCACCGCCGAAACGTGAGACCCAATGGAAACAATGGGATATCCAAAGCTTGTTCCGTACTGGATTCTTATTCTGTCAATGGCATCGGAGTTGTCTGAGCACCAGGCCTGAGGTGCATAGTAAAGCATGCCTGCGTCGAACCTGTTGCCTCCCGATGAGCATGATTCAAACAAAATATTAGGGAAGGCCTTTATAAGTCTGGAATAAAGGCTGTAGACTCCAAGGACGTACTTGTGCGCCACCATGCCCTGTCTCTCTGCAGGGGTATCAACGCTGAACACCTCGGTGAGAGCTCTGTTCATGTCCCACTTGATGTAGTCTATCTTGGAACCCTTGATCACCTTATGGAGCATTCCGTAAATGTAATCCACCACTTCTTCTCTGGAGAAATCCAGCACCAGCTGATGTCTTCCGAGAGAGGATTTCCTGCCGGGAACAGAAAGCACCCAGTCGGGGTGGCGTCTGTAGAGATTACTGTTGGGATTAACCATCTCAGGCTCAATCCAGAATCCGAATTTAAGGCCCAAAGCATTGATTTTACGGGATAATCCCGCCATGCCCTGAGGGAGCTTCTTGGGATTCTCCACCCAGTCACCAAGGCCCGCAAAGTCATCGTTTCTCTCTCCGAACCATCCGTCGTCAAGGACGAAAAGTTCGATTCCGGCATCCTTTGCCTTGGAAGCTATTTTAAGAATGCTCTCCTCCGTGAAGTCCATATATGTGGCTTCCCAGTTGTTATTAAGAATAGGTCTGGGGGTGTTCTTCCACTTCCCTCTGACCAAATGATTGTTGTAAAGCTTGTGATAGGTCTGGCTAAGGTCGTTAAGTCCTCTGTCCGTCATGGCAATAACCACTTCCGGAGTCTCAAAGCACTCGTCCTTTTCCAATGGCCAGCAGAATCTGTCAGGGTTAATACCCATAACAAATCTAAGTCTTCCATGGGTACTTCCGTCGGCCAGGGCAATAAAGTTGCCGCTGTATACGAAGGAAAAACCGATGGCCTCTCCCATAAAATCATCTGTTCCCGGTCGCTTCAAAATTACAAAGGGATTCTGGTTGGCACTTGAGGCACCACGTCTTGAATCGATGTAAGTTACGCCGGTTGAAAGTTTCTTGATCTCAGGGATTCTCTCCCTTGCCCAGGCTCCGGAGAACTGCATCCACTCGTAGTTCTGGTCCGGAAAATCTAGGCATGCGGAAAGGGCTCTTGTTAATTTAACCTTGGAATTACCCACATTCTTAAATCTGGCATGTCTCGCAACAACCGGATAGCCTTCGAAAATGGTGTAGTACAAAATCAGTTCCATTCCCGCCAATGTATCTGCGAGGGTAACCTCCAGAGTCATGGCTTCCGTCTTGTCTGCGTAGGTTGCGGGCAGCCCTTTGATTTCCTTTTTCCCTTGGGAAATTCTATGGCTTTTGTATACGAAATTACTGATTCTTGAGCCGTTGGCCATCTCAACTTCAAAGGCCTGAGCGCCAAAATCCGTGGTTCCGAAGGAAGGATATTCCTGGCAGTTAAGCTCCATTGAATAGCTTTCTGTATCAGCATCCACCACCACATTAGGCATTCCCATACGGAAAAGGACATAGGAGAAATCGGCTCTGTCATGGATTCTTTTTCCAAAGTACAGATTGGCAAGTTCCCCACTTGGAGCGACTCCTATGATATAGCTGAGCCTGTCATTATATAAATGAAACTGCTCCGATGTCTTATTCCATACAATGTTCATTAATAAAACCCTTTCAAAAACAAAAGTTAATCTGAAAATGCAATCAGTCTAGAGTACCTTCAGTATAGCCAAATTTCACCTTTACACTAATGGCATTCTTTGATTTTTTGATGTCAAAATGTGACTGAATTCTCATTTTGATAGTGCAATTATTACGCAACATGATAAAATACAAATGTAGCATTGGTTTTTTTAATCGGGGAAAGGGTTACATATGCCACAAGAATTAGGTCTGGAAGGATGCGATTTCTGCAAATTCGTCAACTACGAAGATTCAGACGATTTTTACCTGTATGAAATGGGGACCTGCAAATGCAAGCCCCTCTATTCCTATACCCATCTGGTGAAGAACCGCATCATCATTCATTTCGTATTAAACGGTAAGGGAATCCTTAAGATTAACGGCAAGACGTATGACGTGGGCCCTCACCAGGTCTTTCTTATTCCATCAGACACCAAAACTTTCTATCAGGCGGACAAGGACGACCCCTGGGAATATGCGTGGTTTCACATCGGCGGCCCGAAGATTCCTCTGATTCTCAAGGAAGCCGGACTCACGCCATCAAACCCTGTGTACACTCCCATGGCCTGCGCCGACAAGATTGAGACTCTGGTCTGGGACATAATGGAAAACAACTCCAGACAGTACTACTGCATCGGCACCCTCTACCAGATTCTGGGCTACATGATAGAGAATTCCAAAGCAAAACAAGATGACACCTTCGACGATTCGCTTCTCTACGTCAAAAATGTCATCTCGTATATACAGCTGAAATATACAGAGCCTGTTAAAATCGAAAAAATCGCAGCTTCTCTCGGACTTAACAGAAGCTATCTCACCAGGCTTTTTAAGGAGGCCACCGGGTATTCACCTCAGGAATACCTTCTTACTTATCGAATGAAGATGGCCATGAAGATGCTTTCGGAGAACGTCCTAAGCATTTCCGAGATTGCCACAGCCGTGGGCTACGGCGACACCTTCACCTTCTCCAAGGCCTTCAAGCGCCACTTCGGGAAGTCCCCTTCGGAATACAGGGGCACCGACTACAGCATGGCCCCCGGCATGACCGGGAGGTAGGTGCAGGTTGGGGACAGGCCCCATTTTGCACCGTGCAAAATGGGGCCTGTCCCCAACCTGCACGTCCGTCCTCGCGCTAGTCTAGATTCGCATCATTACTACTGAGTGTGCGGGTAATTTCACTTTGAGGAGATCCCCCTCAACTTCGTATCCATAGAAGTCCTTCTCAGTGACCACCTCGGGCTGTCCGAATTCATTGTGGTCGCTGACGTTGGCGGAACTGACGATTTTCGCCTCCGAAATGTGCAGTTTGGGGCCTGTCCCCAACCTGCACGGTGCAATTTGGGGACTGTCCCCAACCTGCACATCAAGATCTACGGCGTCGTCCTTGCTTAGGTTGCTTATGGTAAGGGTCAGGACGCCGTCTTTAATTGACGCAGAGGCTGAAACTGCAGGCACTCTTGCGTCATCAGGTCCGATTTCCTTATTATCTATGAAATATGAAGAAACAAGTTCGCCGCCCTTATGTCCCTTGTACATTTTAAATACGTAGAAGGTAGGTGTTTTTACCATCTCCTTGCCTTCCGTAAGGATAACAGACTGGAGAACGTTAACCATCTGAGCGATGTTTGCCATGCGGACTCTCTTGCAGTGTTTGTTGAAAATATCAAGGGTTATGCCGGCAATCAGGGCATCACGCATGGTGTTTTGCTGGAACAAAAATCCTGGATTTGTGCCCTTCATAACGTCGTACCAGCCGCCCCACTCGTCTACGCAAAGGCCGATTTTGCCCTCGCGGTCGTACTGGTCAAGGACAGCCTCGTTCTTCTCAATAATGGTTTCCATGAAGCGTGCTTTATTAAGAGACTGATACCACAGGCCCTCCGCGTCCGAAACCGCATCTCCCTTGTGCTCCCAGGTGTCCGGAACAACATAGTGATGAAGTGTAAGATAATCCATAAATCCATGAGTCCCGGCGGGGGCATCCTCATAGCAGGCCTCGAGAACAGTTTTGGTCCACTTGGTATCTGAGGTGCCGGGACCCACACAAATCTTCTGGATGGGATTCTTTGAGTCATAGTTTCTAAGGAAGGTCTGGGTATGACGGTAAAGGTCCGCATAGTAGGCGGGTCTCATGTTTCCGCCGCAGCCCCAGGATTCATTTCCCACTGCGAAATAGTCAATCTTCCAGGGCTCCTCCCGGCCGTTAGCCCTACGAAGCTCTGTCATGGGGGATATACCTGTGCCTGTCATATATTCAACCCACTCAGACATTTCCTTGGGAGAACCTGTGCCCAGATTTCCGTTTATATAGGCTTTGCAGCCCAAAAGCTCACACAAACGTAAGAACTCGTGGGTTCCGAAGCTGTTGTCCTCGGTAACTCCACCCCAGTTTGTGTTAACCATCTTTTTTCTTTTTTCTTTGGGACCGATGCCGTCCATCCAGTGGTACTCGTCGGCAAAGCAGCCGCCGGGCCAGCGAAGAACCGGCACTTCAATCTCTCTTAAAGCTTCCAATACATCATTTCTGATTCCGTCGGTGTTTGGAATATCTGAATCCTCACCGACATACAAACCCTCGTATATACCCCTTCCCAGATGCTCACTGAAATGTCCGTAGAGCTCCGGGTTTATAACGCCCTCTCTCTTGTTTGCGTCAATAATAAGCTTCATTAGCCTTTAACTCCTCCTAAGGTTATGCCCTTTACAAAGTATTTTTGAACAAAGGGATAAATCACGATAATGGGCAAAATACCCACCGTGGCCATAGCCATTCTTACCGAAGCAAGAGGAATGGCATTAAGTCCAACATTGGCGTTTTGGACGTTACTGCTTGACTGGGACAGGAACTGGATGTTTTGCATCATTCTGTTAAGAAGGTTCTGCACAGAATAAAGCTCGGTTCTTTTGGTGATGTAAATGTAACCGTTCATCCAGTCGTTCCAGTAACCCATACCTGCAAAAAGCGCAATTGTAGCCATGATAGGCTTTGAGAGCGGCACAACCACGCTTAAAAATGTTCTGACTTCTCCAGCTCCATCCATGTACGCGGCATCAAGAATTTCATCGGGAATGCTTGAACTGAAATAGGATTTCATCAGCATTACGTTGAATCCGTTCATAAGAAGTCCCGGGATCAGCAAAGCCCAGAAGGTATTCTTCAGATTCAGAATCGATGAATATACCATGTACGTAGGAACCAAGCCACCGTTAAAGAGCATGGAGAAGACCACAAGGAAAGTTATTACACCTCTTCCCGGCAACTCCTTCTTGGAAATTGCATAAGCCAGGAGAGTAGTTATACACAGTGCACATGCGGTACCCACTGCCGTCAAAACAATGGAGATGCCGTATGCCCTGATTACCGAGTTTCCGGTTTTGAAAATATACTCGTATGCGTAGAGGGACCATTTTTCAGGAAAATAGGAGTAACCGTTGGCAATCAGGACATCGTTGTCGGTAAATGACGACGTCAGCATCAGTATCATTGGTAAAATCGCCAGTAGCGACAATATGACTAAAATCACATGGGAAACAATTTGAAATAGTTTATCGCTTCTCATATCTCCTCCTTAGAACAAAGCACTTTCGGGCTCAATTTTTCTAACCGCAAGGTTGGCCGCAAGTATCAGAACAAAGCCAACCAGAGACTGATAGAGGCCTGCGGCGGATGCCATTGGCATGTCGCCAAGCTCCAAAAGTCCTCTGTAAACGTAGGTGTCGATGGTGTTTGTAACCGCAAACAGCGCACCCTGGTTCTGAGGCACCTGGTAGAAAAGTCCGAAGTCGGAATAGAAAATTCTTCCCACCGCCAAAAGGGTCATCATGATAACCGTAGGCTTCAAAAGAGGAATTGTGATTTTTGTAATCTGCTTCCATTTACTGCAGCCGTCGATAGCCGCAGACTCGTAAATTCCACGGTCAATGCCGAGGATTGTGGAAATGTAAATAATGGAGTTGTAGCCAATAACCTTCCAGGCCATAACAAAGGTAAGGATAAAGGGCCAATACTTCTTCTCCATATAAAAGAAAACGGGTTCTTTCCCCAGAGCTTTAAGCACAATGTTGTTGATGAAACCATTGTCGTTAGAGAGATAACCGAATACCAGATAGCTTACGATTACCATTGAAATCATGAACGGTAAAAGGATGAGACACTGGTAAACCTTCTTAAGTTTTGATGTCATCTCCGCCAGCATGATTGCAACAAACACAGCCAGTACGGTGTTGACTATGATAAATACAACGTTATAAAGGATTGTGTTTCTTGTAATAATGAACGCATCATTGGTTTTGAAAAGATACTTAAAGTTCTTGAAGCCCACAAACTTGGAGCCGAAAATACCCTGTTTTGCGTTATATTTCTTGAAGGCCAGAACGAGACCCGGCAGGGGCATATAATTGTTCACGAAAAGATATATAAGCCCCGGAAGTGCCATTATATATATAGGGAAAAACCGCTTAAGTCTCCTCTTTAAGCTCTTCTTGTTATTTTCTTTGGTTATTGCTTTGTCCATATTTTCTCCCCACGTTACCCCCGAATGGGAGCCGGGTTACCCCTGCTCCCACCGAGAAGTATCATGATAATACGTGATTAGTTGATTCCTGCTGATTTTGCCCACTCATCAAGAGCTGCCTGCTTAGCTGCCATGTATTCCTCAAGGCCTGCTGCATAAAGGGCATCGTTTAATTCCTTCATACCTGTCTCAGGATCCACAAAACCGTAGATAACTTTGCCTGAGTACTCTTCGTATGCGTTCTTAAGAGCTGTGAATTCAGCTGCGTAATCACTGTTGTCCCAGGTAAATCCGAGAGCTTTGGATTTTACAGGGCAGTTATCATTGAACTTTGCTGTCTGCTCGCCAACGTCTACGGGATCACCTTCCCAAACGTGTGCTGCGTACTGGTTGGGCATCATCCAAAGAACGTTGGGGAAGTACTCGGAGTTCTGGGAATCAACGCCGGGACCCCAGTTGATTGTTGTGTCGTCGTTAACAACGTACTCAACGCCTTCTTCACCCCAGCAAACAAGGTTTGCAACTACGGGATCGCAGTATAAAGCTTCAAGAACCTGCATTGCTGCAATGGGATCCTCTGTAGCCTGGTTCATGCACCAAGGGAAAGAAGAAACTGCTGAAGAGCTCATGAAGGGCTCGCCTACATCAAATACTGTCATGGGACGGCCGCACTCGTTGGAAATCTGGTTCTGGTAAGCGGGCTTACCACAAGCCATCATAGCCATGAATGAACCTGTCTTGATTCTTGCAGATGCGCCGGTCTTGTCTGTCATGGCGTCACCTGAAATGTAACCTGCCTGATTCCATCTGTAGAATCTGTCGCACCACTCCTTGAATACCTCTGACTCGTAAACGTTCTCTACCTTAAGGCTGTTTGCGGAGTCAAGAAGTGTTCCGTAGTAGTCGCCTCCGATGTTATCAACACAGCTTCCCTGGGTAAGCATGTTGTCCTGTGTTGAGTAAACTGTCTTGTCGGGGAAAGCTTCGTGAATCTTAGCGAATATGTCATCGATATCATCCCATGTGCACTTTACGTATCCAAGATCATCCTTGGCAAAAGCGTCTACATCTACACCTGCGCCCTCAAGGTACTCTGTACCGATACATATAGCTGCTGTCTGGATTGCGTAATCCTTAATAGGGGGAACACCGTAAAGTGTGCCGCCAACACGGCAAGCGTCGAAGTAATCTGCTCTTACAAGATCCTTAAGACCTGCGCCGTAGTTGTCAAGAAGTCCGTCTTCCTCAAGGTCTGCGCAGTAACCGTTGTTTACGCATGTCATGTAGCCGGGGCCACATGTTGAGAAAAGATCAACCTGCTCTCCTGATGAAAGCATAAGCTTAATGTCATCTGAGTATGCAGCTGAGTCAATGATTAAGAGCTCAACGTCAACACCAAGTGTCTCTCTTGTGTGCTCGGAAATCTTCTCATTGATTCTCTCGATTCCTGCAGGAGCACCTGTCCAGTCAAAGAATGATACTACGATCTTCTCGTACTCACCTGAAGCTTCTGCTGCTGCTTTTCTGTCTGCGATGGCCTGCTCTGCGAGGCCTGCATCAGTTGTTTCCTCTGCTGCAGCTGCTGTGTCGTCTGCTGCTGCGGTTTCGGTTGTTTCAGTCTGCTTGTTGTCTGTGGATGCTGCACCTGTATCGGTTGATCCGCAACCTACGAACAGGGTAGCAACCATAGCTGCTGTTAAAACTGTAGCTAATAGTCTTTTCATTACATCCTCCTTATTAGATGAAAGCGTTCCAGGTAAAATCGGTAAAACGTTTTACCTTACGAAATGATTATATTTCAGTGGTTGGTTTTAGTCAATATGAGATTATTGCACAAATTTGAAATGCTTGTTTTGGATGTATTTCACAAATCAGTCCTAAAAATGGTCTTTTTTTAGAAAAACGTTTGACCTTTTCACACAAGTCGCATAAAATGTATTAAAATAGGCTTAGAGGGTGTTTTTTCAAGCAAAATCACTAAATCAAGGAGCTGAAATGGAACAAAGAACCGGAGCACCGAGGATAAAAGATATCGCAAATGCGTGTGGTGTATCGATTTCCACGGTTTCTAATGTATTAAACGGGAAAAGTAATAAAGTAAGCGAAGAAATCGCTAAGAAAATAAGAGATGAAGTGGAAAGAACCGGGTATCGTCCCAGCTCTCTTGCAAGGAATCTCCGGGCCACTTCAACAAAGACCATCGGCGTCATTGCCGAGGACCTTATAGAGTTCTCCACTCCTGCCATCGTTGAAGGAATAATGAAGAGCTGCGAGGAGAAAGGCTACAATGTAGTTATTGAGAACATGCGGCTTTTTGGCAGATGGCAAAGAGAATGGCTTCGGGACGAAGCCCAGCTTAACAAGACCTTAAGCGACGTTTTGCCCAAGATGGATTCACTGAATCTTGACGGCCTTATTTATGTAGGAAGTCACGAGCACACGGTTCACAACCTTGTGTCCGCCAGAGGACTTCCCATTGTTATGGCCTACGCCGTAGCAGTCGACAGACAGATTCCAACCTTCCGCCTTGATGATATCACCGGCGGATATGATGTTATAAAGTACCTGGTATCCAAGGGACACAGAAAGATTGGTGTTCTTGCGGGCGAAATTGACAACACCCACACCATCAACCGAATCCTCGGTGTCCAGAAGGCCATGTTTGAGGAGAAGATTTTCTTCGATCCCGCCCTTGTAAAATACAATGACTGGACCAAGGACGGTGGCTACAAGGGAATGAACGCCCTGCTTGACGAGGACATCACCGCAGTATTCTGCATGTCCGACATGATTGCCTCAGGTGCCTATGCGGCCCTCCTCGAAAAAGGAATCATGCCCGGCAAGGACATCTCCGTTATGGGCTACGATAACCAGGATACCTCAAGGACTCTCACTCCGGAGCTTACCACCATGGCCCTTCCCCTTCAGGAAATCGGCAGCGGTGCAGCCAAGGCCCTCATCGGTCTTCTTGAGAATCCCGGCTCCAGCCCCGTAGACATCGCCGACATCCGCATCAAGAGCGCACTCATCGAGCGCGCCTCCGTCCGCACCATCTAGGTGCAGGTTGGGGACAGGTCCAAATTGCACCGTGCAGGTTGGGGACAGGCCCCAACCTGCACATTTTTAAAGGGAAAATGCGGTCTTGTCATAATGATTTTGAGAAAAAGCATGTTTATTATGCCTGTAAATTGATATCATCTCTTCGCATATCATAATAATTTTCCTAAATATCAAAAACATTATGACATCAAAAACACTTTTAAGCTTAGGGCGTCATAATAGTTCTTCCTAAACGCAGCATTATTATGAAGGCAAGGCGGACGCCGGTGTAATGAATTAACAATAATAAGAATTTATTATGCCTGCGACCATTTATCCCTTATAAATCAGGCATAATAGAATAAGCGATTATCTATTTCATTATGTATTTTGCTCATAGCATTCACGCAAATGCGCCTGGGCGCACAATTATTCATTCCTGCTTGTTTACTGGATATCTGCAATTAAAAGGGAGTCAACCCTGCGAAGCACCGCAACGCGGCTTTGGGGTTGACTCCCTTCTAATTGCAGATAAAATCATCATCAAGCAGGAATGAAAAATGTGCAGGTTGGGGCCTGTCCCCAACCTGCACATAAATGTATGTTTACTGAAGTTTCAACATCACAACGGAATGGGCTGGTAGTTGTACACCAAGGGAGGTACCATTCAATTTGAAATCGTTGAAATCTTTCTCTGTTACCTTTTCGGCCTTATCAAAGTCATTGAAGTCTGCAATGTTAGCTGCATTCACAATCTTTCCTTCCACAACCTTTAAACCGGCCTTAAAATTGTCAACCCGGATATCAAGGTCCACCGTAGAGTCCTTGCTCAGGTTACTGATTGTAAGAGTCAAAGCCCCATCCTTTACGGAAGCGGAGGCGGAAACGGTGGGGACACGATAATCCTCGGGGCCGATTTCCGGGTTGCCCTCGAAGTAGGAGGAGACAAGCTCGCCGCCCTTATGACCCTTGTACATTTTGAATACGTAGAAAGTAGGTGTTTTTACCATCTTGGAGCCTTCTGTCAGCACTACCGCCTGAAGGACGTTGACCATCTGAGCGATGTTTGCCATGCGGACTCTCTTACAGTGCTTGTTGAAGATATCAAGGCTCACGCCGGCAATGAGGGCATCACGCATGGTGCTTTGCTGATACAAAAAGCCCGGGTTTGTGCCCTTTTGAACGTCGTACCAGCCACCCCACTCGTCAACGCAGAGGCCAATCTCGCCTTCGCTGTCGTACTGATCAAGGAGTGCCTCGTTCTTCTCAATGAGATCCTCGATGAAGCGGGCTTTGTGAAGGGACTGATACCAGAGATTCTCGGCATCATCCACCGCATCTCCCTTGTGATCCCAGCAGTCAGGGAACACATAGTGGTGAAGGGTGAAGTAATCCATGAAACCGTGGGAACCTTTGGGGGCATCCTCGAAGCAAGCCTCAAGGACTTTCTTGGTCCAGAATTCAACCTGATCGGTACCGGGACCCACACAGATTTTCTTGATGGGATTCTTGGTATCATAATTTCTTAAGAAGGTTTGAGTATGTCGATACAAATCCGCGTAATAAGCGGGTCTCATGTTACCGCCACACCCCCAGTTTTCATTTCCCACTGCAAAATAGTCAATCTTCCAGGGCTCTTCCCTTCCGTTTGCCTTTCTTAAATCGGTCATGGGGGACACGCCTGTGCCCGTCATATATTCAACCCACTCCGACATTTCCCTGGCAGAACCCGTTCCAAGATTGCCATTGATATAAGCTTTACATCCAAGCAACTCGCAGAGGCGTAAGAACTCGTGAGTTCCGAAGCTGTTATCCTCGGTTACGCCTCCCCAGTTGGTGTTAACCATTTTCTTTCTCTTTTCTTTGGGACCGATGCCGTCCATCCAGTGATACTCGTCGGCAAAACAGCCGCCGGGCCAGCGAAGAACCGGAACCTCGATCTCCTTTAAAGCTTCAAGTACATCATTTCTTATTCCGTCAGTGTTGGGAATCTCAGAATCCTCTCCAACGTAAATTCCCTCATATATTCCTCTTCCAAGGTGCTCACTGAAATGTCCGTAGATTTCAGGATTAATAAACCCCTCTTTTTTACTTGCGTCTATGAATAATTTCATCAGATTGCTCCTCCATTAAAGCTCGGCCGTTGCATCCTCTCCGGAAGCGAAGGGTCCGGGAATAACAACTGCGCCACGGTGATTTCCGGCGTAATCGCAGTCAAAAGTAATGGGAGTTCCGTCAGGATTCTCATACTTCTGTCCCGGCTCAAAGGCCTTGCCCAAAGTGTCGGTTGAAATCATATCAACCTTAAAGTCCTTAAGCACCTCGTAGATATTGGTGTCAAGGTAAAAACCGCCGTCTCTCTCAACCACGTCAACGTGAACCTTTGAAGCATCGTCGAAGAAAGCATTTTTCTCCTTCTTGTAGCCCTTTGCGCCCTCGAAATATGCGTTTCCGTCAATCCATACGGGAAGGTGTGCAAAGTGAGCCGACTCATGCTTCATCATGTTGGGATATTCGGCATCCATGTCAAACTGCGGTATCCATTCTTCATAAGTGGGATAGTCGTCAAAACAGTAGGTTCCCACTTTTCTGTTCTCCGTAAAGTCTCTGGAAGGGTCAGCGTCATGCTTAACCACCCAGTCCTCGGAGGGCCACTTCTGAATGAAGATGTTGTTGTAGATTCGGTCATCTCCGTGAAGAATGGTCATAAAGCCCATAACCTCAGTTCTGTGAGGCATATGGTAAGGTGTATATCTCCAGGTGGTTCCCTCTCCCACATAGGTAAATGAACCCGCGCACAGGTTGTGAATCATGGCTACGCCCTGTGTGGCAATTCGAAGGGAAACATCCGAAAGGAGAATGTTGTTGTCAATAAGTGTGGGGCCGTGGCTAACCTCCACGAAAATATCCTGGCAGGTCATGCCGCCATCCAGCTGCTTGGCAAAACCAGGCCTCTCATTATCGTGCAAAAGGTTCTGGGTAATTCTTGTTCCCTGAGCCTCCCAGTCGCACCAGATGCCCATTGTGCAGTGATGTATGTGATTTCTTCTCATCACAACATCGATTGCCGCATGCATTTTGATTCCGGCAATCTCAGCGCCCCCAAGCTCCATCATGTTGTTGATGTGATGGATGTGATTGTCCTCGATAATGCTGAAAACGCCGCCCATACGTCCGATGATTCCGCCCTGCTCGCAGTGGTGGATGTTGTTTCGGCGAATTATATGGCCGCCGATTTTCTCCTTGAGCCAGCCGTAGCACTGGCCGCGGCATACGGAATCACGCTCCATCTGAGTGGGGCTCTTAACATGCTTTGTTGTGTAAAAATTACTGTTCTCCGGATCGAAGTAACGGCCAACGCATATGCCTGCGCACTTACTTCCCCAGATTTCACAGTCTTCGATTATCCAGCCTTTGCTCCAGTGAGGGCCTATCATTCCGTCCTGATAAGCTGCGGGAGGAGCCCAGGTTGTGGCAGCTTTGTTGATATTAAAGCCGCTTACTGTAATGAAGCCTACGCCTTCTTCCCCCGGCATAAAGCATTCACGTCTTACGGTAATCTCCACCTTTTCCTTATTAGGATCCGCCCCCATAAAGTTGGCATAGAATACCGTTTCATCTTTCTCTTTATCCTGTGTGGCAAACCACTTTCTCCTGGAACTTTCAGGGTCCCATGAGCAGTCGTAGATTTTACCCTCAATGCACTCTTCAACACTCAGAGCTTCGTAGAGGGCTTCATCGTTAATCCAGACACAGCCCGTGTGCTTGTTTGGTGTGGCAAAATACCAGTCACCGTAAACCAGGGTGGTGTAAGGGTTGTAGCCGCCAAAGATGCTGTTCTTTACTCTGACTGTCCAGACGTCGCCTTCGTATCTGGTCCAGCCTGTAACTGCCTCGGCGCCGGTGATTATGGCCCCAAGAGGCTTCTCGCTTCTATATGTAATGCGCTCTTCCTCGGTTCCTGCGTTAACGGGATTTACATATTCCCTGTAAGTTCCGGGAGCTACAATAACCTCGTCGCCGGCCTTGGCAATGGCTGCTGCCTCATTGATTCTTCTAAAGGGCAGAGCTTTGGTTCCGTTACCGTCATGTGGCGCATTAACATCAACATAAATAATCATAAATACCCTCCAACTTTATGAAACAAATCAATCAGCCCTTAACAGCTCCGGCCATCATACCTTTAACCAGCTTGTCCTGGAAGATGATGAACAGAATAATCATGGGCAGAACCGAAAGTGTCAAAACCGACATATTAATCGGAATATTCAGTGAGTGCTCGCCCTTGAACTGTCCCAGCGCCAGAGGCAGAGTCTTCTGGTTGGGGGAGTTTAGGAATGTATTGGCAAAAGCGAATTCGTTCCACATTGAAACTCCGTTGTAGATTGCAAGAGTTGACAATCCTGATTTGGAAAGGGGAAGTATCATTCTGAAGAAATTCTGGTAGCGGTTGCAGCCGTCAATTTCTGCAGACTCCTCTATCTCCTTGGGTATTGTTTTCATAAATGCAGTCAGAATGAAAACTGACATGGGAAGTGCGAATGCAACGTAAGGTCCTATCAAAGACCAGTAGGAATCATAAAGTCCCACTGCAGTCGTAAGCTTGAATACAGGAATCAATGTTACGTGCATGGGAACGGACATCATTGCCACAATTCCTGCATATATGAAGGGATTCAGTTTGAATTTCATTCTTGAAAGCGGATAAGCTGCAAATGCCGAAATAACCAGCATAAGCACAAGTGAAACGCCTACTACTATCACGCTTCGAAGAAAATATCCGAAGAAACCGTGGG
Source organism: Lachnospiraceae bacterium G11 (assembly GCA_900103495.1). Taxonomy (GTDB): domain Bacteria; phylum Bacillota; class Clostridia; order Lachnospirales; family Lachnospiraceae; genus G11. The sequence goes on along the minus strand of FMWZ01000012.1, from coordinate 41,274 downwards.
TAACAACCTCTGTGTAGTTCTCAATAATCCATGGATCCGGAAGATGGAATACGCCCTGCTGCAGCATGTCGAACTGCTTACGGAAAGAGTTCATTATCATGAAGAAGAAAGGTGTAAGGGTAAGTGCCAGCCAGATAAGTGCCAGGATAATGGCAAAGGTCCAAGCTATCCTTGATTTAATTTTCTCCTTGCGGTAATCAACTTCCTTAGTCTGTCCCATGGTGTTTGTCTTATTATTGTCTGTCATATCAATAGTCCTCCTTAACCTTGAATACTTTGTTAAAGAGAAGCGCTATAGCCGTAATTAAAATGAACATTCCCGCTGCAACCGTGGAGCCGTATCCCATATTGAACTGCTGGAAAGACAGCTTGTACATGTAGGTTGCCATAAGTTCCGTGGTACCCGCAGGTCCACCCTGGGTCATGTTCCAGATCATATCAAAATACTTAAGTGATCCGATAAGCGACATTGTGCATGCCGTTTTGAAAATCGGTCCGAGAAGAGGTATCGCAATGTGACGAATATACTGTCCTCTCGTTGCGCCATCTATAATGGCTGCCTCATAAATGGTTGTGTCAATATTTCCGTATCCGGCAATAAAGTAAACCATATAAAAGGGAGTGAACTGCCATGCCATAACACCGATTATGGTGTAGAGAGCATTGGGTGCAGTTCCCAAAAGGTCAACTGTGGTTCTCTGGCCCTTAATCAAAGTAGCCAAAGAAGAAATCAGACCGCCGTTGGTTGCCAGTGCATATACAAATAAGAATGCGATTGCAACCGAGCTCATGAGATATGGTAGAAACCATATGATTTTAAAAATATTAAATTTCTTGCCTCCGGCATCAAGGAATGTTGCCAGAGCCATACCAATGGGAATCTGCAACAGGATAGAGAAAACCATTACTATGAGATTGTGTTTGAAGGATTTCCAAAACATCTCATCTTTAATAAGTTCCTTCCAGTTGTCGATTCCTATGAAAATCCTGTCGGCTGAAATACCGTTCCATTTGAATCCGCTGATAGCAAACGTATCGAATACGGGATACACTATAAAAACAGCTATAAGTACCAGCGCCGGTAGCAGGAATACTGTTGCCGCCTTGGCCGTGCTTCTGGCTCTGGCCTTGGCGAGCCCTACATTACTACCCTTCTCCATTTCGTTCCTCCTGAAAAACTGCCCGCAGGAAACATAGCTCCTGCGGGCAGCGGTTTCTAAATCCAGCCGCAGCTTAGATTACTAATCGTTACAAATTGATTATACACTATTCAGCCAGTGCTTTCTGCATTGCTGCATCCTGCTCTTCGCCGATCTCTTCAGGTGTCTTCTCAAGACCAAAGAGTTCTGTCATGCAGTTCTTGTGTACTTCTGTAACAGAAGCGGGAAGGTACTGATCGTACCAGAGCTGAACGTTTGAAGCATTGAAGAATACATCGATGCAGTACTTGTTGTTAGGATCGTCAATGTTCTCGTTGAAGCCCTTGATTGAAGGAACTGTTCCTGCTGCTACCTGTGCTGCATTGTAGGTATCATCGTTGAAGTACTGAGTTGCAAGTACGAAGCATGCATCAAGCTTATCCTGGTCAACGGAACCGTCTTCCTTGAAGCAGTTGAATGTCATACCCATACCGATTGCTGTACCGATTTCTACGTTCTGGGGAACGCCTGCTGCCTTAGCTTCTGAATCCTCAGGGAAACGGAATACGCCGATGTTCTCGTTGTACCACTCTTCGTTATCAGCCTTGATACCGCCAACCTGCCACTGACCGTGAAGCATCATTGCTGCAGATCCGTCATAAAGAAGTGCTCTGTCCTGGTTGTCATCTGCTGAAAGTGAGTTAACGCCATCAGGGAAGTAACCCTTCCTAACCCAATCCTGGATCTTCTCGCCGGCATAGATAAATGCAGGGCTTGTGAAGGAACCACCGTTCTCCTGGGTGTAAGCTGCATCGAACTCAGCATTTCCTGAGTGACGAGCTACAAGGTACATGTAGTACATGGAACCTGTCCACTTTGAAGCATTTGCAAGTGTGAAAGGAATGTAGCCGTTGGATTTAAGTGTTTCACAAACTTCTTCGAGTTCATCGATTGTCTGAGGAATCTCGAGGCCAAGGTTTGCGAAGATTGTCTTATTATAGAAGATATCGCAGCCTGTAAGTCCGCTGAAAGGAATTGCAAGCATCTTTCCGTCGTATGAAGACTGAGCAACTGCTGCTTCAACATATTCGGGATGATCATATTTAGCGTACATATCTGTGATGTCGTTAGCGAAACCTGACTTGTAGTACTCAGCCATGGGACCGCCACCCCAGTGAACGTAGATGTCAGGGCACTGGCCTGAGCTCATTGCTACTACAAGCTGCTGCTTGTATGTATCGTTCTGCTGATGAATGTGGTTAACTTTGATGTTGGGATAGTCAGCTTCGAATCTTGCTACAGCTGCTTCCGCAATTGACTTGTTGGGATCCTCTGTGGAAATATCCCAAAGAGTGATTTCCATAGGCTCAGTTGTAAGAACAGGAACATTCTTACCATCTGTCTGTTTGCCTGTTGTAGCTGCTGCGTCTGCTGTAACGTCAGCTGCTTCGGTTGTCTCGGCTGTCTTGTTGTCTGAGCTTTCAGCTGCAGGTGCTGCTGCATTTGATCCGCCGCAGCCTACAAGAGTTGTAACAGCGAAGGCTGTTGCCAAGAGAGTTGCCAATAACTTCTTTTTCATGTAATATCCTCCTTATAAGTAATAAAACTGGCTTGGTATAAACGGTAAATCGATTTACCTTCTAAGTCGATTATATTTCAGTGGTCAGATTTCGTCAATATGAGATTGTTGAACAAAATTGCAGTTCTGTTTTTGTAAGTTTTGAACAAAAAATTAGAGGTTCGCCGTTTTTCACGGAAAATCGTTTGACCTTTTCATGCAATTTAAATAAAATAAACTATAATACAAATTTAGCTTGATTTTACACGATATTTCACATTATACACGGAGATAAAATGGGACAGAAAGCAGGACCTGTGACAATCAGAGATGTCGCAAAAGCGTGTGGTGTATCGATTTCCACCGTCTCTAATGTCTTAAACGGAAAAAGTAATAAGGTAAGCGATGAAATCGCAGAGAAGATAAGAATTGAAGTGGCAAGAATGGGTTATCGCCCCAGTTCCCTTGCCAGAAGTCTTCGTGCGGTATCCACTAAGACCATAGGAATCATTGCCGAGGATCTGATCGAGTTCTCCTCTCCTTCCATAGTAGAAGGAATCATGAGCTGCTGCGAGGAACACGGCTATAATGTGGTAATTGAGAATATGCGGCTTTTTGGCAGATGGCACAGAGAATGGCTCCTGGACGAAACCTTGCTTGATAAGACCTTAAAGGATGTCCTGGCCAAGATGGAAACCCTTAATCTGGACGGTCTTATATATGTGGGAAGCCACGAGCACACGGTCCGCAATTTATTCTCCGCCTCAGGTCTTCCTATTGTAATGGCCTATGCGGTTTCGGTGGACAGGCAATACCCCACCTTCCGCCTTGACGATATCACCGGCGGATACGATGCCATAAAATATCTTGTTTCCAAGGGTCACAGAAAGATTGGTGTCATTGCCGGCGAATACGACAACACCCACACCATCAACCGAGTTCTCGGTATTCAGAAGGCCATGCTGGAGGAGAGAATTCTCTTTGACCCAGAGCTTGTAAAATACGGAAGCTGGTTCAAGGTCGGCGGCTACGAAGGAATGAAATACCTTCTCGATAAGGATATTACCGCTGTTTTTTGTATGTCCGACGCCATTGCCTCCGGTGCCTATGCTGCACTTCTAGAGCGAGGCATTGTGCCGGGCCGTGACATTTCAGTCCTTGGCTACGATAATCAGGATATTTCCTCGGGTCTTACCCCCGAGCTTACCACCATGGCGCTGCCTTTGCCGGAAATCGGCTGCAGGGCTGCCAACGCCGTCATAAACCTCATCGAGAATCCCGGAGCCGTTTCCGAGGATATCGCCGATGTGCGTATACCTTCGGTTTTGATTGAAAGAAATTCTGTGAAGCAGATATAGGTGCAGAATGGGGGGCCGATGTGCAGAATGGGGACAGGCCCAAATTGCACGCTTCGTGTGCAGTTTGGGCCTGTCCCCATTCTGCACGTCGGCCCCTGTTTGCACCTCTTGCTAAAGAGCCTCAATTTATGATAAATTTATACTACTTAGGGGATTGAGGTGACCACATGGCGAAAGATAAAATAAGCAAGTTCGACATACTGAAAATAATATGCATTGCTGCATCGTGGGTAACGGTGGGCGTAATATTTGTGCTCTTTATTTTGAGCGAGCTGTTCCACACCACAACATCTTTTGAGAAGGGTGTCATCAATACCCTTGACTCTACCTGGACATACACCACAGGCTCCGGGCTCTCCGGAGAATGTACATTTCCCATAAACATCAAAGTTAAATTTGGAGAATCCGTGGATATTTCCACCGTTCTTCCCGACGATATCAAGGACGGTGAATATCTGCTTTGGAGAACCAGCAGGAATCACAAGCTGTACATAGACGGCGAACTGAGGCATCAGTATAACGGCGAGGATGCATGGCTTCCCGGCAAGGTTGTCAAAGGCAAGACCTGGGCAATTCCTTTAAGTGCCGAGGACTGCGGCAAAACCCTTCGAATCTTCAAGGATGAAGCAGGAGCCAACAACGGAAGCTTCTATAAGGTTTCCTACGGCGACATGTACGGAATCGTAGGTTCCCTCTGGACCGAGAACGGCTTCAGATTCATAGCATCTTTGCTGCTTCTTTTCATATCCATAGTTCTTTTGGCCGTTAACTTCGGCATCAGCCACATTTACGGAATCAGGAATCTTTCCTTCAGGCTTCTTGCCTACGGAATGATGGCGGTTTCCGTCTGGGCAATAACAGACTCCTACCTTTATCAGGTGGTTTTCGGCGACAACTTTTACAGCGGCCTTGTGGGCTACATGATAACTCCCATAATGCCCATTATTTTCATAAGATATATGGATGAGGTGCAACAGCACAGATATCAGAAGATCTGCATTCTTCTGGTTGCGGTGCTTCTTGTGGACGAGATTGCAATCTGCGTTCTCCACTTCGGAGACATTCTCTCCTTCCAGAGAACCCTGGGAGCCAATGACACCACCGTTGCCATCACCTCGGCCATTGCGTTTTTCCTTATTATCAAGGATGCCATCGACAGAAAAATCAAGGAGTACAAATGGGTTGCCATCGGCCTCATTCTCCTTATCGTGCTGACAGGTTACGAGATGGCTTTCATCAACCTGGCCTACGACTACCCCACCGGAATATGCATGGTTGTCGGCATTTACGCTCTGATGGCCTGCGCAATGATTCATACAGTTGGTGACATCATCACAAGCGAGAGGGATAAGCGTGCCGCCATCGACGCAAGCATTGTAAAATCCACCTTCCTTGCAAACATGTCCCACGAAATCCGCACTCCCATCAACAGCATCATCGGCATGAACGAGATGATTCTCAGGGAGAACACCGACGAAGATATCGCAATCTACTCCGATCACATCAAGCGTTCCTGCAACCTGTTGATGTCCATTATCGGAGATGTTTTGGATTTTTCCAAGATAGAATCAGGAAGGTTCAACCTGGTTACCGACCCCTACAAGTCGGCAGATCTGGTGAACGACCTTAGCACCTTCCTTTCGGAGCAGGCGGCGCCCCAAAGCCTTGAAGTAAGGACCGACATTTCCGCCGCCATTCCTTCGGTTCTTGAGGGCGACGAGAACAGAATCAAGCAGATTGTCATTAACCTCATCACAAACGCCGCAAAATACACGAAATCCGGCTTCATCGGCTTAAAGGTTTATGCCACAGAAGCCCCCACAGATAGCAAATCTTCCGAGATTAATTCCGGTAAAAACGTAATCCTCCACTTTGAAGTTTCCGACTCGGGTATCGGCATCAGGGAAGAGGACTGCGCAAAGCTTTTCGATTCCTTTACGAGAATTGATGAGAAGAAAAACCGAAATATCCAGGGTACCGGCCTTGGGCTTTCAATTGTGAAGGCTTTGACCGGCATCATGAACGGAAATGTTACCGTGAAATCCGCCTACGGCAAGGGTTCAACCTTCTATGTTGAGATTCCTCAGCATGTGGTTGATGAGCTGCCCATCGGCGAGGACTGGAAGTTTATCAAGAGGGAGAAACCCGCTCCAAGCGATTATCAGGCCTCCTTTAAGGCCCCCGGCAAAACCATTCTTGTGGTTGACGACAACGAGTCAAACCTCATGGTAATCAGGCAGCTTCTTAAGCACACCGAGGTTAACACCATTCTTATTGATAACGGCCGTGATGCGGTGGGACTTTGCGAACAGAACAAATACGATTTGATTCTTCTCGATCACATGATGCCCGAATTTGACGGCCTTGATGTGCTTCGAACCATAAAGGAGCACCCCTTCGATCTGAACTACCACACTCCCGTCATCGTCCTTACTGCCAACGCCACAGAGGGCAGCCGCAGGGAGTATCTGGAGGCCGGCTTCGACGACTACATTTCAAAGCCCGTGGACGGAGCAACTTTGGAGGGCGTCCTTTCGAAATATCTTTCTGAAGCGCCGAAGGCTCAGGAAATCGATGAGGCTGAACTTAAAGAAGTTTTGGAAAAAACAGATGCATCTCAAATACCGGATGCTAATTACTTAGAGGAATTCTTTGGGGAAGAGAAATTCAAGCAGATTACGCTTTATTGTGGAGGCAGAGATTTTGCCTGCAGAGTAATGGCCAAGGTTGCTGACGACTCCCTAAAGGCCTTAAGCAGAATGCGACTTGCTTTGGATGACGGTGACCTTGAGGCCTACGCCCTTGCGGCCCACAGCATCAAAGGAATGATGGGAAGCGCCTGCCAGGTCGAGATACAGGTCCTTGCAAGAAATCACGAAACCGCCGCTAAGGAAGGCAGAAAAGACTTCCTGGAGAAGGACTATGACAATTTTGCTCTTGAAGTGAGCAGGTTCTGTTTGGGGGTTCAGAGGAAGTAGATGTGCAGAATGGGGACAGGCCCAAATTGCACGCTTCGCGTGCAGTTTGGGCCTGTCCCCATTCTGCACGTCGGCCCGCCTTAGTCGTGCTTCATCCTCCAATCAATACACCTCTCCAAGTAATCCACATAGTCGGGATTCTTGCAGACGCTCTTGCCTTCAATGTCTGAAATCTTGGCAACATCCATGCCGTTGCAGGCTGTTGTCTTCATAACAATATTCAAAGGCTCTGCTTTGGTATCATTGGCAATATAGGTGCCTATTCCGAAGGCTACCTTTGCCCTTCCGTTAAAGTGTCTGAATATCTTGTCAGCTCTCTCAAAGTCCAGTGAATCGGAGAAAAGGAGAGTTTTGGTTTTGGCATCAATACCAAGGCTTTCATAATGGGCAATCATCTTCTCGCCCCATTCGATGGGGTCTCCCGAGTCATGACGAACGCCGCTGAAAAGGGTTGAGAAAGTAAGCTGGAAGTCCTTAAGGAAGCACTCAGTTGTGATGGCATCCGTAAGGGCAATTCCGTTTAAGATTCCGTACTCCTTAACCCAGGCGTCAAGGGCATACCAGTTGGAGTAGGCAGGATTATGCTTGTGATCTCCCTGGCCGACGCACATGATCCACTCGTGAGCCATGGTGCCGACAGGAGTAGTTCCGGACATCTTTGCAAGGTAAACATTGCTGGTTCCCACAAACTTTGAAGGGCAGTCCCTGCATTCATTCTTTAAAGCCGCAAGTCTTGTAACCGCCAGCTCCTGAGCTTCGGCGGAAAGTCTTCTTCTAAGTCCGAACTCCGAGAAAACTCCAATGTTATACTTGCCTGACTTAAGGGCATTTATCTTATCTTCAAGTCTCACCTTGAAGCTTTCAAACAGCTCGTCATAGTCATAAGCCATTCTGAAATAAACTTCATTTACAATGGCAAGAGTGGGAATCTCGTACATGGAAGTGTTAAGCCAGGTTCCCTTGGTTTCAATGGAGAGGCCATGCTCGCCTTCTGTGGAAATCTCAAAGTCCTCATATCTTGGCTTCCATATTCTGAGGAAATCAATGTAAGAACCCTTGAACCACTTGATGGTATCAAGATATTCAAGCTCTTCCTCTTTGAATCTCAAATCACAGTAAGCTCTGATCTGATCCTTAATTTCCTGCACCATTTCCTCAGTAAAATGAACATCCTCATTTCTGCACTTAAAGGTCCAGGTGGTCTTGTATCCCGGGAACTGGTGATAAATTGCCTGTCCCATGCTGAACTTGTATAAGTCGGTTTCCAGTAAGCTGTTAATTATTCTTTCTAATTTCATTTTCCTCTCCTCTTGGGTCGCGCTTAAGCTGCCACTTTACTTAGTATAGCATATATGCCTTCCTGCCTCTACAAATTTGAACATGCGAAGGGCAGCTTCAAAGTAGAGAGTTTCTGCTTTTTCCATAGCTTCCTCAAGAGTCATTGGGGAATTAACGGTGGTCATAAGGGAACTTACGCCATGCTCACAGATATCAAGAGCATTCTTGCCAAGTGAACCCGAAAGTCCAAGAACGGGGATACCTTTGGCTTTGGCTCTCTCTCCCACTCCCTGCATAACCTTGCCAAAACAGCTTTGCCAGTCGGTGCGGCCCTCGCCTGTAACAACCAGGTCAACGCCTCTAAGGCGTTCGTCAAATCTGATAAGATCAAGGACGGTTTCGATTCCGGATTTCATGTTGCCCCCGAGGAATACGCAAAGCGCCGCGCCAAGTCCGCCGGCGGCCCCTGCCCCCTTAATGGTGTCGCAGTCAATTCCGAAGTCCTTTTTGATCAGGTCTCTGTATTTGCACATGCCCTCTTCCAGCTGTTCCTGGATTTCTTTCGTTGCGCCTTTTTGGGCGCCAAAAGTCCATGTGGCCCCATCCTTCCCGCAAAGGGGATTGGTGACGTCGCACATGACGGTTATTTTGCATTCTTTAATTCGGGGATTAAGATTTGTGGCATCGATGCTGTGGAGCCTTAATAAATCTCTGCCAAAACCTTCAAGTTCTCCACCCTCCTCATCCAGGAAGCGAACTCCCAGGGCTTTGGCGCAGCCCATTCCGCCGTCGTTTGTGGCGGAACCTCCGATGGCTATGGAAATGTCTCTGTATCCCTTATCAAGGGCATCAAGAATCAGCTCGCCGGTTCCAAAGGTGGTGGTATTCATGGGGTTACGCTTGTCTGCGGGAACCAGGGGAAGACCCGAAGCCGCCGACATCTCTATAACCGCACGGTTTCCACCGAACACTCCGTAGCGAGCCTTAATGGTTTCCATCAAAGGACCGCGAACTGTACAGGTGACTATTTCGCCTTTCTCCGCCGCAACTATGGCATCAACGGTTCCTTCACCACCGTCTGCAACGGGGACGCCCTCCGTTTCGCAGTCTCCGAAAACCTCTCTTGCCGCTTTCGTAAGAAGTTCAATTGTCTGTTCACTTGTGAGGCTACCCTTGAATGAGTCCGACGCAAAAAGCAGTTTCATATGATGTCACCTTCCTTGTGGAAATTATATCACACTACTGAAGCTTTCTCATCTCTACGCCGGACGTGCAGAATGGGGGCCGACGTGCAGGCTGGGGGGGGGCCGGATGTGCAGAATGGGGACAGGCCCAAATTGCACGCTTCGTGTGCAGTTTGGGCCTGTCCCCATTCTGCACATCCGGCCCCTGTTTGCACATCCGCCTAGGCTCTTGCCCAGGCGGCGATGGATGCGATGTCGGAGGGGGTGGAGTTGCAGCAGCCGCCGATGAGATTGGCGCCCTCTTCGTGCCACTGCTTTGTTTTGTCGGAAAAAGTGATGAAACGCTCTTCTTCCTCGTTGTCTACGTGTTTCCATTTCCAGCGGATGGATTTCTCGTCGTAGTGAAGTCCAACGTTGGGGTAGACAACAATAAGTTTGTTTGTAGAAGCCTTTATTTCTGAAATAAGTGAAGATACGTATTTGGGTTCAACGCAGTTTACCCCCACGGCTACAACCTGCTCATAGTCGTTTATGGCTTTGGCCGCATCTTTTATGGGCTTGCCGTCACTTACGGAGTCGCCGCTTCTTGAGTTGAAGCTTACCCAGACAGGAACTTCGGGATGGTTCTCTTTTAAGTAATCAAGAACTGCAAGGGGCTCTCTAAGTGAAGGGGTTGTCTCAATTGCAAGGGCATCAACGCCCTCGTCAAGAAGCCACTCTATGCGGGCCTTGTGGAACTCCTTGAACTCCTCGGGACCGATTTTGTCACTGTAGCCGATGTACTCTGAACCGTCTGCAAAGTATGCAGCATAGGGTCCAAGTGACCCAATGACCAAAGGGTAGGGGCGCTTCGATTTTTCCTCATCAGATAATTCATTATAAAAGCGCTCTCTTGCGCTCTTTACAATCTGAACCGACTTTCTGATAAACTTCTCGGCATCTTCGTCGGAGTAGCCGCTTTCTCTGAAACCTGCAAGGGACGCCTGGTAGGAAGCTGTGATTCCCACGTCGGCACCGGCTTTAAAGTAATCGTAGTGCACCTGCTCCAAAAGCTCAGGCTTCTCGGCCAGTGCCTTGGCAGACCAGAGTTTGTCTTTTACTTCAAAACCACGTCTTTCTACTTCTGAGCCGACGCCGCCGTCGAGAATCAGAAGTCCGTATTTTTCAACAATATCTTTAATACTCATTATATTTTCCTTACCTTTAACTGATCTTAGGGTACTCTCTCCTGATGCTTCTTAAGAAGTTTCTGGTTCGAAGCTCCCTGGGGCGTCTAAGGACGTCATTTGCCTTGCCCTGCTCAACGATTTCACCGTTATCCATGAAGACAACCTCATCCGCCACCTCTGCCGCGAAGGACAGTTCGTGGGTGACAACGATTAAGGTAATGCCTTCATTTGCAACGGTTCTTATAACATCCAAAACCCCATCAACCAGCTCAGGGTCAAGAGCTGATGTGGGCTCATCGAGAAGCATGACTTCGGGGTTAAGGGCCAGGGCCCTTGCTATAGCAATTCGCTGCTGCTGGCCGCCGGAGAGGCTTGAGGGATAATACTCGAACCTGTCTCTCGGAAGGGATACCTTATCAAGCATTTCTTCCGCAATTTCCCTGGCTTTTTTCTTGGGATACTTTTTCACAACAGTAAGGGCCAGCATAACATTTTCAATGGCTGTTTTATTTCTGAAGAGATTATAGTTTTGAAAAACGAAGGAGGTTCTCCTTTGAAGCTCTAAGATGTCCTTTTTCCCCGCTTTTCCGGCGGTGATGAGACTATCTCCTACGCTTATTACGCCCACGTCCGGATCTTCAAGATAATTGATGCAACGGAGAAGAGTGGTTTTTCCCGAGCCGGATGGACCGATGATTGCCACAACCTTCCCGTCTTCCACGTTTAAACTTATGCCTTTCAGGATTTCTGTGTTGTCAAATTTCTTCTTTACGTTTTTGATGGTTATCATGGCCGTCACCTCCTTAGGTTAAACTATTGCCCTTTCGTAGCGGCGTATATATTCCTCTGTTTTTTTGATCAGAACTTCTATCACGATGCAGATTGCCCAGTACACCAGCGCTGCCGCGATGTACACTTCAAGGAAGTTAAAGACTCTGGCTCCGAGGATTTTGGCCTGGGCCAGAATGTCGATGACTCCGGCAACGAAGACCAAAGATGTGTCCTTGACCGCACTGATTAGGGCGTTTCCGAAGTTTGGCAGGGCGATGACGAAGGCCTGGGGGATAATCACATGCACCATGGTCTGGGTTCTTGTCATGCCCACGGAAGTTGCCGCTTCCATCTGGCCTCTGCCGACTGCTTCGATGGCTGACCTGATGGTTTCCGCCTGATAGGCTCCGATGTTTACGCTGTATGCCACCAGCACGTAGATGACGCCCGGAATCAGGTTTACATCCACTGCAGTCAGGCGGCTGTAGTTAACCTGCTCGTAGTAAATGACCTTCGGAATTCCGTAGCAGATGATGTAGAGCTGCACCAGCACCGGGGTTCCTCTGATGAAAGAGATGTAAATGTCCGCCAGTCGCTGCAAGATGGGAACCTTGTAGATTTTTACCAAAGCAACAATAAAACCTATGATTACCGCAAACAGGAAGGCTGCCACCGAGATCAGAAGGGTCACCGGAAGCTTCGCCAGAATCTTCGGGAAGCTTTCAATGAAAAAATCAACATCAAAAAGTTTCAAGGTGCACCTCTTTTACTCGTAGTTCTTAAGGTCGGGGGTGTAGTCGTCGCCGGTCCACTTCTTGGATAATTCAGCAAGGGAGCCGTCCGCAATAATCTCTCTGATTACGGGGTCAATTACATCCTTATATGATTTTCCGTCGGGAGTTTTGGCAAAAACTATTGCCGCAGGGTCGCTTGAAACGGGCTCTCCCACTATCTCAACGTCCAGGTTGTTTTCATTAATTGTGGTGGTCATCATTACAGGATCGTCGATGTGGGCGTCATACTTGCCGTTGGCCACGCCCTGAAGCATCTCGAGGGATGTAACGTCGCTGACGTAGTCGATGATGATTTTGTGCTCGTGGGTATCGTTGTAGTTCTCAAGGATTTCGCTGTAGGAATCCACGACTGTAACCACGTGCTTTCCTACGAGATCATCCAGGGTTTCGATTCCGGTGGTACCGGTTTTTACCGCGATGCAGGACTGAATCTCAAGATAGGGAAGGGAAAAATAATAGTTCTCCTCTCTCTCCGGGGTGATGGCTACCTCATCGGAAACCAGGTCGATCTTCTTGGAATCAAGGCTTAAAAACATAGAGTCCCAGCCGGCACCCTGAATGTCTATTGTGTAGCCGTCAAGTCTCTCGTCGATGAGCTCAAGAAGCTCATAGTCAAAGCCTGTGAATTTGTCGTTCTCGTCTATGAAGCAGAAGGGGGGATAGTCGGTCTGGGTTGCCGCCCTGAGGACTATATCTTCCTGGGGTTTTGCCTGAGCGGCTGTCCCGGCTTCTGTCGTTGCTGCGGTGCTTTCCGCTGTTTCGCCTTCTGCCTTAACTGTGCTTGTTCCGCATCCTGTGAAGAGGAGGATGCTTGAAATGAGTAGTGCTATAAGTGATATGTTCTTTTTCATAATGTTCTCCTTTTGATTGATTGCAGTAAGGTTAACATAGATGAAATAGGCTGTATAATATCTATATCCTATTCTGGGTTATAGGGGTTTCCTAATGATGTGCAATTTGGGGACAGGCCCCATTTTGCACCGTGCAGATCGGGGCCTGTCCCCAAATTGCACATCTAAAATATAGGCAAAAGGAAACACAAAGGGCGGAGTAGGTTACCTACTCCGCCCCTATTGGCCGTATATTTTGTTAAATCATATAGTACCACTCGTCACCCTGGCTGATTTCCTCGGCGTGGTGGGAAGTTTTGTTGTCGGTGTACTCCATTTCCAGGTTCTTCATGCTGACGCGCATGTTGGCGTCGATGGATCTGGTGATGAAGGCGTTGCCGCCGATGATGGTGTTCTCGCCGATGACGGTGTCGCCGCCGAGAATTGAAGCATTGGCGTAAATCGTCACGTTATCACAGATAGTAGGGTGGCGTTTTTTACCGGATAATCTCTGGCCGCCACGGGTGGAAAGCGCGCCGATGGTGACGCCCTGATAAATCTTTACGTTCTCGCCTATAATCGAGGTTTCGCCCACAACGATACCGGTTCCGTGATCTATGAAAAAATACTTTCCTATCTCAGCACCGGGATGAATGTCGATGCCAGTCTCTCCGTGGGCATATTCGGACATGAGCCTGGGAAGCACCGGAACCTTAAGCTTATAAAGCTCGTGGGCAATCCTGTAAACCGTGATGGCGCGAAGGCCGGGGTAGGACAGGATAATCTCATCAAGATTGCCTGCAGCAGGGTCTCCGTCAAAAGTGGCCAGAAGGTCGGTCTCCACATACTCTCTGATGGTGGGGATTTTCTTAAAGAAGGTTTTGCAGATTCTGTAGCTTTCCTTCTCTCTCTCCTCCTGAGTCTTTGGGGCATCTTCCTTCCGATAATTTAACGCAAGGGCCACCTGCTTGTTCAGATGGTAAAAAACGTCCTCGATGTTGATGGCATAGGAGTTCTTGGGGTTGTAGATTTTGTAGGATTTGTCCCTGAAATACCCGGGGTAAATCACCCTAAACAGGTTGTCTACAAGCTCAATTACTTCTGCCTTATCGGGTTTGTCAAAAAGATTCACGGCGTCGATGTTCTTCTTGCCGTCAAAATCTGCGATTATATTCTGGACTATTTCGTCAATTTCTTTTTCTTTTTTGATCATTGTTTGGTTTCCTATTCGCCCACTACTATAGTGGGTTTATTTGATTTAATGATACCTAAGGGGGAATTTGATGTCAACCGGAATGTGGATGTGCAAAATGGGGACAGGCCCCGATCTGCACGGTGCAGGTTGGGGCCTGTCCCCATTTTGCACCGTGCAGATCGGGGCCTGTCCCCAAATTGCACCTACAGCAGAATATACACCACGAATGCGGCGAGCCAAGCGATGGCGCATTGCCAAAGGACCACGGCCAGGGCCCAGCGGCGACCCATCTCGCGGCCGATGGATGCAACGGCGGCGACACAGGGGGTGTAAAGCAGGGAGAATACAAGGAGGCTTGCGGCGGAGGAAGCGCTTAAGGCCGCGGCCACGCCGCCACCTTCACTGAAGAGAACCTCCAGAACCGAAACCACACTCTCCTTTGCCATAAATCCGCTGATAAGGGACGTGCAAATCCTGAAATCTCCAAGACCGATGGGCCTGAAGAGAGGCACAAGGAATCCAGAAATTGCAGCAAGCATGCTGTTTCCGGGATCCTCCACCAACGTCAATGTGAAATCAAAGCTCTTAAAGAACCAAACCACGATGGATGCAATCAGAATAACCGAGAATGCCCTCTGGAGAAAATCTTTGGATTTCTCCCACATTAGCTGGGCCACGCTTCTTACGCTGGGCATCCTGTAGTTTGGTAACTCCATAACAAAGGGCACTGCTTCGCCCTTAAAAATTGTCTTCTTATAAATCAAAGCCACCAGAATTCCAAGAACTATTCCAAGAAAATACAGCCCCGTGGTGACAAGCCATCCATAATCCTTGAAAAAAACTGATACGAAAAATGCATAAATCGGCAGCTTTGCGGTACAGCTCATAAAGGGTGTCAGAAGAATCGTCATACGACGGTCCCTGTCACTGGGCAGGGTTCTGGTTGACATAACTGCCGGAACAGTACACCCGAAGCCGATGAGGAGAGGCACGATGCTTCGGCCTGAAAGGCCGATTTTTCTAAGGAGCTTATCCATGAAAAACGCCACTCTCGCGATGTAGCCGCTGTCCTCCAAAAGGGAGAGGAACAAAAACATGGTGACGATGATGGGCAGGAAGCTTAATACGCTTCCAACGCCCTCGAAAATTCCGTCGAGAACCAGGCTTCTTATTGAGGCGTTGACGGAGGCCTTCTCCATTGCGGCGGCCGCCACATCCGTAAGGGCGCCGATGCCAAGCTCCAAAAGATTTTGGAGGAAGGCTCCGATTACGTTGAAGGTCAGGAAAAACACCAGGGCCATAACAAGCACAAACACGGGGATTGCGGTGAATCGGCCCGTGAGGATTCTGTCCATTTTCTGGCTTCTTAAGTGCTCTTTGCTGATATGGGGTTTTGTGACACAGTTGTCACAAATCTTCTTTATGAAGGAAAAACGCATGTCCGCAATTGCGGCTGCACGGTCAAGGCCGCGCTCCGACTCCATCTGCTTTGTGATGTGCTCCAAGGTTTCCTTTTCATTATTATCTATATCAAGCTTTTCAATAATCAGGTTGTCGCCTTCCACGGCCTTGCTTGCAGCGAAACGAAGGGGAATCCCTGCGGTTTGGGCGTGGTCTTCTATCAGATGCATAACTGCGTGGAGGCATCTGTGGACAGCTCCGCCGTGGTCATTTTCGTCGCAAAAATCCTGGCGACCGGGTTTCTCCTGATAATGTGCTATATGAATGGCGTGGCGAACCAGTTCGTCGATACCTTCGTTTTTTGCAGCAGAAATAGGAACCACGGGAACTCCCAGCATACTCTCCATCAGGTTAATGTCCACGGTTCCGCCGTTGCCGCGAAGCTCGTCCATCATGTTGAGGGCCACAACCATGGGAATGTCCATCTCCAGAAGCTGCATGGTGAGGTAGAGGTTCCTCTCGATGTTGGTGGCGTCCACGATATTTATGATTGCTTTGGGGTTTTCGTCAAGAACGAAGTTACGGCTCACCAGCTCCTCGCTTGAGTAGGGAGACATGGAGTAAATTCCGGGAAGGTCCGTAATCAGCGTATTCTTGTGGCCGATTATGGCGCCGTCTTTTCTGTCAACCGTGACTCCGGGGAAGTTTCCAACGTGCTGATTGGAACCTGTGAGCTGGTTGAAAAGAGTGGTTTTGCCACAGTTTTGATTGCCCACCAGGGCGAAGGTCAGAAGGGCGTCGTCGTTTAGAGGGTTGCCGCTGCCCTTGGGGTGATATTTTCCTTCCTCACCAAGTCCGGGGTGAGGGGTGTTCTTTGAGGGTTTTCTGTCTTCTTTGGGGGCTTCTGACTTTTTCGGAAGGGCCGTCACTTTGATTTTCTCCGCATCCTCAAGCCTTAAAGTAAGCTCGTACCCATGAATTCGAAGCTCCATGGGGTCCCCCAGGGGAGCCAGCTTCACCAGGGTCACCTCGGCCCCGGGGATAACTCCCATATCAAGAAAATGCTGGCGAAGAGCTCCCTCCCCGCCAACTTCATCTATTCGCGCGCTGTCGCCTATTTCTAAATCCCTGATTGTCATGCTGTGATACTCCTTTTCATAGGTATTATAGCACGGATTATGTGCAATTTGGGGGCCGATGTGCAGAATGGGGACAGGCCCAACTTGCACGCTTCGTGTGCAAGTTGGGCCTGTCCCCATTCTGCACATCGGCCCCCAAAATTGCACATCGGCCCCTACAAGAAGAAGCCGGCGATGAGGTACACCACCGTGGTGATGAGGCTAAGGGCAAGGGCGTAGGAGATGCGGATCTTGGCGGCGGCATCGGGATTGATTCCCACAGCCGTTCCCACGTCGGTGGCTTCAGCGGTAAAAGCACAAATCTTCTCCCCTGCGATGCCGGCGCCGGCTATGATGCCCACAAACAGCGCAGGATCAAGCCCCAGGGTCGCCACAAGCTTAAGCACAATGGGGAAAGTTATGGCATACATGGACCAGGATGAGCCAAGCACCACCGTCAACAGCACCGATAAAACAAAGGATGTGGCGGGGAGGAGAAATTTGGTTTTTTCAAAAATATCAATAAGATTCTCGAAGAAAAGGGGAAGCCCCAGGGCGTCGAGAAGGGTCGAAAAGCAGGTGGTCAAAAGGTACAAAACAATGGGCAGGGTGGCGTCGGCCATGCCGTCAACCAGCCGCTCCACAAACTGCTCCTGGGACATGACGCCCCGGAAGGTGTAGAGCAGGAACATGAAGGCCAGGGCGATCATGAGGCCCACGGCGCTGTCAACCACGAAGCTTTTGGTGAGGGCGCTTCGAACCGCGAAGGAGGCCACCGCCAGCACGAGAATCGGCAACATGACGTTGGAAATCCGGCCCCAGACCTCGCTGTCGTGGTAGTTCAGGTATTTTTCGCTGCCTTCAGGCCAGAGGGCGCCGGTGTCTTTGTAGCGTTTTTCGGCGGCTTTCAGCTGCTTATTCCTCGGAAGCAGGCCAAAGGCCAGGGCCACCATGGCAAGAAGGGTGATTATCGAGAAGAAATTAAATGGAATTGATCTGCAAAAAAGCAGGGTTGCTCCTTTTTTCTCCGTGGCGGAGATTGTACCGATTACGAAGATTCCCCACAACGAAAGGGGCAGGAAGGAGCTTAAGACCGTAGGAAGCATGCTGTAAAAAAGCGCCAGTTTCTCCCTTACTATTCCGTTTTTCTTTGCGGGAATGTGGGAGGCGTAGGAGGCGCACATCATGTTTAAGCCGTCGTCGATGGATGTGACCGCCATGATTCCAAGGGATGTGAGGAGGGTGGATTTCGGAGATTTTTCTGTTTTTTCCGCCATCTTCTCAAAAGCAGTTGCTCCTCCCGAGGTGAAAATCAGGTTGATCATTCCGCCCATCAAAGCCATGACAAGAACCGTGAAAACGTTGTCCATGTCGGCCATTGTGTCAAGCACCGCATCCGTAAAACCGGCAAAAAGCCCGGCTCTGTACACAAGAATCGAGGCCAGGATTCCGGACACCAGAAGGGACTCGATGGTCCGCTTGGTAATCAGCACGTAGGCTAACATCAGGGCCAGGGGCAGCAAAAATACAGGCCAGGTTGCCGCCGCTTCCGCCGGAACTGCCAGGTAGGCGATGAGATATATAATAAGAAGCAGGCTGTAGTGAATTACTACCTGCCTTTTGGACATGGGGAGGGCGTTTGAGGGGTGTTTGAGAACGCCACGTCTTTTACCGGACAGGGCAAGGATCTGGGAATGTTTCGCAGAAACCTGGCTGTAGACGCGCTTCATGAACTCGCCGTAGACGTTGGGGTGGCGGCGCAGGAAGCCCAAAAGGTCGTCACCGTCCATTCTGTAGATTACGGTTCGGCCGTGGGATCTGACGGTGGACAGGCGCTTGCCGCCGGAGAGAACCGCGTACTCGCCAAAGGCCTGGCCGCTGTGGAGCACGTTAATCTGGGACCCGTCTCTTCCCAGAACCACTGCGGTCCCACTTTCGATGAAATACACGCCGTCTGCGTCATCGTCGATGGCGCAGATGTCGCAGTTATTTTCGTATACAATTCTTTCCAGCTTTTCTTTAATCCCGGCCAGCTCGCCAAGCTCCTCCTTCGAATCCCCCAATCCGAAGAACTCCGCCAGGAATTTTTCATTTATCTTTTTCATACTCTATATTGTACACCATTATGTGCAGGTTGGGGACAGGCCCAAATTGCACCCCCGACCTGCCCCAAACGTGCTACAATATGGATATTAGGTGCAGGTTGGGGACAGGCCCAAATTGCACATAGGAGGAGTAAATGCTAGTCTACGAGCTATGGGAAGAGTACAAGAAACACACGAATTATAAGCCTTTTCTAAGCGATGAGCCATCGCTTTCTTTGGGAGGGTATGCAGGGGAACTGACCTTCGGCTGGCGCGGCGGCAAAACCGCCATCTACAAACGTCAATACGGCGACCGGTCAAGCGACTATTTCGACATGATCAAGTACACCCACGAGGGTTCCGCGGTCTACGAAGCCCTGGATGAGGCCAGGCGCCACTTGCGGGATCTTGAAGGTAAGAAGTGGTTTGAGGACTTTTCGATTTTGACAAAGCCAAATGACTGTGGCTACGGGGTCAAGTACGGCGCGGTCATCAAGATCGACGGCCAATTTCGCGTGTATCTGGCGGACGCCCACACCTTCACCCTTGGCAAAAACGACTTCCTCTCCGCAGACTCAGCCGCTGCGTACTTTGAGAAAGTGGCGGAAAATGACCCGATGATTCAGGAAATTATTTCGAAATTTGTCGCCGATTATCACGGCGTCCAATCATTTCTCTGAGGGGAGAATCACAAATCATGTTAATTAAAGAATTTTTGGCTTTTTTGCAAAAACACTATACGCCGGAGACGCTGGTTTTTTGCGCTGCACGTCCTTTGAGCAACCCCGAGATTCGAACCATCGGCATTTATGCGAAAAGAGGCCGTTTTTGCGTGGACGAAAGTTTTCCCGAGGGCAACAGGTGGTATAGCCGACACGAGAGGGCTTTTTCCTGTGAAGGCTCGGCGGTTTACGATGTTTTGAAGGACCCTGCTAACGAAGCGGCCCTTAGAGAGGGCGGCTTTCCGGATTATTCTGTCATCTACGCCGACCACGGTCCATTCGGAAGCATTCCCGTTGGCTTCGTTGTTTTGCTGGATGGCAAGTGGACAGCCTACGTTGGCGACCGGGACGTGTTCTATCCGGACGGTCCCTTTAGTTCAGCATCGGAAGCTGCCGCTGCTGCTTCAGTCCCGTCAGCCGCGGTGATTGCCGAATTTCTCGAACACTGCAAGTATATTTAGGTGCAGGTTGGGGACAGGCCCAGATTGCACCGTGCAGAATGGGGACAGGCCCAGATTGCACCGTGCAATTTGGGCCTGTCCCCAACCTGCACGCAACCTGCACCCAACCTGCACATAAAAGTTTTAGAGACATTTTATAGTTTGTTTATAATTTCCCACGACGATTTATGTTACGATGGTGACAGTTGGAGGTAAATTATGAGTACATTGGTGACTTACTTCAGTGCCGAGGGCACGACAGCAAAGGTAGCTAAAGAATTTGCGGAGAAAGTAGGGGCCGACGTTTTTGAAATCGTTCCCGTTGAGCCCTATTCCGCGTCCGACATCAACTGGAAGAATCCCATTGCCCGCTGCAATCGCGAGCAGATTGCCGGCAAAGATGTTCCCGTAGTTGGTAAAATCGAAAATTTCTCCGATTACGACACCATATACATCGGATTCCCCATTTGGTACGCGGCAGCGCCCCGGGTTGTTTACACATTCTGCAAGGGGTACGATTGGACCGGCAAGACGGTTCACGCTTTTGCCACATCCGGCGGCAGCGGCATCGGCAAAACCGCCGAGAAGCTGACACCCTACGTTGACGGCGCCGCTTCAGTCGACGCCAAGCTTGTCCATAACGCAAGCGAAGTATAAGACAAGCGAAATCTAAGGCGCAGGTGCAGGTAGGTGCAGGTTGGGGACAGGCCCAAATTGCACCGTGCAATTTGGGCCTGTCCCCAACCTGCACCTACCTGCACCCAACCTGAACATACTTGCACATTCATCGGCAATTTCTGCCAACATTCTCACAAAACCGGCAACATAATAAGAAACACAAAAACTGAAGATAGGAGGTATTAGTTTATTTATGCCAAGGGTAGCACGAGCAAAGTGTCACACGGGGTTTTATCATGTTGTGATACGGGGGAACGGTAAACAGATTATTTTTGAGGAAAAGGAGGACTTTGATTTTTTCCTGAAAAGAGTAAAGAAATACAGCGAGATGGACAAGGTGGAAATTCACGCCTACTGTCTGATGGACAACCACGTGCATTTTCTGCTGCGGTCTGAGGCAGGCGGAGGGGTCGACGCTTTTATGCACAGACTTCAATCCAGCTACGCCCGCTACTACAACAGCAAATACGAGCGCCGCGGACACCTGTTTCAGGACAGATTTTTCAGCGATCCGGTGCTGGACCGGCGGGGGTTTTTCGCGTGCATTCGCTACATTTTGAAGAATCCGGAGAAGGCGGGCATTTGTCCGTTGGGAAAATACCAATACAGCTCATTTGGCGACTACTATCGCGTTGACGCAATTTGCAACACTGATTATGCGCTGAATTTGGCCGGTGGACTCAGGCCTCTTTTGGAAATCATTGAGGCCGACGCGGACGAGGACGATGAGATTATGTTCGAGCTTGACGCCACGTCCAAAAAGGAGATGCAGGCGAAGAAAGTTATCTGCGACACCCTGGGAGTGGCCAGCGGCACGGAGATTCTCTCTTACGAGAAGTCCAAGCGCGACGAGGCTATCCTTCTTTTAAAATCGAAGGGTCTCACCTCCCGCCAGATTGAACGTCTCACCGGGGTGGGCCGCGGCGTTATCCAGCGCCTCCAGCTTGAAGGTTAGGTGTAGCCGTGCCTATGTGCAAGTTGGGGACAGGCCCAGATTGCACCGTGCAGAATGGGGACAGGCCCAAATTGCATCGTGCAATCTGGGCCTGTCCCCAACCTGCACATACCTGCACCTACTTCTCGAGGAGGTTGTACAGGCCATCCTCAGACAGGACGCCGCGCTTAAGATTCGAAGGGAGTTTGCCGGCTTCGTCAGCGGCGAAATCTTCCTTCCAAAGTGGACTTCTGTAATATTTATCAAGCTGCTTTATGGTTTCGGCCCCGGGATTCCCCGCAAGGGCCTCATCGAATAAAGCTTCCATGCGGCGAATCCTGTTTATTCTCTCAAACAGAACTTGAAATCTCTTCTTGTTGAAAATGAGGAATTTGTAGCGGGCGCCGTTTTTCATAGAAAAAATGGCCAATGGAATAATGGATTCACTCCACTCAAGGCTCTCTATCTCGTCAAACCGAAGAGCCAGATTTCTAAGCCCCGGCTCCACCGTCACCTTCCCGGTTTTGTATGTCACGGCCTCGCCGTCGACTGTCAGTGCTCCGCCCAGGATGCCGTTTTGGCATAGGCTGCAGACAAATGGTGCTATCATTTACGCTCTCCTCTTATGTGCAGAATGGGGACAGGCCCAGATTGCACGGTGCAGAATGGGGACAGGCCCAAATTGCACCGTGCAGTTTGGGCCTGTCCCCAACCTGCACATCCTGCACCTATGGGTCTATAGAAACTCCTCCGTCAGGGTCATGACTTCCCTTAGGGTTGCCAGGTCTTTTCCCACGTCGCCGCACTCCAAGGAGTGGTTGCAGCCGTGGAAAGTGTGAAGCGGGATGCCCGCCTCCGCCGCCAGGCGGACCACCTCGGAGTAGTCGGACCAGGGGTCGGCATCCCCGATAAAAGCCACTGCCCTCTTCACGCCGAATTTGAAGGTCGCCTCCACCGGCGTGTACCAGACCTGCTTCACGTGCATGTTATGCTCCGCAGCATATCTGGCCGCCAGCACCGTGCCGATGCTTTTGCCCACGAATATTATTTTATCGAATCCGGTAAAATCGAATCCCTCTAATCTCTCGCAAACCTGACCGTAGGCAATTTCTGCCGCTTCCTTCATCTTGGCCGCGTCCCCCCGAACCTTCGTCGGAAGATCATGATACTCCATGCAATAAGCATCGAAGTCCTTGCTCATGGCAAGCTTTATGGCGTAATACATCAGGGGTTTATCGTTGGTGTAGCCCATTCCTGGAAAAGTAACAATTAGTTTTTTCGCATTCATATCCATATTGTAGCACGAGGTGCAGGTTGGGGACAGGCCCAAATTGCACGGTGCAGTTTGGGCCTGTCCCCAACTTGCACCAAGCCCCCAATTGCACCAACCAATCACTCGAAAAGGCGGGAATACTCCGGGTAGATGTGGGCGAATACGTTTCCGGGATGATACACCAGAGGCTCGCTACTTGGGAAAAGGAAGACCATCCTAAATATATATGCGACAATCGTCACCAGGGCGACGACGATTGCAAAGTTTCGAAGTTTGGTGGTGATTCTTCTTTTTACATAAACCTGCCAAAGAAACATGGCTGCAAGAACAATCCAAAGGGGATAAGTGGGGTTATATTTGAAGGCCTCAAGAGGATGCATTGTAAAAAAAGCAATGAAGGCTCTGGTAAGACCACATCCGGGACAGGGTAATCCAGTGATAAGCACCACAGGGCAGAACTGATGAAAAATCAGACTGCAAGCGCCCCAGATTGCAAAAAGAATAAGAAGTGCAATTGTGAGTTTGAGAGGATTGATTTTTACCATACGTATAAAAATACAAAACACCTGACAGCCGGAGCCGCCAGGTGTTTTCGCTTAAATTAGTAGTAAATGTGGCGAAGCATTGAGAATACAGACGCACCGATAACTACATATAAAAGAATAGTGATGCCGATGCTGATTGCAACCCAGATTAACTGAGCCTTTGCCCAGTTGGCCTTGGACTGCTGTGCGCTTCCGCCAAATGCCCAGACGAATAACATGATTATGTTAACGCAGGGGATGAATGTCAGCAAAAGTGTAAGCATCCAGTCGCCCACTGTCATAGGAGCCTCAAGAGGCTGCTGAGGGTAGTAGGGCTGCTGAGGCTGCTGGGGCTGCTGATTAGGCATCTGCTGGTTCTGTTTGAAATTGTTTGAATCCATAAATCGTTCCTCCGTAATATGTGTTTGCGGTAGCTTAGAAAGCTAAAGTAATTATACTTGATGCTGCAAAAAAATACTAGTTTTATAAGTTCGTGGTGCAATTTGGGCCTGTCCCTATTCTGCACCGTGCAATTTGGGGCCTGTCCCCAAATTGCACATAGGCCCCAAACTGCACATACCCTTTACTTCTCCCCCAACTTCTGTCACAATTAGAACCAGCAACATCAACATACAGGAGGATAAATAATATGGGACTCAAGCATTACAAATTTCAACCCAACGAGTACGTTCTGGTGATGAAAAACGGCAAAATGGTAAACCAGGGCCTTGGCTTATCTTTTTTCTGTAACACCTTAAGCACCAGCATGTCCGTTGTTCCGACGGTGTCCTTCGACACATCTTTCGCTTTTGACGACATCATGACGTCGGATTTCCAGCGCATCAACGTCCAGGGAGACATTTCCTACATCATCCGCGACTACGAAAAGGTAGCCGGTATGATTGATTTTTCATACACAGATCCCACGGCATACATGGGCAAGAAGAACGAAGCCAAGCAGGTCATGGGCAAGCGCATCACTAATCTGGCAAAAACGTCAATATCTAAATATATCAACGAAAAAGACGTAAAGACAGTCATTCAGTCTCAGGAGCAGCTGGCTTCTTTCCTCACTGAGGAAATCACCACAAACAAGGCCATCGAGGAGTTCGGTCTTGATGTTGTAACCGTTTCGATTCTTGCGGTTTCACCCCAGCCCGAAACCAAGAAGGCTCTGGAGGCCGCAACCCGCGAGGAAATTCTCCAGCAGCAGGACGACGCAATCTACAAGAGACGTAACGCTGCCATCGAGCAGGAGCGAATCGTCAAGGAGAACGAGCTCAACACCGAGATTAAGGTAGCTGAGAAAGAGCGCGAGAAGCAGGAAAAAGCCATTGCCGCTCAGATGTCCATCCAGGAAAAGAGTGCGCAGGCCAACATGCAAAAACTCAACGACGACACCAAGTACAAGGAAGAGAAACTCCGCGCCGAGGAAGCATACAAGCTTTCATCCTGGACCATGTGCAAGGAAAGTGACGATGCAAGACATGCCACCAGCATGGCAAGAAATAAATATGCCCTGGAGGAGACCGAGCTTGAGAACAAGTCAATCAAGGCCAAAGCCGACGCTCAGGCCTACGCCAACGAGGCGATTCTTAAGGCTTTCAGTTCCGTAGATAAGGAGATTTTACTGGCAATACTTCTCTCCGGCATGGACAGCAAGACCCTCATCGCCAAGGCATTCAACTCTCTTGCAGAGAATGCAGGCAAAATCGGCAACCTCAACATTTCTCCCGATCTGTTGGAGGCTCTCACAAACGCTTCCGAAGCAGAATAATTCTATGGATAGAAATATGAATAAAGTGGTTCTTGTAACCCAGAAAACCAGGTTACAGGAACTGCTGTACAAATACAACACAAGAGAGCAGGCCAAGTTCCACATCGAGCATATGGGGGCTGATTTTTCCGATTATATCGCGGAGGATGAGGTTTACCGAAGGGCTGTGGATGCGGCGAAACAGATTTCCGACAAGTACGCAAGGCTCACGGTTATCGATAAGGATTTTATTCCAAATATGCTCTTTGGTAAGGATGATGTGGTCGTGGCCCTGGGGCGAGACGGCCTGGTCTGCAATACCATGAAATATCTTGACGGTCAGAAGCTCATCGGCGTGAATCCCGATCCCTGCAGATGGGACGGAGTTTTGCTGCCATATGAGGCAAAGCAGCTTGACGAGGTTTTGCCCAAGGCCTTCAATGACAACTGCGATGTCAAAATGGTAACCATGGCCAAAGCCACCACCAATGATGGTCAGGAAATGCTTGCGGTGAACGATTTCTTCATCGGGCCAAACTCCCATATTTCCGCTCGCTACGACATTACCACCACAAACAATGAGGGCCAGGTCGTAACCGAATACCAGTCTTCATCCGGCATTATCGTGTCCACGGGTATCGGCCAGACCGGTTGGTACAAATCAATTATCGCCCAGGCAAAAGCTTCCTTCGAAGTTTTCGGCTACCACTGCGACAAGGAATACGAAAACATCAGGTGGGAGGATAAGAAACTGAGCTACGTTGTAAGAGAGCCCTTCCCTTCCAACACCACTGATGTTTCCATAGTTTTTGGAACAATAAAAGAAGGACAGCCCTTCAAGGTACTGTCCAAAATGTCTGAGAAAGGCGTTATCTTCTCCGACGGTATGGAGTCCGACGCCATCGAATTTAATGCCGGCATAGAGGTCAACATCGGCATCGCCGAAGCTCGCGGCTGCCTGGTACGGTAGCCGCAGAATGTGCACTTTGGGGCCTATGTGCAATTTGGGGACAGGCCCAAATTGCACGGTGCAGAATAGGGACAGGCCCAAATTGCACGGTGCAGAATAGGGACAGGCCCAAATTGCACGGTGCAGATTGGGGACAGGCCCCAAAGTGCACCTACTCGAACAATCCTTCTTCCCGCATGGAATATGTAACGTCACCGTCACCATAATCCACGACAACGAAAAAATCATAATCATCTGTAGGCATCAGTCCATTTTCCACTGAATAACCCCATGTAAAAGCACCCGGGTCTAGGTTTCCCAAAGGGGCCACTCTTAAATGAAGAATTTGTCCATTGAAAACATGTCCCCCTTCGTCAGTAGATACATACGTTTCTTCCGAGTATTCATACAGAGGCTGCCCGTCTACTGTCTCAAAATGAATCACCCACTCAGGACTGCCATTATTGTTTTGAATCTCAGTTTTTACGCGAATGTTGTCCTGTTTAGCCGGGAACCCTATCATAAATAAAAACAAAATTGCCGCAACCATTATTGCCGCCGCCGACAGAGTCACAAGCACCCACCTGAGAACCACTCTCCTTCGTTGCCTGATTGATTCTCCGATTATAGATTTAATTGCCTCGTCCTGCTTCCCGTCCTTTGGTGTCTCAACGTCGTTGCCCATTTTTTCTTCGCTCCTTTCTCCCAAAACCAACTCTGAGATGGAGATATCAAGAGCGATAGACAGGGGCTCCAACATTGTAATATCCGGCAGGCTATGCCCATTCTCCCATTTGGAAACTGCCGTCGCTGAAACGTTAATTGCGTCAGCAAGCGCCTGCTGGGTCATTTCTTTCTTCGTTCTTGATTCTCGTATTATTATTCCTGTTCTCTCTGCGTCCATTCGGATTCTCCTTTCGTTTCGAACATAACATACGAGAATAAAAACGTGTATTGAGCCTTATTCAAGATGCCCCCAACCTTCTCCAGGCATCCGCCATTATATACGCTGCCTGGGCCTCAGCCGAAGTCCCGGATTCCACAAAACTCGGGCATCCGCAGACCTCCCGCAAAAGTCCGTACTCATCGATGTGCTTAGAAACCGTCTCGAAAGCCTTGTCCGCCGCGGCCTTATACTTCTCCGCCGGCAAAAACCCGAGAACGATTCCACGATACACCGACGCCGCCATCATCATGGCCGAAGTTCCGTCCACAAAACTAGTCTCGTCATCCAGAATATCCCTGAACCTGCCATCCTCGGTGGCCCACTGAAGCAAACCATCCAAAAGCTCCGTCATAAATGCCGTAAGTTCATCCGCCACGTCGCTTCTGCCCGCCTTAAGAGCCGCCTCAATCACCCTCGCCAGGCCCATAAGCGCCCAGCCGTTGCCCGTAGCCCAGTAAAGCTTTCGGACGAACTCGCCCTTTGCAACATCTTTTACATGGTAAAAAAGCTGTCTCTCCGCATCGTACAAATGTCTCTTATACCCGCGAATCTGCAAAAGCGCCTCATCCAATTCACCCATAACCGCAAGAAACGGCGGAACCATATAAAGCCCGTCAGCCCAGAGCTGATACTTCGTAAAACCTTCAAAAAACGACACATCATTGTGCAGAATCACGCCGTCTTCGGTTCTGGTGCCCTTATTCATGAGATAGTCCAGCATGGCATCTGCGCCTTTTTTGAAAAAATCATCCCCACTCTTCTCATAAGCCTTAAGGCACACTTCCCCGTTGGCCGCAGGATCGGAAATTGCCTCACCTCCGCCAATCATGGCAAGCCGGCCCTCATGGTCCATTCTTTTTACCGCATCATAAGCCATGGGAATCCACAGCTCATCATACCCCGCCTCATATAAAGCCTGCGCGCACACGCCCTGCTCCCAGGGGTATCGCTGCATGGCAAGCATCGCATTTATTACCTTCTCCATCTCTTTCCTCACAGCTCAGTATATTTCGCTGCACTCCCCTTCGCTTTCTCCACAGGGTATTTTGCTTCGTTCTGATCCATCTTCATGTTGACGATTTCGTCCGCGTCAAGGCCAAGGGCATCAAGCATGTCCTGGCAGTAAACCATTACATCGGCAAGTTCTTCCTTCACATGCTGCAAATCGTATTCCGTGTCAGACCACTGGAAGCATTCAAGAAGTTCTGCAGCCTCGATGGCGATGGATTTGGCCATATTTGAGGGAGTATGGAACTGATTCCAATCCCTGTCCGACACAAATTTTCGGATACGATCAATTGTTTCCTGTTTCATCTTTATTTCCTCTGTTTCTATTATCCTAGCATCCTTTTCTTCCGCTTTTGTGGTCCTCGATGGAGCAGGCTCCGGCGGTTCCATATTCAATAAGGCCCACGTCTGCCGGATCCAGGGTTATGCTGCCATCTTCAAGCACAAAGGCAGGTATGCCCACGTCTCCGATTTTCTTGGATTTGTCAAAAGCGGGATTATTATCCCTAAGCCTGGTAAAAGCACCCATATTTCTGATATTCTCACCTATATTTATGTACTCAAATTCGCTCTCGCGCCCGACAATCTGCTCATGAATGTAATCGCAGTAAGGGCATGTGGGCATTCCGTATATTTTAACCATTTTGTTACCTCCTTGTCAGTTTACTTACTATCTCCACTCTAGCAATAATGCCCTGGGGTTTCAATGGGTTGAATTATTAAAGTTTTATAAAATAATTGTATTCTTCCGAGGCATATAGTAAGATATCAATGTCGGTTTCTGCCGACGAAAAGTGATAACCTTCAGTTTTCACTTTTTCCCATACAAAAACAGAAAAAATATGATAGTATTAGTGTAGATAAGCGCTTTCTGTCCTTTTCTGCATTAATGCGGAAAGGATGGAATGAATAATGGGAAAGTATAGCAAATTTAATAGTTTTAAGGGGTTTAAATGGCCTTGGGTCAACAGGAAGTACAAAGACACGGTCTTCCGCCTTCTATTTAGCAAAGACAAGCATGCGCTTCTGGACCTCTACAACGCCATCAACAACTCGCACTACGACAATCCTGAAGAGCTGATAGTGAACACTCTGGAGAGCGCGATATTCATGGGAATGCGAAACGACCTGTCCTTCATTTTGGACACAAGTCTGAACGTCTACGAACACCAGTCGACTAAATGCCCCAACATACCGCTAAGGTGCCTGCTCTACGTTAGCAGTCTCTACCAGCAAATTATTGATGAAAGCAACCTCTACAGCAGCAAAAGACTGCAAATCCCCGAGCCGCACTTCGTGGTCTTTTACAATGGCACGGAGTCTTTCCCCGAGGAAACAAGCTAC
The DNA here is from genome assembly GCA_900103495.1 of Lachnospiraceae bacterium G11. Taxonomy (GTDB): domain Bacteria; phylum Bacillota; class Clostridia; order Lachnospirales; family Lachnospiraceae; genus G11. The sequence goes on along the minus strand of FMWZ01000012.1, from coordinate 11,843 downwards.
AGGCTTTCAGAAATGTACGAGGGTCGTTCAACAGACCCCGAGCTGGAGCTCACAGTCAAGGTTTTGAACATCAATCAAGGCATGAACAAATCCCTGATGCAAAGCTGCGAGGAGCTCAACGGATACTCAATTTATGTGGCAAAAGTCAGAGAGTTCTCCCAAACGATGAGCTTCCAGAAAGCCGTCAATTCGGCGGTCGATTACTGCATTGAAAACAACATTCTGCGCGATTTCATGGAAAAAGAAAGAAAGGCGGTCATCATGTATAGTTTAACAAGGTATAACCAGAAGGGTCATATGAAACTTATCCGAGAAGAAGCTTTAGAAGATGGCATCGAGCAAGGCATCGCCATCGGTAAGGAAGAGCAGCTCACTCTCATCATCAAGAACATGCTCTCCTTAGGCAAATCCCCCGAAGAGATTGCCGAATCCTGCAACTGCTCCATCGATGAAGTAACCGCAGTCATCAATAAAAGCAAAGAATTAATAAGCAAATAAACCAATACCAATAACCATAACCACAAACGACCGGCGACTTTCTCAGTCACCGGCCGTCTTTTTCCTTAATAATGCACCCTCACAACCTTTGCCCCAAATGGCATAAGCGCCACCCTGGCAATCTTAAAGAACTGTTTTCCGAAGGGTATTCCAACAATGGTTATGCACAAAAGGCACCCGAATGCCGCGTTCACCACAGCCAGCTCAATACCCGAAAAGATAATCCAGAGTATATTCAAAAGCAAAGATACGGCTCCGCCCTCATCTACCACTTCTTTTCCAAACGGATTCAGTGATATAGAAGACATCTTAAAGCACTGAAGCCCCACAGGAATTCCAACGATTGTTATGCACCAAAGCAGCCCCGCAATCCACCATCCCAGCGCGCTCAGCAGGCCTCCGCATATTATCCAGATTAAGTTTCCAATAAATCTCACAATTACTTCTCCTTTGGTAAAAACCGCAGCCTCTCCAAACCTAAATCGTTATTTCACTTCATTATTGCAAACAAGTTAGCCCTCATTTGGGGGCTATGTGTCCCCTTGAAGAAAGGGGGATAAGCTTTCACATAAGAAAAAATAACCGCCCCAGTCCGTAGCAAAGATTTGAGGCGGTCATTCAACCAACTTAATTATTTAGCGGGCTAACCGTCTATCGGTAATGCCCTTGCTCTTTTATTATAGCACATTTGCTTGGGTTTGCAACTTCACACCCTCTCCAAACCTGTCCCCAAACTGCACGGTGCAATCGGGGCCTGTCCCCAACCTGCACGGTGCAATATGGGGACAGCTTGGTTTGTCAACCAAGTGCAACACTTTCTGAATAAACTTCAGCTGGTGTTTTCCACCCGAGTTTGCGCAGTCCCCAACTGTCACATTGACTTTTTTAATATTCTTAAAAAAGTGTTGCAAAAGATGATAGGGTGTGGTACATTGTAGTTGACTTATTTAAGAAACTTAAAAAAGTGAGGCCGATGTGAAAAAACAGATGACAGGGCACCCGAATGTGCTCAAAGAGATTAACAAAGGACTTATCAAAACTGCACTTCAAAAGCTTCAAACCGCCACAAGGGTTGAAATATCTGCTGAAACAAAAATCAGCCAGCCCACAGTAAATCTGATTATCAACGAACTTCTTAATGAAAATGTGGTGGTGGAAAATGGAATTGCCAAATCAACGGGTGGAAGGAAAGCCACTTTATATTCCTTAAACACTCATTTAAGCTACGTCGCTTCTATCGTTTTAGAGGAGAGGGAGGTTCAGTTCTCCATAACGGATATGAACGGCAACGAAGCGGATTCTGATTTTATCGAAACAGATGAGAACTGGACCGTTGAGAGAATCATGGATATTATCGGCAAGATTCTCAGACGGCAGAAAGATATTAAAGCCTTGGCTGTTGGAGTTCCCGGAGTTGTTTCCAGGCAGGGACAGGTTTCCGCCATCCCAAAGATTGAGTGTCTGGAGGGCTGCCCTCTTAAAGAAAAGCTAGAGGAAGCCTTTGGAATCAAAGTAAGTGTCTGCAACGATATTAACACCACTGCCGTGGGCTACTACTCCGACAATGTCAAGGATAACAAAGAGTTTGCCTGCATTCATATGGGTAACACCTTTGGCGCGGCGTTAATAATCGGAGGAAGGATAGTTCTTGGCTCCGGCAATTTCGCCGGTGAGGTTGGCCTGATGCAGATAGACACAAACCTTCGTGAAAAGGAGATTTCCGTCAGGAATAAATCCGATGAGCAGATAATCCTTGATGTGTCGAAGATAACCGTCAATATCATAAGCCTTATAAACCCGTCAGTCCTTGCAATCGGCGGAAGAAAACTCAAGGACGGAATGTTGGAGAAGATACGCGATAACTGCAGAAAAGTTCTTCCCATAGACATGATGCCCGAGTTTATCCGCATCGATAAGGAAAGACAATACTATCTTGAAGGTCTGTCCACCGTCGGTTTTGAATCAATCAATTCCGATATCAAGCTGGTCAGACAGACCAATATAACGGAGTGAAAATGAAATACATTGCTCAGATTTTCCTAGGCGGCTGGAATAACCGCAATTACTCAGCCGAAGAAATAATTGATAAACTTGGCTCGATACCGGCAAATGTTCCCATAGACAAGGTCATTATCGGCTGGAATACTGATTCTTCTGTATATGGTAAAATCGGCGATTTTCTCCACTCGAAGGGAATCGAGATGTATCTGTGGCTGCCGGTTTTCTCAGAAATCGGCGAACTAAGGAAAGCCCGAATGGCTGAGGATCTTTGGAATAAGCCTTTGGCGTCCCTGTCATTCCAGGAAGGAGAGAATTTCAGTTTTTACTGCCCTTCTTCTAAAGAAAATATAGAGAATGTCATAAGCGTCTACGAGGAGTTTTTCTCCAAAGTAGATTTTGACGGTATTTTTCTTGATAAAATCAGAACCTCCTCCTTCACCGCAGGAACAGGTGGAGTATTAAGCTGCGGATGTCCTGAGTGCGCCAAATACTACAGAGCTAACGATTTGGATTTAGAGGCACTCAAGGAAGTTTATTCAAAGGCAGGGGCCGGATTCTGGGACATTAATGAATATGTTCCCGGCAGAGATTTTTCCTTTAAATCCAATGTCTTAGCCAAGTTTTTCAGGCTAAAGGGAAATCTTATTGCCGAAAGCGTCAATTCCCTTTGCAGGTATTTCAAGAATAATAACAAAAAAGTCGGGCTTGATTTGTACTTCCCTCTTCTTAGCCAATACGTTGGCCAGAATTACGAATTGTTATCAGGGGATGTTGATTTCATAAAGCCAATGATGTACAGGCGTACCGAAGCTCCGGCCGGTATAGGGTACGAATATGAATTGCTTAGAAGTAGTCTTGACGGTACAAAATCCTATCCCGACATTAAATTTGACAAGGCATTCTTAGCCGGAGAACTTGCAAGGATAAGGCATCTTAAATGTGCAAAATATCCCGGCATAGAGGTTAACTACAGGGAAGACGTGGCAAGGACCGACCCGAAATATATTAAAGAATCTTTATTAACAGTCAAAGAATCCGGAATGGATGGGGCAGTTCTTTGCTGGGATATTATGTTGGCACCCAATGAGCATATCAAAGCTGCCGGGGACATATAGATTGTGTAAAAGGAGAATTCCAAATGGGGCAAATGCTTGAAATGAGGCAGATATTTAAGGACTTTTCGGGGGTATCAGTCCTTAACGGTATCGACTTTAATGTGAATGAGGGGGAAATCAGGGCTTTGCTTGGCGCCAATGGCGCCGGCAAGTCCACTCTTATGAAAATCCTTTGCGGCGTATATCACGCCACGTCAGGAGATATTCTGATACAAGGCAAGAAGGAAGAAATAAAGAATCCTTTGCAGGCAGCTGAAAAGGGAATTGCCATTGTTCATCAGGAACTATCCATGATTCCAACTCTTACAATTTTACAAAACTTTTTTCTGGGAAAAGAATCCGCAAAAAGAGGTCTGCTTCAGGACAAAAAAATGCGTGAAGAATATGCCAAAGTCTGCGATGAGCTGGATTTTCACATAGATCCGGATATCAAGACAAGGGATGTGTCCGTAGCGAAGCAGCAGATGGTGGAAATAATGAAATGCATTCATGCCAATGCAAAGATTATCATTTTCGACGAACCCACCACTTCTCTCACGGATGATGAGAAGAAAACGCTTTTTCAGGTGATTCTAAAGCTTAAGGATCAGGGCAAAACCATCATTTACATATCTCACATTCTCGAGGAAATCTTCATGCTTGCAGACACCGTAAGCATTATGAGAAACGGTGATATGGTGGGAACCTTCCCCAAGGATGAATTAACTATCCCGTTAATCAGCGAGCATATGTCGGGTAAAAAATATGTTGCCGGACAAAGACTTAAATCCTATTGCCAGAAAGAATCCGATTCGGTTTTCAAGGTTGAAGGCCTTAGCGGAAGGAATGGCACAAACAATGTTTCCTTCGAGATTAAACCCGGCGAAGTTATTGGTCTTGCCGGTCTTGTTGGAGCAGGCAGAAGTGAAATCGTGCGATGTATATTCGGAGCTGACCGAAGAACCTCCGGCAGATTCTATGTTGAAGGCAAGGAAGTTCATATTCGGCACCCCAAAGATGCAATCAAGGCCGGAATCGGGCTTATCCCTGAGGACAGAAAGAGGGAAGGCGTTATTCTCAAGCAGGAAATCTACAAGAACGCTACACTGATTCAGCTTGGACGAATGCTTCGCCGTGGAGTTTTAAACTTCGGAAAGGAGAAGGAATATACCAACGATGCGATTGGCAAACTATCTATAAAGGTAGCTTCCATAAACTCTCCCATTGCAAAGCTCTCAGGCGGAAATCAGCAAAAAGTTGTTGTTTCCAAATGGCTGGACGACAAAATGAAAGTTCTTATTTTTGATGAGCCAACCAAAGGCATCGATGTTGGAGCAAAGGAGGATATTTTCAAGACAATTGAAGATTTTGCCGGAAAGGGAATGGCCATCATCTTTATTTCATCCGATTTGAACGAAGTAATAAGGGCCTCTGACAGAATACTGGTTGTTCGAAACGGAAGCATCCTAAAGGATTTGGATAATACGAATCTCACTCAAAAAGACATTATGGAAACTATATTACAGTAAGGGGAATTACAATGAAAATCAATAAAATCAATCTGAGAAATTACGGTGTAATAATCGGCTTCATTGTTCTTTGTGCAATCATAAGCATTGCATCACCGGCCTTTCTCACCACCAGAAATATACTTAACCTTCTGAGACAATCTGCCGTTGTCGGTGTGCTTTCCGCAGGAATGACTCTCATAATCATATCCGGAAACTTTGATATCTCTGTAGGTTACATATGCGGCTGTGCCGGAGCAATTGCCGCAGTACTTCTCAACAAAGGCGTACCCTTTTTGATAATGATTCTTGCTGTTATAGGATTCGGTGTTCTTGTAGGAACTGTAAGTGGTTTTGCCGTATCAAAACTTGCAATACCTTCCATGATAGCAACTCTGGGAATGGGGCAGGTTGTAAACGGTGCCCTTTTGTTAATCACCGGCGGCTACCCTATCTCCATAGACAATCCGGTTATGTCCTTCATAGGCAAAGACAGTTTCCTGGGAATTCCGGTCCCCATCTATCTTTTCATAATTGCAATATTGATTGTCAATTTTATCCTTCTCAAAACAGTTCTGGGAAGACACATTTATTCCGTTGGCGGCAACGATGAAACAAGCCGCCTTTCGGGAATCAGAGTTGACCTTGTCAAAATCATTACCTTCATCATAAGTTCCGTTCTGGCTGCACTTTCCGGAATCATCCTGACAGCCAGAGTAGGTACCGCAACCGCTACCGCAGGAACCGGTTATGAGCTTGATGCCATAGCAGCCGTGGTTATAGGCGGAACCTGCGTATCCGGCGGTGAAGGAAACGCATGGAAAACCATCATCGGCGTTCTTTTCATGAGTGTTATATCCAACAGTTTCAACCTTTTGGAAGTACATGTATATTTCCAGTATGTTCTTAAGGGCCTGATTATTCTTATTGCAGTCGGTTTTGACAGTTATAACAGAAAACGCGCCGCTGCAAACTAAAACGAACCATTTTGTGAAAGCATTTAAATACACAATAATGTAAAAGGAGGATTATTTAATGAAAAAGTTTTTATCTATCTTAATCATGGTGGCTATGGTGTCCACATGTCTCTTCGGTTGTGGAGGTGATAAATCTGCCAAGAAAGAAGGCGGATACAACATCGCAGTTCTGATTCCCGGTTCCGTTGCATATTTTACAGCAACACGTGAGGGTTCTGACGAAGCTGCCGCTAAGTACGGATGTAACTTAAGCTATTCCGATGCTAACTGGGATGCTGCTACCCAGCTTGCCCAGATTGAGGATGCCATCTCCAAAGGCGTAGACATGATAGCAGTTTGTGCATCTGATGCAGAAGGAATTCTTCCCGGAATTGAATCAGCAAACAAAGCAGGCGTACCTATTCTTACATTCACCAACGCTATCGGAACAGATGAGTCCGGAACAGTTGAAGGCGTTGTTTCCTACATCGGCCAGAACGAAGTTAATACCGGTAAGCTTTGTGCCAAGATTGCCGGCGAACTTCTTGGAGAAAAGGGTGGTAAAATAGTATGTATCGAGGGTAAGCCCGGTACCTTCTGTCAGATTTGGAGAACCAAAGGCTTCGAGGAAGGAATCGAAGGAACAAATATGGAAATCGTCTACAAGCAGACCGGTGAGTGGGACAAGAACACCGCTATGACCATCGCAGAAGATATTCTTCAGAAGGGTGATCCCGTAGATCTCTTCTTCTGCCAGGATGACGGAATGGCTACTGGTGTTGGAGAAGTCCTTGTTGAGGCAGGTGTTAAGGATAAGGTTAAAGTAGTAGGTCTTGGCGGTTCCATCCAGGGACTTAAGGCTTTAAAGGATGGTATCATCGATGGAAACACCTTCCTTTCAGCTAAGGAAGAGGGCTATAAGGCAATCGAGACCTGCGTTAAATACTTAAACGGCGAAAAGGTTGAGCCCAGAGTAATCGTAGATCAGGTTGAAGTAACCGCAGAAAACGTTGATCAGTTCAAAGGAGAATGGTAATAGGCGCCTACGGGAGACAAGTTATGAAACAATATGTGACAATTGACATCGGCGGAACAAATATAAAATATGGTATCGTTTCACAAAGTGGAGAGATTCTGTCATGTCATGAAACAGACACCCCGGTTGCCTGCTCAGGTGCCACATTATTGACAAAGATAACATCAATTGTAGAAGAAATGAATGATGAAAAAAACTCCGGAATCGGCATAGCAACTCTCGGAGCAGTTTCTCCCGATAAGGGCATGGTTATCGGAATGTGCGATAATCTTCCTGCCCTGGCCGGTCTTCCGATAAAGGAGCATCTAACAGAGAAATTCAAACTTCCCGTCAGCATCATGAACGATGTAAATGCCACGGCACTGGGTGAAGCAGGATTTGGCGCCGGTAAAGGTCTCAAATCATTCTACTGCATCACTCTTGGAACCGGAATCGGAGGCGCATATGTTTATGACGGCAGAGTTGTAGAAGGTGCCCATGGTGTTGCCGGAGAGATTGGTTATCTTTGGGATGATACAGGCGAAAATTATGAAAGTCTTGCCTCCGCCAAAAGGTTTTCGGAGGAAAGCAAACTCATTGGAAACCACGAAGATAAAATGCTTGAACCGGCACTTAGAGGCGATTCCAGATATGCCGAGCTTTTAGAGAAGTGGAGCATGAATGTTGCCAGAGGCATAGCCGATATGGTCTATCTTTTAGATCCAGGTACGGTAATAATAGGCGGTGCGGTTTCAGACCTTGGCACTCTCCTGACAGACAAAATATCTTTACAGTTAAATAAGATTATCCGCTCAGATTATAAAGGGAAAACAACCATAATCCCTGCGATGAACGGAAACGCCAGCAACATGCTGGGCGCGATATATCCTTTCTTAAAGTAGCAGAAAGCACCGGGCCTTCAGGTCCGGTGCTTATTGCTTTGTGTCAAACTCCTCGAGTCTGTAAAAACCACTTACTTCACCAGGTCCTCCGGGCAAAGTTCATCATACAAATCCCGTATCTCATCAACGGCTACTTCCATTTCATCGGCAATGGTTTCAATGGATTTACCCTTGGCAATTTTTTTCTTTACAAGAGTCCTTAGTGTTTCTTCTCTTCCTTCTTCTCTTCCCTCTTCTCTTGCCTCATTCTTCAGATATTCCATCGTAGCAGCTTCATCATATTCTGTTAAACAACTCATCTTGACCTCCGATCTATGTCCATCAAGAAAAGAATAAATCACGCTTTCCCTGGGCATATCATCAATCGCTTTATCTACTGCATCTCCCATTTCCAGCCTCAATTCCTTTTGATTGTATCTTATCATATCAATCAGCTTGGAATACTCGGCCAGTGGTTTACATGATTCAAGCAACCCTTTATTGTGTCCATGGTTTATATTGACCATTTTAACCCTTACGGTTATGTCTTCTTCTTTTCCTTTTTCTTTATTACTGAAGCAATCAGCTAAATATAAGTACTGCTCATCTTCTACATCCTTATCGATTCCGTTGTAAAAAACCACCAGTTTCGGAATCGGTATCGGAAGCACCCTTTTGCCATAAATGCTCAAATGGTGCGTTTTAATATACTTATCATACAATCTGCCTGAGTACATCAACTGTCTGATTGGCATATTGGGATTATAAGTGCTCTGTTGCTCATACACATTCATATATTCGTTTAGAATAAACGAAGCATCATTCTTCATTCCCATGTACAGTGTATCTTCCATGGTTGTAACCTCAATATCGTCAAGGTTATCATAATGAGAACCATTCATTGCATTGTAAAGCTCCAATGCCCAAGCCTTATTTTCGCTTCGTCCAAACAGAATGGTAAACAAGCGGTCCTTATGTTCTCTGTTTATAATTGTTTCTGTCATAGTTATACCTCCTTCCGGCGGGAAATACACTATGACCTTTCACATATCTCCCGCTCAATACATTAATTGGAATTAAGCAGGAAATTTCAAAGAAATAAGAATTGCCAGATTATCTTAGATTAAAAGAAATAAACTGCTCACCATCACTATAACAGTAATACCAAGCAGTTTCAATGACCTGAATTATTAAAGTTTTATAAACGGGCAACGGCCCTTCCCTCCTTTGGTAAAACCCGCAGCCTCTCCAAACCTGTCCCAAACCTGCACCGTGCAATCGGGGCCTGTCCCCAAACTGCACATGCGCCCTGCGCTATACTTCCATATTGACATGCCCTCAATTTCCATGTATATTTATACTCATATATCGCAAATTTATACACGCTATTATTCTATCAACAATCGGAAAGGGTCAAACTATGGACAGTTTTCTAGCAAAAGTCACGGAAATTAATGACGTGATCAACAGTTTCGCATGGGGTTGGTTCGCAATCTTCATGCTCCTTGGTACAGGTCTCATCTGTACAGTCATCACCAAGGTATTCCAGATTTCACACATCAAGCACTGGTGGACAAGCACCATCGGATCGATTCTCCACAAGTCCACAAGGCACAACAAGGATAAAGGCGCAGTTTCCCAGTTCCAGGCACTTTGTACCGCTCTTGCGGCTACAATCGGTACCGGTAACATTGCCGGCGTTGCAGCAGCCATCTGCATCGGTGGCCCCGGAGCCGTGGTTTGGATGTGGATTGCCGCATTCCTCGGAATGATGACCAACTACTCCGAGAACATTCTCGGTATTTATTTCCGTCGCAAAAACTCGGAAAAAGAGTGGTCCGGCGGCGCAATGTACTACTTAAAAGACGGTCTTGGCGCTTACAAGGGCTTTAAGACCATCGGTAAAGTGCTGGCAGTTGTTTTTGCAATCTTCGCGGTTCTCGCCTCCTTCGGTATCGGAAACCTGGGCCAGATCAACAAGATTACATTAAATATAGAATCCGCTTTCTTTAACAACGTAACCGCACCCACTTTTGCCGGCGTCTCCGTGGTTAACTGGATTATCGGCGTGGTGCTGATGCTCATCGGCGGATTTATCATTCTCGGCGGCCTTCAGCGTATAGCTTCTTTTGCCGAGCGAATCGTACCCTTCATGGCCATCGCCTACGTTATCGGCTCCCTCATCGTCATGATTTGTCATTATGACAAAATCGGCGCAATGTTCGCAGCCATCTTCAAATTTGCCTTCGGCGCAAAAGCGCTTGCGGGCGGACTTGCCGGCGAGGCCCTTAAACTTGCTGTCAAAAACGGATGCAAGCGAGGCATCTTCTCCAACGAGGCCGGCCTTGGTTCATCCGTTATGGTTCACTCAAACTCAAACGTTGTTGAGCCTGTTAAGCAGGGCATGTGGGGAATTTTCGAGGTTTTTGCCGACACAATGATTGTTTGTACAATGACAGCCATCGTGGTTTTGTCATCAGGATTTATAGATCTTGAAACCGGCGTGGTTGCCGAGGGCGTCAGCGACGCAACCCTCGTTGCAAAAGCATTCGGAAACGTATTCGGAATCGGCGGCGAATGGTTCATCGCCCTTGCGGTTTTGCTTTTTGCATTCACAACGGTTCTTGGCTGGTCCCACTACGGCTCAAAGGCAGTTGAGTATTTATTCGGTGTCAAAGGTGCCAAAGTCTACAAAGTCATCTTCGTAGTCATGATGGTTTCCGGCGCCGTAATGACATCCTCCCTTGCCTGGGACATCTCCGACACCTTCAACGGTCTCATGATGATCCCCAACCTTATCGGTGTACTTAGCCTCACACCTCTTGTAATCAAGCTCACCAACAACTACGTTGACAGAAACATAAAGGGCAAGGATATCAAGCCCATGCTCTCCCTCTTCCCTGAAGTTCAGGCAGAGATGGAGAAAAAATTAGGGAAATAAAAAATAGGTGCAATTGGGGCAGTCCCTAATTGCACCTATTATAGTTTTATAAACGGGCAACGGCCCTTCCCTTCTTTGGTAAAAACCACAGCCTCTCCAAGATGTGTCAAACCGAGCCTGTCCCTAGCTGTCACGCAGCGCTCATCCCCTCCTGCTTTTCGTCAGTTTATCAGCCTTCGCAGGTGTGTCAACCCCACAGCCGCCTTGCGGTGCTTCGCAGGGTTGACACATCTGCGAAGACTGATGATTTGTAATCAAGCAGGATGGAATATTTATGGGCCGCCAAGGCCCCGGGCTCCACTTCCTGCTTCTTACCATCTTGCGCGGTCATTTTCAACTGGTTACAATTTGTAACCAGTTCATTGATATATTTTAAGTATAAATGTATGTTTCTGATTGCAAACACATGTTCGAGATGTTATAATTAATTTAGGCAAAGGCATTACCTAAACGGTAGGCGGTTAGCCCTCATTTGGGGGCTATGTGTCCCCTTTAAGAAAGGGGGTGATAGCCAATGGTCAGTTTCTCGGATTTATTCCAATTCTGTATCCTTATTGTAGCTATAATAAGCTTAGTTTATAAGCTTTCACATAAGAAAAAATAACCGCCCCAGTCCGTAGCTGATATGTACCCAGAATCCTGGACACATTGATTTATGATTTAGGCGGAACACATGGATGCTTCCCTGTACTTTACAGGAGGCATCCATTTTGTTTTTGCCTGAATTCTTTTGTTATTGTAGTAATCTATATATTCTTCTATGGCTTTTGAGAACTCTCTGAAAGATGCGTATTCTTTTTCATGGCCATAATACATCTCATTCTTTAATCTTCCAAAAAACGTCTCCATTATGCAGTTGTCATAGCAGTTCCCTTTTCTTGACATGGACTGAGTTATGCCATGTTTTTGGAGTTGCGTTCTGTAGTATGTGTGTTGATACTGCCAGCCT
>FMWZ01000011.1 GCA_900103495.1 Lachnospiraceae bacterium G11 | reverse complement strand
CATCCGGCAAGATGCATTCACAATCTTATAGGAAGATCCTTTTTTATTCAATTGACTTTCGGTTGCCGGGCAGGCTGTTCCAAGATTCTGAGTCAGAGGGGCACAGCCCAGCCACCCGCAAGGGCATGGCCTTTACAGGGTTCTCAGGCAATGCTACGATGCCTGACCCCGACGGAGAGAAAGCAGGCTGTTCCTGAGTTCGTCGCCGTCGGGGTGAAGACCCTGAAGCATTGCCAGAGGTTCATGTCAAGGCTGGCGGACGGTATTGGTAACTTATAGTGTGGCATGGGCAATCCCACATAAAAAATGATTGACCCGTTGTTTTTGTTCCCGTTTTCGACTTTTTTCAATCGAAAAATGCCCTTTGACACACTTTGACACAATCCATAGAGCGCGTCATTTTTTCAGGGAACTGTCCATACGGGTCCATCGAAGTCCATCTGAGTCCATGTTGATTGCCGTACATTTGAGTTACAGGATGGACTGATTTGTACCTCTACGGATAAGTATGGATACCTATGCGTCCATCCGTTAATTCTGGCTCTTGAGCGTCGGGAACAGCAGAACATCTCTTATAGCGGGAGAATTGGTCAATAACATGGTCAATCTGTCGATACCATATCCAATACCGCCGGTGGGAGCCATACCAAGCTCCAGTGCGTTAAGGAAGTCCTCATCGGTGTGGTTGGCTTCCTCGTCGCCCAGGTCTGCCAAAGCATCCTGAGCTTTGAAACGCTCTCTCTGATCGATGGGATCGTTAAGCTCTGAGTAAGCGTTACACATTTCCCAGCCGTTGATGAAGAGCTCGAAACGCTCAACATAGTCAGGCTTGTCGGGTTTACGCTTTGTGAGAGGGCTGATCTCAACGGGGTGGTCCATAACGAAGGTGGGCTGAACCATCTTCTCCTCACAGAACTCTTCGAAGAAGAGATTGAGGATGTCACCCTTCTTGTGGTGAGGCTCGAATTCAACATGCTTCTCCTTAGCAATTGCCTTCGCTTCCTCATCGGTAGCTATAGAGTCAAAGTCTACGCCTGCATATTTCTTAACGGCATCAAGCATTGTGATACGCTCGAAGGGCTTACCGAAGTCAAGCTCTACGTCGCCGTACATGAACTTGGTGGTTCCCAGAACCTCCTGAGCCACGTGACGGAACATGTTCTCGGTGAGGTCCATCATGCCGTGATAATCTGTGTATGCCTGATATAACTCCATGAGAGTGAACTCAGGGTTATGTCTGGTATCAAGACCCTCGTTACGGAAAACTCGGCCGATTTCGAAAACTCTTTCAAGTCCGCCTACGATAAGTCTCTTTAAGTATAATTCAAGTGAGATACGAAGCTTTAAGTCCTCATCAAGAGCGTTAAAGTGTGTCTCGAAGGGACGGGCTGCTGCACCGCCTGCGTTAGATACAAGCATGGGAGTCTCAACTTCCATGAAGCCCTGTCCGTCAAGGTAACGACGGATGGAAGAAATAATCTTGGAACGCTTGATGAAGGTGTCCTTGGACTCCTCATTCATGATAAGGTCAACGTATCTCTGACGATATCTCATATCGGTATTTGTAAGTCCATGATACTTCTCGGGAAGAATCTGAAGAGACTTGGAAAGAAGGGTAAGGGACTCAGCATGAACTGAAATCTCTCCCATCTTTGTACGGAAAGCATAACCCTTGACACCGATGATATCACCCATATCAAGCTTCTTGAATTCCGCATAGGGCTCCTCGCCTAAAGCATCCCTTGAAACATAAACCTGGATGTTTCCCAGTTTATCCTGAACATTACAAAAGGAAGCCTTACCCATAACACGCTTGCTCATCATACGGCCTGCAATTGAGACCTGGATGGGTGAAGCGTCCATGATAGCACGTCTCTCGTTGTAATCGTTGTTGACTGCTTCCTTGGCTTCCTCTTCTGAGAGTCCCTCGGTGGAAACAGGTTTTCGGCCGGCCAAAAGTTCCTCTTCGTGCTTGACGTAGAGTGATTTCACCTCTTCTGTATGGTGAGTCTGATCATATTTGGTAATCTTGAAGGGATCCTTACCTGCTGCCTGTAAAGCTGCAAGCTTTTCTCTTCTAACCTTGAGCAATTGATGAATGTCCTGCTCGGGGGCCTGGTTCTTAACCTGCTCTTCTGCCACTTTGGTTTCTCCTTTATATTAATTAATTTGATCTCTGAATCTCTAAAATCTTATACTTTACAACACCGGCCTGGGTCTCGATCTTAACGGTCTCTCCTGCCTTGTGTCCAAGCAAAGCCTTACCTACAGGGCTCTCGTTTGAAATCTTGCCCTTAAGGCTGTCTGCCTCAGAAGAACCTACAATCTTGTATTCAAGCTCTTCCTTGTACTCTGCGTCGTAAAGTTTAACCTTACAACCGAAGCTGATAACGTTAAGGTCAACCTCAGCCTCGTCTACAACTTCTACATTCTTAAGAAGCTTCTCGATTTCCTCGATACGTGCTTCAATGTCTCTCTGCTCATCCTTTGCTGCATCATACTCAGCGTTCTCGGACAAATCTCCCTGTGCACGGGCTTCTTTAAGCTTCTGTGCAACTTCCTGACGTCTGTTTACCTTCAGTTCCTGGAGTTCATCCTGGTATTTCTTTAAACCTTCGTAAGTGAGCATCACTGTCTTTTCTGCTACTTTGTCCATGTGTTCCCGGCACCTCTCAACTAAATTCTTTATTGGGGTATAGTCCCCCATATATCTTAGGTATTATAACTATTTTAGATAGCACTGTCAATGTCAAAAACCAAATATTTCATCTATGGCTTTCATCATATCTTCAGCAGTTTCCACAAGGTTAATGCTGTTGCGAAAAGCCGCCGAATGGGGCATTCCCGTGGTGTACCAGGCAAGGTGCTTTCGCATCTCACGAACCCCCGTGTATTCCCCCTTAAACTCAAGTTGGAGATTTGCATGCTGTTTTACCACATCACGCATCTCTTCATAAGACGGTCTTGGTAAAATCTCCCCCTTCTCCAAATACGCATTTATTTCCCGAAAAATCCAAGGGTTCCCCTGAGCAGCACGACCTACCATTATGCCGTCGCAGGAGGTTTCCTTAAACATTCTTAAAGCGCTCTCCCCGTCCACAACGTCGCCGTTTCCGATAACAGGGATTTTGACCGCATCCTTTACCGCAGCAATAATGTCCCAGTCTGCCTTGCCGGAGTAGTACTGCTGCCTGGTTCTGCCATGAACCGCCACAGCTGCCGCACCACTTTCTTCCGCAACACGAGCCATCTCCACGGCGTTTACATGCTCATCGTCAAAACCCTTCCTGATTTTCACCGTGACGGGCTTATCTATGGCCTTAACAATAGCCTCAATTATCTTTCCCGCCAGAACCGGATTCTTCATAAGGGCGCTGCCTTCGCCGTTGCCCACAACCTTTGGAACGGGGCATCCCATGTTTATATCAAGAATCTGAAAGGGTCTCTCCTCGATTCTCTTGGCCTGGGAAGCCATAATCTCGGGGTCTGAGCCAAAAAGCTGCAGTGACACGATTCCCTCATCGGGGTGAATGGTCAAAAGGTCTTCCGTGTTCTTATTGTTGTAGTAAATGGCCTTGGCGCTTACCATCTCCATGCAGACCATGCCGGCCCCCATCCTGGAGCATAACAAGCGAAATGGCAGGTCGCTTACTCCTGCCATAGGTGCCAATATAATATTTGATTGTAATGCAACGTTACCAATCTGTAATCCGCTCATTAATTCCTACTTTTTGTTCTTCTCGTAAATAATGCGAAGGCCGTCAAGAGTAAGGTCCGGATCGTAAACGTCGATCATGTCGGTTTCCGCTGAAATGATTCGGCCCAGGCCGCCGGTGGCAACCACCTTCATGTCGGCAACTCCCGTCTCTTCCTTAACCTTCTTAATTATATATTCTGTCTGTCCGATCTGACCGTAAACAAGACCTGCCTGCATTGAGGAAATGGTCTCCTGAGCCAGAATTGACTTGGGTTTCTTGATTTCAATCTCAGGAAGCTTTGCGGTATCTTCCCAAAGAGCTTTCGCTGCTGTTCTGATTCCGGGAGCTGTGATACCGGCCGAGAATGAGCCGTCAGCTGTAATGTAGTCGTAGGTTGTGGCTGTGCCAAAGTCAAGAACCAGAACAGGGCCGCCGTACTTTTCATATGCACCAACCGCATCCACGATTCTGTCGGGGCCGATTTCTCTGGGGTTCTCAGTCACAATCTTAATGCCTGTCTTGACGCCGGGGCCAACAATCACGGGATTGGTCTTAATATATTTAATAACCGCGCTTGTGAGGGCGTGCATAACATTGGGAACTACTGTTACGATGATAGTTCCGTCAATGTCCTCAGCCGAAACTTTGTTGTTATAAAGCATTCCAAGAATCATGACGCCGTACTCGTCTGAGGTTCTTGGCATCTTACTCATCATCCTGAAGCTTGCAACCAGCTTCTCACCGTCGTATACACCATAGTTAATGTTGGTATTGCCCACATCTATAACAAAAAGCATTACTCTTCACCCAACTCCTTCAAAAGGTCTGAAGGATTCTCTTTCAATATAATCATTCTGTAATAGAGGCTTAATGACTCAAGAAGCTCCTGTCTGGTTCTTCTGATCTTTCCAACCAAAAGGCCGCTTCCGATTTCGTCATAATAAATGTCGTCCTCCTCGGCTCTTGTCTCAAGGGAGAGGCTTCCGTCTTTTTCAAAGACTATGGTAAAAATCCCCCCTACCTCCTCTGTGAAAAGGACGCAGATTACGTGAAGCTCGTCCTTGATGGACTGGGGGATCTTGTCAAAAGTCTCGTTAAAATAATATTTCTGCTCGTAGGCGTTGGCGCCGCAGAGCACAACTCTGTCGTCTTCCATTGTTTCTCTTTCTTATAATGTGGCAGCAATGACTGCCTTGATGGTGTGGAATCTGTTCTCGGCTTCCTGGAACACAATAGAAGCCTCGGACTCGAAAACTTCGTTGGTAACTTCGATTTCCTTAAGTCCGAACTTCTTCTCCACACTTCTTCCCACCTCGGTATTAAGGTCGTGATAAGCGGGAAGGCAGTGCATAAATACTGCTCCCTCTCCGGCATTCTTCATAACTTTACCGGTAACCTGGTAAGGTAAAAGGGCGTCAATTCTCTCTTTCCACGCCTCAACGGGCTCTCCCATGGAAACCCACACATCGGTGTAGATTACATCCACATCCTTTGTTCCTGCATCCACATTCTCAGTAAGAGTTATGCTTCCGCCGGTTTCCTTTGCAATGTCCTCGCAGGTCTTAACAAGGTCTGCAGAAGGGAAATAGTCCTTAGAGGTGCAGGCTGTAAAATGCATGCCCATCTTGGCACAGACAACCATAAGTGAGTTGCCCATGTTATATCTTGCGTCGCCCATGTAGGTAAGCTTAATGCCCTTAAGGCGACCGAAATGTTCTCTTATTGTAAGAAGGTCTGCAAGCATCTGTGTAGGGTGGAATTCGTTGGTTAAGCCGTTCCATACGGGAACCTTTGAATACTTTGCAAGCTGCTCAACCTTCTCCTGCTCGAAGCCCCTGTACTCGATTCCGTCGTACATGCTTGAAAGGACTCTTGCAGTATCAGCCATGCTTTCCTTCTTGCCTATCTGTGAGCTTTCGGGATCAAGGTAGGTGGTAAAAACTCCCAGATCCTGGCAGGCGCGCTCAAAAGAACAGCGGGTTCTTGTGCTGGTCTTCTCAAAAATCAAAGCCACTGCTTTGCCTTTATGCATGTTGGAAACGTCGATACCCTTTTTCTTCTTATCCTTAAGATCTGCTGCCAGATCCACAAGGTAAAGTATCTCTTCCGGTGTAAAATCCAGTAATTTGAGGAAATCCCTGCCCTTTAAATCCATTGTTTCTACCCTTTCCGATTATATTTCTACTCCCAAAAATATCTTAGAAGAATACGTGATGTCCGATAACAACACCGTCTCTTGTTCCGTTGTCTCTTCTGAAGTGGCATGCGGCTCCAACGTTGGTGTTGCCGGCAATGGCCTCTTCCGCTGCCTTAATGCAGCTTTCTCTGATTCGTCCTGACAGGTAAACCTGGTCAACCTTTCCTGCTGCCGCAGGGGTAAACTGACCGGAAGCGTAGATTACGCCGTATACGTTGTCGGGATATGCTGCGGAACGAACACGGTTCATAACAACCGCACCTACCGCCAGCTGGCCTTCGTAGCTCTCACCACCGGCCTCACACTGAATGAGGGCTGCAAGAAGCATTGTATCGTCTGCTCCCACAGTTGCTGCTCCGTAGTTGGTGATAAGGGCCTTCTTGGCCTCTCTCTCGGCCTTCTCTCTGGCCTTTATTTCATCCATGGTTTCGCCATGGTCAATCACAAATCTTATGGATACTGCCTCTGCGGGAACGTATCCGTTCTCACCTTCGTAGTCAACGCATACCCAGTTATCCTCGGATATACCTACTACTTCAAGTTCTTCACCCTTAGCCACAAAACCAAGAATCTCGGCCTCGTCGGTGGGCTCTCTTCTTAATCTGTAGGCACCGCTCTTACAGCTTGCAAGAGTTGTTCCCACTTCGTTGGCCACCTGATTGGCCTCTTCACCAAAGAACAGGTAATCGTTGCTGCACCAGCCGATAAGGTTACCGGTCTTAATCTTGGTCCAGCCGTCACCTCTCTCAACAATGGTTCCACCACAGTCTTTATATAAAAGTCCCAACTTGTTGCTTTCAACGTTAGGGGCTTCTCTTACGTTAAGAACGCTTTGCACGTTAGCCATTACAAGGTTAGATTCCTCTTCGGGAGCCACATCTGTAATCTTAACCGATTCAAGAGTTTCTGTGGCTTCCTCATTGGCCTGCAAAACGCTGGGGTCGATAAAGGAAGCTACACCGCCGTTAAAAGGGTCCAGGTGAAGTCTGCTATATTCGGCTTTGGCGGTTATCTTTGGGCAAGCAAGAATTAATAAGCATAAAAAAGCCCAAAAGGCAAACCGTTTATTGCCTTTTGTTAACATAGTCAATCTCCTCTAGGAAAAAAGTTACAAAATTGTTACAAGTGTAATATAGCAATTGCGCCAAGTTATGTCAAGTTGCGCCCTATGCTCCAAGCTCTCTGTTGCGCTTTACGCAGGCGTCCATAGCATCCTCGATGGCTCCTCTGAAACCTTTTTCTTCAAGGACCTTCACTGCCTCGATAGTGGTTCCTCCGGGTGAGCAAACCATATCCTTAAGCTCTGCGGGGTGCTTGCCTGTCTCCAGTACCATTTTGGCCGAACCAAGTACTGTCTGGGCTGCAAAGGCGTAGGCCTTGTCTCTGGGAAGGCCGGCTTTAACCGCACCGTCTGCCATGGCTTCAATAAACATGAAAACGTAGGCAGGTGAGCTTCCGCTTACGGCAACAACGGCATCCATCATGGATTCGGATACCAGTTCCGCTTTACCGAAGCAGTTTAAAATGTTCATAACCGTCTTTACATCATCGGCGTTAACATCATCATTTAAGCTTACGCCGGTGCAGCCCTCGCCTACGAGAGCGGGAGTGTTTGGCATGCAGCGAACAATCTTTGTTCCCGGCTTAAAAGCCTTTTCGAGATAATCGATGCTTTTACCTGCTGCGATGCTTACGATTATGGCATTCTCTTTAACTGAATCCCTAATGTCGGGAAGAACTGTGTCAAACATCTGGGGTTTGATTGCAAGGAATAAAACATCGCTCTCCTCTGCAACCTCCATGTTGTCTATGGCAATCTTTATGTCAAAGGTAAGGCTGGCTCTCTGTCTTGACTCCTCGGTTCTTGCGTATCCGATTATGTCCTGAGGCTCGCAGATCTGCTCCTTTAACATTCCTCCAATGATGGCCGTAGCCATATTTCCAAGTCCGATAAAACCAATAGTCATTTCAATACCCCCTTATGGTCTTTGTAATGTATCGTATAAACATTTAAGTGTTGTTCTTTGTCTGTGGGCCTCGTACATGAGAACCGCAGATGCAATGGCTGCGTTTAGGCTCTCCACCTCTCCCTCCATGGGAATTCGAAGGAAAACCTTTGCGGCTTCTGTTATCTCATCGCTTAAGCCATTGCCTTCATTTCCTATAAGAAAGGCCGTAGGCTTCCTGTAATCAAAAGCGTGGTAGGGTTCCTCCCCCTTAAGGTGAGCTGCGTAGGTAGTGATGTTTTTACCATTTAAGTCCTTAACCACCCCAACCACGTCCGGAACGTAAACAAAGGGCATGCGATAGATGGAGCCCATGGTGGAGCGGATGGTCTTGGGATTAAAAATGTCGACACACCCCTCGCTCATAATGATTCCCGTAACTCCGGCGCCCTCGGCGGTACGAACAATGGTGCCAAGGTTTCCGGGGTCCTGAATGTCCTCAAGAACCATGATAAAAGGCGCCTTCCCGTCGGTGATTGATGAAAGGTCGTGAGCGGGTCTTTTTAAAACGCAAAGAACCCCCTGAGGGGTTCTGGTGTCAGACATTTTGGTAAAAACTTCATCAGTCACACTCTCGGTCAGGAATTCTTTAAGTCGTTCACCCACCGGATTTCCCTCGTTTTCTTTCATGAAGGTTTCCGATGCGTAAACTGCCTTAATCCAGTCCTTCGGGGCTTCCATAAACATCTTGCGCCCCTCCGCTATGAAGACTTGATCGCTCTTTCTGTCCTTTGCGGACTTTATCCAGTTGCAGATCTGTTTAACCTGTTTATTTGCTGTACTTGTTATCATTAGATTGCCAAAGCTTTACTGATTTCGTACTGATAAGGAGGAATGTCCTTCTGCATCTGCAAAGCTTCCTCGATATCGAAATCTGTGAACTCTCCGTGCTTGTAGCCCACAACTCTGTTGGTCTTGCCCTCGAAGAGAATGTCTGCCGCATAGGAGCCCATGATGGATGCGTAATAACGGTCCTTACATGTGGGACTTCCGCCACGCTGCATGTATCCTAAGATGGTTGCTCTTGTCTCTATTCCTGTAGCAGCTTCAATTCTTCTCGCCATGGAAGTTGAGTGGCCGATTCCCTCAGCGTTGATGATGAGGTGGTGAGTCTTGCCCTTCTTACGGTTGGCGATAATGTTGTTGATTATCTGCTGCTCGTTGTAATCATATTTCTCAGGTAAAAGAATATCGTCTCCGCCTGTGGCAACGCCGCACCAGAGTGCAATATATCCGGCATTTCTGCCCATTACCTCGATGATACTGCATCTTTCGTGGGATGAAGATGTATCTCTTACTTTATCGATAGCCTGCATTGCGGTGTTTACAGCTGTATCAAAGCCGATGGTGTAATCGGTGCAGGCGATATCAAGGTCGATGGTTCCGGGGATTCCGATGGTGTTGATTCCGTGTCTTGAGAGAGCCTGTGCTCCTCTGTAGGAACCGTCTCCGCCGATGACAACAAGGCCGTCAATCCCATGCTTTCTGCAGATTTCGTAGCCCTTCTGCTGTCCTTCCTCCGTCATGAAATCCATACAACGGGCAGTTCCTAAAATGGTGCCGCCTCGCTGAATGATATCGGAAACGCTTCTGGCTTCCATATCTATAATCTCTTCGTTAAGAAGTCCCTGATAACCCTTTTTGATTCCTTTGACCTTCAATCCATTGTCGATGGATTTACGAACAACGGCACGTATTGCCGCGTTCATTCCCGGTGCATCGCCTCCGCTGGTCAAAACCCCTATCGTTTTAATCTCTTTAGCCATATAGTATGCCTCCTTGAGCACGTGGGTTTAAGTTTGTGATTATTTTATATCAAAAACAGCGTAATTTCAATCCCTACACCAGTTTAACACTGTCCTCACCGAAGGCGCCTCTTAAGGCTTCCATAAGCTCCTCGTCGGCTCGTACGTCCTGGCTTCTTGAGAGAGACCGCATCTGTTTTTCCTCATCAAGATAAATGTTTACCTTGTCGATACCCTCAGAATCCTTAAGAATATCGCTTAACCTGTTCATCTTCTCTTCGTAGTCCGCCTTGTTCTTAAAGCGAATCCAGAGATTCCTGGGGATTTTCTCAAAGGGGGTAAGCTTCTCAAGAATGAGTCTTCCGTCCTTTTCATCCTCCAAAGATACCCTTCCCGTGATGAATACCTTCGCATCCTCGTTTAAGTACTGTCCAAAGATATCATACTGCTTGGGAAAAACGATAACTTCTACTGTTCCCAGAATATCCTCTATTGTAAGGAAAGCCATAATCTTGTCGTTCTTGGTGTACTTTACGGTTTTGGCCGCAATGATTCCGCCGATGGTCTTGCTCTCATTTTCCATAAGAGATGTGGCACCGGTTTCCTCATCCAAAAGGAAATCTGCGCTGGAAGCGGTCTTGTACTTGTTCCAGATGCCCATGTATTCCTCCATGGGGTGGCCGGAAATGTAGATGCCAAGCACCTCTTTTTCAAAAGCCAGCATCATTTCCTTGGGATACTCTCCAACCTCAGGCATGCGAATTTCAAAGTCCTTCTTGGCATCGTCATCCACCACGTCAAAGAGGCTGATCTGGCCGGTTAAGGTGTTCTTTCCGGTCTGGGCAATGTCGTCCATGAATCTGGCGTAAACCGTCATGAACTGCTTTCTTGTGCCCTCTAAGCTGTCCAAAGCTCCGGCTTTAATGAAGTTCTCCACGTTCCTCTTGTTTAATTCCGTGTCCTTCATTCTGGTGAGGAAATCTCTTATGGTGGTGAACTTACCCCTCTGATTTCTCTCCTCAACCACAGCGTCTATGATGTTTCGACCAACGCCTTTGATGGCGGTAAGGGCATATCTTATGGCGCCGTTTTGAACCGAAAATCCGCTCTCACCTTCGTTAATATCCGGAGGCAGAATCTGAATTCCCATGTTTCGGCATACAAGAATATACTCGGATACCTTCTTTGCATTATCTATTACGGATGTAATAAGGGCTGCCATAAATTCAACGGGGTAGTAATACTTTAAGTAAGCTGTCTGGTAAGCCACCACCGCATAGCAGGCCGCATGGGATTTGTTGAAGGCGTACTTGGCAAAATCCATCATCTCATCGTAGATTTCGCTGGCAATTTTCTCATCTATTCCCTTGGAAACACAGCCCGGAACCTTTTCTTCTGCGTTGCCGTGGACGAAGTTCTCCCTCTCGACCTCCATGACGTGCTGTTTCTTTTTACTCATAGCACGGCGAACCAGATCGCTTCGGCCAAGGGTATATCCGCCAAGGTCTCTTACGATCTGCATAACCTGCTCCTGGTAAACGATACAGCCGTAGGTAGGAGAAAGGATGGGCTCCAATTCAGGGCAAAGATAGGTGATGTCCTCATGGTTGTTCTTGCCCTTGATGTATTTGGGAATAAAGTCCATGGGGCCGGGACGATACAGGGAAATACCCGCAATAACGTCCTCCAAAGATTCGGGTTTAAGCTCCTTCATGAAGCTCTTCATCCCCGCCGATTCAAGCTGGAAGATACCTTCGGTTTTGCCTGAACCGATGTATTCATAAATCTTCTTATCGTCGTAGTTAATCTTGTCTACGTCAATTTCTGTTCCGCAGTCCTTCTTGATAAGGTCCACCGCATTCTTTATAACCGTAAGGGTTCTAAGACCCAGGAAATCCATCTTAAGTAAGCCCAGTTCCTCGATGGTGGTCATGGTGAACTGAGTTGTTATGGAGCCGTCGGAGCCCCTTGACAAGGGCACAAATTCATCTGCAGGCTTCTGGCAGATAACAACGCCGGCTGCGTGCATGGATGTGTGTCTGGGAAGTCCCTCAAGTCTTCTTCCCATGTCGATTAAGGTCTTGCACTGAGGGTCAGATTCGTAGGCCTTACGAAGCTCGGGATTCATCTGAAGAGCCTTGTCGATGGTGATGTTTAACTCGTTGGGAATCATCTTGGCCACGGAATCACAGAAGGCATAAGGCAGATCCAGGGCACGTCCCACGTCCCTGATTACACCCTTGGCCGCCATGGTACCGAAGGTAACAATCTGAACCACCTTGTCCTTGCCATATTTTCTTCCAACATAATCGATAACTTCCTGCCTTCTTTCAAAGCAGAAGTCAATATCGATATCGGGCATGGATACTCGCTCAGGATTAAGGAAACGCTCAAAAAGGAGGCTGTACCTGATGGGATCAATGTTTGTTATGTGCAAAGTATACGAAACGATACTTCCCGCAGCACTGCCTCGTCCTGGGCCAACGGGAATTCCGTTCTCTCTGGAGTAATTGATGAAGTCCCATACAATAAGGAAGTAGTCTACGTAGCCCATCTTCTGAATGACACCCAGCTCGTAGTCTAGCCTTTCCTTAAGGGTCATGCCTGTGGTTCCCGCAGGTTTATTCGGATCACCGTATCTTTCAATAAGTCCGTCGTTGCAAAGCTTGTTAAGATAGGTCCATGAATCGTAGCCCTCCGGAACATCGAATTTAGGGAGCTTGGTAACGCCAAACTCAATTTCCACGTTACATCTGTCGGCAATCTTCTGGGTATTCTCAATTGCTTCTTTAGCATAAGGGAAGAGCTTACGCATCTCCTCTTCGCTCTTTATATAATACTGTCCGCCCTCGTAGCGAAGTCGGTCCTCGTCGGTAACTCTCTTTCCTGTCTGGATACAAAGCAGGATATCGTGGGAATCCACATCGGAGGCGTTGGTGTAGTGAACATCGTTGGTGGCAACAAGAGGAATGCCCAGTTTCTCGGACATCTTCATAAGTTCCATGTTCACAAGCTGCTGCTCGGGAATTCCGTGATCCTGCAATTCAAGGAAATAATTTCCTTCGCCAAAACAATCAAGATATTTAAGGGCAGCTTTCTCCGCTTCATCCTTAAGTCCCTTAACAATATTTCTCTGAACCTCACCCTGAAGGCAGGCAGAGCAGCAGATGATTCCCTCGTGGAATTCACGAAGGACATCCATGTCAACTCTGGGTCTGTAATAAAAGCCCTCGGTAAAACCGCGGCTTACAATCTTCATAAGATTGGAGTAGCCCGTGTTGTTCTCCGCAAGCAAAATAAGGTGGTAATATCTGTCCTCACCACCGGTTAATTCCTTGTCGAATCGGGAGTTAGGGGCAACATAAACCTCACAACCAAGGATGGGCTTGATGCCTTCTTCCCTCGCCGCTTTATAGAAGTCTATTACACCGTACATTACACCGTGATCCGTAATGGCCGCAGCGGTCATGCCCAGCTCTTTGACTCTTTTCACATATTCTTTTATCTTGTTGGAGCCGTCCAAAAGACTGTATTCCGTATGGACGTGAAGATGAGTGAAAGCCATTTATAACCTCCCTTGTTCGCTCCTTATTATTCTATCACAAATGGAAAGGATGTTCCTTAAATTTGTAGTATAATTCCTTCCCTGCTTCCAAGCATTATATCCACGAGGGGATGGGCCTCAAGGACAAGCCGCAAGGGTGCTTCGCATCCTTGACCCCCATCCCCTCGTGGATTCTTTAGTAATCAAGCAGGGAAGGGGTGCTCTGCGCCTCCGGCGCCATATCCCGACTTAGGGGTGGCCACTTGCCCCTCTACGGCGTGTTATGTCAACCATTCTCGCGTTTTCTACTGCTTAATGTGCAATTATTCCTCTCTGGCAGTAGGATTTTCGGGGGCTTCTCTGCTAAATTCATATATTTCCATTCTTAGCAGTAAGATCTGGGGATTCGTCTCTGCCAAATTGCTACTTTCTGATATCTGGCAGGGCGAGGTCCGATAATCTTACTGCTCAATTTTGAAATTCTCTCTTCCGGCAGAGCCACCCTTGAAATCCCTACTGCCTGTTATCACTAAGTCCCCTATCGGCAGTATATTTCCCGGGTTCAGTTTACATAACTCATTTGTGGGCCGGTCAGCAAGTGAAGATTCGCCCTTCGGCCGGGACTATTACGTGAAGATTAGGCCTTTACCCCTTCTATCACGTAATTCGAAAGGTATTCCTGCGAAGGTCTACGTGAGAAGTCCGCATTTCTCAGTTTTCTCACGTAGGTTCCTCTGAACATGTCTGCCATTTCTACGTGAGGAAACATGAATTCGAGGCAATTACACGTAAACCGCCCCCCAGAAAGGGGAGGGAGAGTCGCCGGTTGGGTGCCGGCAGTGGCTCGGAGGCCCAAGGGATGTCCCTGAAAGGGCAGTCTCCTCCCTTCATCTGCTTGACTGCTCAATATCCGGGGGAAGGTGGCGGGTCAACCCTGCGGCACGCACCCTTTAGGGCTTGGGGTTGACGCGACACCGACTCCGGATATAATTGCGGATGCAGATAAAGGGAAAAGAGCAACAAAAAACGGAGCCAAAAGGCTCCGTTTTAAAAATCATTTTAGAGGTACTTCTTAAGGTCGTCAACCTTGTTGAGCTGCTCCCAAGGGAGGTTAAGGTCGTTACGGCCGAAGTGACCATAAGCTGCTGTCTGCTTGTAGATGGGGCGACGAAGGTCAAGCATCTTGATGATTCCTGCAGGACGAAGGTCGAAATTCTCACGGATGATATCAACAAGCTTCTCATCGGAAAGTTTGCCTGTTCCGAAGGTATCAACCATGATTGATGTGGGCTGTGCTACACCGATAGCGTAGGAAAGCTGAATCTCACACTTGTCAGCAAGGCCTGCTGCAACGATGTTCTTTGCAACGTATCTTGCTGCGTAAGCTGCGGAACGGTCAACCTTGGTGCAGTCCTTACCGGAGAAAGCTCCGCCGCCGTGACGAGCGTATCCGCCGTAGGTGTCAACGATGATCTTACGACCTGTAAGACCTGCATCACCGTGAGGGCCACCGATTACGAAACGGCCTGTAGGGTTGATGAAGAACTTGGTCTTGTCGTCGATTAATTCCTTGGGAAGTACGGGATCAAATACGTACTTCTTGATGTCCTCGTGGATCTGCTCCTGAGTAACATCCTCGTCGTGCTGAGTTGAAAGAACAACTGCCTCAAGTCTTACGGGCTTGTCATTCTCATCATACTCAACTGAAACCTGGCTCTTACCATCGGGACGAAGGTACTTAAGTGTACCGTTCTTACGAACCTCTGTAAGCTTAAGAGCAAGCTTGTGAGCAAGGGAGATGGGATAAGGCATGTACTCGTCTGTCTCGTTTGTAGCGAAACCGAACATCATACCCTGGTCGCCGGCACCTGTGTCAAGGTCATCTGTAAGTTCACCTTCCTTAGCCTCGAGAGCCTTGTCAACACCCATAGCGATGTCTGCTGACTGCTCATCGATTGCTGTTAATACTGCACATGTATTTCCGTCGAAACCATACTCGGACTTGTCATAGCCGATCTCTTTGATTGTTTCTCTGGCAATTCTGGGGATATCAACATAAGCCTTTGTTGTAATCTCACCTGTGATAAGAACGAAACCTGTACAAGCTGCTGTCTCACAAGCAACACGGCTCATGGGATCCTGCTCCATCAATGCATCGAGGATGGCATCTGAAACAGCATCGCAGAGTTTGTCGGGATGTCCTTCTGTAACTGATTCTGAAGTAAATAATCTTTTCTCCATTTTTTCTCCTTTCATGGATGCATTCTTATTCCCTGTTAATACGAAAGCTATAGAATGTAAAAAAACCGCTCACGAACAATCGTAAGCGGTTTAAATCTCTCTAAGCCATCTTCTTATTGTTCGATTATTCCGCAAATGCGGTATCGCTCAGGTTGGCACCTTCCTTGATAAGGGGTTGCCGTGGCTTCATAGATCCTCTGTATCTCCACCACTCTGAATAAGAAATGATATAATGTTTGCTTGTTAACTCTAACACCTAAGTGTCTTGTTGTCAACCAATCTTTAGTTTAAATTTCTTGAAATCTCTTTCGGTCTCAACCTTCTCGATCTGTGCACCAAGGGACTGGAGCTTCTTGTGGAAATCCTCGTAACCTCTCTCGATGTACTGAATGTTATCAACGGTGGTAAAACCTGTTGCGGAAAGACCTGCGATAACAAGTGCGGCACCTGCACGTAAGTCAGGAGCTGTGATGCTTGCACCGGTATACTGGTCAACACCTGTGATAATTGCAGTGTTGCCCTCAACCTTAATGTCTGCACCCATTCTTGCCAACTCATCCACATAACGGAATCTGTTCTCAAAAATGCTCTCTGTTACAATGCTGATTCCCTTGGCAAGTCCTAAGGATGCTGCCATAACTGCCTGCATATCCGTAGGGAAACCGGGATAGGGAAGTGTCTTTACGTGGGTTGTGCGAAGGGGCTTTGAAGCCACTACTCTAACCGCATCATCAAATTCCTCAACCTCGCAGCCCATCTCGATAAGCTTTGCTGTGATGGACTCCAAGTGCTTGGGAATAACATTCTTAACTGTGATATCACCCTTGGTAGCTGCTGCCGCAAACATAAATGTTCCGGCCTCAATCTGGTCGGGGATGATTGTGTACTCTGTCCCGTGAAGAGTGGGAACACCCTTGATACGGATTACATCAGTACCGGCGCCCTTAATGTTGGCACCCATGCTGTTTAAGAAGTTGGCAAGGTCAACTACGTGAGGCTCCTTGGCCGCATTCTCGATGATGGTCTGTCCCTCTGCAAGAACTGCTGCCATCATAACGTTGATGGTTGCACCTACAGAGACAACGTCCATGTATATGTGTGCGCCTACAAGCTTTTCAGCTTTGGCAATTACTGAGCCATGTTCAATCTTGATTGTGGCACCGAGAGCTTTGAAGCCCTTGATGTGCTGGTCAATACCACGAGAGCCGATGTCGCATCCACCGGGGAGTGCCACTGTAGCCTCTTTGTATTTTCCAAGGAGAGTTCCGATGAGATAGTAGGAACCTCTGATTTTTCTTAAGTCTTCCTGATCGGCTACAAGGCTGAAAATCTGAGAGCCGTTAATAGCTACGGAGTGCTTGTCTTTCTTCTTCTCGTTTACGCCTAACTTCTTCATACCATCGAGAAGAGTTCTGATATCGCTTACGTCAGGTATATTGTCAATATATACGGTATCATCCGTCATAATCGAAGCCGCAATAATAGGTAGTGCCGCGTTCTTGGCGCCGCCGATCTCTACCTCTCCCACAAGGGGATTGCCGCCCTTCATTGCATATTCTTCCATTTCCAACCTCTGAAATAATCTTTATACCCCGAGTATGGCATAGCCGATAGAAAAAATACTCTCGTCAAATTATATCATAAATCGAATATTTGTAAATCGAATACTAGTTCAGATAATCAAGAGGGTTTACAGCCCTGCCACCAATTCGAATTTCGAAGTGGAGGTGAGGTCCTGTTGAAATACCTGTATTACCTGAAGAAGCAATTCTTTCATTCTGAGTAACAGACTGACCCACGGAAACAAGAACCTTGCTAAGGTGAGCATATCTTGTCTGTCTTCCGTCGGGATGGTCAATGAATACGCAGTATCCGTATCCGCTACCCCAACCTGCCTTGGAAACCACACCGGTACTTGACGCATATACGGGTGTTCCCACAGGTGTTGACCAGTCGACGCCTTCGTGGAAGGAGCTTGCACCTCTTGTAGGTGAATTACGTCTTCCGAAACGTGAACTTAACGTACCGCCGGCGATGGGCTTTACATATGTAGGAGGAATCTTGGTTCCCTGCTTCATAATCTTGGGAATGGATTCGATAACCGTCTCCTCCTTGATAACCTCCCTGGTATCCTCGTTCTCGTTGGTGTAGCTGATAACCGCAACTGCTTTTCTGAAGCCTGCGGAAGGCTGCTGCAAAACTTCGGTCTGTGTGGTGTACCAGTCGTCCACGGGTATAATCTCTATGGGCGCATCATAGGACTCTTCCACATATTCCTGAACCAGACGTCTTACAGAAATCTCAGGCTCCGGTACAGTTATCTTAAGTTCATCTCCGATATGGAGAATGGAATATTCATTATCAAGTGTCTTGTTAAGTTCAATAATACGGTCTACAGGAATTCCGGTGGTAAGCGAAATGCCGGACAAGGTATCTCCGGGCTGAACCTCGTAGATGGTATCCTTCTCCTGCTCCTTGGTAACCTCAACAATGGCGTCCTCCAAAGGAGTGAACTGGGATGCGGGAAGGTAGGATTCCACCACCTCAACCTTCTCGGCAAAGCCCATGTCTACAAGGCCGTACTCGAACTCGTTCCAGGTCTTCTCTCTGGCAGGCTCAATGTTTTCAAACATTGTGTCGATTACTTCGCATATTCCGCCGTCTCTTCTGCCCTTGGCATCCACATCGTAGGTAATCTCTCTATCAACCTTGCCCTTGTTAACAATGCTGGTCAAAACATTGAACTCTCGTCCCGAGTCGTGTACCAGCTCAACGTTGAAGTCCTTCTTATCCTGGTACTTGTCAAGGCAGGCCTGAAGCATATCCTGTACTTCATCAATGGAGGTAAGGTTTACGGAGTACTCATTAACCTTGACGGTGTAGCCGTGAGCCATGGTGGTCTTTATGCTTCCGCGTAAAACCTTCTCAATGTTCTCCATCATTGTTTCTTTGGAGGTTACTTCGCCCCAAAGTACTTCACTGCCCTCTGTGGTAATGTCCGAATCCATGAAAACAAGGTCATCGGTCTCTGAAGCAATCTTCTTTCTTGCACTGCGAACGTATCCGTCCAGGTCATCAAGACCTCCGACGGTACCTACATACTCACCGTTAACCGAAACTGCAAAGTAGTTGTCACCCTTGCTTTCAAAGGGGGTATAGCTCGGCAAAAAAAATGCGGCTACAGTAGCCGCAAACAACGATATCTTTATGAATCTGATTCTAATATGTCTGCTATATTTTGTCTTCATACTGCTAAATACTTAACTTACTTATAAAAATGCTCAATTATAATATATGAAAATAAACCAATAAGTCAAATGCAAGATCTGCTGCGGCACAGGTGAATGCAAGAATTGCAAAAACCAAGCCCACTACGAACTTGCCGTTAACTGACTTTCTTACAGTCTTAACTTCATCCTTAACAGCTGCGCTCTCCTCCTGAACAACAGCCTGCACGTTACGGTATACCTTGACGTTCTCCTTGTGAACAACCTCATATGCATCCGCATTAACGTTCTTAATCTGCTCCATCAAGGATTCTCTTGATGTCTCAAGGTTATCAATCAATTCCTTAAGCTTGTCGGCAGCCTCAGTATTGGAAAGACTAAGCTTGCGCATATCCTGTAAGCAGGTGTCGTACTGCTCCATCTGCTTCTTCATTCTATCAAGTTCTGCTGCCTCTGCCTGAGCGTTGGCTTTAATAATCTCTGAAGAATTAAACTTCTGAGCCAGCTTGTCCATAAAACTATCCATATATTTACAGCCCCCTTGTAGGAATTTATATAACCTTCTAAATTTTATCATTTTACTATCTCATTTTCAATGGCATATCTTTTGTGCACATTGTATAGTTTTTGCTACCGAATTTTTAACCCTTTGTCAATATTCACCACAGTTTAACAGTTTGTTCATACTTTGTTCATACTTAATGGATATAATCAAAACATAGATTTTGAATGGTTCTTGCATATGCCATGCAGATATTTTTTTCATAATAGCCCCGACATCGTAAGGTGCCGGGGCACTCCTCATTTTATACCCTAATATTCTTCGTTTTCGTATCCGGATTCCAGACCCTGGATCTGCTCGTTAAGCTGCTCCATTCTGTTATCCAGGTCAGATACCATCTTGGCACAATCCACCAGTTCCTTCTTAAGGTTCTCAGGCGCATTACCCTCGAACTTATAGTGAATCTTATGCTCAAGACTTGCCCAGAAGTCCATGGCTACAGTTCTGATCTGTATCTCTACCTTGGCGTCGATGGTACGATCGGAAAGGTATACGGGAACAGTTACTATCATGTGATAGCTCTTGTAGCCACTGGCTTTAGGGTAGGTAATATAGTCTTTTTCCGAAATAACCGTAATGTCCTTCTGGTTTCTTAATATCTCCGCGATGCGGTAGATATCCGAGGTGAAGGAACAGATGATACGTATGCCGGCGATATCGTTGACATACTGAATCATGTTATCAATGGTAGATTCTCGTCCGTTCTTTTTGAGCTTCTTAACGATGCTTTCGGGAGTTTTGATTCTGCCCTTGATGTGCTCAATGGGATTGTAGCGATGCACATGCTGAAACTCGTCGTTGAGAATTTCCAACTTGGTCTGAACCTGATGAAGGGCTGATGTGTAGACAAGTATTACTTCTCTCCAGCTGTCAACGCTTCCGTTCATGGCCTCGCGTTCTTCTTTGTGCTTATCTTCAGCATAATCCATGGTCTAATCCACCTTTCTGTTACTGGCAAAGGTTACTTCGCAGGGAAAGGATTAGAGTACAATACCGTTCTTCTTGCAAAGCTCCCTTGCACTTTCTACTGAATCCACACCGGTCTTGTTCTTAATGGGTGCGAACTCTTTCTCTCTCACTACCTCGTAAGGAAGGCATGAGCCCATCTCATAAATGTGATCGAGAATAAGTGATTCAAATTTATATCCGTTGGGTGTCTCGGGCTTAAAGAAATTGCCTTCGGCATCCAGGCAGGGAATCTTCTTCTCAACAATGTGGAGAGGAAGTTTTTTCTCCATAACTTCTACGGACTTCTTGATGTCAAAGAGGTAATTGAGGATAACTCCGAAGTTGTAAGCGGGGTCGCCCTTCTCGTTCTTTGCATCCATCATTTCATCTGTAAGCTCGTAGTATTCAACAATTGAAGGATGTCCGTCCTCAAGGCAGACAACGCCGACCTTCTCATCTCTTGCAGCCTTCTTAACAACCTTTGCTCCAACTGCACATCCGCTTAGAAGTGTTGCTCCTACGAAAGTGGGATCTGCGATTCTCTGAAGAACGTTGTCTACTGCGAAGGTGTTGAGCCATTCAACTCCGAACTCCTCTGCCTTCTTAAGAAGACCGGCTCTTACAAAGGATGAGAACCATCCGCCGTTACCGTTTGGAGATGTTGCCATGCGGCTCTTGCTCTCCATGTAAATCTTTCCTTCGTAATCTGATGCGGGAGCCATGTCCTGCTTGAAGAAGGAAACATAGTCCTTGTTGTATCCAAAGAAGTTCTTCTCATTAAGGAACTTGATGGTGGCATCGTTGTTCTTCTCACTGGTCATAATAAAGAGAGGAATCCACGCTCCGTCTGCTGCCTTAACAACATCCATAAGGTTCTCAATCAATCTCTGGAAAATGAAAACATCCTTTGTGATACCGATGTTGTACATTCCCTTGGGGTCATCGGAGCCAAGTCTTGTTCCCATTCCGCCGGCAAGAAGAACTGCTCCCACCTTGCAGGCTTTAATGGCTTCGATTCCCTTGGCATAGAACTTATCTTTGTTTGCTTCGATCTCTGAGAGCTCCATTGCTGCAAGGGGCTCGTATTTGCCTTTCTTTGCAGGTGCTTTCTTGGCCTCGAGGGCTTCAAGAATACTGAAATCGGTCTCGTCAATCTGGTTAAGGAGCTCAGCTTTCTCCCCTTCGCTAAGCTCATCAAAATACTTAAGTACATGCTCCTGGCCGTACTTCTTCAGTTTGGTTAATGCTTCATTGTAATTCATTTTGTTTCCTCCGGATAGAATTCATTTATCTTTTAAAGGCATTAAAGAATTTCGCCATTGGTTCAACGGTATCGTGCAAATCGCTGATGGCTTTATTTAATGTCTCTATGTCAATTTTGTTGATCTCCGTAAGGGCATCGCTTAATCCCTGTGCGTTGTCCTCCAACACCTTGTTCATGTTGGCGGAGGTGTTAATAAGCTCTGTTGAAAGCTTATCAATATTCCCCAGGCTTTCTTCAGCCTTCACTATGGTTGTTTCCGCTTCGGTGAGAACCGACGCAGCCTTAGGTATAAGAATGCAGCCTGCCACCACAAAAACCAGGCATATGATAACCGCAGCTATTCCCGTTATCCTCGCATAGAAAGTTCTCTTGTTGTTGCTTTCCAAAAGCCTTCTCAAACTCTCCTGCTCCGACATTACGTTATCAACTGTGATTACTTTCTCTTCGCTCATTTCTTACCCCTTAAAAGTTTAGTTTAATCTGTTCACCCATCATTTCGTCGTAATCGTCACAGGCGGTTATGGGTCCACTGTTTTCTTCTTCACACCGGCAATCAAAACCCTGATGCTGGCATGTGGTACAGATACATCCCGCGCATCCGACCTGCTTACATTCCTGTTTCTCTTCTGCCGGCATTCTATCTCCTTTATCTGTTACAAAGCATTTTGAATCTTATCCAAAAGTTCTTTGTAATCCTTCATTATATTATCGTGATTTTCCTTCACAAAAGCATAATCCCCGGACTTCACCGCCATCTCAAGGCTCTTGGCCTTCTCGAACATGTCGGTGGCTCCGATCATGTTGGATGAACTCTTGATGGAGTGGGCAACACGCTGATAGGCTGTCCAGTCTTCGGCTTCATAATGCTCCTGCAGGGCGGCGTCAAACCTGTCTCTTAAATAGACATTTACCGTCTCCACATAAAGCTCCTTCATGTTGCCGAAATAAACAAGGGCTGTTTGGGTATCCAAAAAGCTTAATTTATCCAGTGTTTCGCTGACATTAGCCACTTCTTTTTACCTCCTATCCCATTTAAAAGTTTACCCCTCATAAAGGTCAAAAGTCAAGCATGGCAGAAGCCTTCCAATGTTCCGTCTTCTCGGCATTTCTGAAGGAATTTTACGAAACTTTTGACCCCCTGATCCACGGAATTGGGAAGGGCTATTCCAAGGGTCCTGAAGCTCCTTGGCTCCAGGTCGTAAACCGATACGTTATCAGGCAGGTTTCTTATGGATAATCTTGGCATTGCCGTGGCGCCAAGGCCCTGGGAAACCATTGACAAAAGAGCAAAGTCATCGTCGCAGGATACGGTGAGGGCATCCTTTGGAAGATCGATAAGGTGACTCTTTAATGCATTTTCAGGCGCCATAATAAAAGGATATTCTCCAAAGTCTCCTATACTTATGGATTTCTTCTTCTCATCCACAACACCCTTTGGATAAACCGCGCAGTAGGGGTCCTTCATAAGCTCCATGAACCTGAAGCCCTTAAGTCTGTCGGTATCTCCAAGGGCCAGATCTATCTTATGTGATAAAAGCAAATCCGAAAGGTTCTCCGTTCCTATCTTTATACTGAAGACTGCCGCAGGATTGTCCTTCTGATAGGTCTTAATGGCATGAGGAAGCCAGGAGGTGGCGATACTTGAAAAGCAGCCTATCCTAATAGGGCTTTCCTTACCTTCGGAAAGTCTCCCGGCAAGAGTCACAATTCTGTCGATACTGTCCTTTGCTTCTATAATGAGAGGCAAAAGTTTTTCCCCTGCAGGGGTTAAAACAACGCCCTTGTGGCTTCTGTCCAAAAGTGCGATTCCAAGTTCTCCCTCTAAGTTATTCATTGTCTGGGTCACCGCCGACTGGGTACAGTTAAGTTCTGCGGCGGCTTTGGAGAAACTTCCGGTTTGAATTGTCTTTAGAAAAACTTCCAGCTTTCTGTCATCCATAATAATTCCTCATCTATTATAAGAAAAACTTATACCCATATTATATATCTGATATTCCCAAATGGCAATTCCGGTACTAAAGTGTTCTTTGGAACAAAAAGCGACATCCCTACTCGTTTTTTGAAACTTTATTTTTTATCTTTCTGAAAGGTGCAAAGATGACCAGGCTTTTAAACAGTAAAAATGAACATCTGGGATACGGTTTGGTATTTTTCTCCGGAATACTCTGGGGGCTCTCAGGCTTCTTTGTAAAAAGACTGCAGGGTCTCGGAGCTGACTCTTCATTGATTTCATTCATGAGAGTTTCAATTGCCTTTGTGGCCATGCTCGTATTCTGTGTTGCAAAATTCGGTATTAAGAGCCTTATCATTAGTCAAAAGCAGATTTTTGTGTGCGCTGCTCTTGGTCTGATATGCCATGGGGTTTACAACCTCTTTTATAATTTCGCCATTACAACCCTTGGCATATCCTTCAGCACCGTTATCCTTTATTTATCACCGGCTATGACATTGATTTTCTCGGCAATTGTTTACAAAGAGAAAATCAATATAATCAAAATACTGGCTATACTTGTCAATATCCTCGGATGTGGGTTTACCATAACAAACGGCCGCTTAAACATTTCCGGTTTTGTGGTTTCCGGACTTGTTGCGGCCGTTGGTGCCTGTATTTGTTATTCAATGAATTCCATTATCGGCAAGATGTCCGATAAGGGAACCAATCCTTTCGTAATGAGTATGTACAGCTTCTTTTTCGCTGCAATCGTACTCCTTGTTATTGTTAAACCCTGGGAATACAGGGTTACATTGCAAACTACCGGCGTTGTGGAATGGGGTGTCCTCTACGCTTTAATTCCCACTGCCATAACATACGCCATTTACTACATCGGAATACAGAAGGTAAAGGATTGTAGTAAAGTTCCCGTCCTTGCTTCCGTCGAAGTTGTTGTGGCTTCCGTAGTGGGAGTTACACTCTTCGGGGAGCATATCGGTTCCGTAAGCATAATGGGTATCGCAATGGTTATCGCTTCAATCGTTATGATGAATACCCATTTCTACAAGGATATAATTTCTCTGAATGCCGCAAAGTAAGTTTCGATTCGGCCTTCCCCTGTAATATATTCCAAATGACTCTGAAGCCCGGTGTTGTCATTCAACAGTTTGACAATGCCGGGATGATATCTTGTTCCGGCTCTTTCCGTCAGTTCCTGAAGGAGTTCCTGGAAGGATTTACCCCTTGCATAATTTCTGCAGTAAACATCGGTTGCGGCATCGATTGAATCCGCAATGGTGATTATATCGATGATAATCTTAATGGGAGACTTGGTGTTGTCGAAGGCAACAGGATAGCCGCCCTTTCCGTCGTAGTATTTGTGGTGTCCCACTATTACATCAAAGTATGGTGCAAACTGAGGGTCCTCATTCACCAGCATAAGTCCCTTTTCGGGATGAAGCCTTATGAGATCCTGCTCCTCACCGCAAAGCCTTCTCCACTGCTGATTGATAACGTCGGTAATAAGGCATTTGCCTATGTCGTGAAGCATTCCGCAGTCACACACATACCTCTTGATTTCCTCAGACTTTTTCTTGACCTCGTCAACATCCTTACAGCCAAGAATTCCGATAAACTCCTCAGGATTGGTCCAAAGATATACGTTGGTAATGGCCTGAGCAATCTGAACCACCATAAGGGAGTGGAGATAGGTGATGGGCTGTCTTGAGATGATAATCTTTGACAGATAGTTTCTCTTCTCCTCAAGGGTTTCCATAAAGGGTTCCACAGCCTTAAACCACTCGGCACTGGCGCTGTTAAGGCGGGATGTGAAGAAGTGGTAGGGTGCAGTCTGATGAACATGGGTAACCTTGTTAAAGAAGCGCTCCAGATACTCCCTTCTCTCCGCGGGAGTAAATTCGCTGTCCTTCAGGTATTTGAGAATGCTTATGCCCGTATCATGATAATTGAAAAAAACGTCAAGTTCTCTATCCTCGTTCTCGGGGTCAGAGTAATTGGGAAATCTTAAATCATCGGTAATTAAGGAAATCTGCTCCTCCACAACCTCTCTGACTTTCATTCTGCCGGCGAGAATTCTGGCCTTGTGGTAAGCCCTCATAACGGCGCCGCTGGGGTCCTCTCTTCTGCCAAGGTCCAGTTCCCTCTTGGCCTGCTCCGCTATCTTTATAAACTGTCCCCTCTGTCTCTCCTTTAAGTTATCCACATAAGCTTCGGAATAAAGGATATCCTCGTTGATTTTGGCCATTACAAGAGGAAGGAAGGGTTTGTCCCCATCCAATGTCTGAACCGCAGGGTTGTTGAAAAGGTCCATTACGGCATAGTAATAGTCATAAACCGAATCCTGAAGGAAGGGACATATTTCAGTTAAAGGCGCAATAAGGTTGGAATAGGCCGTAAAGAAGCAACGGCGGATTCTGGGATCACTGACTTCAACATAGTGAGCCCGAAGTGAAATAACTCTCTGATAGTAATCTATGGCAACGCCGAGTCCTGCGTCGCCCATGGTTCTGGAATAGAATTCCGTGGTTTCAAATCCCATGAGATGGTAAAGGAAGACCCTGTGATCAAGGTCGTTCCTCATCTCATAGTATGATATAAGCTTATTGGCTATGGTTGACATAACTTCGAAGTCATCATAACCGCAGTAATACAGGTCCATGATGACATCAAAAAGCATCTCGGCGTCGTTGTCCGTAAGGATTTCGTCGAGATAGTCTCTGATGGTGGCCAGCATCTCCTCGGTTTCGCCGTAGATAAATCTCATTTTCTGAGAGCGTTCCTTAAGGAGACCGGTCCAGTCCGCAAGATTGTTTTTCTCAAGAAGTTTCTCATGCAAGTCATCGTTCAGATCACGATTATCCTTGTAGGTCTGAAGAAAGTCATGGAGAAAATCCTTTTTTTCCATAAGCCCCTCCGGGAAAGTTACATTAACCTGAATAAATCTTCGTATGTTTCTCTTTTCCTGATAGTCTTAATGCTTCCGTCCTTGCAAACCAGCACCTCTGCCGGGCGGGGACGGGAATTGTATGTGGAACACATTGAATATCCGTAAGCTCCCGCGTCAAGAACACAGGCTAAATCGC
Organism: Lachnospiraceae bacterium G11; assembly: GCA_900103495.1. Classification (GTDB taxonomy): domain Bacteria; phylum Bacillota; class Clostridia; order Lachnospirales; family Lachnospiraceae; genus G11. The sequence goes on along the minus strand of FMWZ01000011.1, from coordinate 109,942 downwards.
CCTTCTTAATCTCGGGAAGCATTCTGTCTTTCGCAAGCAAATCTCCTGATTCGCAGATGTTTCCGCAAACGTTAACGGGAGACAGGCTGTCTCTTGAAACTGCCTTTCCGTCTCTGAGCACCTCTACGTCGTGCCAGGAGTCGTACATGGAAGGGCGAACAAGTACATTCATTCCGATATCTGTACCCGCATATACGTGTCCATTGTTCTGTTTAACGGCATGAACACGTCCAAGGATAACACATCCCTCTGCAACGCAGAAACGCCCCGGTTCTGACTTAAATAAGGGTGCATAGCCGTATTCAGCCACGAACTTGTCAAGAATGGCCTCAAGAGCCTTCTTAAAGCCTTCCATCTCAAAGGGCTTCTCATCATCAAGCTTATGATAGGGAATTCCGTAGCCGCCACCAAAGTCTACAAACTCAAGGTTCTTAAACTTCAGAGCAATTCGAAGGAAGTTTTCAGCTGCAGCAAGGAAAGGCTCGTAGTCCATAAACAATGAGCCTATGTGCTGGTTGATTCCTGCTATTGTAAGGTTATATTTATCTGCGATTTCAAAAATCTTATCGATATCTTCTTCGGCAACGCCAAACTTGGTCTTCTTACCTGCGGTAACAACCTTCTCGTGATGACCCGCTCCTACGCCGGGATTAATTCGAACGGCGCATTTTCCGCCGGGATTAATCTCACCGAAGGTCTCAAGCTGAGACAGGGAATCAAGGCTTGTCATAATGCCCCTGTCGATGGCGTAGCGCATCTCTTCTGCACTTACGTTATTGGGCACGAAGAAGATTCTCTCTTTGGGAAAACCTGCAGCCTCTAACATTCTGATTTCGCCTTCACTCATGGCGTCACAGTTAATTCCCTCCTCGAGAGCCAGCTTAAGGATATGGATATTGGTGTTGGCTTTCACAGAGTAGTTGGCTGTGTAAGGATATTTGGTGATAACCTGAGAAACGGCGTGCATACGATTACGAATAATCTCCTCGTTGTACACATAGAGAGGAGTCTTGTATTCCTCTGCAATCTTCTCGGGATTATTTCCTTTGAAAAAATCCACTGATTCTATATATGAGTTCATGTTACTATAATAAACCTTTCTTGCAAATTAGAGAAGATGTGCTCTGATTTCTTCGCCGCTTAAGGGTGAAAGATATGCGGGAGCAATGTCAAATACGGTCTTGCATCCTGTAGCCCCCTCTTTCTTAAGGCGATCGATTGCTCTTGCATAAGCCACAAGAACAAGGGATGTGAACTCAGGGTTGGAGTCAAGCTTTAAGCTGTACTCGATAATAGCATTGTTCTCATTGTCCCATCCAAGCTTACCGGAACGGAATACAAATCCGCCGTGAGGAATGCCTGCGTGGTCTCTCTTAAGCTCTTCCTCGGAGATGAAATGAACAGTGGTATCATACTCATCAAAGTAGTTGGGCATGGTCTTGATTTCGTTCTCAATAGCCTTAAGATCAGCGCCTTCCTCAGCCACAACGAAGCACTCTCTTGTATGTTTCTGTCTTGTGGTAAGTGTGGGGTTCTCGCAGTTTCTTACCTTCTCCAAAGCCTCGGGGACAGGGATTGTGTACTGCTTGCCGTCCTTAACGCCCTTGATACGTCTGATGGCGTCTGAGTGACCCTGGCTTACGCCCTTGCCCCAGAAGGTGTAGTCGTTACCAACGGGAAGAATGCTGTTGGCATAGAGGCGGTTAAGGGAGAACATTCCGGGATCCCATCCTGCAGAAATAAGAGCAATGTGTCCTGTCTCCTTTGCTGCCTTGTCCACGTTTGCAAAATGCTCGGGAATCTTTGCGTGAGTATCAAAGCTGTCAATTACGTTAAAGTTCTTAACATACTCGGGAGTCATCTTAGGAAGGTCTGTTGCACTTCCGCCGCAGATGATAAGAACGTCAATTTTATCCTTATAATCGTTAATGTTATCAACCTTCACAACCGGAACATTTGGTGTGAGGATCTTAACAGTCTCGGGAGCTCTTCTTGTAAAAACAGCAACAAGCTCAGCATCTTTATTCTGCTTGATTGCGCATTCAACTCCACGTCCTAAATTACCGTAACCTAAAATACCAATCTTCATTTTTGCACCTCTCTTAGTAAAGCCTCTTTATTATAACATATAAAATTAGGCGTAGTAATACCTTGGTATTACTACGCCGTAATAAGCAACTAAACTGTATTTACTTATTCTTACTTGATTACCAGATCGCCCCATGAATCATCGGGAACAATTGTAATGTATGTTTTACCTGTGTTGAGCTTGATGTGTCCGCCCTCAACAATGTTATCAAAGTAAGTGATGTTGTACTGGATTCCGTTGGAACCGTCCTTGTACCAGTTGATGGGGATTGCCTTACCGTTTGTAAGGTAGTAACCCTTATCACCTGCACCTACAACGTTGTAGATAAGATAACCGTTCTCATCAAGCTGTGAGAATGAGCAACCCTGGATGATTACGTTCTTGAAGCTTGTAATCTTGTTGCCGTCACCCTCATCAACGTGAGCCTGGTTGTATACATAGTAGTCATAGGTCTTGGTTGACTCGTTGTAAACAAGCTTTGATGATGTGTGCTTGAAAGGAAGTTGTACTGTTGTTGCAGGAATAGCATAATCCTGTGTAAGGTCTGTTTCCTTTGCGTTGAACTCAAAGTGCTTTCCGGGATAGAAGGAATTGTACTGGGTATCGTAACCTGCCTGTGCAATTCTGTCCTTAAGACCTGCATATGAGTTACCGGTTGTAGGGTTGGTGTATCCATCATATGTGATATACTCTGTGAACTCAGTATTCTTGCCGTTTGAGAAACGAGCAAAACCACCGTTCAAGTTGTCAACATAGTCCATTGCGATGTAGTCATTGATGTAGAAAGGACCACCATCGTGGCAAAGGATTGCGTTGTACTCTCCCATAAGGAAGAAGTTGGTGGGACGTGTTGAACGAATGGAACCAATCTTCTCTACGGATGCATAATCCTTGAAAATACACATAAGACGGGTTACTCTGTCATTCTTTGTGCTGTTCATGATCTCGTATACGATATCAGCGCTGTTAACACCAAAGTGGTTAAGTGCTGTGATTTCGTTATCGACCATAACTGCAATGGGACGCTGTGTCTCAAGATCCTTGGAAATAATTTCGTTTGTAAGCTCTGAACGATACATTCCTTCGGGAACTACTTCAGGCTCTTCCTCGGGCTCTTCAACTGTCTCTGTTACTTCGGGTGTTTCTTCTACTGTCTCCCATGTGATTCCCTCATCTTCACTAGCAGGAGCTGTAGTCTCTTCATCTTTGTTGCCGCAACCTGCCAAAAGGCAAAGGCTAAGACCCATGGCTGCAAGCAGATAAAACTTCTTACTCAAATCTCTTACCTCTCTCTTTACGCTTCGTCGCGTTTTATCTCAACTATGAGCACTGTATCCTGCTCATAAGTTCTTCCTGTTTCGCTTCTTATCATATCCACGTTGGAAATCTCTACTCGATAAAGCTCAAGAAGCTTTCCGCTGTCATCAAGAATGGATGCCAGTCCGTGGAATCCGTATGCCTTCCCGTCATGCATGCCAAGATAAAGCATAACATGACCCGGGCACAACAAAAGTGAACCGGGCTGAACGCTATTATAATCTATACCGCCAGTCGGGTCAATAGAATGTTTCTTAATTTTTCGCATATCAATGGTATCTCGGGGCAGGGTAAAACCGAAGCAATTGTACACCGCATTCACTATTCCCGAGCAGTCACTGTGACCGTATTTTCCGCCCCAACTGAACTGGTCACCAAGGAGTTTAAAGGCCTGGGTAACAACATTCTTTGTGGTGTAGGGCAGGAAACCCTGATGCAAATCTATATCCAGTTTGGTATTTACAAATCGAAGTCCACCGTCAATGGTTCTGGTGGGAATACGAAGATTTCCGTCCATGTCCATGGAAATCTTGGTGCCCACATAGAGTTTCATCTTAACTCCCAGAACATCGCAGGACTTATGTTCCGTAACTATTGCAAATCTGGGAGAAAGAAGATAGTCCTCCCAAATACTTCTCTGACATGTGGCTATACAGATTCTCTTAACCCATCCCTTGTAGTTCTTGGAATGGACAAAGAGCCATTTCTTATCCTCGGAAGTGTGATAGATGAGTACCGGCTCCGCCAGGGTTAACTGAGTTCCCTGAAGCTGATCGATACATTTCTCACTGATGAAGCTTCCATCCTCGGTTCCCGCCTTGGTGGTGGGGAAATATCGAAGATCTGCAGGACACGCTGCAAGGCCGCAGGAAACCGTCACTTGATCGGGTATCGATTCAAGTGCCTGTGAGTCCTCAAGGTCTTTGATGTCTGCTGGAGTAACCTTCTCATCGGCAAGATAAACCAGATCATCAAAATTCTGTCCCCTGGTAATCATCTCAACCAGCTCCGCCTTTGAGATACTGTGAGGAGCAGTCAGAAGATTCATAAGTCCAAGGTCCTTCTGTTCTTCAAGATACTGATTATACTTTTCGATTTCGTCGATATTCATCAGAATCGAGTCATTCAGATTCCAGAAGTCGACTGAGGTCATTTCCTGTGTTGCCGATCCGGATATCGGCGCGATAGGATTTCTTCCGGGATATTCTGTAATATTCATATGAGTATTTTATCGTTCTTCTCTGAAGTACGCAAGTCCGAGGGAAGCAGGGGGCTGGTTTTCTCTCTTACTTCTTATTGAAGTAATAACCAGAACCACCAGTGTTACCACATAAGGAATCATCTTATATAATTCCTTGATTTCCATATGATCCATTCCTGTGGGAATGAAAAGATAAAGAATATATAATCCGCCAAATAATATGGAAGCAAAAATACCGATGCTGGGCCTCCAGATTGTAAAGATTACAAGGGCGATGGCAAGCCATCCTCTGTCACCGAAGGCATCGTTGGACCATACTCCGCAGGCGTAGTCCATTACATAGTAAAGTCCGCCCAGACCTGCAATCATACATCCGATACAGGTTGCAAAATACTTATATCTTGTAACGTTGATTCCGGCTGCATCTGCGGTGGTGGGGCTCTCACCCACAGCTCTCAAATGAAGGCCCACTCTTGTGTGTCTTATTACTCTTGATGTAACAAGAGCAATGGCTATTGAGGCATATGCGAGGAATCCGTAGGACAGGAAGATTTTACCAAACCATCCAAGCTTATCCGCGAAGGGCAGTGCATGTGAAAAGTATGCGCTGGTCTTGGAAAGGGCGATGGACGGAACATCACTTCCCGCAAGCTTTATAAGGGAGCCGCCGAAGAAGTTTCCGAAGCCTATGCCGAAAGTTGTCATCGCAAGACCGGTAACGTTCTGGTTGGCCCTTAAAGTAACGGTCAGGAAGCAATAAATGAGGCCCATAATAAGGGAGCCCAAAAGGGAGCAAAGAAGGGGAATTGCAATGGCGAAGAAGCCGTTGATTTCACCTGACTGCTCATAGAAAAAGGAACCGATAACGCCGCTTATGGCACCAACGTACATGACGCCGGGGATACCAAGGTTAAGGTTACCTGCCTTCTCCGTCAGAGTTTCGCCTGTGCTTCCATACAGAAGCGGAATGCCCTGAACAACTGCTCTTGGTATGAAAGAAACCAGATCAATCATTTATTTTGCCTCCTTTCCTGCAGTTTTCTTACGAAAGTTTATTTTATAAGTAATGAAGAATTCACATCCGATTACAAAGAAGAGAATGATACCGGTTAAGATATCAGAGAAGGAGTGGTTCAAACTGAATGCTGTGGAAATCTCTCCTGCTCCTCTTCCGAGGAATACTATCAAAAGGCTTGTGAGAATCATTCCCAGGGGATTAAACTTTGCAAGCCAGGAAACCATTACCGCGGTGAAGCCCTGTCCGCCTGCGATTGTGGTTGTAACCGTGTGGTTGATGCTGCCCACCAGAAGAAGGCCCGCAAGTCCGCAAACGGCACCGGAAAGAATCATGGTTCTCACAATTACCTTCTCAACCTTGATACCTACGTATCTTGCAGTGTGCTCACTCTCGCCCACAACCGAAATTTCGTAGCCGTGTTTGGAGTAATTAAGGTAGATATACATAAGCACTGTGGAAACCACTGCGATTATTATGCAAAGCAGATATTTGTTTCCCACCTCGGGAAGCCAGCCGGCGTTGGTGTTCTGATTGATGATACCAATCTTACCTGAGCCCTTGGGCACCTCCCAAAGGATGGTGTAGTAAGCTACCAGCTGAGTTGCGATGTAGTTCATCATCAGGGTGCAGAGGGTTTCGTTGGTGTTCCATTTGGCCTTGAAGAAGGCGGGAACAAAGCCCCAAAGTCCTCCGGCCAGTATGGAGGCAATCACCATGCAAAGGATTACCACGCCGTTGGGAAGCTTATCTCCCAGACAAATCATGCAGGCTGCGGCAGCAAGTGCTCCCGCCAGAACCTGTCCCTCGCCTCCTACGTTCCAGAATCTCATTCTGAAGGCAGGTGTTACTGCCAGGGATATAATTAACAAAATGCTGATGTCCTGAACTGTAATCCAGGATTTTCTGGCGGTACCGAAGGCACCTGTAACTATTGTTTTGTAAACGTCCAGGGGATTTAATCCCGTAAGGGCCGTTGTGAGAATTCCGCTTACGATAAGGGCGAGAACTATGGCTGCCAGTCTGATGGCCCAGGCTACATACCACTTCACGTCACCGCGCTTGACAATATGAAGAAGCGGTTCTTTTATCTTACTGTTCATCGAATCCCTCTCCTCCTATTCTTGTCATCATCATACCTACTTTATTCTTTGTGGCGGTGCGTCCGTCGATTATTCCGCTGACCTTTCCGCCGCACATTACCAATATTCTGTCGGATATCTCAAGAAGGACATCCAGATCCTCGCCGACATAGATTACGGCAACGCCGGCTTTCTTCTGGCGATTGATTAAATCATAAATTGTATAGGAAGAATTGATATCAAGGCCTCTTACTGCATAGGCTGTAAGAAGAACCTTGGGTGCCGATGCGATTTCTCTTCCTACAAGAACTTTCTGAACATTACCGCCGGAAAGTCTTCTTACGGGAGTTGAAATTCCCGGTGTTACCACATCAAGATCCTTAACCACCTTCCTGGCAAGCTTTCTGGGAGCTTTTCTGTCGGTGAAGGGTGTATGACCTTTTCTGAAGGAACGAAGCATCATGTTGTCGGACATATCCATGTTTCCCACAAGGCCCATACCCAGTCTGTCCTCGGGTACGAAGGAAAGGGTAACTCCCATTTCCTGAATCTGTCTGGGATCCTTCTTAAGGAGTTCATCCTTGCTGCCATCGTCCTCTATGTAGCAAACGGAACCACTCTCAGCAGGCTGAAGCCCTGCGATTGCCTCAAGTAGCTCCTTTTGTCCGCATCCGGAGATTCCTGCGATTCCAAGGATCTCACCTGAGTTGGCTGTGAAGGAAACATCTTCCAGTTTAAGTATTCCTTCCTCATTTCTTACCGTAAGATTCTTAACCTCTATTCTGGGCTTGGGATCTACGGGATCCGGTCTTTCTATATTTAACTCAACCGCATGTCCAACCATCATTTCGGTCATTTCCTGTGCGGTTGTTTCTTTCGTCTTCAAATCACCCACATAAGTGCCTTTTCTAAGGACTGCAACTCTGTCTGAGATTGACAGAACCTCGTGCATCTTGTGAGTGATGATAATAATGGATTTTCCGTCTTCCTTCATGTTTCGAAGAATGGCGAAAAGTCTGTCTGTTTCCTGGGGTGTAAGAACCGCTGTGGGCTCATCCAGAATAAGAATGTCTGCGCCTCTGTAAAGAACCTTGACGATTTCAACCGTCTGCTTCTCAGAAACGGACATGTCATAGACCTTCTGATCAGGGTCTACGTCAAAACCGTATTTACGGCAAATCTCTCTGATCTTGGCTGAAGCCTTCTTTAAATCAAGCTTTCCGTCAAGTCCGAGAACAATATTCTCTGTGGCTGTCAAAACATCAACCAGCTTAAAGTGCTGATGAACCATTCCGATTCCCAGCTCAAAGGCGTCTCTGGGAGATGCTATGATTTTTTCTTCATTATTAATAAAAATCTGACCCTCATCCGGATAGTAGATTCCGGAGAGCATGTTCATGAGCGTAGTCTTACCGCTTCCGTTCTCACCAAGCAGTGCGAGAATCTCCCCCTTGTAAATATCAAGATTCACACCGTCGTTGGCAACAATTTCTCCAAAGCGTTTGGTAATATTTTTCATGGATACCGTTACGACTTTGTTTTCCACCTTAAATCTCCTTTTCAACCAATAAAAAGCAAATACCTTATTAGACACAAATTGGGCGGCGCGAGGATTCGCACCGCCCCTGCAACTATTCTAATTCTATCACAAAACCAACTTATTAACCGAAGTTTGTGTTAAGAAGTGTGATGCCGTCGATCTGTACATCGAAGTAAGGAGCGGAACGGAATCCGTCACCTGACTCAGCGAAGTAACCGTCAACGATAACTTCGTGATCACCTTCGTAGTTTGCATCTGTATCAACGTCAGCCATGTAAGAATCAAGCTGTGCACCGTTTACTGTGAAGGTTGTTACATCGTAAACGTGAAGCTTGCCTGCGATCATGTCAGCCTTAGCTGCATCGATTGCTTCCTGTGTTCCCTCTGCTGCAGCTGTTCCAAGCTCTGTAAGAAGAACTGAATCTGTAGCAATTGTACCTGTCCAGTCAGCAGGAATCTCTGTACCTTCCATTGCGCTCTTGATAGCGAACTCGAAGTAAGGAGCCCAGTTGATTCTGGATGAAACAATGTATGTGTTGGGGCAAGCAGCTGCTGTTGAACCGTTGTAAGAAACATCGGGAACATTTGCTGTCTCACAAGCTGTGGGAGCACCCATTGAATCTGCGTGTTGAGAAATAAGTACGCATCCGTCAGCGATAAGGTTGTTAGCGCCTTCCTTCTCTGCTGTCTCATCGTACCATGAACCTGTGAAGGTAACTTCCATTGTAGCTGAAGGGCAAACGCTTCTTGCGCCAAGGAAGAATGATGTGTAACCGGAAATAACCTCAGCGTATGTGAATGCGCCTACGTAACCGATCTTAGCCTGATCCTCTGTGATATCGCCGTTAGCAATCATCTCGTTGAGCTTTAAGCCTGCAGCGATACCTGCAAGGTAACGACCTTCGTAAATAGAAGCGAAAGCGTTGTGGTAATTTGTAAGGCCTTCTGTGTGAGCCTTAGTACCTGTAGCATGGCAGAACTGAACATCAGGGAATTCCTTAGCTGCCTCAATCATGTAATCCTCGTGACCAAAAGAGTCTGCGAATACTGCGATACAACCTGCATCTGCAAGTTCACAGGCAGCGTCCTGACACTCCTGACCCTCGGGAATGTTTGTCTTGAAAATAGGGGTAACTCCAAGGTTCTCGCAAGCTTCCTTAGCTGCGTTGATGAAGTTTAAGTCGTAGGTTGAGTTCTCGTCATGAAGGAAGATGAAACCAACCTTTACGTCTGCAGCAGCTGTATCAGCTGTAGCTTCGCTTGTCTCAGCAGTCTCAGTTGTCTCTGCTGTCTCAGTTGTGGTGTTTGCTGTTGCAGTGTTGTCTGCTCCACACGCACAAAGAGAAAATACCATGGTTGCTGCAAGTAACAATGCTGTTAACTTTTTCATTATTTTTTCTCCTCTTATATATTATTGGATGTTATTTATCTGATCCCTTATGGGAAGAGATTGCTGAAATAAAAAATGCACTGAACCGGTTCAAAGTTTCAATCGGATCAATGCATAAATGCAAAAACGGCGTCATCTCAAAATGAGATAATCGCCTTTCCGATAGTCCGGTCATTTACGGTGCCGGGTAGAAACTTCAAATCCATATCATTTGAGATATATCGAAAGACTATATAGTGTTGTGTTCGTCCCAGAGGGATTTCTTACGAAACAAGAATATCAAATTACGTAAACAAAAACAATAGTGCAAAATGATGAATTATTGGGGTCTAAACGTAACAGTTCCCGTCGTAGCGTCCATTCCGTCGATAATTGCCAGGGACTCAAGCTGATATCCCAGGTTTCTGATGGTTCTTCCTCCCACCTGGAAACCCTTCTCAATGGCAATTCCGATGCCCTCAACCTCTGCTCCCGCCTCCATTGCGATCTGGATAAGTCCCTGAAGGGCACATCCGTTGGCAAGGAAATCATCTATAATAAGGAGTTTGTCTTCGGAAGAAAGGAATTTCTTTGAGACAATTACGTTGTTAATATTCTTATGGGTAAAGGACTCAACCTCGGCCATGTACATGTCACCGTCAAGATTGATGCTTCTGGTTTTCTTTGCAAAAACAACGGGGCAGTTGTTAAAGTGTCTTGCCACGGCAACGGCAATTCCGATTCCCGATGCCTCGATTGTAAGAATCTTGTTAATCTCCTTACCTGCAAAACGTCTTGCAAACTCTTCGCCCATTCTGTCAAAGAGTTCCACATCAAGCTGATGGTTTAAGAAGCTGTCAACCTTTAATACATTCCCTTCTTTTACAACGCCGTCTTTAAGTATTCTTTCCTCTAAAAAATTCATACTTCCTCCGATTACTGTCTGCTTTTTGATTCCACGAAATCAAGAAAACGTTCCATGTACATCCTTTTGGGGATAACCACGTTAATGTCCAGTCCCTCGTGATCAGCCACAAAAGCAACTAACTTTTCCCTAAGATTATCTGCAGAAAGAACATAATTGTCAACAATTACTTCTCTGTCGTACCCGGCTCTCTTTAAAAGCATGGCTGAAACCACGCCTGTTCTGTCCTTCCCGGCATTGCAAAAGTATAAAACTCCGGTGGGGCATTTTTCAATGAAATCAATAATCTTATAAAGATTGTCATCCACCATCATGGAATATGCTATAGGCACGTCATCGGGAGTGGGGGGAACCTGCATTCCAACCGTCACAGGCATGTGATGATAGTCAAAACCCTCCTCATTTTCAAGCCTGCAGACTTTCTTCTCACAGGATTCCGGATCTCTTAAATCCACCACGGTGGTAACATTGTTTGCCTTAAGCCAGGCCACATCTTTATCCGTGAGAGTTTCCGGAAACTCACTTCTTATATAACGGAAGCTTCCCGGAATTACTGTTCGTGTGTTAAGTGTTTTTTCAAATAAACTGCTCATTATAATACCTAGTTAAAAATCCAGTTTCTATATGGAATAATTCTTATATCAACGCTGTCGGCGCCCTTTAAGAAGAATGCAAAATATCCTGCAAAGGCAAGCATAATGGCAACGGTGAAAAAGATTTTAGCCTTCCTGTTCTCTATCTTTTTAAGGACATTGGGAATAAGGAAAACCAGAGATATATTCAGGTAGTAACCGATTCTTGAGACCTCAGGAATAAAGGAACCGAAGCAATAAAGCATAAGGGCTCCGATCTGAAGGTTTAGGTAGAACCTGTCCGCCTCCGAATCTTTAATATACTTTCTATAGTAGAAAAGTGCAAATCCGACTATGGCTGCACCCTTTAAAATGTTCACAACGGAAACGCTTCCGTCGTCGAACATGGAATTTTCATAATAGGGGTAAACCAGGAACAAAAGCTTTCTGTACAGATCCTTAAATACCACAAGGCTTGCACAAAGGGCAATGGCGCCCCCCATAACCCACCTGTTCCATTTAAGTCTGGCCAGAGGGTAAAGCACCAATATTATAAGGAGAGATTTGTGGAAGCAGGCTCCCACGAGAACCATCAATACAAACTTAATCCACTCGCCCTTAATAACCTGCCTCATGGCAACAAGAGCAATGGCCACCGCAAAATAATATCTCACAGAGTTAAGGCTTAAGAAATAGTATCCTCCCGTCAAAAGAAGGTACACTGACATTCCAAACCAGAGGCTCTGCTCGTACATTGCCTTCACAAACAGATAAACCGTAGCAAGAGAGAAGATTCCCAGGACCAATAAATAACACTCGTCATTTTGTGTCAGGAACTGACAGAACTTAACCAGATAATTAAACCCGAATTCTGTTGCCACATGTCTTCCTGCGGCTATTTTTAAAATGTAATCTCTGTATACCCAGTAGTCGTTTCCTACCGCTATTCTGCAGACACTAACCCCAAACAAAAGCATGAAGACCATGAATACGAATCCAAGGTTGAAAGCCTTCTGCTTTGTAAAATCACATATCTCTCCATGGTTGTCTAAAAGAACAGTCCTTCCCGACGTGGCTACAAAGAATCCGAGAAGGGTTACGATTATGGTTAAGGAAATATATACTGCCATTAGCTAACCCTCTCTTTCTCAATCCTGCCCTGTCTGATTCCGGACTTCATTATTCTGTAAGCTTCATTAAAACTCATTTCACTTAAAAGAGTATTTGAATGGGCTTTAAGAAATCTTATTGCAAAGGGCTTTGCCATTATTCCGTAGAGGAAAGCATAAAGCACTCCTCTGTCAAAAAAGTATTTCTCATTATATCCCTTAAACCACGTGGACTCAGAGGAATCCTCTTTCCCCAGATATCCAATGGCCTTATATATCTTTACGCCCTTTTTCAAAAGTTCAAAAATAAATAAGCTGTCCTCACCTGCAGAGTATTTTGCTCCGCCTCCGAAAAGCAGTGAAAACTTAATTCCAGATTTAATTAATGCATCTTTTTTGATCGCAAACGATACTGCTCCATATCGGCCGCTGTTAAAGAAATGCACTCTGTTTCTGTCGGTATTTTCGAAGGTTTTCCGGGATTCATCTATACCTATGTTAAACACCAGCATATCAGCACCCGGATTCAGATTAAACTCCTCCTCTATTACAGACTCATAGTCATCGTTATAGACAATGTCCTGATCCGAGAAGAGAAGTATGTCTCCCTTTGAATTATCAATGGCAGCGTTCCTGCTTATTCCAACCCCACGGTCAGTCATTGATAAAACACGAACAGTGTGACCGTTTCGGCTGAATTCATCGAAGCCGTTCCTGTCACACTGATTAACGATTAAGCAATCGGTTCTGATATTCATTTTTTTAGCCAGCTCTTCAGGGTTCTTCTCGAGAGCTGCCACCAGAACTTCTATCTTCATTTCTGTTTCCTCTTTGGGGCTGTAGCATAATAAGCCTTGTAGAGTTTCTCATCCACACCAAAAAGTATCATCTCTTTGACGTTTTTATTTTCATATTTAAGGTCTGAAAGGGTCTTTTCAATAACAGTTGTGTTTTTATCCTTGCTTTTTACAAATAAAGTCTCGGATAATTCTTCGTAATAAACGCTGTCATCCTTATTTGACTCACCCTTATCTGCATGAATTCCGAATCTCCTTGTAAGCTCTATGGGGAGATATATGGATTTGTCAAGGATAGCGAAAATATACATTACAAATATTGTTACAAAGAAGGCCACAACCGCTCCAAGGATTGCTGCAGGAACGGTTCTGTTATCAAGAACCTTTTCGTCAGCCGCCACGACACTTGTAATCTGTCTGATTTCGTCAATTTCTCTCTGGGCTTCACCAAATTTTGCGAAGGCTTCCGGTAAAGCATTGGTTATCTTCATGCACTCTTTGTCGTCTGTGCTCGCTACCGTTGCATGAACAATTCTTACATCCGTAAGAAGAGTTGTCTTAAGAGCGGCATTTATCTCATCTGTCGTAAGTTCATATCCGGTCTCGGCAGCTTTTTCCTTTATTGTGTCCACAAAAAGATCCGTCTTTGACAGGCTCTCCCAGGTGTTCTGGTTATAGAAGGTATACTGCTGTTCGTAGGTTATGGCATCCTTATACTCCACATAGTATTCAGTCTCTGTCACAAATGTGGTGGGGGCGAAGGCTATCTGAGTCAAATAATAAATGCCCGCAAAAAGGGCAGCTCCCGCCAGAATACAGGTCGGGAGTATCCACCATTTGCGAAGCATTCTAAGTGCACATAATCTTAAATCCAAAGGTTCTTTGCCGTACTTAATTTCCATTGTTTTCCTCAATTACATTTTTCTCGGCAGTGATCTGTTCTGCTTCCACGCCCTCTGTACTGTCCGGCGTAAGAAGAATTTTCAATGTCAAAAGCATCAGTCTTAAGTCAAGCCAAATGCTGTAATTATTGATATAAAATAAATCCAGTTTTAATTTATCGTAGGGTGTGGTGTTATATTTTCCATATACCTGAGCATATCCCGCAAGGCCGGCTCTTACTCTTGTGCGGAAAATAAACTCCGGCATTGTCTCCAGATACTGAGCGATAATCTCGGGTCTTTCAGGCCTGGGACCAATGAAACTCATATCGCCCTTAATAATGTTAATAAGCTGTGGAAGCTCATCGATTCTCACCGCTCTTATGAACTTGCCTATGGGAGTAATCCTGCTGTCCCCCTTTGATGCCAGTCTTGCAACTCCGTCCTTCTCCGCATCGATTCTCATGCTTCTGAACTTAAGGATTTTAAACTCCTTCATGTCTCTTGTACATCTTATCTGCTTATAAAGAATGGGACCACCGTCGTAAAGTTTAACAACAATGGCAGTTATAAGCATAATGGGCGAAGTAATTACAAATAAGAGAATGGCAAAAATCAGATCAATCATTCTCTTAAAGAAGCGTTCCTCCATTGTAAGATCGTATTCCCTGGTAAGAAGGATGGGTGTATCGAAAAGATGGAGCTGCTCCGAGCCCCTTAAAATAACATCTGATATTTTGGGCATGGTGTAAGCTCTTATTTTCTTTCCGTAACAGTACTTCAAAAGAGAATTTCTCTGTGAAGCGGGAATATCCCAGATGATTATTCCGTCGTATACCGAATTCTCCGAAATCTCAGTCATGACCTTCTCAAGGCCCTCAGAGATATTCATGGTCTTTATGATCTCGTACTTATCCTGCCTTGTGGAGAATTTCTTTATTATATCCTCTGTGGGTCTCTCAGCACTTAGAAGCAGAAGCTTTCTGGGAGGGAATATCTTTGCCAGGATAAACTGAGCTATCACAACCCAAAGGGCAGCGCAGATAACCTGATATATGCTCATCTTTATAAACATATATCCCGGCAGAATTTTCAAACACATAATACAGGCCTGAACATAAGTTATGGCATTGGCCCAAAAGGTGGCAAATATCAGTGAAAAAATTATATCCGAGGTCTTACTGTAATTAAACTTTGTGGCTCCGTAGGTATACATGAAAACCAGCAGGATAATTGCATATACTGCCAGTACGGGAATATGACCCATCTTGTAAATGGGCAATCTCTCTCTTACCCAACGGGGGAACAATTCACCGAACCAGTAGTAGAAATACCATTGCCACTCGATATAAGCACTTATACCTGCAATTATCAGAGTGAGCAGTCTCTTAAATGACGACAGTTTCTTCATTCTTTCTCTCCCTAAACCCTGCGTGCAACCGCGTTATATCCCCAGAACACAAAATAATAACAACTCTTTATTACCGACAGCCCTTCAACTTTTCTGTACAGATTCCAGATTCTCCTGACGGCCTCCAGCTTGTTGGATGAAAGAGATTTCCCCGCTCTCCTGTAAACAACAAGATTCTCGTCAAGGCCATAGGCTGTGACACCGCTTCTTAATATTCTCCACCAAAGAGCGGTATCCTCGCTTTTGACTTTAGGCATCATAAGCTCTTCTTTGGTAAGTTTACTTAGATCAAAGAGCACCGTAGATGTAAAAATCGTCGTGTTCTTCAAAGCTTCCTTATAAGTTAATGTTTTGGGCGGATGGACGATCTTGCCGTTCCCCACTCCAAATTCATCTGCAAATTCATATCCGGTAAAGGCAAAAGCCCCATCATTTTCCGTTAAATAAAATAACTCGTGTTCCAGTTTCTCAGGTGCCCAAAGGTCGTCTGCATCCAAAAATGCAAGAAATCTTCCATCAGAATGGGTTGTACCCAGGTTTCTTGCCTCTGCAGCCCCTACTCCCTGGGTGTGAAATGCAAGAATTCTGTCATTGTCCTTTGCGAGCTCATCTATAACAGAGCCACTGTTATCTTTAGACCCGTCATCCACCAAAATAAGCTGCCAGTTAGTATAGGTTTGATTTCGTATACTGTCCACTGCAGGGATTATGAACTTTTCGGCATTGTGAACGGGAATCACAATGCTTACCATTCCAAAATCTTTCTCCATATGGTTACGCCTCTTATCCCAGGTGATAAATTACATAGTGTCTCGTTTCGCTGAAACGGCTGTATTTATACTTTCTGCTGGAAAACTCGGCAGGATACTGCATGTCCTCACCGTAGCTTAAATTCTCTTTGTCAAAAACAAGATAGGTAGCCCCAACCTTAAGAAGGTTCTTAATAAGGCCTGAGGGATAGCCGGGCAAAGGCTCTTCCATTTTCTCAGCTATATCCCTTGCCTCCTCGGTTATAGGCTCATAGAAAGCGTAATCAAGATCAACTTCCCAAAGGTCTCTTCCGTAGGCAAGACCGATTCGTCCGTCATAGATTCTGGCTCTCTCCATGATTTCTCTGGGAGCTGCCATGACGATCTTTCTTGAACCTTCAGCACCTGCAGGGCCTGCATCCTCTATTATTATATCGTAAACTTCATTAAATTCAGCGTCATATTCCGTGGCATCATCAATTCCACAAAGATAGGTCTGTCCATCCTTATCAAAGGACATCCATCCGCAAAGGAAAATAATAATGCAGATAATGGGCATAAGGAAGCGCTTCCTTGAATCCGCAGGAATAACATCCTTTATCTCCGCAACGGCATAGGCGGGCACCACCAGCATTGGAAGAAGCCACATGGTCTCATCATAGCCATAAAAGCCCTGGAACAGCACAACAATCAGCATGCTTGTAACAGGGAAAAGAACAAAGCCTGCGCTGACAATTCCATACTCCAAAAGGTCCTTTCCGGAATGCCTTATGGTGTACAAATATAAAATTGTAACAAGTAATATTGCCAGATACATAAATTATACCTTACCGGGCTGTTCTTTTCCTCGCCCGGGTGTTTTTCTGATGACTTTTCTGAGTAACAAAGCGATGACGAAGAATGCCACTACCAGCACTCCGAATCCCACTCCATAGGTGGTCCATATTGTGAAAGCCTCACAGGCTATGCACACTGCCGCAATTCCCCATTTTCTTCTAAGGCATGCAGAGAAAAGGTAGGGAAGGCATACGCATGACAGAAAGGCATATCCGGTAAAGCCCTGATATATCAAAAGGAATGAGGGAGCCTTAAGTGAAATGTCTCCCACAAGAATCATAAATGCAAATATACCTGTGAAGGTAAGTCTCTTCTCAGTATTGTCCGGATAAATATGTGTTCCTATCCTGTGAAGGGTAAGGAAGTAAAGGAAGGCCACAAAACATGGGAATACCTTAAGAACAAAGGTTGTGGCATTCAGTCCAAAAGTCTTTATAAAGAATCCCAGAAGAACAGGCAGGGTAAGAATCTGCTGTCTGATGGGCATTCCGTTCTCGATATATTCACCTGTCAGGGAATTATATTTATAGATAGTGTCTGTGGAAAGACAGGTGTTAATGGTCTCCAAAGTGAAGTCTCCCTCAAGGATTGAAGAGGATAACAATATTCTTGTAAGGACTCCTATAAAAACAAAAGCGATAATCATAAGACCCAGAACGTTTCCGCCTCTGGAGATGCCCTTGATGTGATCTCTGTAGTTCTTCTTTTGCTGCTTAATGCTGAATCTGTTTAAGGCCACAGATATTACAATTCCCGCCACGGACATGGCAAGTGATGCCACAAGCAGGGTGCTGCAATACCAGGAGAAGGAATAGTTTAATAGAATAGCCGCCAGCTGTGTAAATCCGGACACAACAATAAGGGTCAAAAATCCGCAGATATAATAATCTGCCAGGTTCTGTCCCTCAGTATCCAATATGGTTCTTACAAACATGCCCAAGCAAAAGGGCACCAAGGCAATAAATAAAACAAATAATGCTACCATTTATTTCCGCCTATTTATTCTTCTTAAGAATGATGTAATCCTCATTCTCATATACCTGTTTATAGTTGTTATCTATCAAATCGGAATTGGCTTCGTATATTTCATCGTATCTTTTCTCAAGCCAATCGCCTCTTAAATTATCTTCATGTTTGGTGAAGAGCAAATACTCTGCTTCCTCGGGTATCGTATCGTCCTGAAGCATCATATTTACGCCCATTCCGGCCTTTATGGCCATCAGAACCTTGGGCTCTAACGTGAAAGTTGCCACGGTGGAATCCCAGGGGTTACCGGAATCGGAAAGCTCCATAGCCTCATCAAAGTCTGATGCCAGGTTATCCCACTGAATTCTCGTTTCCTCATCCAAATATCTTTCAGGTCCCACATAGTCGCCAATGTTTGCGGGAACGAATGCCATTCCAAGAGCAAAAATCACCGCAGTTCCCATAAACAGTGGTTTATTATCGGTCATAACAATAAGGTAAATCACAAAGAGAACAACAATGCAGTTGCTTCTGAAGAATGTGTTGGGGTCCAGGGAATACATGGTGATGAATGCCCCTGTAAAAATCACAAGTGAAGCAATTCCTCCCACGAAGGCTGCCCTGTCGTAGCCGCCCTTTTCAGACTTGATTATTCCGATAATACAGATAATGGAAAGTCCCGCAAAAAGCAGGGTAAACCAGGTCAGAAGGCCGTGGCATGCGCCATATCTTGCAAGGTTAAACCAGTCAAAAAGTCCTTCTTTGACAAGGCTTATAGCTGCCTTAATCATTCCGAAAACATCTCCGGCTCTTAATGCATTCAAAAGCCTCTCGGGTTTATATGTATTGTAGTTGCTTGATATAAGATGAAGCAGGAAATAGCTTCCTCCACCGATTACGGCAGTTGCAATAAACGCGGCTATGGTTCTTATGAGAACCTTCTGTTTTTTCAAGACGGCGAAAATGTAAAGAGGCACCGCGAATACATAAAAAATATAAATCTGTACCAGAAAAATCAGATACAGGGGAACGACAACATAGGTAAAAATCGGGCCGGGCTTTCCGGCTTTTTCGGAAAACAGTCTGTAGATGCAGGCTGCCAGCACCATGGCAAGAGCGTATCTTAAGGGCTCTGACATCTGAGTTCCCGCATAAAGAATCACAGGGACCGAAAAGGCTTCGAGAATAAGAAGTCTTATTTTGGCCTTTAAATCGGGCTTTGCGATAAGGACAAACAAAGCAGCCCCAAGGGTCATGAACACAATGTTTGCCACCCAGATAGTGTGGTAGTTTAAGCCAAACATCTTCGCAAAAACCGCATAGGGGAATATTATGGCAGGGCTCCAGCCGCTGCCGGTTCCAAGGATGGCGTGGCCACCGTTAAAGCCGTAATAGCCAATGGGATTGCCGAAGGCTCCATGGGCACCGGGAGTGATCCAGGTCTTAATGAGGGCAAAATAAACCGCCTCATCATTCCACATGGGCACAGAAAGTCCGCTTTTATACTTGCAAAAACTAAATAAAGCTATCGCTCCTGCCTGAATTGCAGGCAGGAGGATAACCAATATGGCAATTATAATTCCTGATTTGGATTTTCTGTCGATGGAATTCTCCATAGATTACAGTTCTTCCTTTATGATGTAGATGGGGCGGTTTTTGACCTCAAGATAGGTCCTTGAAAGGTACTGCCCCATAATTCCCAGGCAAAGAAGCTGCACGCCGCTTATAAGGGAAATAATGCAGACCAGAGACGGCCAGCCGCTGGTGGGGTCTCCGAATATGACTTTCCTGATAATGGTGAAGATTATTAAGAGGAAGGCCAGAATACAGAAGATTACGCCCATGATGGATGCGAAGTTAAGGGGTGCGGTGGAGAAGGCGGTGATGCCTTCGATGGAGTACTTAAACAGGCCCCAGAAGCTCCACTTGGTCTCGCCCTTTACTCTCTCAACATTCTCGAATTCAACCCACTTGGTCTCGAATCCGACCCAGCCGAAAATTCCTTTGGTGAAACGATTGTATTCAGTCAGCTCCAAAACGGCGTCAACCATGACTCTGGACATGAGCCTGAAGTCTCTGGCTCCGTCAACTATTTCTGTCTTGGATACTCTCTTCATAAACTTGTAGAAACGTCTTGCGAAGAATGAGCGGATCAAGGGCTCGCCCTTTCTGCTTACTCTTCTTGTGGCAACAGAATCATAGCCTTCCTTGATATATCCGAACATTTCGGGAATCAGTGAAGGGGGATCCTGAAGATCGGCATCCATAATGGCAACGTAGTCGCCCTTGGATTTCCTAAGGCCTGCGTACATTGCAGCTTCTTTGCCAAAGTTTCTTGAGAAGGATAAGAGGCGAACCCTCTCGTCCTTACTGCGAAGTTCCTTGACTCTTGAAGCCGTGTTGTCCTTGGAGCCGTCATCCACATATATAATTTCAAAATCTATTCCCTCTTTGTCGAAGAAATCCTTGTTCTTAAGAAACTCCTCGTAGAAATAGGGAACATTCTCTTCCTCGTTATAGCAAGGTACTATTACGCTCAGTAAGCTCATTTTTCCTCCGAATCAGAGATACTTTTCCATTCCGTCCGCCTCAAGCTTCTCAACTATCTTTCGGACATCCTGAACTCTATCCTTGGGGCAAACCAGAACCGCATCGTCGGTTTCCACCATAACAAGTCCTTCCACTCCGATGGCCGCAATGAGGCGCTTATCGGAATATGTTACACAGTTCTTTGAATCAATGAGAACGCTGTTTCCTCTGCTTACATTGCCGTTCTCATCGCTTTCAAGAAGAATCGGCAGAGTATCGAAGCTTCCGATATCGTTCCAGCCAAAATCTCCCTCAAGCATATATACATTGTCCGCCCTCTCCATGATTCCGTAGTCAATGGAAATCTTGGGGATAACGGGATAAACCTCTTTAATTACATCCTTCTCCCGGGGAGTATTCATTGCATCCCCGATCTTACAAAGGCATTCATAAATATCGGGAAGGAGCTTCTTAAAGTAATCAAGAATTACCGATGCCTTCCACACGAACATTCCGCTGTTCCAGGCAAAACCGCCGTCTCTCAGATACTCCTTTGCAGTTTCCAGATCAGGCTTCTCAACAAACTCGGAAACCTTTCGGTAAACCTGTCCCGAAATCTCTTCGCTCTTAATGTAACCGTATCCCGTTGATGGGAAGGTAGGGCGAAGTCCTATGGTAACAAGACCACCGGTCTTCTCTGCGGTTTCAATGGCATTTAAAAGCACTTTCCTGTAGGCATCCACATCCTTAATGAAATGGTCGGATGCAAGGATGCACATGATGCCGTCGCCATATTTTCTCATGATTTCCATAGCTGCGTAGCCGATGCAGGCTGCAGTGTTTCTGGCTGCAGGTTCCGCAAGGATGTGCTTATCGTCAACCCTGCCCTGCATGAAATCATGGGTTATCTTTGCATGTCTCTCACCAGTTACAACAAAGACATCTCCCGGCTCAACAATACCTTTCAGTCTGTCATAGGTTTCGTTCACCATGATGTCATTGCCGCTTAAGTTAAGGAACTGTTTGGGTAATTGTCTGCGGCTTAAGGGCCAGAATCTGGTTCCTCCTCCGCCGGCCATAATCACGCCGTATGTTTTCATAGTCTGGCATTCTCCACGTTTTCTTTGAACCACTCGTAAGCCAGCTTAACACCCTCTTCAAGGTCTACCTTATGTCTGAAACCAAGGTTATGAAGTTTGGTTACATCACAAAGTTTTCTGGGAGTTCCGTCAGGCATTTCGCTGTTCCAAACTATTTCACCGGTGTATCCGACAGTCTTCTTAACCAGCTCTGCAAGCTCTTTGATTGTCACTTCCACACCTGTACCGATATTTACATGCTGCTCCCCGTCGTAATTCTCAAGAAGGAATACGCAGGCATCAGCCATATCATCAACATATAAGAATTCTCTTAAAGGAGAACCTGTTCCCCAAAGCTCCACGGTGGGCGCATTGTTAATCTTTGCATCATGGAACTTTCTGATCATTGCAGGCATTACATGGGAGCCTGAAAGGTCGTAGTTGTCATGAGGGCCGTAAAGGTTTGTGGGCATGCAGCTTATAAAGTCATCGCCGTACTGTCTCTTAAAGTACTTGCACATCTGCATTCCTGAAATCTTTGCGATGGCATAAGCCTCGTTGGTCTGCTCAAGGGGACCTGTAAGAAGAGCGTCCTCGGTTATGGGCTGAGGAGCCATTCTGGGATATATGCATGTGCTTCCAAGGAAAAGAAGCTTCTTAACCTTGTAGTCATGTGCACATTTGATTACGTTACACTGAATCTGCATGTTCTCATAAGCGAACTCTGCAGGGGTTGTGTTGTTGGCGTTGATTCCGCCAACCTTTGCTGCGGCAAGGACAACCACGTCAGG
The DNA here is from genome assembly GCA_900103495.1 of Lachnospiraceae bacterium G11. Taxonomy (GTDB): domain Bacteria; phylum Bacillota; class Clostridia; order Lachnospirales; family Lachnospiraceae; genus G11. The sequence continues at coordinate 87,683 of FMWZ01000011.1, read as the reverse complement.
CTTCTCGGCCTCAAAGAAGTCTCTCACTGCCTGCTGGTTGGTAAGATCCAGTTCCTTATGGGTTCTTCCGATTACATTGGAGTAGCCCTTTCTCTCCAGGGAGCGCACAATGGCACTTCCCACAAGTCCTCTGTGGCCTGCCACATATATTTTGTCATCTTTAGAAATCTTCGACATAGTTATTACCTTCGATTAATCGTTATTCTTCTTGTATTCCTCACAGGACATTCCTGCAATGGCTCTCATGTCCGCATCCATCATCATGGCTACAAGGCCCTTGAAGTCTGTGTCTCTCTTCCATCCAAGCTCTGTCTCAGCCTTTGTGGGATCACCCCAAAGGAACTCAACCTCTGCGGGACGATAGAACTCAGGGTTAACATCCACAAGGAGCTTTCCTGTGCGGGCATCATATCCCTTCTCGTTTACGCCTTCACCTTCCCAGCGAATTTCGATTCCAAGCTCGCCGAAAGCGGCCTCAACGAATTCACGAACGGTGTGAGTCTCGTTTGTAGCGAGAACATAATCACCGGGAGTATCCTTCTGAAGCATGAGCCACATACCCTTTACATAGTCACCGGCGAAGCCCCAGTCTCTCTTGGCATTCATGTTTCCGAGGGAAAGCTTCTCCTGCTTGCCTGAAAGGATATTTGCAATAGCAAGTGTTATTTTACGTGTTACAAAGTTCTCTCCTCTTCTGGGAGATTCATGGTTAAAGAGAATACCGTTGCATGTGAAAAGATTGTAGGATTCTCTGTAGTTTACGGTAATCCAGTATGAGTAAAGCTTAGCTACACCGTAAGGGCTCTTGGGGTAGAAAGGTGTCTTCTCGGACTGGGGAGCAGTCTCGGGAATTCCGCCGAAGAGTTCTGAGGTGGATGCCTGGTAAAATCTGCAGTTTCCTCCGTTAACCCTGATGGCCTCAAGAAGCTTAAGTGTGCTGATTCCTGTTGCATCTGCAGTATATTCCGGAACCTCAAAGGAAATTCCTACATGGGACTGTGCAGCAAGGTTATAAACCTCAGTGGGCTTAATCTCTGCAATCAGTCTCATAAGGCAGCTTGAGTCTGTTGTGTCCGCATAATGCAGGAAGAATTTGACATTGTTGTAATTGGAAGCAATAATGTGATCTATTCTTGCAGTATTGGATATACTGTGACGTCTTATGAGTCCGTGTACCTCATATCCCTTTGAAAGCAGAAATTCTGCGAGATATGAACCGTCCTGACCTGTAATTCCTGTAATTAAAGCTACGTTATTCATAAATACCTCCGATTGTGGGAATGGAGTTTCCCCATACTACATAAGTATACTTGTTTTTCCTAAACATTTCCACTATAATAACTAAGGTTAAAGAAACGGTGCATCATTTTAGAAAGTGTGATTTTACATGAAAGTATGGCAAGCATTGCTGGATAACAGAATCCTTTTGGCTGCCGTTATAGGCTGGACCGTAGCCCAGGTCGCCAAGACGATTATTCACATCATTACCAGCAAATCCTTTACGCCGGAGCGTCTGGTGGGAGGCGGCGGAATGCCCAGTTCCCATTCAGCTACAGTCTGCGCTCTCTCTGCCGCGACTTTCATCAAATGCGGGTTCGCCAGCACAGAGTTTGCCCTGTCCTTTATCTTCAGCTTCATCGTAATGTACGATGCCATGGGTGTAAGACGAGAGACGGGAAACCAGGCGAAGGTAATTAATGAGTTAAGAGACCTTTTCCTCGAGATGAAAAGTTTCGCAGACATCCCCCCGGAAGAAAGACTTAAAGAGTTGATCGGGCACACACCTCTTCAGGTTCTTGTGGGAGCGGTACTCGGCGTAGTAATCGGAATCGCAGTTATGTACGCGATTTAATTTCAAGCATTACAAAAGGGACATCATAAGATGTCCCTTTTTGTTTCTCATTTATTCGAATTTGGGCTCTGTGCCCTCCTGGATAACGGCTATGTAAGTCTTACCCGTATTGATTTCTATCTCGTTGCCCTTTAAGTCATAGAACTTGGTGGGGCCGTAGTCACTTGTCTTCTCCCAGCGAACAGGAATGTATTTTCCCTCGGTTACATAGTAGCCAAATCTTGTAACATCGTGCATCTGGAATGCAAGATACTTGTCGTCTCTCTTCTCCCAGTAGCAGGTCTGAATGAGGACATTCTTGAAGGTGAGCTGCTCACCTGTTGCCGCATCAATCTGCTTCTCTCCGTGAAGGAACTTGTAGTAAAGTCCGTCGGACTCATTGTACTCAAGATAAGACTTGGAAGCGGGGTAACAATCCGAAAGGTCCACAGACTTAGCGCTCTTGGCATTATCTGCATCCGACAGATTGTTTACACCTTTGGCAAATACGAAGTGCTCAGGCTCATACTTGTCAACACGATGAGTCTTGGGGTAGTTAAGGTCCTTCATGGCACTTAATATCGACTCGCCGCTTACATATGCATTGTGAGGTGAAGCCTTGTCCTTGGAACGGAAGAAGGCTCCCGAACCGGGTGCTGTTGTCTCGGCAGTTCCGTCTGAGTAGGTACCGGAAATGTTCTGGATATCACCCTGTTTGATTCGGTCTCTCATGTAGAAAACGCCGCCGAAATGAACCACAATGGCATCCCACTCTGTGGAGATGTAAAGATAATAGTCACGACAGCTTCTGACGTTACCTATTCTCTCCAATTCGTTCCAGTCGTTGATTATTGCCATCTGTCTGGAGACACCGCCCTCCTCCATGCACTCATAGAGGATCTCGGCATTTCCGATTCCATACTGGGGCTGAGCCGCAGCATCTGTAGGCATCATAACAGCAATTGGTCTTGCGTCTGCAAGCTCTTCGCTGATCCACTCGTTGGTAAGTTTACTTCTGACCATTCCCTCTGCAGGAGGAACATCTACATACTCCTCTTCAGGCTCGGTCTTCTCTTCTGTAACTGTTTCACCTGTATTATTCTCACCGTCAGCGTTGGTAATAACAGGCGTCTCATATGTTTCATTGCCGCATCCGGCAAACAGTCCCATTACAAGGACTACTGCCAATAGCAGAGGCAATATACGCTTCATTGGTACCATTCCTCGCTTTCAAATATAAAACAAACTTTGCTCACGCCAATACAGTATATCACACTTTATACCGTTTTAGTAGTTTTCTTTCATATATACGGCGATTGCGTCTCTCCAGTCTGCAAAAGTGTATCCGCTTGTATTCCTGAACATCATGTTGTCGAGGACTGAGTAGGCCGGTCTCGCTGCTGCGGCACCATATTCAGCGGTTGAAATTTTATTCACTCTGGTCTTAACTCCTGCCAGGCGGAAGAACTCTTCGGTGAAGTCTGCCCAGTTGGTCTGTCCTTCACAGGTGGCATGGAATAAACCGTAATTATCTGTAAGAAGAAGAGAGTCAATGGCTTTGGCAAGCTCTGCTGCGCTGGTGGGGGAGCCGTACTGATCGTTGACAACTCTTACCTCATCATTCTTCTCAGCCACATTCATAAGGGTTCTTACGAAGTTCTTGCCATCTCCGTATAGCCAGGCTGTTCTTAAGATGAACCATTTGTCGGCAAAGCTCTTTGTGTATTCCTCTCCGGCAAGTTTGGTTCGGCCGTAAGCACTTACAGGACCTGTGGGAGCCATTTCATTAAGGGGCTCCGGTGAGGTTCCGGGGAAAACATAGTCCGTGGAAATCTGAATCATCTTGGCCTTGTTCTCAGTTGCTGCGATACTTAAGTTTCTGGGGCCGATGGCATTAATTCGAAATGCCAGTTCCTCCTGGGTCTCGCAGGCATCTACCGCAGTGTGTGCAGCGCAGTTAACAATTGCGTAAGGCTTAACCTCTGAGGTGAACTTGAGAACATTTTCGATTTTGGTAATGTCAAGTTCGGCAACGTCGGTATTGACAAGTTCCAGATCGCTGCGATCCGCCCATAGTGTATTCAGTGCTTTGCCCAGCTGTCCGTTACAGCCTGTAATCAAAATCTTCTTCATTAAAAGGTCTCCTTATTTATCTCCCAAGTGTAAGCGGTTGATTGCTGAGAATATAGCTCTTACGGAAGCTCTTGTAATGTTGGAGCTTACGCCTACGCCGTATGTAACCGCTCCGTTCTCCACATCCAAAAGGTGGATGTAAGCGGCAGCCTGAGAGTTTGAACCACTCTGAAGAGCATGCTCTTCGTAGTCAAGAATCTTGATATCCACATCAAGGGCTTCCTTAAGTCCTCTCTTAACAGCATCTACAGGACCGTTGCCCACTGCGGTGAACTCCTTCTCCACATCGTGGTCTGTGTAAATAACAGTAACCTGTGTATCGAAGCTTGTCTCTTTCTCTCCGCCAAGATCCACAACATTGAGTTTTCTGAAGTGGATAGGCTCTTTCTTATCAAGATACTCTTCTCTGAAAGCATCCATGATCTGATCGGGAGAAACCTCGCCCTGCTTCTCGGAAATCTTCTGGATAACATTTGCGAATTCCTTGTGCATTCCCTTGGGAAGCTTGAAGCCGAAGTAAGTGTCCATAACAAAGGCTACGCCGCCCTTTCCGGACTGGGAATTGATACGTACAATGGGCTCGTACTCTCTTCCGATATCGGCGGGATCGATGGGAAGGTAGGGAACCTGCCAGATATCTCCGCCTCTCTCCTTCATAGCCTTGACACCCTTGTTGATAGCATCCTGGTGTGAACCTGAGAAAGCTGTGAATACAAGCTTTCCTGCGTAAGGATGTCTGGGATGGATGGGTATCTTAACACATCTTTCGTATATCTCGATAATGTCATTGATATGCTCAATTTCAAGCTCAGGGTTGATTCCCTGAGAGAACATATTGTAAGCGATGTTCAAAACATCAACGTTACCTGTACGCTCTCCGTTTCCGAAAAGGGTTCCCTCAACACGGTCAGCTCCGGCAAGCAGTGCAAGCTCGGCGCTGGCAACGCCTGTACCTCTGTCATTATGAGGGTGAACGCTTAAGATGATGGACTCACGATTCTCGAAGTGGTTGCTCATCCATTCAATCTCATCGGCATAAACATTGGGAGTGTTGGTCTCAACCGTGGAAGGAAGGTTGATGATCATGGGATTCTCCTTGGTGGGACCCCATTCCTTCTGCACAGCAGTACAAATCTCCAAAGCAAAATCAAGTTCAGTTCCGGTAAAGCTCTCGGGAGAATACTCCAAGATAATCTTTCCGGGGAACTTTGCTGCTCTCTCCTTGACCATCTTTGTGCCTTTGATGGCAATGTCGATAATTTCAGGTTTGTCCATATTAAATACAACATCTCTCTGAAGAGTGGATGTGGAATTGTAAATGTGAACTATGGCCTGCTTGCAGCCTTCAATGGCCTCGAAGGTTCTCTCCACCTGCTCCTCTCTGCACTGGGTGAGAACCTGTACGCACACATCATCGGGAATCAGCTTTCTGTCCACAAGCTGTCTTAAGAAATCATACTCAATCTGGCTTGCTGCGGGGAAACCAATCTCGATCTCCTTGAATCCAAGCTTAATTAAGAACTGGAAAAACTCTATTTTCTCCTCTACAACCATAGGGTCGATTAGGGCCTGATTGCCGTCTCTCAAATCGACGCTGCACCAGATAGGTGCTTTCTCAATCTCTTTGTTAGGCCACTGTCTCTGCGGGTAATCAACCACAGGGTTCTTACGATACCTCTTGTAATTCAACATGATACTGTCCCTCTCTTCATAAAATGTAAAAAGACCTGTCCCAATAATCGAGACAGGTCCAACAATCGTTATATTATTCGCCGAGACCGCTCTCGATTGCTTCGATAAGGGTCTTCAATGCTTCCTCTTCATCCTCACCGTCGCAACAGAATTCAACTTCGTCTCCGCATTTAACACAAGCTCCAAGTACGCTCAAAACGCTTTTGGCATTAGCCGTATTGTCTCTGAAAGTAAATGTAATTAAAGACTTGAACTGCATAGCCTCCTTGCATAGGATGCCGGCGGGTCTTAGGTGTAGGCCTGTAGGGTTCTTAATAACTACTTTCTGAGTTACCATTGTAATTCCTCCGCGTATAGTAAAGCGTCCTGTTCGGCACGCATATTAAATATAGCATCAATTATTATAAATAACAAGTACTAATTACTCGGTTTTCTTAAGAGTAATTGTGGCTTTCGGCTGCTCTGAGTCAGATGAAAGAGTAACTCCTTCGGGGAGGTCAAGTGACACCGGAACTTCATAGGTTCCTTCGCTCCATTCGCTCATTTCAAGGCTCTTTAGCGCCGCATCGGGATCAATCATTCCGGTCAGTGTGGCAGCGCTTATTGCGCTTACATTTTCATCCAGTCCGGAAAGCTTAATCTGATCTGCATTCTCAATCTTATCTATGACTACGTTATAGCCCTTTATCTCCTTGGATAAGGTAACGTTGTCTCTGTAGAGAAGAACGTTCTTTACGGTGGCAGGCTCAATATGAACAATCACTGAAACCTTACCGTTAAAGTCTTCTTCAGCCAGGGAAACTCCGGCGGGCAGGTAATCTTCCACGTCAATGGAAATGTTCATATCTCCACGCTGTCCCGTAACGTTAATCTCCTCGGCAGGAATATCGATTCTTGAAAGATTCTTAAGCACAGAAGCACTTCCGGCAACCGTAATAAGAGAAGGATTGCTCTCTATGGTTTCGCCCAGTGCGTATCCGTCCGCAGGGGTTCCGGATGTGTTAAAGCTTAGGGGAACTCTCTTTGTTGTAAGCACTTCCACGCTTACTCGTACGGATGTAACCTTCTGTGTTATGGAATCGGATACAATCTCATTTCCTTCGGAATCCAAAAGCATAACATCTGCATAGGTTGCAATGTTTGCTGTAGCGTCGGTTACATCAACCTCGGCAACGGCCTTGCTGATTCTGTTAACCACGGACTCGGCACCGGTAATGATAATCTGGTTCTGATCCGGAGTCATGTTTCCGAGAATATATCCTTCAGCCACATCACCCACAGCGCTGACCTTAAGTACGAGCCTTATGGTCTTCTCCTTCTCGATTGAGAGTTTGACTGTGTTGATGCTGCCTTTTATCTTGGTTATCTTGTCAGGAAATCTGCTTACGTTGAAGTCCACAGGAATGGTGTTGGCGGCTGTCAGATTGTTAAAATCCGCTGTCGCTACAACATCCGATGAAGACAGCTGTTCAACCACGGACCTGGGTCCGTATACCGTAATGGTTCTCACCACTCCGGTTCCCTCCTGAACCTCATATACCAATCCCTGATCGGTCAGTACGGAGGGGTTTGAGAAAGTAACCGGGATGTTGCTGAAGCTCTGGCTGCTTACCGGGTCCTCAATGTTGATAACCACAAGCCAAAGACCTATTGCCACAAGGAGAGACAGGATTTTCAGACCGATATTATTTGTCAGCTTCTTTTTCACGTCTGCTCCTTCCCGGCCATACGAAGCGTTTCTTCTCCGTATCCTCTATATTTTTGTGACAGAATGTGCGCAATCTGTCCGTTAAGGCTTCTGCGTTAAGGCTTCTCTCAAGGTTGCCCTCCAAAGCCACGCTGACCTTACCTGTCTCCTCGGAGACGATAATGGTAAAGGAATCCGTTACCTCCGAAACACCTACGCCCGCTCTGTGTCTTGTTCCCAAATCCTTACTGAGTTCCTTGTTGTCGGATAAGGGAAGATAACAGGTTGCAGATGTAACACGGTTTCCGCTTACCACAACAGCACCATCGTGAAGAGGTGTGTTGTGCTCGAAAATATTGATAAGGAGCTGACTTGATACAACCGCATCAAGGTCAATTCCTGTGCTTTCAAACTCACTTAAGTTCTGTTCGCCTTCGATGACAATCAAAGCGCCCGTCTTGGCTCTTGCCATTTCCATGCAGGCCTTGACGATCTCGGTGATGGTCTTATCGGAGGTAACTCCTCCGTCTCTTCTTACTGAATCAAAAAGGAAAACCGAACTCAAAAGACTCTTACGTCCAAGTTCTTCCAGAGCTTTACGCAGCTCAGGCTGCAATACAACGATTAAAGCTGTGATGGCAAAGCCGAGAACATTGCTGACAATCCATAGGATGGTCTGCATGTTGAAGACAACCGCAAGCAACATAAAGGCAAGAATAACCGCAAGGCCCTTCATAAGAATCCAAGCCCTGGTATTCTTGATCCAAATCATTATGTGGTACACCAAGTAGGAGATAATCAATATCTCTACTATATCCGTAATCTCAAAGGAAAGAGGTAAACGGATGCTACCGATAAATTCTGTTACCTGACCGGCTAATTGTTCCATGTTCTATACTCACATCCTGTGTGTATTTATCGAGGATCGGAATCTGTGTAATCCTCTACCTCGTTCTCCCCGAAGTAGTCGTAATTCTCCTCTTCGGGATAGTAATCCTGTGCTCTCTGTCTTGATGAGCCTCCTCTGCCTGAACTGTGTCTTGTGTTGATTCTCTTAACAGTTCTTGCGGGAGTTGAAACGGTAATCTTGGGAACGGCCTTCACATAGTAGTAGTACTCATCGTCCTCAAACTGAACCTTCTCAGTTCTTGAATAATCAAGGTTAAATGCGAAGAACTCCACTACCTTTGCCAGCAAAACGGAAACGATGGTTCCCAGAATAACTCCGATGATGGAGATATCAATGTCGGCTGCCAGATCTCCCACCAGAAGTACAACCGCATTCACAATGCCGCCTGCAATTGCTGCAATGGTCCAGGCCTTCACAATTGCGAGACGTCTGATGATGTAAACAACGATAACCGTAACGGAGAAGGCAACAATTGTAACCACCATCTCCTTGTTGTTAAGAAGGTTATCGATAACAAGTCTGATTCTTGCCATTATTTCGGCTGCTTCCATAGAGCCTATGCTTGTGGAGCTTTCCTTCACAACGTGAACAATGAAGTAAACCACTGTTCCGCAGGCTACTGATGCAATAGATGCGGGTGTAAGCAAAAGTCCTACAGCGATGGGGATGATGTAAGGTATCTTAAGCACAAAGCAGATGGGCAATAAGACAACCACCAAAGCATCCTTGGGGCTGAATGAAAAATACAAAAGAAGCAGGATTAAGAAAACGCATCCCACCACAATGGCAGCTTCCATGGCCAGTGCATACATATGTCCCAGGATGTAGAGAGCGCCAAACACAATCATAAATCCTGTGGGCAGGAAGGAGCACATAAGTGCAACAATGAGAACCAGCGCGAAGTTGTTAAGTCTCGACATGAAACCAAGACTTCCGTTGATCATCATCAGCATTACAAGGGCCATGATGGTCTTAAGTGCGGGTGTAACATACACCTCGTACTTGCTGTAAAAACGTTTAATGTATTCTTTCAATTCCAATAATGTCGTCATTTCTGAGATTGTACCCTTTCGTTAATCGTAAATCTTTATCTTCCCTCTGAATACATCGACGATAGTTTCTTCAGATTGCCATAGTAAGTCTTCAGATTCTTGCGTGCATTACGATAACGAAATGCATAAACAATGTAGGTTATCAACCCATAAACGACCACTAATACTATGTAGCCTGTGAGCATTTTCTTGCCCAGGGCCAAAAGATCAATCTTATAGACATTTTCGAGTAAAAAATCGAAGTTATAAAGGACATACAAAACCAAGCCGATGACAAAAGAAATCGTCGAAAAAATCAGAGATTTCAAAAGCTGCTTGGACAAATAGTCCGCACGAAAATAATCGCCGATTTTGATGTTCTTCTTTCCTTCTCCGGCTTCGTATGATGCCATTCTCGTCATTAAGATGACGCGTTCTTCATTTACCATGTAACCAGTAAAACCTTTCCTCTATTACAGGAATCTCATCTTGTTCTTACCGTCTTCAACCTTAATCTTAGGCTGCTCGGCGGGCTTCTCGACTCTGCTTGCGGCTCTCATGCCGTTCATAACTTCCTTCTTACATTTGTCGCAGAATCTACCGCTGGTTATAGATGCTCCACAGTTTTCACACTCAAGGGAAATAACGGAACCTTCACCAAGCTGTAATCTTTCTTCTCTAAGCCACTGATAAATCTGGCTTGTCTCTACGTCACATTCCCTCGCAACTTCAGGAACACCCACGCCGGGATTCTCCCTGATATAAGTCTTGACGGTCTGGAACTTAGCTTCCTGAGCTTCAGCACATGCGGGGCACATAATGGGACCCATCACATAGTTGAAAATTCTTCCGCACTTCCTACAGTTTCTAACATCCATAGAGCCACCTCCAATAGTTTATACGATATACGGGCTTATTACCCGTTACCGGCGGTAATAGTAACAAAATAGACACTTCTAACACCGTACTCTTTCAATAGGCGAGCCACGGTGTCAATTGTAGATCCTGTCGTGTAGATATCATCGACTAATATAATTTTCTTTAATTTTACATCATCTACAGTCAATTTAAAAGAGTTTTTCAAACAATTTTGGCGTTCTGCGGGATTCAGATCCTTTAATCTCGGGGTGTCCGCAACCCTTTTTACAAGGTTCGTCTTCACAGGTATGTGAGCGTGCCTACCTATTGATTTTGCTAGGATTTCGGCCTGATTGTACCCTCTGGTTTTCTTCCTGTTTTTGTGTATGGGAATGGGGATAATTGCGTCCGCATCCCAAAGTCTTAATTCTTTCTTAAGAGCCTCTGCCGTCATCATTCCGAGGCACTCACCGTACTCCGGTTTGTGGGAATATTTGAACTTATACATAGCTCCCGAAAGGGCAGAATACTCAAAGGCCACCCTGCCTTCGTCAAAGTAGCGCTCTTTTCCCTCGCAGTCTGTGCAGTATTCCTTCTCGCCATCCTTAATGGGTCTCCCGCATTTAAGGCAGTAATTCCTTGTTATGGGAACCATCTTTTTTTCACATTCGGGATGAATAAGCTTTCCGGGTCTTAAGGGCTCGTTGCAGATGGGGCATCTTCTGGGGAAAACCAAATCAATTACCAAATCCGCAACAAATCCTATAGCCTCACCAATTATCTCTATCAGGGTTTCCGTCATGGCATTACCTCCCTTATTCTGTCCTTAAGGGCTGTGTAGCGCTTGTTCTCGGTTTCGTTATCAATCATATTTCTGACAGTTTCGCTGCTTCCAAGGATTGTAACGCAGTTCTTTGCTCTAGTGATTGCCGTGTATAAAAGATTTCTGTTAAACAGCATTCTGGGACCTGTCAAAAGTGGCAGAATAACAGCAGGATACTCGCTTCCCTGGGATTTATGAATTGTTATGGCATAGGACAGATCCAGTTCGTCCAGGCCGGAGAAGGGATAGGTTACGATTTTACCCTCATCAAATTCCACCTCAAGGCTTGAGGCATACTCATTTATCTCTTTGATGGTTCCGATATCGCCGTTAAATACGCCCATACCGCTGTCGATGGGGATGTTGTATTTGCTTCTGACTTCCCACTCGATTTTGTAGTTATTCTTTATCTGCATGACCTTGTCACCTTCTCTGAAGAGACGGTCACCGGTTCTGTGTTCCTTCTTGTGCTCATCCGCAGGGTTCAGATACTCCTGGAGAATTCCGTTTAAGGTTTCAACTCCAAGGGCCCCCTTTCGCATTGGGGTAAGGACCTGGATGTCAAAGGGTGTGGCTCCCACATATCCTGGAAGCTTATCCCTGATTAGCTGAATCATATGTTTATAAATGACATTTGTGTCATTTCTTTCCAGGAAGAAAAAGTCCTTACTCTTGTTGTCCAAGGCTATGGCTTCGCCCCTGTTTATTTTGTGGGCGTTTACAACGATGTCGCTGACCTCGGCCTGTCTGAAAATCTTTTGAAGAATGACCACAGGGAATCTTTCACTCTCTATAAGGTCCCTTAGAATCTGTCCCGGGCCCACGCTGGGAAGCTGATTCACATCCCCCACCATAATCAGTCTGGTTCCGGGGGTTATGGCTCTTAAAAGTGCCCTGAAAAGGGGCAGATCCACCATGGACATTTCATCGATTATTATTACGTCGGCTTCCAGAGGATTGTCTTCATTTCTCTCAAATCTTGCCAGATTCCTGTCTCCCTCCTCGGGGGCGCCGTTTAATTCCAGCATTCTGTGGATGGTCTTGGCCTCAAAGCCCGTGGCTTCTGTCATTCTCTTGGCCGCTCTTCCGGTGGGAGCTGCCAGGAAAATATCAAGGCCCTCCTCCATGAAGAGTTTAATTATTGTATTTATGGTTGTGGTTTTGCCGGTTCCGGGACCTCCGGAGAGGATGAATACACCGTTACGTACGCTCTCAAATACAGCCTCTTCCTGAAGCTCATCAAACTCAAGATTCTCTGATTCCGCCAGCTGCCTTATTTTGGTTCTGACCTTTTCCTCATCCCTCTTAAGCATGGCCTCTCCGGATGAAACGTAGCTGTTGATGTCGCTTAACATTCTGGCGCAGCTCAGTTCCGCATAATAGTTATTTGCCGCAAAAATCTGATCTTTGTTCTTGACCACAACCTTCTTGTCCATAACCAGGTTGTCGATGACGGGGGTGATGGCTTCTTCGGTCAAATCCAAAAGTTCAGCGCACTGTGAAACCACCATTTCCCTTGGAAGATACACGTGTCCCTCGGTGGTGGCGGTGAAAAGAATATACATGATACCGCTTCTGATTCGAAACTCCGAGTCTGTGTTTATTCCGATTCTCGAAGCTATTTCATCTGCGGTTTTGAATCCGATTCCGTTTATGTCTTCGGCAAGTCTGTAGGGGTTCTCCCTGAGAATCATATACAGACTCATCCCGTAAGTATCGTAAATTTTGTAAGCCATGGCAGGACTTATGCCATAGCCCGAAAGAAAGAGAATGGCGTCTCTTTGCTCTTTTCTGTTCTCAATCTGATTGCCGATATCCCTTGCTTTGGCAGGGCTGATTCCCTTGATTTCAGAAAGTCGCTCCGGCTCCTCCTCAAGGATTCTTAAGGTATCGTCACCGAATTTCCTTAGGATTCGCGAAGCAAGTGCGGCACCTACGCCTTTGACAGCTCCGCTTCTTAAATACCTTTCCATGCTTTCCCTGTCCGTGGGAAGGATTGTCTCATAGGAGGATACCTTGAACTGTTCGCCGTAGGTCGGATGGGAAATATACTCGCCGTTTAATGAAAGGTTTTCTCCCTCTGCCAGATCCGGGAAAGTGCCCACGCAAACAACTTCATCGCCGGAGCTGATGAAGTTCATAACTGTATAGCCGTTGTCGCTGTTGTGAAAAATAATGTGATCTACGTAACCCTTAATTGTTTCCATACACTGCCTTTAAATACTAAAAAGGACTGCCTTAAGGCAGTCCCGAATTTCTAAATGTTCAGACTGATTCGCTTTCCCCTGCTTCGTCCACCGTGGGAATAGCCTGGAGATTTCTCTTCATCTGGTCGTACATCTGTTGTGCAAGGCCGATACTGTTGGTCTCCGTAGTCTGTTTTGCAAGCTTCTTGTAAAGCTCATCCTTGTAGAAATCTACCACTGTGCTTGTTGAGGAGGAGGAGTTGTCTGCCTTTACTACTGTCTTCTCCATCCCTTTAAAAACCTGCTCAATGAAATAGGCCTCAAACTCCTTGCAGGCAGCCATCAGTTCTTCGTCAGACTGTGCCGCGCTGTTTGTAAGTTTGCCCTTAAGTTCATTGGTCTTCGCTGTGTTATACTGCGAAGTCAGTATATTTGAATAAGCGGAAATTCCTGAATAATCCATACCTTAACCTCCCAAATTATCTACGAAGGTTGTTTGCCTGCTGCATCATCTCATCAGATGCCTGAATAGCCTTTGAGTTCATCTCATAAGCACGCTGTGTAATAATCATGCTTACCATCTCATCTGCAACCTGTACGTTTGACTGCTCCAGATAGCCCTGTAAAAGCTTACTTCTCTGGAGGGCTCCGTTTGTTGCCTCGTTAAGAGCGGGGCCACTGGCGTCGGTTACGCCGTAGATTGTGCTGTCTTCCTTGTTGAGACCTGCGGGGTTATTGAACTGATAAAGACCGATTGCAAATCCCATGGACTGAGGAACATTGTTCTCATCGGGGTAGCAAACTGTACCATCAGCGGTAACCGTTATTCTTGAAGTAACGTACTGATCTCTGGGAAGAGTTATCAAAGCTCCCGTGGTGCTGAGTACAGGAAGTCCTTCTGTGGTGGTAAGAATAAGGGTGTTGTTGTTACCCAATGTCCAGGTAAAGTCACCGTTTCTGGTGTAATAAGTCTGGGCATCGTTTCCCCTTACCGCAAAGAAGCCTTCACCTTCAATACAGAAAGCGGTATCACTCTCTGTAGCGTTGGCTGCACCCTGTTTAAAAATTGATATCATGGAAGCATTCCTGACACCCAGGCCCACCTGAGCACCTACGGGTTTGGTATCGCCGTTGGCTGATGTGGTTCTGGTCTGAATATTCTGATATAAAAGAGATTTGAATTCATTAACCGTGGTCTTGAAACCTACGGTATTGACATTGGCAAGGTTATTGGCAATTGTATCCAGATTAACCTGCTGTGCGTTCATGCCGGAAGCGGCACTCCACAAACTTCTTACCATACAGTCATCCTCCTGTTTTCTTAATCCTTAAGGATTAGAGCCTTCCGGTCTGGTTTGCTGCCTGCTCAAGAGTCTCATCGTAAGCCTGCATAATCTTCTGATTACTCTCATAGGCTCTGGTAATAGAAATCATATTAACCATTTCCGTTACCACCGAAACATTGGCGGTCTCCAAATAACCGGAATAAACTTCAGCATCGGCAGCCTTGGTTGTGTAGCCTTCAACGGGAACAAAATATGTCTCGCCGTAGTGCTCAAGATAATCATAATCCTCGAAATCTGTGAGTCTTAACCGAGCTACAGTCACACCATTTTGCATGATGCTTCCGTCCTTGTTGACAGTTGCGTCCGCGAGGGTATCAAGTCTGATACGACCGTTGGTACCCAGCACGTAGTCCCCGTCCTTGGTAACAAGATATCCGTCCTTGGTAAGTGTAAAATCACCGGCGCGAGTATACATTGTAGTTGTTTCTCCCGCCTTATTGGTGAATTCAATCGTGAAGAATCCGTTCCCTCCCAGTGCCAGGTCATAGGTATTATTGGTGGCCTGGAAAGGACCCTGATCATAATATGTGTAGGTCTCGCCAATCTTAACACCGGGGGTATTGTACCCGATTCTCTTGGCGAGATTTCCTACGTCTGTTGTATCCTTAAGTCGGTATGCCAGAATTTCGTCAAAGGACTGGCTGGTAGAGCCTTCTTTCTTGAAGCCTACCGTGGTGGAATTGGCCAGGTTGTTGGTCATAATATCCATACGGTGCTGTTCATGGCGCAAGCCTGTATAAGCTGTGTACAGTCCTTTTAACATTAAGCTGCCTCCTTAGGGAATCTTAGTCTTCTCTGTAACCTGCCTGGAACTCTACATACTTACCGGTACCGATGGCAACTGCGGTCATGGGATCTTCAGCTGTCATGGTGTTGATGCCGGTTCTGTCGTAGATAAGGTCCTCAAGTCCGTTAAGTAAGCTTCCGCCACCTGTGAGTACGATTCCTCTGTCGGCAATATCGGCTGCAAGTTCAGGGGGAGTCTTCTCCAGCACGCTGTGGATTACTTCGATAATCTGCTGGGTGGGCTCTCTCAAAGCCTCTTCTGTCTCTTCTGAGGAAACGCGGACTGTCTTGGGAAGACCTGTTACGAGGTTACGTCCTCTGACATCCATATAATCTACTTCGGCACGTCTGAATGCTGTACCGATCTTAATCTTAATGTCCTCTGCGGTTCTCTCACCGATGAGGAGATTATGCTTCTTACGCATGTAACGAACGATAGCTTCATCGAAGTCATCGCCGGCAACCTTAACGGATGCACTTACAACGGCGCCGCCAAGGGAAATAACTGCAATATCGGAAGTACCACCACCGATATCAACAATCATGTTTCCGCAGGGCTTAGAGATGTCGATACCTGCACCGATAGCTGCTGCAATGGGCTCCTCGATAATGGAAACTTCTCTTGCACCTGCCTGGTAGGTAGCATCCTCAACTGCCTTCTTCTCAACCTCTGTAACACCTGAAGGAACGCACACTGCGATTCTGGGCTTACGGAAGGTTCTCTTACCGAGTGCTTTCTGGATGAAGTACTTCATCATCTTCTCGGTTACGGTATAGTCAGAGATAACACCCTGACGTAAAGGTCTTACTGCAACTATGTTGCCGGGAGTACGTCCAAGCATTAAACGGGCGTCTTCACCGATTGCTTTAATCTTATCTGTGTCTCTGTCAAAAGCTACAACCGAGGGCTCTTTCAAAACAACGCCCTTACCTCTGATATAAACGAGGATGCTGGCTGTACCTAAATCGATTCCTATATCTGCGTATTGCATATGATCAATACCCCTTTCTGTGGTAAAAGATTCGTTTGGAAAAAACTCCATAAAAAACTAAACGTGCGTAAACACACACAGTAATTATATCGCATCTTTTGCCATTTTCATAGGGGCAAGATATTAATTTTCTATAAAACTATATCGGCAGAACCCTCAATAAACTTAAGGGTTCTGCCGACTAAAATTTCCTCTATAACATCTTTGCCAGGAACTGTCCTGTATAAGAATTCTTCACCTTGGCAACTGCCTCAGGGGTACCCTTGGCAATAACGGTTCCACCCTTGTCGCCGCCCTCGGGTCCCATATCTATGATGTAATCTGCAGTCTTAATTACATCAAGGTTATGTTCGATGACAACAACCGTGTTGCCTGCATCGGTAAGTCTCTGAAGAATGTCCACCAGCTTGTGAACATCCGCAAAGTGAAGTCCGGTTGTGGGCTCATCCAGGACATATATGGTCTTGCCTGTACTCTTCTTGCTGAGTTCCGTTGCAAGCTTGATCCTCTGAGCCTCACCTCCCGAAAGAGTGGTGGAGGGCTGACCAAGCTTGATATAGCAAAGTCCCACATCGTAAAGGGTCTGTATCTTTCTCTTTATGGTGGGCACATTCTCAAAGAAGGGCAAAGCCTCTTCCACTGTCATATCAAGGACATCAAAGATGCTCTTTCCCTTGTACTTCACTTCCAGAGTTTCTCTGTTGTACCTCTTTCCGTCACAGACTTCACAGGGAACGTACACATCAGGAAGGAAGTGCATCTCGATCTTTATGATACCGTCACCTGAGCAGGCTTCACATCGTCCGCCCTTAACATTAAAACTGAATCTTCCCTTGCTGTAACCCTTGGCCTTGGCATCGGTAGTGGATGCAAACAGGTCTCTTATCATATCAAAGACACCTGTGTAGGTGGCAGGGTTGGAACGGGGCGTACGTCCGATGGGAGACTGGTCGATGTTGATTATCTTATCAAGCTGATCCACACCGGTGATTTCTTTATGTTTACCGGGTATGGTCCTTGCTCTGTTTAAAGTCTTTGACAGGCTCTTCTGAAGAATCTCGTTAATGAGAGAACTCTTTCCTGAACCTGAAACTCCGGTAACGCAGGTAAATACTCCAAGGGGAATATCCACGTTTATATTCTTAAGGTTATTCTGTTCGGCACCTTTGATTGTTATCTTTCCCGTAGGCTTTCTTCTGATCTTCGGAACAGGTATTGAAAGCTTGCCTGACAGATACTGACCGGTTATGGATTCGGGAGTGTTAATGATATCATCCACAGTTCCGATGGCAACAACTTCTCCACCTTCACTTCCCGCTCCGGGACCGATATCCACAATGCAGTCCGCTTCACGCATGGTTTCCTCATCATGCTCAACCACAATAAGCGTGTTGCCCAGGTCTCTCAGTCTCTTAAGGGCCTGGAGAAGTTTTCCGTTATCTCTCTGGTGAAGTCCGATACTGGGCTCATCCAGAATATAGCAAACCCCCACAAGACCTGAACCAATCTGGGTGGCAAGTCTGATTCTCTGAGCCTCGCCGCCTGACAAAGATGCGGTTGCTCTTGACAGAGTCAGATAATCAAGACCCACATTTATAAGGAATCCAACTCTCGCCTTAATCTCCTTGAGAAGAAGGTGTCCGATGGCCTCCTGGGTCTTTGTGAGTTTCATGTTGTTTAAGAACTCGGAAAGTGCCTCTATTGAAAGGGATGTGATTTCGTATATGTTCTTCTTGCATACGGTAACAGCAAGAGACTCTTTCTTAAGTCTCATGCCCTTACATTCGGTACAGGGAGTAATCTGCATGAATTCCTCGTACTCTGCCTTCATCGTGTCGGAGGCAGTCTCTCTGTATCGTCTCTCCGTATTCTTAATAAGGCCCTCAAAGGCAATGGGGTATACACCCTTTCCCCTCTGACCTTCATAGTAAACGTCAACTTCCTTATGGGTACCGTAGACGATTATATCCTTAACCTTCTGGGGCAAATCCTTGTAGGGGGCGTCAAGGGAGAACCCCCATTCTTTTGCCAAAGCTACAAGAAGGGCATTGGTAAAGCTTCCCTTCTGCTTGGATGACTGCCAGCCCATTACCTGAATAGCGCCTTCATTTATGGAAAGGCTCTCATCGGGAATCATAAGCTCAGGGTCAAACTCCATCTTGTATCCCAGACCTGCGCAGACAGGGCAGGCTCCGAAGGGATTGTTGAAGGAGAAACTTCTGGGCTCGATTTCGCTGATGCTTATTCCGCAGTCGGGGCAGGCGAAGTTCTCGGAGAACCTCAAAGTCTCGCCGCCTATTACTTCCACGTCAAGAAGTCCTTCCGCTATGGAAAGGATTGTCTCTATGGAATCCGTCATTCTCTTCTCAATGCCGGGCTTAACCACCAGTCTGTCGACGATTATGGAAATGGTGTGCTTAATGTTCTTATCTAACTTGATCTCTTCGGAAAGTTCATACATGTTTCCGTCTACGATTACTCTTACGTATCCGGCCTTGGAGGCTCTCTCGAAAACCTTGGCATGCTCACCCTTCTTGCCCTGTACTACGGGAGCAAGAAGCTGAATCTTGCTGCCCTCGGGAAGAGTCATAATCTGGTCAACCATCTGGTCAACGGTCTGTCTCTTAATCTCCTTGCCGCAGTTGGGGCAGTGAGGAATACCGATTCTGGCGTAGAGAAGTCGGAAGTAGTCATAAATCTCCGTTACGGTTCCCACAGTGGATCTGGGGTTCTTGTTGGTGGATTTCTGGTCTATGGAGATGGCGGGAGAAAGTCCCTCGATTCTCTCAACATCAGGCTTCTCCATCTGTCCCAGGAACTGTCTTGCGTAGGATGAGAGCGACTCCATGTAACGTCTCTGGCCCTCCGCATAGATTGTGTCGAAGGCTAGGGAGCTCTTACCGGAACCTGATAATCCGGTAAAAACCACCAGCTCATCTCTTGGAATTTCCAGGTTAATATTCTTTAAATTGTGTTCTGCAGCGCCGGTTATGGAAATGATATTCCGGCGGGGCTGCATCTTAATAGGCTGTTCCATTATTCTGCACTTTCTATTTGTAATTTCTGTCAAGCTGTATCTTCTTGAGTTCCATCATCTTGTCACGAAGTTCTGCCGCAGCCTCAAAGTTAAGGTCTGCCGCCGCTCTCTTCATCTTCTTCTCAACCTCATCAACAAGCTTCTTAAGCTGCGCCTCCGACATGGATTCGGGATCCTTCTCGAAGCGCACCTCCTCCTTGGCAATCTCCTTGGAAATACTTATGAGGTCTCTGACCGCCTTCTTGATGGTGGTTGGAGTTATGCCGTTCTCCTCATTGTATTTCATCTGAATCTCACGACGCCTGTTGGTCTCGTCGATGGCTATCTTCATGGAATCTGTCATGTTGTCCGCATACATTACAACGTGACCTTCACTGTTTCTGGCCGCACGTCCTATGGTCTGAATCAATGAAGTTGCCGAACGAAGGAAGCCCTCCTTATCGGCATCAAGTATTGCCACAAGAGCAATTTCAGGTATATCAAGTCCCTCTCTTAAGAGGTTGATTCCCACAAGTACATCAAAGACATCCAGACGCATGTCTCTGATTATCTGAGCACGCTCTAAGGTGTCAATATCGGAGTGGAGATACTTAACCCTGATACCAACCTCATGAAGGTAATCCGTTAAGTCCTCGGCCATGTGCTTGGTTAAGGTTGTAATAAGAACCTTATTGCCGGCCTTGGTGGTCTTTCTGATCTCACCGATAAGGTCATCAATCTGACCTTCAATGGGACGAACATCAATCTCGGGATCAAGAAGACCCGTAGGTCTTATAATCTGCTCGGTCCTAAGAAGCTCATGCTGCTCCTCGTAGGTGTTGGGAGTGGCTGAAACAAATAACATCTGGTCAATCCTTGACTCAAACTCTTCAAAGCTTAAAGGTCTGTTATCAAGGGCTGAAGGCAGTCTGAAGCCATAGTCCACCAGGGTGTTCTTTCTTGATCTGTCTCCCGCAAACATTCCGCCTATCTGGGGAATGGTGATATGGGACTCATCAACGATAATAAGGTAATCATCCTTAAAGTAGTCCATAAGAGTATGTGGCGGAGCACCGGGGGCTGAACCTACCAGGTGTCTGGAATAGTTCTCAATACCGGAGCAGAAGCCGGTTTCTCTAAGCATCTCTATGTCAAAGTTGGTACGCTCTGATATTCTCTGGGCCTCAAGGAGCTTGTCCTCGCCCTTAAAGAATCTTACCCTGTCCTTAAGTTCCTCTTCGATGGCTTCGCAGGCTTTATTCATCTTGTCTGCTGCCACAACATAGTGGCTGGCAGGGAAAATTGCCACGTGGGAAAGTTCTGCGTGAACCTGTCCCGTAAGAGGGTCCACCTCTGTGATTCTGTCTATTTCATCTCCGAAGAATTCCACTCTGATAGCGTAGTCTCCGCCAATGGCAGGATAAATTTCAAGAACGTCTCCCCTTACTCTGAAGGTACTTCTGGCTACATCATTATCATTCCTGGTGTACTGAATTGCAATCAACTCTCGGATGACATCATCTCTGTCCTTCATCATTCCGGGTCTTAAAGAAATGATTAATTCCTCATAATCCTCCGGGCTTCCTAGGCCATAGATACAGGATACTGAGGCCACAACAATAACATCTCTTCTCTCTGTCAGAGATGCGGTGGCCGAGAGCCTCAGCTTATCAATCTCCTCGTTGATGGAAGAGTCCTTGGCAATATATGTATCAGTCTGAGGAACGTAGGCCTCAGGCTGGTAGTAATCATAGTAGGAAACAAAATACTCTACAGCGTTCTCAGGGAAAAACTCCTTCATCTCCCCGTATAGCTGTCCGGCCAGAGTCTTGTTATGGCTGATGATAAGGGTTGGCTTGTTGAGCGCAGCTATAACGTTGGCCATGGTAAAGGTCTTACCGGATCCGGTAACGCCTAAAAGTGTTTGAAATTGGTTTCCTTCCTTGAAGCCCTTCACCAGTTCCTCAATGGCTTGAGGCTGGTCACCTGTGGGCTTATATTCCGAGTGTAATCTGAATTCCATTTTCCATCTTCCTATGGGTATGTGCCACCAAAAAATCTGCCATACTCTAAAAAGTATAGCAGATTATTTGCGGAATGTATATAGTTTTTTCGAACTTTTGTTCTAGTTCTTAATCCAAGGCATTGATTGTAACATTTCCTGAGGTGGTATCGATGTCCATGGTGTTGGTGCCATTGCCCAAAGTATAGACATCACCGCTTGTGGTGCATGAAATATTACTTCTGACATCACCGCTTGTAGTTGTAATGCTTGCGGTAACATCAGCATCTTCGGGAAGATAGAGATCAACATCTCCTGAAGTTGCATTGATTACGAGTGAACCCGGAACCTTTTCAAAAGCCAAGGTTTTGCTGCCGCTTGATGAATCGGCGTCAAAATATTCAACCGACTCTGCCTCAACATTTACATTTCCCGATGTTGTGTGCAGAATCAGACTCTTCACTTCCTCAAGCTTCAGATCATAGCTCCCGGAGGTGGCATCAATGGAGATTCCTTCGCTTTTACCAAACTGGGTAAGGTCAATATCTCCGGAGGTGGAGTTAATTGTAATTCTGTCGGCTTCGCAGCCTATGGTATGGTTTCCTGAGGTTGAATCAAGGTCAAACTTATCTGCCTTAATGCTTCCTGCAGTTAAATCTCCGGATGTGAGATTAATGTTTACCTCGGAGTATGTTACATCTTCAGGAATTGTTATTTCCAGTCTCTTATCCAGATTATTGAGGTCAAGTCTCTTGTCTGATGCGCAATACCTTACGTGAAGGGTTGAGCCCTCAACCCAGGTGTGCACCTGTCTGTCCTCATCAAGATCGATTCGGGCCGTTTCCTCGATGGTTACTGTGTCTGTATCTTCTGCCAAAAACGTAATATCTCCGGAAATGTAATCGATATCAATTGTGTCAATCTTTTCAGTTATTTCCTGATTTCCGGCAACATATTTGTCGGCATTTAAATAGTGAACGAATGTTGTATATCCAAATGAGCATCCTGTAAGGAGCATGGCTGCCGCAACAGCTCCTGCCAAAACTAATCCTTTAATTATTTTCATTGTTCTTATCTCCTTTACTTCCTGCAATCAATCCGATAATGGCAAGTGCTGCGCCGATTACAACTCCCACAATGGCATAGCCCATTGTCCACATGGAATACATGGCGGGGGCTGCATTTGCTACTCTTATAAGCAATCCCATGATAAGTTCAACACCCCAATATGAAAATGCGCTGATTAATGCTGTGCAGACACCGATTTTTACAAGATTATTTGAACCGATGTATCTGATTACAACAAAGATTGCCCATGCAAGCATAACAAGAGGAATTGAAATGCAAAGCGCAATAGGGAAGAAGCTTGCTGTTTTTACCGTAAAACCAATGCACATGATCATGAGGAAAAATGTAACTGTGCAGGCAGCCATAACTGCAAGGCCTTTGCTGTTCTTAAGAAGAGCATTCACAGGCTTTCTGCAGGCAATGAAGGGGCCAAAGCATAAGGTGAGGCCAAACAATACTGCAGAGGCCGCAATAGCGAACCAGCTTGCTTTGGTGTATATGCTTATGACACCAAGAAGTAAAAGGAGGCTGGCGGTGAAGGATGTCATGGTGTAGAACATCCGGTTTTCCCTGACCATTAAAGGTACAACAATTAATGATGTGGGAATGAGCATTGCTGCAAGTACGATAAAGAACCAGGTAAGGGCGTGGCCGGTTGCAAGGTTTACAATGAGGCATACCAGAATTGGAATGGCGAAAATTGCCGCAAAAACGCCACCCACCGTAGCACTTTTTCTTTTGAAAAATCTTGACTGGGAATCGATGACGCTGTCCTTTTCCTTGACGATCAATTCATCGATTGCCGTGTCGCTTAACTCTTCAAGCATCTTTTGACACTTTGGGCATTCTTTAAGATGCTCTTCAACTGCCTTTTTGCTTGCCTCACTGCAGGCACCGTCCTTATATAAAGGCAGAAGGTCTTCTATCATATCACATTCGTATTTCATGATTTCTCCATCCTTTCTTTAATCAAAATTCTTGCTCGATGGTAGGTAACCCGGGCCCAGGTTTCCGTTTTGCCAAAGACCGAACCAATTTCCTTAAATGACAGTTCGCCGAAGACCCGAAGCTGGAAGACTTCCTTGTAGGGTTCCTCCATGGCATGCAGGATTCGATGAATCTGTATGGAAGTGTCGGCGTCCATAAGCTTCTTCTCGATGCTCTTTCCGGTGTCGGGCTGAGTTTCAAGAGGAACGTCCTCAAACCTTGCATGCCTTCTTTTTTCATCGATGAAAAGGTTCTTGGCTATGGCGCACAGCCATGTGAAGCTTTCGCTTTCACCTCTGAAGGTCTGCTTGGTGGATATGGCCCTGAAAAATGTTTCCTGGGCTATTTCCATGGCGTCGTTTTGATTGTCCGTTAGCGTCATAACATATGAAAACAGTTTCATATAGAACGCTTCATAAAGTTTTTCTGCTGTGGTATTGTCCATGTCTTTTCGAGCTTTCCTTTTTTTGATCTCATTGGTTAGACGGAGCAATCCGAAATTCGTTACAAACTTTTTATAAATTTTTTTAAAAAAATTATATGATATACTTTTCAGGATGTCACCTTTTGCTTTTATCAAACATTTATAGAGTGGAAAGGTATTCGCGAAGACCTATCGTATTCAATAATCCGGGAGGACATAAAATGAATCGAGCAGATAGGAACGCAGATCTGGAACTGGTCATTGAAAAATACAGCAACATTCTCTACAAAATATGCTTCGTTATCCTGAAAAACGAGCAGGATACCAAGGATGTTTTACAGGAGACATTCATTACTTACATGACCAAGAAGCCTGATTTTGCTTCCGAAGAGCACAAGAAAGCTTGGCTTATAAAAGTATCACAGAATAAATGTAAGGAATTCCTCAGATTTCATAAGAAGCATGCCGGAATCCCTCTTGAAGAGGTGGAAGAAAGCCTTGAAATCACCAGAGGAATGAGTGTAGAAGACAAAGATAAGCTCAGACTGATATGGAACCTGAATTACAAACTTAAAAGTGTGGTGATCTTATATTATGTAGAAGGTTATTCAGTCAAAGAGACTGCCCAAATCCTTCACATATCAGAGGTTGCCGTCAAAAAGCGTCTGCAAAGAGCAAGAGAAACACTTGCAAAGCTTGGCAGAGCATATGAAGGAGGTATCATCTGTGAGCAGATATGACATCGATAAGGATCTCTTTGATAATATTGAGATCCCCAATTACATAAAGAGAGAATTATACAAGGATTGTAAACGTGGTAAAAGAGCAGCGGATCTCCGCTTCCGCTATGCGGGACCTTTAACGGCCCTTATAGTTATGGCCGCCGTTGGGCTTACGGGCTTTGGCGTTAAGGCAGGCTATGATAACTGGGTTAAGCGTGTGGAGTCAATGCCCGAAACTGAGAAGACGGAGCTCTTTGAAGAGATTAAAAATGATGAGGGAGTTACTATAGATGAGGCTTGGAGCAGAAAGCTTACAAACGTTGAGATTATCAAAATCTCCGACCTCGAGAAGAAGTACTATAATTCGGCACTTTTCCCGGAAGGGGAGGTTCAAAGGCTTGAAAAATTAAGCGATTGGGACGGCAAAAGCCTTTGCTACATCGAAGAAGATCATCTTCTTCACCTTCCCGAAACCGAAATGACTGAGGAACAGATGCTTCAGTTTATCGATTACAATGCCAAGAAGGACTACCTGATTGAAAACAATGCAGATGAGATCCAGGCAGAGGATTCCGAGGATGAATGGTCCGATGAAGAATATGAAGATGTGCCCAGTCCTTACGTTGATGTAGACAGCGCAACTGAGGAGGATATCATCAAAGTCGCAACTCCTCACCTCACCAAATTCCTGGGATGGGAACTTGGCAGCGAATGGATACCCCGCGTTGAAGCCTTTAAACCCTCAAATGGCAATCCCGAATACAAGGACCACGACATGTATACCATTTACTGGGAGGAAGGTGGCGCTACTCCAAACAGCACCGACTATGTGGTTTGCCTGGGAATGTATGATTTGCATTTTGAGGCTGTGGCAATTCGCGGAAGAGAGCATTGGGCTACACTTAAGAGTTACACAGATACAGAAGCTCTGGATAAGGGTGAAAAGGATAGGGCAAAAATTTACAAAGTCCTTAAGGATATGTACGGATTGCCTGCCAAACCCGATTCCGAAACAGTGGAAGTAGCGGATGATTACGGCGGCAAGGACGACATAAGACAATTGAGATTCGTATTTGACTACGGAAATCTGGAGGTAGACGTCGAATGGGATCTTGGCGGAGAAAGACTTGATTCCATCGAGATTTTCCCTGCAGATTACTAATCCGGAATTAAAGAACCGCGGGTGTTTGACCCGCGGTTCTTTGTATGTTTCTATCTTGATAAGAATGTAAGAATCATCATAAGGCAGAAGAACAATGCGAAGGAAAGAGTTCCCTTGTCCGAATGTCTTCCCGTATGCATTGCGGGAATATGTTCTTCTATAACAAGGAAGGCTATTGCACCTCCCGTAAGAGCCATAACAAACAAAAGAATTCCGGGGAAGGCGCTTACAAGGATTATCATGGCAATACCAAGAAGGGGTTCCACAATTCCCGATATGACACCCATGAGAAAGGCTTTGTTTTTACCCTCACCTTCTACTCTGATAGGTGCTGATACAAGAGCGCCCTCAGGGATGTTCTGAATTGCTATTCCGATAATAAGAGCAATGGTGGCTGTCATGGAAACTTCATCTGCCCCGTTAAGTGCTCCGGCCAGCATAACACCGATGGCCATGCCCTCAGGAACGTGGTGAATCACTTCGGACATCATTACCCTGAATGTGTGCTTAAGAGTGCTTGACGGCCCCTCTTCTGCCCCGGTAAATGCATGGGCGTGGGGAACAACCTTATCAAGCAGATACTGGAATCCTATACCGATGATAAATCCAATGGCTGCTGTTAGCACTTTGCCCCTGAGAATAGAGGGATAAAGCAGGGTCCACATGGAGCATGCCATCATGATACCCCCGGCCATTCCCGTCATTATGTTCTTGAAGTCGTCCTTTAATTCCTTGTCCATAATGAACACAAGAGCCGAGCCAAGAACAGTTCCAATGAAGGGAATCAGAAGTTCAAAGAGCACGTCTCCGTTGTCCATAAACTCCAAGACTCCCAGATGCTCCAAAAGTATCTTCAATCCGATAAAAACAAGGACGAAGCCTCCGGCTGCTTCCGCACCGGATTTATATCTTGTTCCGAATACATTTCCTATTCGGACTCCCAGGGAAGAAATAATAAAAGTAGTTGCCGCAATAATCAGGCAGGCAATTACGGTGTTAACAAAGGGTGACGCATTAATCAAAGTAACGGGAACCGCCACGAATGTTATACCAACCGCAAGGGCATCTATGGATGTGGCTACTGCCAGTATAAACATGGATTTCACATCGAATCCCGCCCTGGTTTCCTCCTCCTCTGAAGAGAAGGCTTCTCTTATCATATTTACTCCTATGATAAGCAGCAGTATAAAGGCCAGCCAGGGGGCTACCTTGTTGATTATGAACTCCAGCCTGCTTCCAAGGACATATCCTATAAAGGGCATCAATCCCTGAAAACACCCGAACCATATGCCGCAAAGCAGTATTTGCCTGACGGTTGCCTTCTTTGTTTCAATACCCTTGCAGACTGATACGGCAAAGGCATCCATGGAAAGACCTATTGCAAGAAGCAATAACTCAATTATTCCCATTAATAATTCTCCTGAATGGTGCTGATTTAAGGCAGCAAGTCTGCCATTTTCGAAAGGCGCTTTAAAGCCTCCTCAAGTGTGGACTGCTGTCTTGCAAAATGAAGACGAATCAGGTTGTTCACCGGCTCTCTGAAGAAACTGGAGCCCGGAACGGCAGCCACTCCTATATTCTGTATCATCCACTCACAAAATTCAAGGTCTGAATATCCCTTAAACTGTGGAAGCTCCAGGAACTCCGCAATATCAATCATTACGAAATATGTGCCCTGAGGTATGTTGTGCTTAAGCCCTATTCTATCCAGACCTTCCAGGAAGAAATCTCTCTTCTCGGTATAGATTCTAAGTAAGTCTTCATAGTAGGATTCCGGAAGGGTAAGACCCGCCACCGCTGCCTCCTGAAGAGGTGCTGCTGCCCCAACAGTCAGGAAGTCATGTACCTTTCTTGCTGCCTCAATTACCTTGGCAGGCCCGCAAATATAGCCCAGTCTCCATCCCGTAATGGAATAGGTCTTGGACAGAGAGTTACAGGTGATGGTATGCTCGAACATTCCGGGGAGTGATGCCATGGATGTATGGGCATTGGGGGCATAAACCATATGCTCGTATACCTCGTCCGTAACTACGAAGGCATCATAGGTTATGGCCAGATTTCCAATTGCCGTAAGTTCATCTCTTGTGAACACCTTTCCGCAGGGATTGGATGGGTTACAGATTATTATTGCTTTAGCTCCTTTTTTGAAGCCCTCTTCTATAAGTTTAATATCGAAGTTATATTCAGGTGGAACCAGAGGAATGTAAATCGGATCTGCTCCCGACAAAATCGCATCCGCTCCATAGTTCTCATAGAACGGAGAGAACACCATAACTTTATCTCCCGGGTTACAGATAGTCATCATAGCCGTCATCATGGCTTCTGTGCTTCCGCAGGTGACGCAAAGCTCGGTCTCGGGGTCCACTTCTCTCTTAAATGTTTTGGAAGCTTTTGCTGCCAAGGCATCCCTGAAGTTCTTGGCTCCAAAGGTTATAGAGTACTGGTGAGGTCCCTGGTGGGCCGCCTTCTCAAGCGCATCCGTAATTTCCTTTGGCGGATCGAAATCCGGGAAGCCCTGGGACAAATTAATAGCTCCATATTTATTGCTTATTCGAGTCATTCTCCTGATTACAGAATCGGTGAATGTCTCTACTCGTTTACTAAGTTCTGGCATTGCTTTACTCCTTTATTACAGTCCATAAAAACAGATTACTTGCAGTATGCTACTGCGTCAACCTGAAATTGTAATCCATCTGCTCCGCCCACATGAGCGAACTCTGTCCGGATGGATTTACGAGCAGGATATTTGCCCTTGACATGTACACCTAAAACGACGATTATTACTATGAAAGGAAGGTACAAGCTATGGTAGAGAAAAACCTTAAAAAGCTTAAAGCCAAGAAACGGCGAGTCGTAAACGGTTTCAACACCGGAACACGCGACATGAAACTTAAAACTGCATACCAGCGCAAAAAAAGATGGTCGGCAGATGATGCCGACCATTCGGTTTTTATAATATCTTTATTCTAGTTTCTCAAATACAAAACAACATTGTCTAAATTATCAATAACTTCCTCAGCCTTTTCTCTCATCTCCTGATCTGCCGGTAAAAGATCCGGAACCATTATGGGCTTAAGTCCACCCCTATAGGCAGCTCTTATTCCATTGTATGAGTCTTCTATAGCATATGCTCGGTTCGGTTCTACCCCTATCTTCTCGCACGCCAGAAGGAAAATATCCGGTTCAGGTTTGCTTTTTGACACCATGTCGCCGGTAATTACCTCGTCAAAGTAGTCCAGAATCTTAGCATCTCTCAGCTGGTTAATAACCGTCTGCCTTCTGGTTGATGAGGCCAGGGCGATCTTTTTTCCGTTGCTTTTAAGAAAATCAAGAATCTCTACTACTCCGCTCTTCATTGGAAGTCTGCCGCCGTCATATTTCTCATGGTACATGCGTGAGGCTTCTTTCGCATATTCATCATATGGAAAATCTTCTCCATATGCTTCCAACATAATCTGCTTTGTCTTCTGGACGGTGGTTCCGGTACATGCGAGGTACGGCTTCTCTATATTCTTAATTCCATATATGTCGGCCAGTTTCAACCAGCAATTCATTACTGCACGTTCAGAGTCAAAAATAACTCCATCCATATCAAAAACGACCGCGTCGAAATCTTTCATGGTTTTCTCCCATTTCTACATTACAAATTCATTTCGTGGACTACTTCAATGGGTTTTACCGTCATTTCCACCCACGCCGGGAGAAGGCCACTCCTTATTCCATTCCTGACGGAACGGATATTAGACCATGCTGAACAATAAAAGGGAACCTTACCCCTCTTTAATATTTCCAGAGCCAGCCTTGAAGTAATGGCAGAAGCAACTCCCTGCTTTCTGTATTCCGAAAGAACATCAACACCTATCTGCCACATCTCTTCTGAGTCAGCAGAGCATCCCGCCAATCCAATTAACCTGTCCCCTTCATACGCGCCTACGGCGAGAACATCCAGTTGCTTTCTGTCACTGCATAATGCGTTTGCCCATTCCGGCAAATACAAATCTTCATATTGTCCTTTTTCCAATACCCTAAGTTCATACTCGCATGGCAACTCCGAAAGTCTATTCATGTCGGGAAGATAATACTCTGCCATAAAACAAACTGTATAACCCATTGGAGCCAATCGCTCATTCAGCCAACACATATTGGGGGTCTCAAAGCAATGGTAAAATTCAAATTTCTCTATATATTCTTTTACAATATCTGTTACTTCATCTGTGGTTGCCGCAACAACGTTATTTCCATAAGAAATGAAATTGCAGCCAATTGGAAGCTTGTAGTATTTCTTTGCACTCGCTCCAAGTTTAAAGGGAACGACCACGTTGTTATTTGCAAGGAAGTCTTCGGCTTTACATCCCATATCTTCCGCAGATTGCTTTAATGCAATACTTAATATTTCTTCATTTTTTATATTCTCAATTTGTTTCGAAATCATAAAAGTTAATTATCTGTCCTTTGTCTGAACGTCTGTTAAATAATTCATCAAATCCCGATATATCATCAACCTCAGTCTCAACGCTATCTTTGGTATAGTAGTACATGTCCGTCGTTTCAGTGAATTCAACTCTGGCTCCTTCAAACACATCAAGCTTTCCTGTTTCAACATTCGGCTGAAGCATTTCTATATGATGTCCACCGCTAACGTAAAGATAAGGGGACTCTACTGCAAGAACATAACCTGAGCCATCGCTTTGCACATACCCAAAATCAATAACCTTGCCAGTTTTATCCACTCCATAAACCTCTGCGCTTACTGCTGCATTGACTCCGGGACTGTCTTCAAATACCTCCTGGGATATCAAAAGGCATTTCTCACTTAGACCAAGGTCGACAAATGCATAGCTTTGTCCTTCAGAATGCTCTGAAATCAACTGGGAATAAATCTTCGGTACTTGAGACTCCTTTGACTCTGAACACGCAGCAAGAATAAGTACTGCTAACAATGCGGCAATTGAAATACTTTTCCTCATTTTCATCTGCATTACTCCATGGTGTACTGCATCATTTCGTATTTAAGTCTGCTGCCTTCCACAATCTCGGGCGGAAGTAAAGCTCTTGCCACAAGTTTCAAATCATTTGACTCTATATCTGTTCTGCGGAGGTTCGCGTAATCTCCATCTATGCTTACTACTTCATAAAACCATGTTTCCATATGTTTTCTCCTTCCGGTTTTACACCTTTAAAACATCTATAAATTAATAATATGATGCAAATGGGAAAAGGTCAAAGATATGAAACATCACTCACTAACCGTTTCAGGTACATCTTCTCCGGTATATGCGGAATCGTTTGTATATAGCTTGTCGCAAGTGCCATAGACCTTAAGCTTCAAATATATCTTTCCGTCATCCATAAGCACAGCAGTATACTCCGTACCATAGGTCGGAACAAGGCAATCTACAAATCTGCATTTCTCACCGGATTTAGTCTCGGTATCCTTATAACCGACCGCCCCGATTTCCGTTCCAAACTTGAAGTGATTCTCATACAACTCGTCTCCAATAAGCTTTTTGATCTCAGATAATTGCGACTCTGTATAAGCTTTATTCAATATGTCATCATT
Organism: Lachnospiraceae bacterium G11; assembly: GCA_900103495.1. Taxonomy (GTDB): domain Bacteria; phylum Bacillota; class Clostridia; order Lachnospirales; family Lachnospiraceae; genus G11. Next base: position 56,467 of record FMWZ01000011.1, on the reverse strand, counting down.
TATAAATGCTTTCTTCTCTCGTGTATAATCCCTGCCGGCCCACACGTTCATCCCCAAGCCGAGTAATCCCTCCTGCTTGACATGCATGGTATCACCGTCCATTTCAAAGCTCAGATATTCATCTTCCGATTCGGTAGACTTGTAGACCGCAACATTGTCTTTTACAAAAAGCGCGTCTCCTTCCATCTCCCCTGTGTGAAGGTAATAATAAAAGAAACCCGAAAAGTGAAATCCTTTCTCGCTCTGATCTGTTATTGTAATCTCCCCGCTATAAGACGAGTGCTCTCCTCCATACCATTCTCCTACAAAATTAGCAGCATTTGGGCATTCTTTTGCCTCACTATAAAGCTTAGACCAATAATCTTCTGAACTATCCAAAACGCTTGCGCTGTCCTCTTCTGCCGAATCCGCGGAAACACCGGACACTACTTCCACTGAAGCTTCTGAACCTGAGCTTTCCTCATCGGACTCGTTATTTATATCACTCTTTCCACACCCGGTTGCAGAAGCCATGAGCAAAACAATCATCAGCGCCAAAATTCTTCTCTTATTCATCAGTACTCCAATCTCTAGCTCGTTAAAACGGCATCCAATTAATCCGAATATAATTATCCAAAACCGAAGTAACAACGAATCCCACTATTACAGCCAAAATGGATATTAACGTAAAAATCTTCCTGTGCTCAATTTTCTTCTTCTCAGATATTCTTACTGTAAGAACAAGACATGCAACTGTAATTGCCCAGGAAACAAAAGCAGGTACGTACAGCCATATATTACTGCCTGTTGACTTAACCAATAGCTCCCCCGTCTGATACTCGTCCTCCACATGGATATTTCCGGTGACGAGGGGAGTAAACAAAACCATGCTGCAGGGAATGGCCCTTAGCAATCCATTACCGATTGCAAGTGCAGCACCCAAGTGCTGTAATTTAGAATTATTGGATTTTGCAAAAAGGATCGTTCCAATAATTGCCAATATAATTGTACATGGAACACCGAAGTCTAAAAGTACAGAATCTGCAGTACTGTAGAACTCTCTAAAACCTGCATCCGAAGGATACTTATAAATATCACCTACGCGATTAAAACCTGTGCTGCAAGGTATCCCTGAAATAGCATTTGCAAGTCCATGTCCGCATTCATGAGCAAAAACACTTACTATGAAAACCGCCAAACATATGACCAACCATTTTATATATCTTTTTGTATTATTCATTCTTCGAGTCCCTTAAACTCCCCATGCCTTTAAGAATATCGCTAAATCTCTTATGAGCTCTGCTTTTTCCGTCTCCTGCACAGTAGCCTCCCACCGTGTAGGATCCTTCATCTGTTTCAACTTTTATGTATCTGCTTACTCCATCAAATACTCCGTCAAGTTCGATGTCTTCCGGTAAGTCCATAAACTTCTTCTCACTTAATAGCTTTACAAACTCGTCCCAGGCTTCCTGGGAGATTACATCTTCCTTCAGATCGTATTCGTTTTCCGGCGGAAGTTCCCCCGCAAGGAGATCGGGATTGTTATCTGATTCCGGATATATCTCATAGGACTTGATTGTAAGGTCATCTGACACAGTTGTCATATATATGCGTCTTGGATCAAAAACATAGCTGACGCAGGTCACTTTTTTCACGTTTAAGGGTTCGGTTTCTCCGCAGCCTAACAGAGTGAAAGCAAGAATTAATGCAGCAAATATTGATATAACTATCTTTCTCATATAAATATCCTTAATGCGTTTAAATGGATTTCAGTACCTCGTTGATTGTACTTTCATAATCATCTTCTATAAGCACAATCTTTTCACCGTCCTTGGTAAATCCTTCAATAATCATTCTATTATCGGTTTTAAGCCAATCGGCTGTACAATATGAATCATCAAGTCTTGATTCAACGTCTGAGGCGTGGCTCTTTATATCACCAAAGTGATTGTCTATATACCTATCTGTCATGGCGAGGCAGATAAACTTAATTTCCGAAAGATACTCTTCTGTGAAGCTCTTTCTCCAATCGAAAGGTATATAGCATCCTTCCACAACAAGATTCTGTTTATTCTCGATTGCGGTCTTAATCATCTCTCTTACAATTGGCCAAAGATAATCTGTCAGTTCATCATCGTCGCAAGGTGTAAGGGATGTGTTGCCGCTGCGAATGAGTCCCATCTTCAAGTGATCGATGGAAAAGTAGGGGTATTGGTTTTTGCCAAGAATTCGCTGTGCAAGTACTGTTTTCCCGATGTGGGATGCTCCTGTAATAATTATTATCATATTATTGTCTCCAAAGATTCATGCCATGGCCTTCGTTTTCATTGGGACGAAGTTTAAAGCCAAGTTTCTCGTAGAAGCCTTCTTTGCCTTTCGCGGATACCATTTCTATTTTAACTCTCCAGCCTTCTTTAAGCTGACTGTCGATGAAGCTTATACATTCGTTGACAAGCTTTCTTCCGATACCCCGTCCCTGATACTCAGGCTTGACCATTACGTCGGCAAGGTAAGCTATGTAGCCTCTGTCCCAAATCATCCGGGCGCAACCTACTATTTTATTGTCTTCTGAGCAGGCGACTACGAAGGCGGAGTTGTCGATGCCTGACTGAGCCTGGTCCTTCACAAGGGGTGCCCAGTCAACAGCCGCGCGCAATTCCAGGTAGTCTTCTACTGAGATGGTGTTGGTGTAATTAATCATTTGTACTCCTCATTCACCTCATCCAAAAGGTGAATTGTTTTAAATATCTTATCGCAGTTTTTACACTGCCAATCACAATTGCTCTTCTTTGCTTTCGTGTGAAGAAGCTCCAGCTTGTTTCCACATATGGGGCAGTTATCTCCTTCCTCTGTCCACAATCTCTTGAGGAAAGCGATTGCTTCATTTCTTGATGTGAAGTTGAGTTCGCTTAGTTTGGCTTGTTCCATATTTAAACTTCTCCATCTTCAGGGATGTTATCCGCTATATCTTCTGAAACAGTAATGGGGTTCTTTGCAAATGATCTGCGAATCATCCAAATCGAGAGAATCACAACAATGATTGTCATAGGATCACCCAGAATAAAGATAAGCCAATAAGATGTCTGGAAATCCAGTTTAAAAATCGCCAATGTTTTGGAAATAATTTTCAAAACAAAGAAAGCAATCCACAAAAGATTTACATTCATCATACGCTCTTCCGGGACTTCTTTTAAAGCCTTAACATCGAAATCCTTGGCCATGTAATGGAGGACACTTTTGTGTCGCATGCACATAATAACAAAAAGAGTCAGCAGAATTACATTCTGAATCAACGCAGGCGCATAATAATACTTCTCATTCCCTGTAAATATAATGGTGACAGCAGAACCTACTAGCCCGAGAAAACCCAGAACCTGTGAATTCTTAACGTTACCTTGTTTGAGCGATACTACTAGTCTTCCAACGGAGACAACCCCCGAAAGTACCATGGCGGGAATAACGCCCAAAACTTTGTATATAACAAAGAATAGAAGCGAGGGCAATACCATATTGGAAATAACTCTTAATGTCTTCTTCATTTTCCCCTCTCCCCAGAAACAAAATGGTGACAGTCGAATTCACAAAGCCCGTAGGCTCACTTATTGTGAATTCATAATGTCACCATAATCTTTCATCTATCTTCCCTCAAATAATGCTCTCCGTGGTGGTAAAAGTGGAGGCATGTGTAATAAATCCGTAAATTTGAGCATTTATTATGCTTATTGGTTTACATAATCTGGCGGTTTTGTGGCGTGCGGCGGAGAAATCATTGATTTTCTTGAATTTATCCGCTTATTTTAGTGATTTTCGGCTGTTATGTAAACTAAATGGTGTAATAAATCCTCGAAAAGCTTGCTTTATTATGTCTGACAGTTTACATAACAACAAATCAGGCGGATAAACAAGAGAAAAAACATGAATTATCCGCCGTAGAGGCTTCCGTAGAAGTTTCCGTGTGGTGCATATGTGGACAGCCCCCGTCGTGCACCTAGTTTATCTGTTCGCTGATGACTTCTATGGCCTTGTCCAGCTGGGTGTCGATGGCGCCCTCGGATTCATAGTAGGCGTCGGTGTCCAGGTCCACGTCCACGTCGGGCTTGATGCCGACGCCGTGGAGGCTGCGGCCCTTGGGAGTGTAGTAAGCCTCGGTGGTGAGCTTGACTGCGGAGCCGTCGGTAAGACTGATGGTATCCTGAACGATGCCCTTGCCGTAGGTGGTCTTGCCCACAACGGTAGCCTTCTCATAGTCCTGCAAAGCACCTGTCAGAACCTCTGAAGCGCTGGCAGAATACTCATTAACAAGTACAACAAGGGGAAGCATGAACTCATGCTTGCCGTCGCTGTCATAGGAGCTTCCGTTTCCGTCCCTGTCCTCGGTTCTGATGATTAAGCCCTTGGGAAGGAGCTGGTTTGCAATCTCAACAACGGTTGAAAGATTTCCTCCGGGATTGCCTCTAAGGTCAAGGATAAGTCCCTTCATTCCCTGGGCTTCAAGGTCTGCCTTGGCATCCTTAAACTGCTGCTCACTTATGGTTTCAAATGCTGTTAACTGAAGATATCCTATATCTCCCTCAAGCATTTTGTATTTGACAGTCTTGCTCTCGATGGCTCTTCTTTCCACATCGAGATTAACTTCCTCAGATTCGTTCCTGATGAAGGTAATGTTGACGGTGGTTCCTTCAGGTCCCTTGATTCTTCTTACGATTTCATCAAGGTCCAGATCGTATGCGGACTCCCCGTCTATTTCGTAGATTATATCATCGGCTCTTACGCCGGCTTCAAGGGCGGGAGAATCATCCATTACGCCACTGATAACCGCATAGCCAATGTCAGTATTCATTGTTACATAAGCACCGATTCCGTAGTAGGTTCCTTCTCTGTCCTCGGTGGCCTTCTTGTATTCCTCTGCAGAGTAGTATGTGGAATACTTGTCTCCCATGGAATTAACCATGGAATGATAGATGTCTTCGGGAAGCTCGCTCTTATCCAGGTCCTCTTCAAGGTAATACTTGTCAAAGATTTCCTCGATGAGCTTCATCTTTCTGATGACACCCTCATCAACGGCACTGCTTCCTTCAGAACTCTCACTTATTCCTGCCACCTTTGTGGGGTCGGCACTTGTAATCATCCGTCCCGAAAAAAGCACATACGCTAAGGTTGCCGATGCGCCAAGCAAAAGTCCCACAATGGCTCCGATAAGAATTCCTATTCCAATTTTGCTTTTCTTCTTCTCTTCCAAATCAATCACCTGCTTTACAGCTTAGTTTGATATATAAGCCATAGGGTCAACATACTCACCGTTCTTTCTGACACTGAAGTGAAGGTGAGGACCGGTGGAACGTCCGGTTGAACCCACGGCAGCTATGTTCTCGCCCTTTATAACCACATCTCCCTTGGAAACATACAGGGCTGAAGCATGCATGTAGACTGTGTAAAGTCCGTCTCCATGATCAACCATAATATAATTTCCCATAACAGATGTATAATCTGCCGCTACAACTATTCCGTCATAAGCACATAGGATTTTGGATCCGCTGGGGGAAGCCAGGTCAACTCCGTTATGGAAAAGCTGAACTCCCAGGGTGGGATGAGTTCTGTATCCGAATGGGCTGGATATTCTCGTATATGAAGGTGCGGGCCAGCAGAAGGCTCCTCCATCGTATGAAAGGTTAACTCCGTTGGCTGCCGCTATGGCACGTTTCTCCTCAAGAACCTGCTGTTCCAGCTGGGAGATTACGGTGGCCATTGCGTTTAACTCATCCTCGTAGTCTTTAATTGCCGCTTCTTTATTACTGATGTCGTAGGATACGGCATTAATCTGCTGTTCCTTCTCACCAATGAGAATTTCAAGGTTGTTCTGCTCCTGTTCCTGCTGGGCCATGGCCTCATCAAGAGTAGCTTTCTTAGCCTCGATTTCCTGCTTGCAAACCTCAACCATCTGACGGTTCAAAACGTATTCGTCAAGTTTCTTTCTGTCGTAAGCCGCCAGCTCCTCGTAATAATCCGCACGGTTTAAAATATCCGAAAAACTCTCTGCTCCAAGTATTGCATCCAGAAGGAAGTTGTTGCCCTTCTCGTACATAAACTGGATACGAACCTTCATGGCTTCGTACTGCTCTGTCTCAACACGAACAGCCTCGTTCAGATCCTCGGTGGCCTCATCCAAAGCCTCCTGAGTTTCATCAATTACTGCCTGAAGTTCATTTATTCGTTCATTAACAACGTTAAGATCTCCGTCAAGCTGGGTAATGTAATCCTCCAAGTTACTCTTGGATTTCTCCAGCTCCTGCTTCATCTTCTTAACGTCGGACAATCCCTTTTGAAGTTTTTTCTGTTCATCCTGTGCCTGGCTGATTTGCTGCTGCTTTTCTTTTATACTGTCAGATGTAATCTCCGCCCTGGATTTGAAGGTGGCGTTTGATGAGAAAAAAACCGACAGGGCCAGCACAAGGGTCAAGCCAAAAATGATTCTTCTTTTCCTCATAAAATGATCCGTTTCATAGAAAAGATTAGATAAAAGTAATACATCCCGTCATACAGACTCGCGCCTATAGGACGGGACTATTATCGGTTGTGTTTCAAAATTATACTCTTAAGTGCTTTCTTACTGTTGTAATACTTCCAAGGAAGCCGATGCCGACACCGATACCTAAAGAAATGGGCACCAGATCCTTGAAGATTTCCTGTGTGGTCAGGAAATTAAGCAATCCGGAGATTGCCACGAATCTTTCAGCAATGTACGCAATAAGGTATTCATATAAGAACTTAATAATACCAAGAGGAATTCCCGCACCGATAAGGCCGATGAGCATACCCTCTATAACGAAAGGCGATCTGACGAAAAAGTCTGTAGCGCCCACATATTTCATGATACTGATTTCTTCCTTACGAACCGAAATACCGATGGTAACTGTATTGCTGATAAGGAAGATGGATACCGCCAATAGAATTCCGATAATACCGATGGACACGTATCCGATAAGGACGTTAACACCTGTAAGTGTTGTAGCTGTAACCTCCGAACGTCTTACCATTCTCACATCGGGAATGGATTCAAGGTATGTAACCAAAGCATTCTGTAAGGATACGTCCGAAAGGTAAATCTCTATGTTGGCTGAATTCGCCAGGGGGTTCTCGGTAAATCCATCATTGTAGCCTTCGAAGTAGTCGCCTCTGAAGCTCTCCCAGGCCTCATCCGCCGATACGAAGTTGGTCTCTCTGACCTCATCTCTTTCGGCAATGATTGTCTCGATTTCCTTCATTCGCTCTTCGGTGGTTCCCTCATTGAAGAACACTGTAACGGAAACGCCCTGCTCAGCGGTCTTAACAATATGCTGGAAGTTCATTACTATTGAGTAGAACAAACCGAAAAGAAAGAGGCATGCTGCAATGGTTGCTATGGAAGCAAGGGAAAACAGCTTGTTCCTGAATATACTCTTTATGCCCTGCCCTATGCAGTAAAAAAACGTATTAATCTTCTTCATCGATATAAACACCCATCTCTTCGTCGCTTACCACAACGCCTTTCTTCATGGTTATAACGCGCTTCTGCATGGCGTTGACTATCTCTCTGTTGTGGGTTACGACAACAACTGTTGTACCCATATCATTAATCTCCTCAAGAAGCTTCATGATTTCCCATGAGTTCTTGGGGTCAAGGTTACCTGTAGGCTCATCCGCCAGCAAAATAGTAGGGTTGTTAACCAAAGCACGCGCCAAAGCAACCCTCTGCTGTTCACCACCGGAGAGCTGTTTGGGTTTAGCCTTATATTTGCCCGCGAGTCCTACTGTAGCCAGGATTGAGGGTACATTTTTCTTGATTTCATAGTTAGGAGTCTCAACGATTCGCTGAGCGAAAGCAACGTTCTCATAAACGTTACGATCTTTGAGAAGACGGAAATCCTGGAATACTACTCCGAGATTTCTTCTGAATTTGGGGATCTTACGGTGACGAAGTCTGGCAAGGTCGGTACCCATTACTCTTACTGTTCCGCTGGTGGCGGTAAGCTCTCGCAAAAGGAGTTTAATAAGGGTTGATTTACCGGAACCACTGTCACCTACTATGAAAACGAATTCTCCTCTTTCGATGCTGATAGAAACACCATTAAGTGCGGGAGAGCCTGTCTGATATACCTTTGTAACGTTATCTAGCTCGATAATGGCGGTAGTTTCGGGTAATTGTTTCTTACGTCTTGCCATGATAAACCTCTGTCTTACTCGTATTTTTCCATGTATTTCATGTATTTAACGACCATAAGGGCAATCTTGAAGGTGATGGCATCTTCAAACACCCTAAGGTCCAGACCGGTAGTCTTCTGAAGCTTATCCAGTCTGTATACAAGAGTATTTCTGTGAATGTATAACTGTCTTGATGTCTCGGAGACATTAAGGTTGTTCTCAAAGAACTTGTAAATTGTGGTTAATGATTCCTCGTCAAAATCATCGGGACTCTTGGTTCCGAAGATCTCCTTAATAAACATCTTGCAAAGAGGAATAGGAAGCTGATAAATAATACGTCCGATTCCCAGCTCGGAGTAAGCAATAACCTGTCTGTCATCAAAGAAAATCTTTCCTACATCCAAAGCCATCTTTGCTTCCTTGTAGGAACGGCTGACTTCCTTAAGCTCATTAACAATATTACCATAGGATACACGGGCATCGTCAATGCCTTCCTTGGCAAGCACACCCTCAATCTCCTTGGCTGTCTTGTTGATATCCTTGTTAACATCGGCATCTGAGAGATCCTTAACAACGATAACATTATTCTCGTCAACTGCCGTAACAAAATCTCTGGTGCTTCCGGTGAAAGCTGCTCTCACAACCTCAAGCACATTGTTATCCTTAATATTGCCTGTCTCCACAAGCATAACCACACGGGGAACATCGGAGCGGATATGAAGCTTCTTGGCTCTGCTGTAAATGTCCACCAAAAGAAGGTTATCAAGAAGAAGGTTCTTGATAAAGTTATCCTTGTCAAAACGCTCCTTGTAGGCCACAAGAAGTCCCTGAATCTGGAAGGCAATCATCTTGCCGATGGTATAGGTGTCCTCACCTGCGCCTGCAGCCACAACGATATACTCAAGCTGCTGCTCATCATACACCTTAAAATACTGATACCCCTGAATCTCCTGGGAGTCAGCAGAGGACTTAATGAAATCTCCGGGAGGAGTTATGTTATTTGACATATCCGATGTGGCGGCTACTTCCTTGCCGTCTGCATCCAGAACGCAAATCTCAACTCTGGCGATTGTCTTAATTCCGTCAACTGTGTTTTGAAGTATTTGATTGGAAATCATGTGTTGCCCCTCCTAGGCATTTCTACGCCCCACTTAGTACATTTTAATATATTTACACAAAAAAATCTATATTTCAACCCCCATTTTTTGTGAAAAAGTCCCGAATGGTTACCATAACTTATATTTTGCGCAATAAAAAAGCGCACCCCCACATGGTGCGCTTTCATATTGAAAACATTAAGGAATTAGGCTCTTGCGTCGAAGTTGCTGCCAACTGAAGGATTAACGGATCTCTCCATTGCAGCGGAATCAATCATCTTTACTACGCCCTGTCCGAGGGTTTCGTTAGAATCCATCGCTTTAGCCAAAACGGCTGTGCCTACATCATTTTTGGTCTGAATATTCGTTAATGCTCCGGATAAAGCTGTAATATTCATGAGTACCCTCCTTTCGGTGTTGTGTACTCATTATATTTCAGCATATTTCCATTTACAACTATATAACCGGAGCCAATATGCTACTTTTGGTTTACTTTAATTTAATTGAATTCTCCAGAATTTCAATCTTTCCTGATTTAAGGAGATTACCCACTGCACGCTTAAACTGATTCTTGCTCATGCCGGTTTCCTCCTTTATAAGTTCAGGAGCTGCATTATCACTGAAATCCAGCTTTCCGCCGTTTGCCTTCATCATCTTAACAAGGGTATCGGCATCAAGGGAAATCTGGATGGGGGCCTTCTCTCTGAGGCTTAAGTCAAGCTTGCCGTCCTCCTTAACGGAGATTACTCTGGCTTTTACCCTGTCACCCACCTTAAGATTGACGGTAAGTTCCTTCTTGGCAACAAGACCCGAATACTTGTTATCCACTGCAACGAAGGCGCCGAAGTTATCGCTCAGTTCGTAAACCAGGCCGTCAACATGGTCTTCCTTCTTGTAGGAGCTGTCCTGCTTTAAATACTTATATACCTTCATGGTTGCCGCAAGTCTGTCGCTCTTATCTGTGTAGAGCGCCACGAGAACCTTGTCTCCGGCTTTAACCCTGACGGTCTGCTCTGCAAAGGGAAGGAGAAGATCCTTCTCTAAGCCCCAGTCGAGGAATGCGCCGATTTTGCCCACTTCCTTGACGGTAAGGACCGCAGTCTCGTGAAGAGTAAGGAGCGGAGTGTTGGTGGTGGCAATAAGCCTGTCCTTGGAGTCCTTATAAAGGAATACCTCTATCTCGTCTCCAATCTTAGCATTTGCAGGTACCTGTTTGGCAGGTAAAAGCACCCTCTCCTCATCATTTCCATTCTCGGTGAGGTATATACCAAACTCTTCTTTTCTTTTATAAACTAATTTCTGTTTCTTTCCTAATTCCATATAGGCCTCTTTTTAGCTTGTGAACTCAAGGTTAACATATACATCGCCCTCTGTGTCCTGAAGGCTTACGGTATAAACATTTCCGAGCTTTCTGACCACCGGAACAATGGTTGCGTTAAGGAAGGCAGGCTTTCTGTACTCGACACGAACCACCTTGTAATTCAGGTCTCTCGGCACACAGCCCATTCCCATTCTAATGTATTGAACGTTGTTTACGTGATTGTTGGTATCAAGGTGATAGGCTCTTACGATGAGGTTGTCGGCCTCGATTACCTCCACTCCTTCACCCTCGGGAAGTCTGATCTTTCCTGTGGGAGCAGTCATTGGAAGCTTGGGCTCTATCACATATTTATCCATCATACCTTTGGGAGCAGGCGTAGGTTTCATTTCCTTAAGATTAACCAGAGTCCAAAGGGAATTGGCCTTGGCAATCATGTTGCCCTCGGCATCCTTCATGTAGAAATTTCTCTCACCAAGGAATGAATGGAACTTATGAGGGAAGGTACCGGTGGTAACCTCCTCCATGAGTCTGGGAAATCTCTCAATCTCTATCTGCCAGGATGCAACCACCCAGGCAAGTCCCAATTCGTATAAGGGCTTGAGTCCCACACCAAGCTCTTCGGACTGAAATGTGGAAGCATCCTGAAGGTAATTCATCAATGCTTCAAGTGACAAGTTACCGTTTGTGTCGGTTTCGCTGTAGCGAATCCTGCTTGTAAATTCATAGCCCATATACTTACCCCTCGTATACGTATTTTTTGTTAAAAAAAACCTCAGTACCAACGACTGAGGTTTATTAGCAGGGCTACAAGGATTCGAACCTTGAAATGACGGAGTCAGAGTCCGTTGCCTTACCGTTTGGCGATAGCCCTTCAATGACTACATTTGAGTATTATACACGAGTCATTGGTAATATGCAAGTACTTTTTTAATGATATTTTTTAAATTTCAAAAAGCAGCTCTTCATAGGTGGGAACAGGCCATACAGCCTTGTCTACCATGGTCTCCAGTTTGTCGATGGGAGCTCTGAGTTCTCCCATTGCAGGGAAGACCTTGTCATGATAGAAGAATGCCTGCTCTTTGCCGGGAGCCATGGCCTTAGCCTGGTTTGTAAGCTCGGTCAGCTCATCAAGGGCAATCTTGGCATTTCTAAGTTCTCCCGAAATCTTTGTGATGTAATCCTGCATTACTGATGTATCAAGGCCTGCTGCCTTGGTATTGTTAATGTCGCCTGCAAGTCCGCCTACATATCCCATAACAGCGGGCATGTAAAGCTTGTTAGCCATGTCAATCATGGTAACAGCCTCGATATTAATGGACTTTGCATATCTCTCGTAGAGAATCTCAGCTCTGGATTCAAGCTCGGTCTTTGTGAAAATCCCAAACTTCTCAAACAGCTTAACACTGTCATCGCTTACAAGGGCATCAACAGCCTCAACCATTGATTTGATGTTTGGAAGTCCACGTCTTGCAGCTTCCTCTTCCCACTCCTTGGCATAGCCGTCACCGTTAAAGAGGATGCGGTAGTGCTTTGTCATGTACTCCTTAATGAGATCGTGAGCGGCAAGCTGGAAGTCTTCAGCCTTCTCAAGGACATCTGCAGCCTCACAGAAAGCCTCAGCCACAATGGTGTTAAGGATAGTGTTGGGGTCACCGATGGAATCTGAGCTTCCTACTGAACGGAATTCAAACTTGTTACCTGTGAAAGCAAAGGGTGATGTACGGTTTCTGTCTGTAACATCTGAATTGAAAGCAGGTATTGTGGAAACACCTGTCTTAAACTTCTTCTCTCTCATGCAGGTTGAAGCTTCACCTGTCTCAACAAGCTGGCTTACAACGTCAAAGAGCTGATCTCCAAGGAAAATGGAGATAATAGCCGGAGGTGCCTCGTCTGCACCGAGACGATGATCGTTTCCCACGTCGGATGCACTCTGTCTTAAAAGTGCAGCATGAGTATCAACAGCCTTCATGATACATGCAATAACAAGAAGGAACTGAATGTTCTCGTTGGGAGTATCCCCGGGCTCAAAAAGGTTCACGCCGTTATCTGTGCAAAGGGACCAGTTGTCATGCTTACCTGAACCGTTAACCCCTGCGAAGGGTTTCTCATGAAGGAGGCAGGCAAGCCCATGATAGTAGCCCATCTTCTTCATTGTCTCCATAACAAGCTGGTTATGATCTGTAGCTATATTTGCGGTTTCATAAATGGGTGCAAGCTCGTGCTGAGCGGGAGCCGCCTCATTGTGCTGAGTCTTGGCTGTAACGCCCATTTTCCAAAGTTCAAGGTTTAAGTCATGCATGAACGCTCCCACGCTTTCGGGAATGGTTCCGAAGTAGTGATCGTCCATTTCCTGTCCCTTAGGGGCAGGTGCGCCAAAGAGAGTACGTCCGGTAAAAATCAGATCCTCTCTCTCCATATATTTAGCTCTGTCCACAAGGAAGTATTCCTGCTCGGCTCCAACGTAGGGAGTAACCTTTGTGGCCTTGTCATTTCCGAACAATCTTACAATACGAAGTCCCTGGGTGCTTATGGCTTCCATGGAACGAAGAAGAGGTGTCTTTTTATCAAGTGCCTCTCCCTTATATGAACAGAAGGCAGTGGGAATACAGAGGGTTTTGCCCGCTCCGCTTTCCTTAATGAAGGCAGGGGAAGTAATATCCCAAGCGGTATATCCTCTTGCCTCGAATGTGGACCTTAATCCGCCCGAAGGGAAGGATGAAGCATCGGGCTCACCTTTAATAAGCTCCTTTCCTGAAAACTCAAGGAGCATCTTTCCTTCTTTGTCGGGATGAGTTACGAAAGCATCATGCTTCTCGGCTGTGGTTCCGTTAAGGGGCTGGAACCAGTGTGTAAAGTGGGTAGCGCCCTTCGATACCGCCCAATCCTTCATAGCCTTGGCTATGATGTTTGCCGATTCCTTGGAAAGCTCGCCGCCCTTATCCATAATGTGCACGATCTCATCATACACATCCTGGGGCAGTCTCTCATGCATGGTTCCCAAGGTAAAAACATTTGATGCAAATACTTCTTCGATGTTCAACTCATCTGTGTCCACTACTTTATACATTTTTCGCCCTCTTTATTTGGTATTCGTGTTCTCCACACGTAAAATATCAAAAACCTCAGGTTTAACCGATAACTTAAGGTGAATCTTCTCCAAAGGATGAGGACAGGATTCAACCTTCTCACCTTCGTCGTTATACATTTCCTCAACAGTTACCGAAATATTCTCCCCATTCGGTTTCATTATCTCTATCTTATCGCCCTGAAGGAACTTGTTCCTCTGGGAGATTACTGCCAGACCTTTTTCATCGAAATACTCGACAAAGCCCAAATAAATGTATTCGCTGACATATGTGTTGCTGTCATAAATCTGACTGTTCTCATCGGGCTTTCCAAAGTAGAATCCTGTGGAGAACTGTCTGTAGGTACACTTGGCAATCTCTGCTCTGTACCAGTCCATGTTCTTTCTGTATAACTCCTCGGACTCGAAGAAATCGTCGATGGCTTTTCTGTAAGTTCTGGCCACCGTAGCAACATAAAGAGCGGTTTTCATTCGTCCCTCAATCTTGAAGGAGTCGATTCCCGCATCAATCATCTCCGGTATGTACTCAATCATACAAAGATCTTTGGAGTTAAAAATATAGGTACCCCGCTCATTTTCGTAAACGGGAAGATATTCATTTGGTCTTGTTTCCTCTGAGATGTAATACTTCCATCTGCAGGGATGTGTGCAGGCGCCCCGGTTGGAATCCCTTCCGGTAAAGTAGTTACTGAGGAGGCATCTGCCGGAATAGGAGATACACATTGCTCCGTGAATGAAGCTTTCAATCTCCATCTCCTCGGGGATATTATCCCTTATCTGCTTTGTCTCTGCAAGAGAAAGTTCTCTGGCGGTGACAACTCTTTTGGCTCCCTGCTCCCACCAGAAGTTGTAGGTGAGATAGTTTGTGTTGTTTGCCTGGGTAGAAATATGAATCTCTATCTCGGGGCAGATTTTTCTTGCAAGGCTGAACATACCGGGGTCCGAAATAATAAGGGCATCCGGCTTTATCTCTTTTAATTCGGCAAAATACTTCTCTGCCGCATTAAGGTCGTAGTTATGGGCAAAAATGTTGGCGGTTACGTAGACCTTTACCCCTCTTTCGTGGGCAAAAGCGATACCCTCCTCCATTTCTTCACGGGAGAAATTCTTGGCTTTTGCACGCAAAGAAAAGGCGTCTCCTCCGATATAAACCGCATCGGCGCCGTAAATAACCGCTGTCTTTAAAACTTCAAGGCTTCCCGCAGGAATAAGTAATTCTGGTTTCTGTCTTCTCATCTTATCTCTTAACACTGATTGTGACCCCGTCACCCACAGGCAAAATTGTGGATGTGAGGGAATCGTTATGGGTCAGTTCATAAAGGTAATCACGCATTCTGGCGTGGATTGTTCTGTTTCTTCTGGTAACTGAATATCTTGATTCAAGGACTTCTCCGTCCTGCAAAACATTGTCGGAAATGAGGAGACCGCCATTTTTCAAAAGTCTCATGCAATCGGTCAGGAAGTTGATATACTGCCCCTTTGCTGCATCCATGAAAATCAGGTCATACTCATCATTTAAGCCTGCCAGGATTTCTGTGGCATCCCCTTCAAGCAAGGTTATGGCACCTTCCTTGTCGAAGGCCTCGAAATTCTTCTTAGCCTCAATGATTCTTGGCTCAAATTTTTCGATGGTGGTAATCTTACAGCCCTTCGGAGAATATTCCTTCATCAGTAACGCAGAAAAGCCCACTGCGCAACCCACCTCCAAAATCTTCATAGGTTTGTGGGCTGTCATTATGAGCTTTAACAATGCAATCGTATCGGTTCTGACTATAGGGACCTGATCCTTTATGGCTTTAGCTTCAAGGTCTTCAAGGTACCCCGGAAGACCTGTGTCAAAGGAGTTAAGGAAGGAGGCCATGCGCTCGTCAATTATCATGCACCCTCTCCTGCTGCCTCAGCCAGCTCTTCCTCTGTAGGCTCCTCGACACCTGCAAGTTCTTTCATGATTTCTTCTGCACTCATGGAAGAATTAAGGGTATAGGTTCCTGCTTTAAGTTCATCTTTATAGGAGGAAAGGAGATTCTGAATCCAGAATAATGTGGGGTCTCCAATCACACCCTTGTCATGCAAAATCTTGCCAATCTCCTTTGCGCCGCTGCCCTCGGGAATTGTAACCTGAATGTCCCTGCCGGGGGCTGACTCAAAGGGCTTGTCCTCAAAGACACTGTAACCGTAGTTATATGTCTTAACCGCACCCTTTGCTATATAGGTTACCGCAACAATGACAATTACTATTTTTACCACGAGACTGAGCATGGTAATAATAAAATTCTTGACCTTCATCTTATTAACTCACCTTCAGTTATTCTATATCCAGCGAAGCATAGATTGCCAGGGTGATATCCTGCATCATCCTGCAAAACGTCATCTCCGCATCAAGAAACCTGGCCGCAGCAGGTTCTTTCTCCAGCTCTTCGTACATTCTCTCCAGCTCTTCGGTCTTCTGTTCCACCACTCCGGGGTCCATTTCCTGCTGAAGATTGTAGTTCATGAGTCGATACTCGGCCAGTTTCTCCTTTAGCGCCTCATTGTTCTCAACCTCTTCGGCCGCTTCCCTGTACTCCAAATATTCTCTGGAGTTCTTTAAAGCATCCGTAAAAACCTTCAGGTCTTCCCGAATGTTCTCAGAAACCTGAATATTGTCCATTTAGACCTCCATTATAATAGGCAGGATCATAGGTTGACGTTTGGTTTTCTTCCAAACATAGTCCGATAAAGAATCACGGATTACGCTCTTAATCTTGCCTCTGTCAGACATTCCCTTATCAAGGCAGGCTGTCAAAGCGTCATCCACGACATTTCTTTCTTCTTCAATCAACTCGTCGGATTCCTTCTCATAAACGAATCCTCTTGATAAAACATCGGGGCCGGACACAACATAATTGTTTTCTCTGTCCATAACCACGGTTACCACTATAATACCATCCTGGGCAAGACGCTGTCTGTCTCTTAATACAACGTTTCCTACGTCGCCGACACCAAGGCCGTCAACGAGGATACTTCCCACGGGAACCTTGCCTGTAACCTTTGCGGAATCATTTCCAAGTTCCAGTACATCACCGGATGAAAGGATGAAAATGTTCTCCTTGGCCATTCCGATGTTTTCGGCCAACTTGGCCTGAGCCTTAAGATGCTTATATTCTCCGTGAACGGGAATAGCATACTTGGGCTGTACCAGTGTGTAGATAAGTTTAATCTCCTCCTGGCAGGCGTGGCCTGATACGTGGGTATCCTGGAAAATAACGTCTGCGCCCTTCATAAGAAGTTCATTGATAACCTTGGTAACCGCCTTCTCGTTTCCGGGAATGGGGCTTGATGAAAAGATAACCACATCACCGGGCTTAATGGAAATCTTACGGTGAGTATTCTCAGCCATTCTGCTTAAGGCTGCCATACTCTCGCCCTGGCTTCCGGTGGTGATGATTACGGTTTTCTCATCGGGATAGTTCTTAAGGTTATCAATATCTATAAGGGTGTTGTCGGGAACGTTAAGTCGTCCCAGCTCTGTGGCCGTGTTGATGATGTTAACCATGCTTCGGCCTTCCACCACAACCTTACGGTCATACTTGTCGGCTGAGTTTATTATCTGTCTAACTCGGTCTACATTGGATGCGAAGGTTGCAACGATAATTCTCTTATTCTTGTGCTCATTAAAGAGTGTATCGAAAGTTGCTCCCACAGTTCTCTCGGAAGGAGTGAAGCCGGGGCGCTCAGCGTTTGTGGAGTCACACATAAGGGCGAGGACACCCTTCTTTCCGATTTCTCCGAAACGCTGCAAATCAATGGTATCTCCGAAAACAGGCGAGTAGTCAACCTTAAAGTCTCCGGTGTGGATTACGATTCCGACGGGTGAGTAGATAGCAAGAGCCGCCGCATCGACGATACTGTGATTGGTTCTGATAAACTCTACGTTAAAATATCCAAGATTGATGGAATCACCGAATTTAACCACCTTTCTCTTGGTGTTCTCCAGCATTCCATGCTCTGTAAGTTTGTGTTCAATGATTCCCATTGTAAGCTTTGTGGCATAGATGGGAACGTTAATCTGTCTTAAAACATAGGGAAGAGATCCTATGTGGTCCTCGTGACCGTGGGTAATAACAAAACCCTTAACCTTTTCAATATTATCCTGTAAATATGTTACATCGGGGATTACAAGGTCGATTCCAAGCATATCATCTGCAGGGAAACTCAGACCGCAATCCACCACAATTATACTGTCTTCATACTCGAAGGCAGTAATGTTCATTCCTATTTGCTCCAGGCCACCTAAAGGAATAATCTTTAGCTTTCCTGTAGCGTTCTTTCTATTTGTTTTCAAAAAATTACCTCCGTATTAAAAATCAAAGACGAAAGCACTTAACACTATTCCAGATCCACGTCCTCCAAAAGGCTTCCGAAAACCTGGCCTACTGCTTGCAGTTCCTCGTCATCTTCGACAATGTCGTATACATTCTCCGAATCATCGGATGAAGGATTCTCTTTCAAAATGAAAGCCTCTCCGTCTCCCTCTTCCGTGTCGGTAACAAGGATGTAATTAACACCGCCTATAGTTGTCTGTTCAAGAACATATAAATCCACTGTTCCCTCCTCAGGGGAACAGAAAGAAATCTTCTCCATAGATTACCTCTCTACTCTGTCTTGCCTGTGTTACTTCTGTAATCCAAATACCCTTGAAGTATAAAGCATGCCGCAATTCTGTCCACATGGTCCTTGCGGTCTTCTCTGCGGATACCTGCCTCCATCATGAAGCGATCCGCCATAACGGTGGTGAGTCTCTCGTCCCACATATGTACCGGCAGGGCCGTTCTCCTTTCAAGCTTCTCCTTGAATTCTCTGGAGATTTCGGCTCTGACGCCCTCGGTATTGTTCATGTTCTTGGGAAGTCCAAGAACGATTTCCTTCACATCATATTCGACGATAAGCTCCTCAAGTCTGGCCAGGGTCTGCCTTAACTTGTTCTCATCTTTACGTCTGATAATCTCGATTCCCTGGGCTGTAATAAGCAACTCGTCGCTTATGGCTACACCGCAAGTCTTGGACCCTAAGTCCAGTCCCATAATTCTCATTCTACTTCCAGCCCTTATGCTTTATGTATGTGTTCAAAAGCTCCTCGACTATCTCGTCTCTTTCCACCTTCATAATAAGGCTTCTGGCATTGTTGTGGCTTGTTATATAGGTGGGATCACCACTCATAATATATCCCACTATCTGATTTACAGGATTATATCCTTTCTCGGAAAGCGCATCATATACCGTAGACAAAATCATTGCAGCACCTGTCTCCGGTTCAACATCTACTTTAAAAAACTGTGTATGTCCTAATTCCTGCATATAACCCAAGCCTTTCTGCTCCCTAAAGAAGCGCACAAAAACTCTATTATTTTACTAATTCTACTCCTTTTGGGCAAAATTGGCAATGTTACGCCTCTTCACCCGCCATAATACCATCGGCCAGAAAGCCGGAAAGTTTAACTTCTTTTATGATATTTTTCAGGTCTTCGTCACTCTTAAGTGCCACCGTAAGGTATCTGTCGGTGTGACCTATCATATAGCTTTGCCCCTTGATTTCTCTGGGCTCCTCAAAAAGCACCGACACCTTTTCGCCTATGAAGGACTCCTCATAAGCTCTTGTCATTTCCCTCTCAATCTCGGAAAGCTTCTTAACCCTGTCGGTTTTCTCTTTTCTGGTTAGCTGGCCTTCCATCTTATCAGCCACGGTTCCATGTCTTCTGGAGTAAGGGAAGAGATGGATCTCATAGAAGCCGATTTTTCTGATAAAATCAGCTGTCTCTTCGAATTCCGCCTCTGTTTCTCCGGGGAATCCTGCTATAACATCCGTGGTGATTGCAGGCCTGTCAAAAGCCTTCCTTAAATTCTCCACAGAGGCCGTAAAATCAGCTGTTTTATACTTTCGATTCATACGTTTTAATACAGAATCGCATCCACTTTGCAACGAAAGATGAAAATGCTGGCATATTTTCTTAAGATTCTTTAATCTTTCTATGAATTCTTTCGTCATGGTGCCGGGTTCCAGAGAACTGATGCGCACTCTCTCGATTCCGGGAACTTTATCAATTTCTTCAAGAAGGGACATAAGGTCGCTTCCGTCCTTAAAATCCATTCCGTATGAACCGATGTGAATACCCGTCAGGACCACTTCCTTATAGCCGTTTGAGGAAAGAGTTCTTACCTCCTCAAGTATTTCCTCCTGCCTTCTGCTTCTTACCCTTCCTCTTGCGTAGGGGATTATGCAGTAGGTGCAAAACTGGTTGCAGCCATCCTGAATCTTAATGTAAGCTCTGCTGTGCTCGATGGTTTTCTCGATGGACATGGATTCGTAGGGGCAGGGGTTTTTAACATCATTAATATCTATAATGCAGTCCACCTTCTTAGCAGTTTCGCCTGCAAGGTATTCCTCGATTATCTCCACAGCTTTGGACTTATTGTTGTTTCCGATGGCAATGTCAATATCCGGATCCCCTATTACACCCTTAGAGTCGGTCTGGACGTAACAGCCAAGGGCCACCACAACGGCTTTGGGGTTTAACTGCTTGCAGCGATGGAGCATCTGTCGGCTTTTTCTGTCCGCAATATTCGTCACAGTGCAGGTATTTACGATGTAAATATCCGCATATTCATCAAAAGGTACAACGTTATACCCTTTTTTTAGTAAATTTTGTTGAATAAAATCCATTTCGTAGGCGTTAACCTTGCAGCCAAGGTTATGTAATGCGACATTTTTCATATAAATAGACCTTTATTTTGTACTCTTTAATTATTGACTTTTATCTATCAAACCTATAAGATTAAGGCAGAAGTTTTATTTGACAATAAGGAGGAGTTACCAATGAAAACTGTTCAGATTTCACTTAATTCTATTGACAAGGTAAAATCTTTCGTTAACGATATTACCAAGTTCGATTATGATTTTGATTTGGTTTCCGGCAGATATGTCATTGATGCAAAGTCAATCATGGGAATCTTCAGCTTAGACCTTTCTAAGCCCATTGATCTCAACATCCATGCAGAAGACAACATTGATGATGTGATGGCAATCTTAAAGAACTACACTGTTTAATAGGATATATTTAAGCAAGGTCCGAGGACCTTGCTTTTTTATTTGCTTTCTACCAGATACTGATTACTTCGTCTGATTCTATTGCCTTCCTGTAAAGCTCATCGATATTCTCGCTTAAACTTTCCTCGTGCCTCTTAATAATTTCAAGGTTGGGCTTGGTAACAGGGTGCTTGGCCACAAAAATCGTACAGCAGTCTTCGAATGGAAGAATTGATGTCTCGAATGTGTTTATCTTCTCAGAAATATCAATGATGTCCTGCTTGTCGAATCCGATTAAAGGACGGAAAACAGGAAGGGTGCAAACCTCGTTGGTAACCCCCAAAGCATGGATGGTCTGAGATGCAACCTGTCCAAGGCTCTCACCGGTAACAAGGGCCTGGCAGTCGTTTGCCTTTGCCAGATCCTCAGCAATCTTCATCATGTATCGACGCATAATGATTGTAAGTTCCTCGTGAGGGCACTTCTCATAAATAGCAAGCTGAATGTCCGTAAAGTTTATTACATGAAGTCTGATGGGGCCGGTGTACTTGGAAATAAGTCTTGCCAGGTCCACAACCTTCTGCTTTGCTCTCTCTGAGGTGTAGGGCGGCGCATGGAAATAAACCGCGTCTATAACAACGCCTCTCTTGGCAATCATGTAGCCCGCAACAGGGGAATCTATTCCGCCGGAAAGAAGGAGCATTGCCTTTCCGTTGGTTCCCAGGGGCATGCCTCCGGGTCCCGGAAGAATCTCGGAATAAATATATATTACATTTCTTACTTCAACTGTAATCTGAATCTCGGGGTGATGAACATCTACGGTAAGCTCAGGGAAGGCTTCAAGGATATCATGTCCCAGTTCCTTATTAAGCTCCATGGAATCCATCTCGTAATCCTTGTGGGCACGTCTTGCAAAGACCTTGAAGGTCTTGTTCTTGTCAGGATAAACCTCGTCAAAGTACTTAACGACTTCCTTTGAAAGTTCGGCGTAGGGCACCTTGTCCACAACTACCACAGGACATATTCCGGTGATACCGAAAACTGTCTGCAAAGCTTCGATGGTCTCATCAAAATCGTAGTCATCGCTTGTAACGTCAATGGTTACTCTGCCCTCTGTTCTCTTGACATCAAAGCTTCCCTCGCAATGCTTCAGGGCTCTTTTAATCTGCTTAACAAGAGCATCCTCAAACATGTATCTGTTCTTGCCCTTAAGTCCGATTTCTGCGTATTTAATCAAAAAAGTTCTGTAATTCATTCTAAACCTTTCACTGCTATCTTCTGGCGTACTTTCTCAGCATCGGAACGATGTCGTTAAGCGCCTTCACTGTCTCGTCTATCTCTTCCCCTGTGGTAAAAACGGAAAAACTGAATCTTATGGTGGAATCCAAAAGATCCTTATCAAGGTCAATGGCCTTTAAGGTCTTTGAAATCTCAGGATGGTTCGTGGCACATGCGCTTCCCGAGGAAACGTATATCCCCTTATCCTCCAAAGCATGCAGCAAGACCTCGGCTCTGACTCCTCTAAAAGAAAGGCTCACAATGTGTGGAGCTCCTTCTCTGCCCTTAGGTCCGTTCAGCGTTACATCGGGAATTTTGGTGGCTTCTTCTATAAAACGTTCCTTAAGAGAATACAGGTTCTCGCACTCTTCGTCAAGTTTGGCGTAAATCATTTTTGCTGCAAGGGCCATTCCTGCGATTCCCGGAACGTTCTCTGTGCCGGATCGCATATTACCCTGCTGGCCGCCGCCAAAGGAGATATTGTGGATTTTGGTTTTGTCAGCTATATAAAGAACTCCCACTCCCTTGGGGCCGTGAATCTTGTGGGATGAAACGGAAAGCATATCGATATTCATCTTCTTTGGTAAAATCTTAGCTTTCCCAAATCCCTGCACTGCGTCCACATGGAAAAGAGTGTTAGGGTTATGGTCTTTAATTATGACACCTATGTCACTTATTCTCTGGAGTGAACCGATCTCATTGTTTGTGTGCATTATGGAGACAAGGATTGTGTCGTCTCTTAATGCTTTCTTTAATTCATCAGGCTCAACCACACCTTCTTTATTTGTTCCAAGGTAAGTAACCTCAAAGCCCTGGGATTCCAGATACTTCATGGACTCCAGTACTGCAGGGTGCTCAATGCTTGAAGTAATGATGTGCTTACCGGCTCTCATGTTGGCAAAGGCCGAACCGATTATTGCCAGGTTATCAGACTCCGTTCCTCCTGAGGTGAAGAAGATTTCCTTCTCATTTACCTTGAGGATTCCTGCGAAAATTGACTTGGCTTCCTTTATATATTTCTCCGCATCCACACCCTTCATGTGCATTGAAGAGGGATTGCCGTAATCTTCTGTCATAACCTTGGCAACCTTCTCAGCCACCTCAGGGAAAGCCCTTGTAGTGGCGGAGTTATCCAAATATATTTCCATTAATTGTCTGCCTCCATTTGGTACATAATCCAGGACATAACCGTAAAACCTGCGGTTTCGGTTCTAAGGATTCTCTTTCCGAGAGTGATGATTTCAAAGCCTGCTTCCTTGGCAAGCTCTATTTCGCTCTCGTCAAATCCTCCTTCAGGTCCGATAAAGACTGCAACTTTATCTCCCGAAGTAATTCCTTCTATAAGTTTTCTGGTGCGCCCCATACCCTCAGACATTTCATAGGGCACCAGCTTCACATTCATATCCTTACAATAGGCTATGGCTTCCTTAAAACTCATGGGTCTTGTGACCTCAGGAATGATCCGACGCTTGCTCTGCTTTGCGGCAGCCTCGGAAATACCGTTCCACCTCTGAACCCTTGAATCAATCTTCTTGTCTTCAAGTTTCATGACGCAGCGTTTCATCGTCACAGGAACTATTCTCGACACGCCCAGTTCCACGTTCTTCTGGATAATGAGCTCCATCTTGTCCGCCTTGGGAAGGCCCTGGAATATGGTTACTTCACAGGGAAGCTCCAGGCCGTCCACTTTTATGAAAAGAAGGTCACAAATGACAGACGTGTCAGAAATCGTATTGATAGCGCAGCGATACTCTTTGGAGTCAATGCCATTGATGACAGCAATTTCCTCTCCCTGTTTCATGCGAAGAACATGTCCGATGTGATTTACGTCATCGCCGGTAATAACAACCTTTTTCGTCTCTATATTTATTTGACCGGGTTCTACAAAAAACTGATACATTTTACTTTCTGGCGGTTACACTTACCCACTCGCCCTGGTGGGTTACCTCTAAAACTTCAAGGCCTGCTGCCTTCACTGCGTTAACAACTGTCTCTTCCTTGTCATCTATAATTCCGGAAGTAATGTAGATACCGCCTTTTTTCAAATGATTAACCACTATGGGCGTAAGGGGTACCAGAACTTCCGCAAGGATGTTGGCCACAACAATGTCATATTTCTCATAGCCGACTTTATCCTGAACTTCCTTTTCGGTTATGATGTTTCCGATTATCATCTGGAACTTCTCAGGCGCAATGCCGTTACGCTCCATGTTTTCTTTTACAGCTTCCACACAGCAGGGATCCAAATCGGTTCCGAATACATGCTTTACTCCAAACATCAGAGAAAGGATGGCAAGGATTCCTGAACCGGTTCCAACGTCAAGCATCTCAGTCTCGGGAGTAATGTGCTTTTTGAGCTGTCTGATACAAAGCTGGGTAGTCTCGTGCATTCCTGTTCCGAAGGCCGTGGAGGGGTCCATGTGGAGAATCATTCGATCCTTATCCTCAGGCTTAACCTCCTCCCAGGAGGGAGTTACCAGTATATCATCAATATAGAACTGATGGAAGTACTGCTTCCAGTTATTTACCCAGTCGATGTCCTCGGTCTCGGTGATTTCCACCTTGCCTTCACCTATATCCATGAAGTCTCTTATTCCGTCAAGGACTTCTGTTACATTCTTTAAGAGCTCTTCCTTATCCGCGTCCTCATCAACGTAGAAGCTTAAGTAGGCAACTCCGTCATCATCCGGCATATCAGGCAGAATGTCCACAAACATCTGCTCTTTCTCAAGGGCCGTAAGAGGAACCTTGTCCTCAATCTGAGCTCCCTCGATTCCTATATCGTAAAGCTCACTTATGATTATATCCTCCGCCTCGGTGACGGTTTTGATTCGAATTTTAGTCCATTTCATAACAAAAATCCTCCCTGTGCTACTAAACATAATAGCACGGGAGGATATCTTTTGCACCTATGTTTTCGGGGCTATGCCTTCTGTCTCTTCTTCATAAAGAATAAGAAGCAAACCGTAAGAACTGCACCTAAAGGAATTGAAACCCAGGTGAGGGATACTTTATCGAGAAGTCCTGCAATCACGTATGTCACGAAGGAAATAGCTGCAACTGAGATAGCGTAAGGCAGCTGGGTCTCAACGTGGTCAATGTGGTTACAGTGTGCACCTGCCGATGACATGATGGTTGTATCTGAAATGGGTGAGCAGTGGTCACCGCAAACAGCACCTGCAAGGCAAGCGGAGATTCCCACGAAGAAAAGTGAACTTGTCTCAGGGAATACAACGGATACGATGGGAATAAGAATTCCGAAGGTACCCCAGCTTGTACCTGTTGCAAAAGCGATAAGGCATGCAACGATGAATACGATTGCGGGAAGAGCCCACTGGAGTCCCTGAGCGTTAAGCATTACATCGTGAACGAAGGTCTTAACTTCAAGGGCGCCGGTAATGTTCTTAAGTCCTGTTGCAAGGGTAAGAATAAGGATTGCGGGTACCATGGAAATGAAGCCCTTGGGGATACATTCCATAGCTTCCTCGAAGGAAACAATCTTTCTTGCAATAAGGTAGATAACAACAAGAATAAGTGCAAGGATACTTCCCCAGGGAAGTCCCACATATGCATCTGTCTCTGAGAAAGCATCGATAACGCTTCCTTCACCGATTGCCTGATAGCCGTTGTGAAGAAGTCCCCAAACGCTGCATACGATTAAGATAACAATGGGGATAATAAGGTCGATAAGCTTGCCTCTTGCAGGGCTTTCGGGACCTTCCTCTTCAAGCTTTCTCTCCTGTTTCTCATCAAGCAGTGCTACATCGAGAACGGAAAGATCGCCGGTCTTCTGAGCCTTGATTTCAAATTCTGACATCTTTCCGTAATCAAAGCCCATAAGGACAATCGCGATGATGAATATAAATGTAAAGATTGAGTAGAAGTTATAGGGAATAGCTCTTATGAAAAGGTCAATTCCCGAATAGGTTTCACTTTCTACACAGCCGGAAACCGCTGCAGCCCAGGATGAAACGGGAGCAATCATACAAACGGGCGCTGCCGTAGCATCAATAAGGTATGCCAATTTAACACGGCTTATCTTCTTTGAATCGGTTACAGGTGCCATTACAGAACCTACTGTAAGGCAGTTGAAATAGTCATCTATAAAGATGAGAACTCCCAAAAGGAAGGTGGCCATCATGGCGCCGACTTTGGTCTTAATGTTCTTCTGGGCCCAGTTACCGAAGGCTCTGGATGCGCCTGACTTGTTAACCAATGCAACGATGGTTCCAAGGATTACAAGGAACACAAGAATTCCGGCATTATCGGCAACTGCCGTGCTGATGGAATCAACGGTAACCATGTCCAGGGTTGCCTTGAAATCACAGCCTGCCGCCATAACTGCACCAAGAACAATTCCTATGAAAAGAGAGGAATATGCTTCCTTGGTAACAAGAGCCAGAATAATGGCTACAAGGGGCGGAAGGAGTGCCCATCCTGATGCGACGAAGCCGACTCCGCACGCATTGAGAACTGCAATGAGTACCAGCATCACGATAAAAATAGCTGATGCAATCAGAACTTTGTTTTTCTTCATGATAGTGTGTCTCCTTTTTTAGAATTCCCTGCATAAATATGCAAAATCACCTAACATTTATGATAACTTTACAGAATCCCGATGTCAAGAACACATTATCTGACTGTTCTCACACAGTAATCAATGCATTTTGTTTCAATGAAGCTTAAGTATGGTCCATAGGCAGGAATGGTACAGGAAAGCACCTTTATACCTGCAGGTACAAGGATTTGATAGCCCTTACTTGACATGATAAGAGCAGATGCTTCAGATGCTGAATCTGAAACATATTTGCTTGTCATCGCAAGGTCTTCCCAGGTACCTCCGGGGCCTGCTGCCTTAAGGCTTTCCTTCTTGGACCAGTCAAAGTACTCCCACCATATATCCGCACCTGTGTGGCACTGTCTTGTGGTGTCGGTTTTCTCGGAAAGGAAAGTCACTCCGTTTATGTTGTCGAAACTTAGGGCTCCTGTTTTCTTATTAACTCTTACAGTAAGCTTCGCCATTCTAATGGTTACTTCCTCCCTGTTTTCCACACAGTTCCATTTGGTGGGCTTTATCTGCACTCCTTCCGGAAGAGGCGAATAAATATCCCCTGCCTGTTTTGAAAACATAACTCTTACGGTCTCATCCGAAATGGGAGCTATGGTGAGCACTCCATAGGTTGTTGTTATGTCAACCTTTCTCTTATCTGCGTTTATCCATTTCACAGAAGTATCAATCTTTCCGTGACCGATGGGCTTAAGGCTGGTGCTTTCCGGCATTGTGCCAAATTCTGACTCAACCTTTTCAGATATCTCTTTCTTTATGTCAGGTTTGGAGATGGGCTTTTTTACCCCAATAATCGGAGATGCGGCGGAAGTTTTTATGGCTGTCGCTCCAATCTTCTTAGGGCCATAGGCATCTCTCAGCTTTCTTTCCTTATCGCCTTCAAGGGCCTGCTCTTTTGCAATCTGGGCATGACTCTTAAATTCTTTCTTGAAGACCACGGGCTTAACGTGGAAATCATCCTCCACAAAGGTTATATTCTTCCTGTCCTCAGGAATAGGATCCGCAATGAGACCCGTCAATTCATTAAGATAGAAAACTCCCAAATCGTGAAGAGCTCTTGTGGCTGCCACGTATAAAAGCTTGGCATAGCCGTCTTCCTTTGGATAGGCTTCCTTTGATGCGTCATAGATTATAACCCCGTCGAACTCCAGACCCTTTGAATACTCTATGGGAATCACGTAGATTCCTGAGGCAAATTCCGCATCATCGGTAAAAAGCTTAATCTCCTCCTTCTTTGAAAAGGCCTTGTAAACTCTATCCGCTTCTTCAATATCTTTACAGATGACAGCTATGGTTTCGTTTCCGTCTGCCTTCATCTTTTTGGCTCTTTCAAGGACTTTTTTATTAAGCTCATCCACGGATGAACACTTCTCGCATTCCACCCTGTCTCCGTGTCTTATTATTGGTTCCACGGGATAAATTGGGAAGGTTCCGTGCCTTAAAATGTCAGTGGCAAACTCGGAAATCTCCACCGTGTTTCGGTAGCTTTTCCTAAGGAGTCCAAAGTAGTCGAACTTGTTTGGAAGCATCAGCTTCTTTAATCCTTCCCAGTCCGCCAATCCGCTTTCGAATCTGATATTCTGGGACACATCACCCATTATGGTAAAAGTGCATTTGCTCATACAGTACTTAAGGGCGTGATACACCGCAATTCCAAAGTCCTGAGCCTCATCGATTACCACATGGCTTGCTTCCTGAATTACTTCAGTCTCTTTTATTCTCTTGTAAATGTATGCGAGAGAAGCCAGGTCATACAGGTCCGGATGATTGGTTTCATAGGTTATAAGGGGATTAACCATACGTTCATTAGCTATGAACTCCTCATAAAGTTCAAACACGCTTCCCTTATAAAAAAACTTTGTAAACCACTTCTTATATTTTCTTATGAGTTTCTTTTGTACTTCAGGGCCGTAGGTGTGGTACCTTCCATACATCTCGGTTTCCAGCTTACTTAAGAGGATATCGTCAAGCTTTTCTACCTTATCAGCCAGTGACTTGCTGCCACAGCTTTTTATGGCGGCTTCGATGTCGGACTTACTCATGATTTGGCGTCCGCTTTCCTCAAGGATAATGTCCTCTCGGGGAATCATACGTTTTTCCAAAGCGTTGCAAAATCTCAATAAAGATTTAAACCAGGCTTCGCTTCCTTTGATTCCCGCACCCTTGTCACCTTTACTGAGGGTCTTTATCTCCATGGTGTTCTTATCCCAGTCTTCATAGAGAAGCCTTACGAAAAGCTCTTCCATGGTCATCTGCCTTACGCCGTAAACATCAAGATCCGGCAAAACTCCCGTTATGTAGTTTAAAAGCACCTTGTTGCTTCCCACGATGTAGAAGCCGTCGGGTTTAAACTCGGTGTCGTAGTTATACAGAATATAAGAAATTCTGTGCATGGCAACGGTGGTCTTACCGGAGCCGGCGCTTCCCTGAACCAGTACATTATGGCGGGGATTCTTTCTTATAATCTCGTTTTGTTCCTGTTGGATTGTGGCTATGATTTCACTTAAGACATTTCGTTTGCTTTTGGAGAGATATTTTGTCAGAAGCTCATCATTGGCTACCACATCAGAATCGTAGAAATCTTTGATTTCACCGTCTTCGATTTCATAGGTTCTCTTCCTCTTAAGATCTACATCGTAGATTCCTTCTTTCGGAACCTCGTAGTTACATCTTCCGAGGCTGTGGTCATAATACACGGAAGAAATGGGTGCTCGCCAGTCGATTACGTAGGGCTCTGCAGGATTTGAGGCTATTACGCTTTTACCGATGTAAAGGCTCTCCCTCTTGCCGTGCTCCAGATCGTCGATGTCGATTCTCCCGAAAAAGGGTTTCTTACCGGCTCTCTCAGCTCTCTTTAGGTCGTTTCTTACCTCATTGAATCTGGCGTCGGTATTAAACCACTGTGCAAGACCTTCCTTGTCTTCCACATCGTAGACCTCTCTCAAGGACTTTAGTTCCTCCTGGAGGTCGCTGGCGGACTGCCTGATTTTGCCAAGCCTTTCTTCCACCATTTCCTTTGCAATATTCAGTTTTTTCTCTTCGTCTTCCCGGGTTGTTCCGTAGAAAGTTCCGGTTAACATTTGTTGGTTCATCTTGCTCTCCTTTTTGAACTGTTCCTAAATATTATCAAAGATTTGCAAAAAGGTATAGACTTGTTTTTCAAGATGTGCTAGCATGGATACTGAAGTGTGACCTGTCGAATCGGCAGGTTATTTTTTTGCAAAAAATTAAGGCAGGTCAATTGACCTGCCCTCTTTTCTATGGAATTACTTCCAGAATTTCTTTTTCTTGTCTTTTGCGTCCTTGGACTCGTCCTTTGATGCGGCGGAAACTCTTGCCGCCTCATTTAAGGTATCGCCGCTTTGCTCATCGAACTGCTTAAGGAGCTCCTTAGCCTCATGAGAAAGCTTGTCGGGAACCTGAACCACAAGGGTTACGTAGTGGTCGCCTCGGATGTCCTTGTTACGAAGTGTGGGAACACCCTTGCCCTTAAGTCTGATTCTTGTGTCAGTGGCTGTGCCGGGTTTAACCTCGTAAACTACCTTGCCGTCAACTGTATCGATTATGATATCACCGCCCAGTGCAGCAACTGCAAATGACATGGGAACGGTTGAATAAATATCGTAGTCCTGTCTCTGGAAAATGGGATGTCTTGCAACAATAACCTCCACAAGCACATCGCCTCTGGGGCCGCCGTTCAGGCCGGGCTCGCCAAGGCCTGTCATACGCTTGCACTGACCATTGTCGATACCTGCGGGGATGTCCACAGCATATTTCTTACGCATGGGAACATATCCGGTTCCGTGACAGTCTGCACATTTCTCCTTAATGACTTTACCTGTTCCGTTACAGTCGGGACATGTCTGAACGTTTCTGACTGTACCGAAGAAGGACTGCTGGGTGAAAACAACCTGACCTTTACCGCCGCACTTGGAACATGTTACGGCGCTGGTTCCGGGTTTGGCTCCGGTACCCTTACAGGTCTTACACTCTTCCTTAACGTTTAACTCTATCTCTTTCTCACAGCCAAAAACCGCTTCCTCGAAGCTTATGCGTATGCTGGTACGGAGGTTGGCACCCTTCTGGGGACCGTTACCTCTTCCTCTGCTTCTTCCGCCTCCGAAGAAATCTCCGAAAATGTCACCGAAGATGTCGCTGAAGTCCATTCCGGAGAAGTCAAATCCGCCAGCACCGCCTGCTCCGCCTTCGAATGCAGCATGTCCAAACTGGTCATACTGTCTTCTCTTCTCAGGGTCGGAAAGCACAGCATATGCTTCACTGGCTTCCTTAAACTTCTTCTCTGCCTCCGCATCACCAGGGTTCATGTCCGGGTGATATTTCTTAGCAAGAACACGATATGCTTTTTTAATGGCCGCATCGTCTGCGTTTTTTTCTACGCCAAGGACCTCATAATAGTCCCTTTTCTGTTCTGCCATACGTTACTCCTCATTAAACGTGAAGCTAAGGCCCCAAAAAGGACCTTAGCCTACGGATTTATTTTAATCTAAAGCTTTAGACTTCTCTGAAGTCTCCGTCGATAACATCATCATTGTTATCGTTTGAAGCACCTGCGTCAGCGCCTGCAGCACCGCCCATGTTCATGTCAGGACCTGCCTGAGCGCCGCCTGCCTGCTGCTGCATGTTCTCATACATCTTTGTGAATAAGGACTGAGCAGAGTTTGTAAGTTTCTCCTTGGCAGCCTTTAACTCATCGATATCAGAATCTGACATCTCCTGATCTTTGGTTCTCTCAAGGATAGCCTTAACTGCATCGAGGTCAGCCTGAACACCACTCTTCTCGTCAGCAGAAATCTTGTCGCCAACTTCGTTAAGAGCTTTCTCTGTCTGGAATACGAAGGAGTCAGCATCGTTTCTTGTGTCGATTGCTTCCTTACGCTTCTTATCCTGAGCCTCATACTCCTGAGCTTCCTTAACAGCCTTATCGATTTCATCATCAGACATGGATGAACCTGCTGTGATTGTGATGTGCTGCTCCTTACCTGTTCCAAGATCCTTAGCGGATACGTTAACGATACCGTTTGCATCGATATCGAATGTAACCTCGATCTGAGGAACACCTCTCATTGCAGGAGGGATACCATCAAGTCTGAACTGTCCGAGGGACTTGTTGTCCTTGGCGAACTGTCTCTCACCCTGTACAACGTTGATATCAACGGCTGTCTGGTTATCTGCTGCTGTTGAGAAGATCTGGCTCTTCTTTGTAGGAATTGTTGTGTTTCTCTCAATAAGTCTTGTTGCAATACCACCCATTGTCTCAATTGAGAGTGAAAGAGGTGTTACATCAAGAAGTAAGATTTCACCGGCACCGGCATCGCCTGCAAGCTTACCACCCTGGATGGAAGCACCAAGTGCTACGCACTCATCGGGGTTAAGTGACTTGGAAGGCTCCTTGCCTGTGAGCTGTTTAACTTTATCCTGAACTGCAGGGATTCTTGTGGAACCACCAACAAGAAGTACCTGTCCGATATCAGCATTTGTAAGACCTGCATCCTTCATAGCGTTCTGAACAGGGATTGCTGTCTTCTCTACAAGGTCGCTTGTGAGCTCATCGAATTTAGCTCTTGTGAGGTTCATATCGAAGTGCTTGGGACCTTCTGCTGTTGCAGTGATGAAAGGAAGGTTAATGTTTGTGGTTGTTGCACTTGAAAGTTCCTTCTTAGCCTTCTCTGCTGCTTCTTTAAGTCTCTGAAGAGCCATCTTATCATTTGAAAGATCTACGCCCTCCTGCTTCTTGAACTCAGAAAGCATCCAGTCAATAATCTTGTTATCGAAATCATCACCACCAAGGTGTGTATCACCGTTTGTTGCAAGAACTTCGATTACGCCGTCACCAATCTCGATAATGGATACATCGAATGTACCACCACCAAGGTCGTAAACCATAATCTTCTGCTCTTTCTCGTTATCAAGGCCATATGCAAGTGCAGCTGCTGTAGGCTCGTTGATAATTCTCTTAACGTCGAGACCTGCGATTTTACCTGCATCCTTTGTAGCCTGACGCTGAGCATCGTTGAAGTAAGCGGGAACTGTGATTACAGCCTCTGTAACCTTTTCTCCAAGGTATGCCTCTGCATCAGCTTTCAGTTTCTGAAGAATCATAGCTGAAATCTGCTGAGGTGAGTACTTCTTGTCATCAATCTGACGGCCTCTGTCAGTACCCATATCTCTCTTGATTGAAGAGATTGTCTTGTCTGCGTTGGTAACTGCCTGACGCTTTGCGGGCTCACCAACAAGTCTCTCTCCGTTCTTTGTGAATGCAACTACTGAAGGTGTTGTTCTTGCTCCTTCTGCATTTGCGATAACGGTGGGCTTACCACCTTCCATAACTGCTACGCAGCTGTTTGTTGTACCTAAGTCAATACCAATAATCTTGCTCATAGTTTTCTCCTCCTGTATGTAAATGTCTTATTTTACTTATTGAACTACAGCTACCATACTGTGGCGAACCACTGTATCTCTGTAGGTATAACCTTTTTGAAGTTCCTGGGCTACTATGCCGCTTTCGAATTCCTCGCTTTCAACCTGCATTACTGCGTTGTGAAGGTTAGGATCGAATTCCTTGCCCACTGCCTCGATGGGTTTGACTCCCATGTTGTCGAGTTCAGTCATAAGCTGTTTGTATATCTTGTTCATGCCGTCTACGAAGGGGGTATCTTTCTCCTCTTCAGGAACCGTTGCCAGGCCTCTTTCGAAGTTGTCCACCACAGGGAGAAGTTTCTCAATAACGCTTCTTGCTCCGGTTTCAAACATTGCCTGCTTCTCTTTCTCGGTTCTGTTTCTGAAGTTCTCGAATTCGGCAAGCTGTCTCATTGTTTTATCTTCAAGCTCTGCTATCTTTTCTTTGAGAGCATCGCCTTTTTTGTCAGCTTTGGCTTTCTTCTTTGCTTCTTTTCTATCCTCTTTAGTCATTTCCTCTTCAGCTTCCGCTTCAGCGGTCTCGACTTCCTCTTCGGTGCTTACCTCTTCGGTAACTTCCTCTTCAGGAGTAGGATTCTTTGTTTCTTCCATCATGCTAATCCTTTCTGTCTTTCTTATATAAATCGCTCATCTGCTGCTTTAAGTTCTTTAGCATTCCAACGACTTTCTCATAATCCATTCGCTTGGGTCCCACAATTCCTATGGTTCCCTTCATGCCTTCCTCCAGCTCATATGTGGCGGTAACCACGCTGCAGTCCTGCATGGATTTCATCTTCACTTCTTCGCCTATGTAAACCTGAATTCCTGTCTCGGCTTCATCGTCTGCTGTAAGAAGCTCGCTTAAGTCTTCCTTATTCTCAAAGGTGCTTATGAGCTCGCTTGCTCTCTCCGAATCGGAAAGCTCAGGATACTTAAATATGTTGGTGGCTCCGGAGGTGTAAATCTCCAAATCCTCGTCTGCCTTAATTGCATCTGCAACGGCATCTATTACTTCATCCACAATTTCCGAATGCTCACCGGCCTGATTCTTAAGCACTGAAATGATTCCAAGATTAATCTCTTCTATATTCAGTCCATTAAGGTTGGTGTTAAGCAGAAGGTTTAACTTCAAAATGGTTTCATCGCTTAACTCATCATCCAGTCGAATTACCTTGTTCTTGATTACGTTTCCTTCTATAACCACAACGGCAAGAAGGTGATTGGTATCAACTCTTGAGAGCTGGATGAATTTAAGTTTGTTACCGTGGATGCTGGGAGCGGAAATCATTGTGGCGTAATTGGTATTTACTGCCAGCTTCTTGGCAACCTGCTTTAAGAGGTTCTCCATCTTCTCCTCTTTCTCAAGGAGAACTTCCTTCATTTCCTCCACTTCCTTGACCTTGTCGTTCATTAACTGGTCAACATAGAAGCGGTATCCCTTGTCGGAAGGAATTCGGCCTGCTGAGGTGTGGGGCTGAATGATGTATCCCAGTTCCTCAAGATCCGCCATCTCATTTCTTATGGTAGCGGAGCTCAGATTCAAGTCCGTGTACTTAGAGATGGTTCTGCTGCCAACCGGTTCCCCGGTCTCAAGATAGTTCTTTATTACAGCTATTAGAATGATTTTCTTACGCTCGTCAAGCTCCATCTCTAACCCCTTCCTTCTGACTTGTTAGCACTCATCTCGGTCGAGTGCTAATTCCTACATACCATAAGATAGCACCGTGGGTTTCTAATGTCAATAAAAAAGAAATAACCAAATTCTTAAAAAAGTATAAACTTTAGAGGGCGTCTCTCGGATGCCCGAAAATCAAAAAAGGAGCTCCGGTCCTGCCGAACCGAAGCTCTTTTTTATTGAATATCTGGTTATCTTTTCAGCTATATCTCATTTAAGTCTGTGCCGGGCATCGGGATTTCTCTTTTTTCTTTTCTCGATGCCGAAAATCAGAGTTTTTGAGGTTTCTTAGCATCGGGATTACTATTTTTCTCTTTCCCGATGCCTGAAAACTTGTTTTTAAGCTGATTTAGGCATCGGGATTAAGTTCTTCCTCATTTCCCGATGCTTATATATTACTGTCATATTTTCTATCACCAATTTGCCTAATCACCTGCCGGAAGTTTTACAGCATCTAAAGAAAATAAAGTCCGGGCGGTGGATTGTTCCGCCAAATACATCAGGATACTTTTCCCTCATGTCGTCCGATATATTGGATTCCCGGCATTCTTCAAGAGTGAATCCCGCCTTTATCAATGCATTGATTATTGTTGCTACTGTTCTATGGTAACATTCATATCCGTCTACAGCCCATTTAACTTTTCTGAGGCCTTCTTTGTTGTAGTTCCTAAGATTAGCGTACAGGCGCTCACCTGTTTCCGTGCGGGTATATCTGTCGTATACACCATCCCACGACGTGGCGATGGGATGTGACATGCTGAAAACGAATTTGCCATCTTCCTTTAGGAGAGTATGGATTTTTACCATTAAGCCTTCGAAGTCTTCTATATAATCAAAAACAAGAGAGCTTGTTATCAAATCAAACTTCTGATCTATTGTTTCGATATCTTCCATAGCCATCCGTTTATAGGAAATATTGTCGGCACCGTTATGTTCTTTTGCATAGTCTAACATATTCTCGGAGATATCTATTCCAAGGACAGACTCCGCGCCCATATCGGAATACTGCTTCGCGTGCTGTCCCATACCGCAGCCAATATCCAGAATCTTCTTGCCATGAAGATCAGGAAGCATTGACAGTATGATTGGTGTTTCTATGCAGTCATTGAAATTGACATCTTTACTTCTGTTGTCCTTGAAACTCTCAAAAAATACTTCGTTGTCATAAATATTTTGCTTTGACATTTCTCTCCCCTTTTATGCCTCATTCACAAGTTTCCCGGTCATATGCTCTATGTCCAGTTCCAGACAACATACCCGGGGAAAGGCGTTTCTCATTTCCTTCTCAAGATACTCTTCATCATCCGTAAATTTCCGACAGATGCAGGTACAGATTTCTCTTTTCTTATTTTCATCCGTAACCTCGCGAATTTGACCAAACACTATCACACTTCTGATATTAAGTGCCCACTCGCCTTCTTTGCGGTAGCCTTCATCCATCACACAGTAACTGACCTTACTGCACTTTGAAATGGCGTCAAGCTTATGGCCTTCCTTTGCACAGTGAAAATAAAGTTTTCCGTCGCTTTCGGAATACCAATGATCCAGAGGAACACCATAGGGATATCCGTCATCTCCAAGCACGGACAACACACCTCTCGGTTCATTTTTCAATATTTCTATACATTCCTCATTTGGAATCTGTTGTTTAAAACGTCTCATTTCTCTGAACATAGATAAACCCTCTTATCAAAAGTTATACTGCATAAAATTACCGTTATGCTTAAAGCCATATGACTCATACAGTTTTACGCCCATATTTGAAGCCGTGATATAGATGGTTCCACAACCATAGTCTCTTGCTTCTTTTACCACTCTGTCCAGCAACTGCGTGGCAATTCCCATCCTCCTATAATTCGGATCGGTATACATGCTTGAAAGAATTCCCAGTCTTCCTGTTGGGCACGTGAAATAGGGAGGTTTTTCCGCAAAAGACATCCCGCTTGTTCCCACTATCTTATCCCCATCAAATGCAAGCCAGGAAACATAAGTACCGGCAGCCATATTTCTTTTATAAAAATCTAACAGAGCTTCCTCAAGATTCACATTCTCCGGCACGGTTTTGCCTTCCGACGTGTATTCCTCTGTCAGCTGATTTATTCTCATTTTTATGATTCTGCTTAATTCATTCTCCGTAAGTCTTTTATAAACGATATCCATTTTCCTCTCCTTTAGTTTTTTAATAGATCCTCACGCCACTCATCTATGTACTTCTGAATTATCTCATCATTTTCTTCTTCGGTACGTCCTTCGCACGCAAAGGCTTTGATAAAATCTTTAAACGAATAGTTTTCTACGATGTATTCTACCAAGCTTCCGCTTTCTTCATAAGTCCAACCCGAATTGTCGACAAGCGGGTAACAGGCATTTTCATCTTCTTCCTTCTCTTTTATTTTCAATCTGTATATTTCTGACAAATTTACGTCATCCACAGACTTTATTTCATCCGGGTTAATTTCTCTAAGCCCAGCGCAGTCCTTGTAAAGGCCGTTTTGAAAAAGCTTATAAGTGTTATAGCGTTCGGCATGATTATATTTCATAGACCCAAGGTATTCAGCAACTCCCTCATTAAAAAAATTGTTTCGAGCAGTTGTGAACTTGCCTAAATATACATGAACACATTCGTGAGGAAGAGATTTCCAATACTCCAAATATATCTTGTCATCCAGCATTGCATAACTGTAAGTCGCACCTTTCATTTCATTCTTATGGCAAGTAATGGGACGATTTACTTCTTCAGGATCCAGAATGCCGTTATCAATAATACAGTTTCGAATTGCTGATAAATCATCAGGCACATAAAACAAATACTCCTCAAGATCATCGATGTTATCTATATCGCATACGTCACCTTTACGTAGAAGAATGCTTACATTATCGATTCGAAAGCACTCCAAATCATCGTCATCGGGGTTTTTGAAATATATGGCTTTATCGAAATATTCACCGTCGAATGTATCAGTCACTCCTATTGAGCTGAGCCATCCGTTTATCAATTCCGATTTATTGGAAGCTATACTATCAATCGTTTTATAGCCTTTCTCTGATGCATATTTAACAACAGCTGTAGCAGTCTGCTTGGCTATTTCACATTCATCCTCATCTTGGTAATAGTCAAAAAAACGAATCCCGGTCATATTTAAAGCGGGTAAATTTTCGTCATCAGAATAGTATGCTCTTAAGGCCTCGTTATCTATTTCTGTGTCCATGTATGCCATGCCATAAGAAATCCAGTAATCACAGTTTCCCATCAGATATATCATTCTTTGTGCTGAATTATTTCCGTCTCCGTTAATGACATCATCAATAGGAAAAACTAAAATGTTTTGATCTGACAAGGCCATGGACTTTGGCGGAACCGCAGATACAAACATTAAAGTATATTTATTATCATCAAGATTGATTCCGGTAGCTTTAAGGCGTTTGTTGACAAAACCCTCGACTTTGGCTGCTTCATTTTCATCTTCGGTTTCAACACATAATTTGCCATAGGGCTTCTCGCAGGTTAACATCTCAAATTGCCTGGCAAAAAGATCTTCTCTCTTGTGGGTTTCTTTAGTGAATTGCGTTTTCCCGCATCCGCACAGAAAAATTGAAAAGGCAATGATTGTATAGAAAGTAATTAGATTAATACGATTTTTCAAGGTAAATCCCCCTCGTTAGTTATTTATACCCTAGAACAAATTATAATACATTGCCC
Source organism: Lachnospiraceae bacterium G11 (assembly GCA_900103495.1). GTDB lineage: Bacteria > Bacillota > Clostridia > Lachnospirales > Lachnospiraceae > G11. Next base: position 18,107 of record FMWZ01000011.1, on the reverse strand, counting down.
CCGAGAAAGGAATAACAAAGGGCATACCGCATCGGTATGCCCTGTCATTTTTTATATGGCTATTTTTTGATTAAAAGCCAGAAATGGTTCGCTCCATCCTTCGAAACCGTTGTGTTGCAGGCAAATGAATGTATTTTGCCGCGGTTTCTGTAATTGAGGATTCCAAGGATAGTGTTGGCAAAGGCCATGCTAAGGGCCTTGTTCTTCTCACAATCAAACTGAAGAAAATATTCCTTATCCCCCTCGAGCTCTGAGAATTCATCAAGGAATTCCTTAACGTATTTCCATCCGTGCTTCTCGAAAATCACCTCATATTCGGGATTTTCAAGGATATTCTGATACTCAGTCTCCTCTTTGACATCTTCTCCCATTGTAAAATCAGAAAAATCCAATTCGAAGTTCATGTCGCATTCATCCATGCCTTCCATTGCCTGGTTAACTGAGTCAGCCACCGCATCGTATTCTTCTTTGGATATTCCAAATTCCTCAAAGGGGTCGTACTCATTCATGGATTTAGTTATCATTTCGCGAACTTCTTTAATTTTATTTTGCATTTTTGTCATTTCGGTCTGATATGACAATTGAATCTCTTTTATTTGTTTTAGTTTGTCTTCCTGTTCTTTTATCTTTTCGGAAAAAGCCTTGTAGATTGTGTCATCGTCTGCATCCAGGAGACCTTTTATTTCTTCAATGGAAAAGCCGGCGGTTTGGAGATTTTTGATTTTTACAAAAACTAATGCCTGCTCATCTTCGTAATACCGATATCCTGTCCACTCATCTACCTTAACCGGTTTCAGCAGGTTCATGTGATCATAATATCTTAGAGTCTGGGGATTGCAGCCGCACAACTTGGCGAATTCCTTAATTGTCATATCACATACCTCCTTTCTGATACCGTTTTATCATTATAGTTAAGTGTAAGGTCAATAGGTTTTTTCTTTCTTATAAGAATATACTATAATTTTCTATGAGTATAAATATGTATTGAGGGTATAGAAGCAACCTGACAATTTTTCGCAAACGAGGAAATGTACCTTTCCCTGATCTCATACATAATGTACATGTAAGCAGGAGGACAAAAGCATGGAATGGATTGAAGCATTACAAAAAGCCATCACGTATATGGAAGAACATCTACTCGAGGAGATTAACTATGAAGACGTAGCGAAGCAGGTGCACACTTCAAGCTACGAATTTCACAGGGCTTTCAGTTTCGTGACGGGCTTAACGGCCAACGCGTATATCCGTAACCGCCGCTTGTCTCTGGCGGGGAAAGAGTTGGTGGAGACCGATGCCAAGATTACTGATTTGGCTATGAAGTATGGCTACGAGACACCGGAAAGTTTTACTAAGGCTTTCACAAGATTTCATGGTGTTGCGCCCAAAATGGCCAGAGAAGAAGCTTGCAAACTGGCGCTTTTTAATCCGCTTACAATTACATTAACAGTGAAAGGTGGTAAAAGTATGGATTATCGTATAGTTCAGACAAAAGAAAAGAAATTTATAGCACTTGTAAGAGAGTTTAACAACGGAATTATTAATGATGAGGCCAACCACGATGTGGCAGACTTCTGGGGTGAGTGCAACAGTAAGCAGATGCTTTCCCCCATCTGGATGTTAAGAGAGGATGGAAAGCGCGATCTTTACGGCCTTTGCAGTCCCACCGTAGAAGGAAAGGATACCTTCGAATATGGCATCGGCATCATCATCGATGAGGATACTGCTGCGTTTAATCAGGCGGATCTTGAGAAGAAAGGATTCCGCATCTGGGATGTGACCCCCGGCACATATGTGGTTTTCGACTGCGTAGGTGAGGATGGGGACTGCATCGCTAAGACCTGGACTAAGTTCTATAAGGAGTTTTTGCCTCAGATGGGCTACGAGGCTTCCGAGCAGACAGACTACGAACTTTACTTTGACGGCACACGTCCTGATGTGTTCTGTGAACTCTGGATTCCCATCAAGAAAAAGTAAAGCATTAAAAAAGAATATTTGCCCTTCCCTTGTAGGAGCTTCAGCTCAGTGATGGCTGAAGCTCCTTTAGATATGTGTAAAACAATATATATACAGTGATTTATTTTATAAAGCAATCTTAGAAAGAATTATAATTTGTATTGATGTCGATGCGTGATATCATACTTTTAGAAGGGAAAGGTGTTTTTAAAATGAATTATAAAGTAATCGATAGAGAAACATATTATAGAAAGGGCGTGTTCCGCCACTTTTCGGAAGACTGTAAATGCTCAACTTCCATGACGGCGAGAATAGATGTAACGGATCTTGTATCCTATTCTAAAAAGACCGGGACAAAGTTTTATCTTAACTTTTTGTATATTCTCACAAAGGTGTTGAATTCCCGCGAAGATTACAGGATGGGATATCTTTGGCAGACAGACGAATTGATCTGCTATGACGTAATCAATCCGACACAGTATGTCTTTCATGAAGATACAGAAACCTGTACACCGGTGTACACAGAATATAATGAGGACTATGAAAAGTTCTACGCTGATGCTCTGCGAGACCTGGAGGCGGCAAAGAAAACAAGAGAATACGGCTTAGATATGATTAACCACCCTAACTGGTTTGATGCTTCGTATATTTCGTGGCTCTCTTATGACTCTTTAAATATTGAACTGCCCGATGGACACTTATTTTTTGCACCAATCATCAATTGGGGAAAGTACAGAGATGAAAATGGCAGACTTGTTATGCCTGTAACAGTTCGCCTAAATCATGCCATTGCTGATGGCTATCTTGTTGCGAATGTGTTCCGCCTTTTGGAGAACGAAATTAAGGCTTTCGTAGAGCGCTAGCTAATTCTGTGACTTCTGATTTTACATGCTAAAACTCCCATGGCGAAATCACCACGGGAGTTTCATATAAAACCTTCTCTAATATGTAATAACCATCCCTAAATTACGAAGCTTCCTGCTTCCTTATCGTTAACAACGAAGTATACCTGAGATTCTTCAGGTTTAACATAAAGGTTGATTGACTTGATATCATCAACTTTCTTCTTCATGTCATACTTCCAAACGTCCTTTGCAATCTTTACAAGATCGTCTGTTGAGTAGCTCTTGCCGGAGAACTGAACGTGCTGGCTTACTTTAAGCTCAGTCTTCTTAGCTTCTGCTACTTTGGTCTCAGCCTTCTTGGCTGCTGCCTTTGTTGCTGTTGCTGCTTTGGTTGCTACCTTGGTTGCTGTCTTAGCTACAGTCTTCTTAGCTGCCTCTTTCTTAGCGGGTGCCTTCTTAGCTGCAGTCTTTACAGTCTTTTCAGCTGCCTTAACAGTCTTCTCAACTTTCTTCTCAGCTGCTTTAACAGTATCCTTAACTGCTTCCTTTGTAGCTGTTGCTGTCTCTTTAACTGCTGTTTCAACCTTCTTTAAGGTTGCCTTAGGTTTTGCTGTTGTCTTAGTTGCCATGTCCTATTTCCTTTCATAAAAAGTATTCTAGTAATTAGCAGACCCTAATAACTATCTGCATCTGCAAATAAAAACCCTCTATGACATAGAAGTTTACTCTATCACAGCGAAAAAGTCAAACAACAAAAGTTATGTAATCTTAATTGTTCAAATTATCAGACTATCTGTTGGGATATTCTGTCTCTACAAATTTCCTCAAAGCAGGCAATGAACGTTTAACCTTCTCAGTATCTATACAATATGCCATTCTGAAATATCCGGGGCATCCGAAGGAATCGGCAGGCACCAGAATAAGGTCATATTTAAGGGCCTTCTCACAGAATACCTTGGCATCATCTTCCAATGCCTTGGGGAAGATATAGAAGGTTCCGCCGGGTTTTACAACAGTGAATTCCAAATCTATAAGTTCATTGTAAATAAGATTCATGTTGGTCTCATATACCGATAAGTCTGAAGTCTTGTCAAGAACCCTTGCAATCCCAAGCTGAAGAAGGGATGTGGGGCAGTTATGTCCGATTCCTCTTGAAATCTGGCCACACATGTTAACCATCTTGGCAGCATCCTTGCAATTAGGGTTAACTGCAATGTATCCGATTCTTTCTCCGGGAAGTGATAATGACTTGGAGAAAGAATAGCACATAATGGAGTTGTCGTAATAAGTGGAAGCACTTACGCACTTTGCTCCATCAAAAACAATCTCTCTGTAAGGTTCATCTGAGATAAGGAAGATGTCATGTCCGTATTCTTCCTGTTTCTCGCTAAGAATCTTTGCAAGCTTCTTAAGAGTCGCATCAGAATATGCGATACCGGTGGGGTTGTTGGGTGTATTGATAAGAACCGCCATGGTCTTAGGATTAAGCATCCTAAGGAACTCATCAAAGTTAATCTGAAAATCCTCTGTCTGAGGGGGCACAACCTTAAGCACTGCTCCCGAATCATTGATATAAGGATTATATTCAGGGAAATAGGGTGCAAAGGTAAGAACCTCATCACCGGGTACAGTTACACATCTTACTGCATGAGCGATTGCTGCTGCCGCTGCAGATGTAGGAAAAATACAATCTGCTGTGTAGGGAAGTCCGAAGCGCTCCTTTAATGATGCGGCAATGGCTTCCTTAACCTCAGGTATTCCAAGGCTGGGGCTGTATCCGTGAAGCTTCATGGGATCTTCCTTTGCAAGAAGCTCAATTAAGCCCTCTGTAAACTCAGGTGCCACGGGAACAGAAGGATTTCCGAGACTGTAATCGAAAACATTCTCGTATCCGATTTCTTTTCCTCTGGCTGTTGCAAACTCTGAAAGCTGTCTGATAACGGATTTCTTAGACAGCATATCCACATATTTCTGATTAAGCATTTTTTTACTCCTTCTATTTAATGGCTTCCAGGATTTCTGCAGTCATCTTGGGTCGATTCATGCAGTAAAGGTGAATGTGTTTAACACCGTTTTGTCTTAAATCTATAATCTGGCGAGCCGCATAATCAATTCCGGCCTTTCTCATATCGTCGGCATTATCTCCGTATTTTGCAATCAGATCAGAGAAAGCCTTGGGTATGGATGAACCTGAGAGTGATACTGTAGTTCCAAGCTGGTTAGCCGAGATAACAGGCATGATTCCCGCGCATATAGGCACGGTAATTCCTTTTCTGGCTGCCCTGTCAAGGAAGTCATAGTAATAATCATTATCAAGGAAAAGCTGGGAAATGAAATATTCAGCTCCCGCATCCTGTTTAAGCTTTAAGTTTGCAACATCCGTTTCCTTACTGAAACATTCGAAATGCTTCTCGGGATAGCATGCTCCCGCACAGGAAAAATCCGTGGTGGACTTAAGGTATGTAATAAGGTCAGAGGCATGAATTAACTCTCTTGAGTTAAACTGCTCGTCAGACATATCACGGGGTCTGTCACCGCGAAGGGCCAGAACCTGATTGATTCCCTCAGCCTTAAAGCTTTCCACTATCTCGTCGATATCCTTCTTGCTGTTTCCCACGCAGGTAAGGTGAGCAAGGGCCTCGATGTGAAGTTCATTTTGAATGAAGGAGGTAATCTCCACAGTTTTCTTGGACTTGCTTCCGCCTGCACCGTATGTTACGGAAATATAGTCGGGCTTTAAATCTCCAAGCTTCTTTGCAACTTCAAAGGCCTTTTCGAACTCATCCTCCTTCTTGGGGGGATACATCTCAAAAGACATTGTTTCTTTCTGTTTCAGTAATTCGCTAATCATATTCTTCCTATCCTATCTAGACTCCTACGAAAGAGCAGGCAGAGGCAATCTTATCCCACTGGTTTACGTAGAGGGGCTCATCCTTGCAGTAAGGATTAGCGTAAATTCTCTCCTCCTCCAGCTCTAAAAGCCTGTCTGTTTCTCCCTCGATATAGTCGTTTATTCTTCTGTTGGCGTAGCAGAGTCTTCCGATTACGCCATTAAATCTTATATCTATTATTTCAAATCCAAAGGGCTTGGATTCGGAAAGCCAAATCTCTTCCCTTAATTCTCTTGCTTTCTCCAGATGCTCTATGCAAAGCGGGATATCTTCACCTGCCAGCTTCTCAAGTCGCTCTTTGTCTCCTGCCTTATAAGCATCTGTAAGATTTATGCCAAGCTCAGCCTTTATGGTCAAAGCCTTGGCCAGCTCCTCATAGTACTGAGTAAGCTTGTTCTTATACTTAAGATTCTCAAAAGCCTTGGCAAGCTTTGTATAGTGCTCTGTAAGATGAGTTCCTCTTATGTGGGCATCATAAAGACCAATCATGGGATCCTGGTAAAGGGCATATTTGGTGGTTGTTACCTCAGGTCTATCGTCTCTTCTTCCGGGCACATTGTCCATCTCGCCCATGAGCTTATAGGATTCGAAGGGAAGTCCTGTAAGGAACAAAAGCTTGTCGGAAAAAACGTCCATATCTACATCTGAGTCTGCGTATCCCAGTTCAGCAAAATATAAAACTGAAGGGATTCCCGCGCTCTGGCTGGTTTCAGCTCCATTGTCCTGCCACATGGTACAGAACACATTGGGTACTCCAACTGCCTTTGCTGCCTTAACTCCGGGCTTTGATGTTATGAAAGCCTTGTCAAAGCTGGGGCAAAGTCCGTTCCAGGTCCAGCCGCCTCCCGCAAAGTAGCAGTCCTTGTCCGCATCCAAGTGGAGGGAAAGGAATCTCTTATAGTGCTCGTAATCATTATGGTAGTAATCCCAGTAGGTCAGATGACACTTCTTTGAAAAATCAAAGGGGAAGGTGTCAACACCCTCAGGAATCTGATAATATCCGCCTGTAGGTGACAGAACTCTAAAGAACATGTCGGACCATATGATGGTTTCAAGACCCATGCTCTCACAAATCTTTTGAACTCTTGTAAGATGCTCCAGAATAATTTCCTGCTGAGGTCTGTATCCATTCTTGTGAAGGTAGCTTCCAAGTCCCAGTCTCTGAGCTTCATCCATACCCACATGGACTCTCTTGCTTCTTAAGCATGAGCTGATGGCCTTAATCTCGGCCTCAACAAATTTATAGGTATCTTCATTGCCAACCAACAGGATATCGTCAGTATCTGAAATGGAATCAAAAACCGGCCATCTAAGTGCTGTCTTAAGATGAGCCAAAGTCTGGATACAGGGAATTACCTCGATTCCAAACATGTCGGCATAGTCATCTATCTCTTTAAGTTCTTCTTTGGTATATCTTCCTCTGTAGGCACCAAAATAGGGATAATTTTCTACTTCATAGGTATCCTCGGTATAAAGCATCATCATGTTCATTCCGAAGGATGCCAGATATCTTATATACTTCTTGACTGCTTCCACAGTGAGGACACTGTTTCTGGAACAGTCTATCATATTTCCGAACAGGGAAAAACTAAAGCTCTCCTTTACCTCCAAAGGTTCACCACTCTTTGAAAGGTGAGTTGCCAGGGTGCAAAGCATCCTGTAGAAGTTTGCAGGGATTGTTCCCTTAATTACCGCATTCTTTCCGTCAAAGCTAAGAGTAACCTCGTCTGCCTCGGCCTTCTCAAAAGAAACCGTAATTTCCTCCACCACGTCGGGCAGGTTGTAGCTTTTAAGCAGCTCCAAAGCCCCCTTCTCAAATTTCTTTGCGTCGTCTTTTAACACAAACATATAACCCTCTTTTCTACTCGCCGTTTTCCAGCAAGCTTTTGTAAATCTCTCTTTTACCGACACCACGATCTCTTGCCACAAGTTTCATTGCTTCCTTATGGTCTATTCCGGTGTCTTCATAAAAGCGCATGTGTTCTTCGATGCTCATAGATCCCCACGACGCCTGAGCCTCTTTTTGTTTTTCTTCGAAGGACTTGCCTTCGATTACAAGCACATACTCTCCTCTTGGTTCTTCCTTTTCATATATGGATAAAGCCTCCTCAAAAGTGGTAGGCAGTATCGTCTCAAATTTCTTGGTAAGTTCTCTGCAGATTGTTATCTTTCTGTTTCCGAGAACCTCTTTAAGCTCCTCTAAGGTCTTAACCAGTCTGTGGGGGGCTTCGTAGATTATGATGGTTCTGGTCTCATTAACCAGTTCCTCTAAAATTGGCTTTCGCTCTTTCTTCTCATAGGGAAGGAAAGCCTCAAAGCAAAACCTTCTTGTAGGAAGGCCTGATAAAGTAAGGGCAACTATCAAAGCAGCGGGCCCCGGAAGGGATGTAACGGTAATCCCCGCTTCCTGGCATTTCTTGACAAGTACCTCGCCGGGATCAGATATTGCAGGAGTCCCCGCATCGGTAATAAGTGCCACATTTTCTCCCTTAAGCATCCTTGCCACAAGTTCGTCGGCCTTCTCAACCTTATTGTACTCATGGTAACTTGTCATGGGAGTATGAATGTCAAAATGGGTAAGCAAATGAATGCTGTTTCGGGTATCCTCCGCAGCAATAATATCAACACTGTTCAAAGTCTCAATGACTCTTGGCGACATATCCTTAAGATTTCCTATGGGGGTCGCACAAAGATACAGCATTCCTGCCATTTTCTTCCCTCTTTAGTATCCGTAAATCGACCTTATCTCAGGGTTGTACACGTTAGGTGCATCGTAGATTATCAACGGTTTTTCCACAGTCATACGAGAATTGCCTCCTCTGACTGCCTCAATAAGAACCATGTTAGGTTCCTTATCCACAAAGGGATATACAAGTCTCATTCTCTTGGGCTCAAGCTTGTATTTCTGCAGTGTAGCAAAAATCTCCGCAAGCCTGAAGGGCCTGTGAACCAGATAAAACTTTCCGCCGGGCTTTAATAGCTTTCCCGTCACCCTTGCCACATCGTCAAAGGTGCACTCAATCTCATGCCTTGCTATAGCCTTGGCAGATTGTGGGTTTGTAAGCCCATGCTGTCCTATCATGTAGGGCGGATTCGATGTTATTACATCAAAAGAAGCAGCCGTAAACAACGCGTCTGCCTCCTTAATATCTCCGGTTACAATTTCTATTTTGTCCGAAAGGTTGTTAAGCGCAACACTACGTCTTGCCATATCGGCGCTTTCTTCCTGAATCTCCAAACCGGTCAGTAAGGTGGCTTTGTATCTTGCCTCCATAAGAATCGGAATGATACCCGTTCCCGTTCCCAGATCAAGTATCCTGTCTGTTTCCTTGGCAGCCGCAAAGCCCGCCAAGAGAACCGCATCCATGCCGAAACAGAACCTGTCAGGATTCTGTATGATTCGGTATCCGTTTCTCTCCAAGTCGTCGACCCGTTCATTTTCTTTTAGTTCAGGTTCTCTGATCATTCCAGGTTGGAGTTCCCTTCGTCACTCTCTAACTTCTTAAGCTCCTTTAATTCCTCGGCGCTTAAATCATTCTTGTTATTCTTGTTATGGCGTCTCTTAAACTTAAGCTGTTCAGCCTTGTACTCGTGGATTTCCTTCTCGTCGTTCTCTTCCACCACAACCTTTACCAGCTGTCTTAATACATTTACGCTGGCTACGGTTCCCTTAAGTCCATCATCGGTGGTTACGAAATCACCTACACCCGGAAGTCTTCTGTTAAGGTCTTCGTATGTATCCTGCTCATGCTTTAAGCAGCACATAAGCCTTCCGCATACACCGGAAATCTTTGTGGGGTTAAGAGAGAGATTCTGCTCTTTAGCCATCTTGATGGATACAGGGATGAACTCAGAAAGGTGGGTATGGCAGCAAAGGGGTCTGCCACAGATACCGATTCCTCCAAGAATCTTGGTCTCATCTCTTACACCTATCTGGCGCAGCTCGATACGTGTCTTAAACACCGCAGCCAGATCTTTTACCAGCTCACGGAAATCGATTCTGCCGTCAGCGGTAAAGTAGAAAAGAACCTTGTTGTTGTCAAAGGTGTATTCGGCGTCGATGAGTTTCATCTCAAGACCATGCTTTTTTATCTTTTCAAGGCAAATCTTGAAAGCATCCTTCTCTTTTACCTTGTTGTTTTTCTCCTGTTCAATATCCTTCTCATTGGCAATTCTGATAACAGGCTTTAAGGGCTGGATAACCTTATCGTCAGGAACCTCTTTAGGGTCACCAACAACGGTACCGAACTCGATACCTCTTGCTGTCTCAACTATTACGTTGTCACCTTTTTTTATGGGGAAATTAAGCGGGTTGAAGAAATAAATTTTGCCCGCAGTACGAAATCTAACTCCAATTACAGTTGTCATAAATCTATAAACCTCACATTTCTATAATCTATATACCACAAAGCTTCTGCCTAGTTTTCCTTAATGGCAAGAAGCAAAAGCTCCATTGTAAGCTCAAAATTAACATTGGCTGTAAGCCTTGCCTTGGCTGTATCCAAAGCGTCGATAATCTTCTCAATTCCCTCGTAGGTACTCTTGTCTGCACGCTTCCTGATGGACTGAATCTCCTCAGTGAAAATAAGGGAATTGGGGTCATGGGTTGCTTTAAACATCAAAACATCTCTGAACCACACCGCAATAATATCAAGATAATCGTTCACGTCAAACTTGTACTCGGTTATCTTCTTTATGGCTGCCATGACTTCAGGAAGTTCCATGTCATTAATGTACTTAAGAAGAGAAATGGCTTCCTCTCTTACCTTGTCGAACTCTTCGCTTAATGCGAGAAGTCGCGCTTTTCCCACATTACCTCTGGCAAAAGCCACACAAACCTCAGCTTTGTACTCAGGGATGGAAAGTTCATCCATAAGATACTTCTTAACAAGGTCGTCCTTAACAGGCTTCATGTTAAGAACAACACATCTTGACTGGATTGTGGGCAAAAGCATGTTTACATTTGTTGTCAGAAGAAGTATTACCACATATTCCGGCGGCTCTTCAAGGGTCTTAAGAAGTGCGTTCTGAGCCTGTGTGGTCATCTTCTCCGCTTCATTCAGAATATAAATCTTATATTTTCCGCTGTAGGGCTTAACATAAACGCTTCCCGTAATCTGGTCTCTCACATCGTCAACGCCGACGGAGCCGGGTTTCTCGTGAGTTACTCTTATGATATCGGGATGGTTGCCGGATAATGCCTGTTTACATGAATGACACTCTTCACAGGGGTCCGTACCGCCCTTTTCGCACTGTAATGCTCTTGCAAAAATGCCCGCAATATACTCCTTACCTGCAGCCCTGTCACCATTGATTATGTAGGCATGGGAAATCTTGCCGGTGGAAATGGCTTTCTTAAGATGTTCAACTATTGGCTCCTGTCCGACTACCGTCTCAAAGCCTGCCATACCTCATCCTCCTGTCAGGTAAATATGTCTAAAAGTAATCCTCTGATCTCGCCTATGGTGCCTAGAACAGAGATGTTGTCCTTCTCATCTTTGCAAAGCTCCTGGGCCAAGCGGTCCAGGTTCTCATCCACCAGTCTGATAATTCCGTAGACTCTGTGGCGTCCTCTTCTGTCCAGAAAGTTCTCCCTGGAAAAGCTGTGGGAGCGGCTTACAACCTCGTTGAGGAAATCCTTGATAAGACCTCTGTAACGCTTCATATCACGAATGTCCTTCTTCTTGGCTATCTTCTCTCCCTGCTCGGTAATCTCGTTCATGAGGGAAACAAGTTTGGCCTGAAGGTCGGCTTCCTCTATTTTGCTGGATAGCATAAACTTAAATGAATCATCCACAGGCTGAACCTGCTGGGTAGCAGCTACCTGCTGGGGTGCCTGCGCGGCAGTCACCTTCATGTCCATAAACTCACCCCCGTAAGTTTAAGAAGATTAGTGTTTCTTTATGTAATCAATAATATTTGCGAGACACTCGTCAAGATCTGTATTATCAAACCTCTCTGTTATGCCTGCTTCTCTTAATTTATCCTCAGAAAAATCTGCGCTGTCGGCAAGGAACCTTCTGCAAAGTTCCTCGTACTTGGGGTGCTCCTGCTTGCGCTCTCTCTTAAGAGCTCTCTCAAGCCTGACCCCATCATCAAGGTCTATAAAAATCGGAACAGTATTCTCCCTTCCATAATATTCGGCGCACTTAAGGAAGGACTCAAGAACTCCTATAATAATATAGTCATTCTTTGATAAATCTATTCTTCCGTCATCCACCATGAAGTACCTCCAAAGGCCATGGCAGGTGTTATAGGCTCTGTCTTCAATTACTTTGCCGGAATCCTTAAGGGACTTGAATTCCTCTTCGTTAACAAAATGATATTGCTTGCCTTCGGTTTCCCCCGCTCTTATGGGCCGGGTTGTGTAAGGAACAATAGTCTTAAGGGAAACTTCTTTGCTCCTCATAATCATCCTGAAAATGGTATCTTTTCCGGAGGAGCTTTTTCCCATAAGATAATAAATCTTCCCCATGATTTACCTCAATTCTATGTAGTGTGACTTGGATTTCACCTTAATCAGCTTCGGTCCATGCCCCTTGTGTAACTTCAAAGTTTCCATAAGTGAACAGTACTTGTCAGCCATGGTAACCACCCAAGCCTCTCGACAGGTAGGCGGAACTACCGTAAGAGGCCACATATGCTTCTTAATGATTTCTCTTTCCCTGTCGGTCAAATCGAAATCCCTCTCAGCATTCTTCAGTGCAATGCCGGGATGGTAAAAACCATGCAAATTCTTGTGCTCATTGGCTGGGTCTTTCTTATGCCAGTCGTACAGGAAATAATCGTGTAAAAGAGCCCCTCTGACCAGCGCTCTTTCGTTGAAATGAAACGGAAGCTTTCTGCTCAGTTTAAGGCTTAACTTTGTCACATTTATACAATGCTGATGAACAGTCATGTTGCCGTGCTGTACATTGGCCTGTGAACTTTGAAAGTTCTCGGATTCCAGTATATCCGAGCCGTGCTCTTTTATTTTTGAGCGAAGTCTCTTCTGCTCCTCAAAGAATTCTTTCCATTTTCTTCTTTTAGAGTCCGTCCAAGCTTTTCGCTTATTGATAAAACTCATACTACCACCGAAATTCTATAAACAACGCAAGGGGGTACAATACCCCCAAATTTAGCATATTCTAACTAAATAATAATACCACATAATAGGTACTCACACAAATTTCATTATTTGGAGACAAGGCTGTTGGCATAATCGAGTGCTTCGATAATGTTTGTCCTGAAATTATCCTTGCCTGCGAAATCCACGAAACCGTCTTTTTCAAAGGCATGCATGGGCTGCTCGTTTACGTGGGAGAAAATGACGGTTATGTCATTTTTGTTTGCTTTAGTTACCAGCTCTCTTAATTTCCTAATGGCACTTACATCGATAGCAGGAACTGCTCTCATCCTGATAATAAGAACCTTTGTAAAGCTCTTGGAGTCAATTGCTAAAAGTTTATCTGCTGCAGCAAAGAAAAGAGGGCCGCTGATTTCAAATACTCTTATTTCTTTGGGGATGGCCATAAGCTTCTCTTTTTCATCAGGAAGAGTCTCAGGCTCCTCAATGTATTTCCAGCCCTTTACATCTGCTGTGTCAGACATTCTCTTCATGAAGAGGATTGCCGCAAGTACAACGCCAACTTCGATTGCAACCACAAGGTCAAATACTACTGTAAGTACAAAAGTTGCAACGAGAACAAGGATATCACTCTTGGGCGCTGTCTTACAAAGATGGAAGAAGCTTGACCAGTCTGCCATATTGGCTGCCACAACCAAAAGCACTGCTGCAAGAGTAGTCATGGGAATCATAGCTGCTGTGGGCATAAGAAGTACAAGGATAACTGTAAGAGTTACACAGTGTACAACGCCGGCAATGGGAGTTCTTCCGCCGTTACGAACGTTTGCTGCTGTTCTTGCAATGGCACCTGTAGCAGGGATACCGCCAAAAAGTCCGGAGAAAATGTTTCCGAGGCCCTGGCCTACAAGCTCTGCGTTTGAGTTGTGAGTGTCGTTAATCATTCCGTCAGCAACAACTGCCGAAAGAAGGGATTCGATACCGGCAAGAATAGCTATTGTAAAAGCAGGCTGAATAAGCTGCTTAATCATGTCAAAGGTTACATTTGGAAGCGCAAATGAGGGGAAAGATGAAGACAGCTGTCCGAATACACTTCCTATGGTGTTTACCTGAAGTCCAAAAATCTTAACGATGACTGTTGTCACTATAATAGCCACCAAAGATCCCGGAATCTTATCTGTGATTTTGGGCCAGACAAGCATTATAACAATTGCAAGTCCTCCGATAAGAAGGGCTGTGAAATTAATGGTTCTTATATTCTCAATATATGAGCCAATCTTTGGTATGAATTCCGAAGGAACCTTCTCTATTGAAAGTCCAAGGAAGTCCTTAAGCTGACCGGCAAAAAGCGTTACCGCGATACCGCAGGTAAAGCCGGTTGTGATTGTGTAGGGTATGTATTTAATGAGTGAACCGAAATGGAAGATGCCCATGATAATGAGCATGATGCCTGCCATGATGGTTGCAACCACCAATCCGTCTCTTCCGTAGGTTGCCACAATGCCATAAATGATGACAACGAAGGCTGCCGTGGGTCCACCAATCTGAACTCTGCTTCCGCCGAATACCGCGATGAAGAATCCTGCGATAATAGCTGTATAAAGTCCCTGCTCCGGTCCAACACCTGATGCAATTGCAAGCGCAATTGAAAGTGGCAATGCAATGATAGCAACAATAATACCGGATATAATATCTTTTACTGCCTGGCTGCCTGAATATCCTTTAAGGCAGTCCAGTAACTTTGGTCTTAATTCTTTCATAAATCCTCCTCGCCTCAATGGGCATAACAAATAAAAGATAGAGCAAAACCCGCCAAAAGTCAAGAAAGGGGCGCCCTTTAGCGCCCCTCTCGTATCATTCCCTTACATGGTTACTATTATACCACCATCACATGCATAAAGTGTACTTACACCTCGCATGTCCATGATTATGCATTTAATGTAATTATGTTGTGCAAGAATAAGGTCTCTGACCTTCTCTGCCCTTTCCCTGCAGTTACAGTGAGTTATAACCAGGGTTCTCTTCTCACAATCCTTAACATCCTCCACAATGGATTCCACCATCTTCTGAAGGGCCTTTCTTATTCCGATACCCTGAGTTCTCTGCTCAACCATTCCCTTAACACCCATCATGACAGGCTTAACATTCAATGTAGAAGCTATCATTCCTTTAAGTTTGGGAAGTCTTCCGTTTTTAATAAAGGAATCTAAAGTATTCAAAACGAAATAAGTATGGAGTCCGTCTCTGAACTTCTCAACCTTCTCAACTATCTCCTCGAAGCTAAGTCCCTGCTCCTCATACTCCATTATCTTAAGTGCAATCTGAGTTTCACCGCCGCTTGCGGATTCGGAATCAAAAATGTGAATGTTCTTATCCCCAAATTCTTCCTCATACATGTATTTGCCCACACAGGCTGCGTTGAAGCTTCCGGAAAGTTTGGAGGAAAGAGTGATTACATAAACTCTCTCTTCTTCACATTCATATGAGTTCATATATGCGTCCGGAGAAGGACAGGCACTTCTGGCTGCCTCCTCGCTCTCAGCAACCCTCTTAATAAAATCAAGCTGATCGAAGTTCTCATCATCCACCACTTCGTAATCACCAATGCTTAAGGTAAGAGACACCGTCTTAAATCTGGGGTCACCCTTAAGCTCTTCGGGAAATTCACAACAACTGTCAGCAACAATCCTGTAATTATACTTATTTGTCTCACTCATGATAGTTCCTTTTCAAATTGTGTATCTATTTCTACTTGATGTAGTTTTCATTACTACATCATGGTACCATAAATGTTTGCTGTTGTAAACACAAAAAATTAAGCCTCTCCCACTTGGGAAAGGCTTTAAAAGCATTTTATAGACCTGTCACTATGTAGTTGTTCTTACCGCTGTTCTTTACCTCATACAAAGCAATATCAGCTTCGTACATATATGTGGTGAGAGATGTGTCAAACTTAGGAACTCCCACGCAGTATCCCTGAGAAACCGTTACATTGTCGGCAGCCGTTGCCGCCTCATTGGGAAGATTGAGATCCTCCACCTTATCCTTTATCTTCTGTGCTATATCCGCTGTTGTATGGGTGTCGGCTTTCATTAATATAACTATCTCGTCTCCACCGTATCTGTAAGCGCCTCCGTAGCCCTCCAAAACATCCTTGACACAATCAGCTACCTTCTTAATATATTCATCTCCTGTAATGTGTCCGTATGTATCGTTTGCAGCCTTAAAGGAATCCACGTCAAGTATTCCCACAGAAATAGGTTTACCCCTTGATATACAGTCCGTAACGGCGTCACGGTAGTCCATGTCAAGTTTATACCTGTTACCCAGTTCAGTAAGAGGATCCAAAAGGGATCTGACAAGGGCTTCCTCTCTTCCGGCACCGTTTTCCTTAAACCGTATTCTGTCACTTGCATGACGTGCAATTTCCAGATTATCTTCCTTCTTCTGGCTTCTTATGAATTCCACATACCTTACGCAATGTTTGGCATACTCTTCGGGGTCGTCAAGGGCCTTATAATAGTCCACCCACATCTCATTGAGCTCTGCGTTGATTCTGGGATTGCCCTGCTTAGCCGCCTGAATCTCATTATCCTCAAGCAAAACTTTAAGAAGGTCAAATCTGTTTACTCTCATAAGAAGAGTAAAGAGCATCTTTCTGCTACCCCAGATATCATAACCAACTCCATTGTCTTCAATGGTCTGCTTCGTCAAGTCATCAAGAATCTGATCAGTGGGGTCAAGATTACCCTTTCTGTATTCAATATATGCGCTAAACACATTAAACCCAATGGTATTGGTGTTGTTCCACGCCTTCTGGTCTATATACTTCTTGGCCAAATCTCTGTATTTCTCAGCTTCGTCAATCCTGTCCTCCAAACAGGTACATGAAAGAAGATTAATATACGCCATTGCAGTACTGGCTTCAAAGTTTTCATCCTTTTCCTTCACATCCTCATGATGCATGTGTTCTTCGCTTTCGGCAAAAAAAACACGCGCAAGATCATACTCTCCTATTTCGGTAAGAGTAGACCCAACATTACTTGCAATCCTTGTAATCTCGAAATGCAAGTCATTTTTGCGCGCAATAATAAGGCCATCCATATAATAGTCAATAGCCTTTATAATCTGATTGGAAAAGAAGTTAAGACCACCGATGGTGTTGTAGCACCGGCATAATCCCTCGGGATCTTTTGTTTTGCTGAAGTAATTCAAGGCATCAAAAGAATACTCCAATGCCTTGTCGATATTACCATCTTTATATAAAGCTATAGCTTTATTAAGACGTTCGTGTCCAAATCCGCCTTTGTTAAACATATTTCACCCCACAAATAGCCCCTCTATAAAGAAGATTATAGAGCACAATATGATTTGGGGCAATAAAAAATCCTGAGATAAAATCTCAGGAAATAAAAAATGCCCAGAGCCGGAATCGAACCAGCGACACGAGGATTTTCAGTCCTCTGCTCTACCAACTGAGCTATCTGGGCGTAGCGGGGATAGGATTTGAACCTATGACCTTCGGGTTATGAGCCCGACGAGCTTCCAGACTGCTCCACCCCGCGATAATTGTTTTCTTAAACCTGCAAAAAGCGCAAATTTAAATGGATGGGGGTGGATTCGAACCACCGAAGCAATTTGCAGCAGATTTACAGTCTGTCCCCTTTGGCCACTCGGGAACCCATCCATAGAAAACTTTATTCAGTTTTCAAAAGCCGATGAACGGACTCGAACCGTTAACCTGCTGATTACAAATCAGCTGCTCTGCCATTGAGCCACATCGGCATACAAATGGGACCTATAGGGCTCGAACCTATGACCCTCTGCTTGTAAGGCAGATGCTCTCCCAGCTGAGCTAAGATCCCATAGTCAAATTACATATTAAATTGAGCGACCCGGATGGGGTTCGAACCCACGACCTCCGCCGTGACAGGGCGGCGCTCTAACCAGCTGAGCCACCAGGCCTTAAGAATTTGTACCTTCAAAACCGATACCGAATCATATCTTACCATGATAAAACAAATTATGCAACCAATTTCTGGAAAAGCCCTCGACCGATTAGTAAGCGTCAGCTGAACATGTTACCATGCTTACACCTCACTCCTATCTACCTTGTAGTCTTCAAGGGGTCTTACTTTCTTAAAGAAATGGGATATCTCATCTTGAGGGGGGCTTCACGCTTAGATGCCTTCAGCGTTTATCCCTGCCGGACTTGGCTACTCTGCCATGGAGTTGGTCTCCAACAGATACACCAGCGGTCCGTCCACCCCGGTCCTCTCGTACTAAGGGCAGCTCCTCTCAAATATCCTTCGCCTGCGCCGGATAGGGACCGAACTGTCTCACGACGTTCTGAAC
>FMWZ01000021.1:33064-65445 GCA_900103495.1 Lachnospiraceae bacterium G11 | reverse complement strand
CAACATAGGGATTATAGCTTCCATTTACGGTATTTCGCGATAGTTCTCTGCTTATGGAAGAAGCATTCCTACCCAATATGTCACTAATACTTCTTAGAGAATACTGTTTCTTTAAAAGTTGAAGTAGAATAATTCTTTCATCTAATGTAAAATGTGAGTACGACATAATGGACCCCTTTCGTAAAAAGTACGTGTGGTAACTTACATTTTACATCAAGAGTACATTATGTCGTATTTAATTGCTTAGAAAAACTGTGACGTGGGTGTTGCACTTCAGATGATAATCTAAGCTGTCCCCAACCTGCACATAACACATTCATTATTTTTTTGGAGAAAAACAATGCAAACCATTCTTAAAACAAACGATTTGACAAAGAAATACGACAACAAGGTTGTGGTGGACAACTTAAACATTGAGATTAAGGAAGGGGAGATATTCGGTCTTCTGGGTCCTAACGGCGCAGGAAAGAGTACAACCATGAACATGATCTGCGACATCGTAAAGCCCACATTGGGAAACGTGGAGTTCATGGGCAAGGACATCCTGAAGAATAAAAAGGAGCTTCTTGGCAAGCTTGGATATATTCCTCAGGACCTGGCGATTCATGGGAATTTGAAGGCATGGGAGAACGTGGAGCTTTTTACATCCCTATATGGAATAAAGGGCGCGGAGCTAAAGAAGAGGATCGATGAGTCTCTAGAGTATGTGGGACTTCTTGAAAAGAAGAACGACTACGCCAAGACCTTCTCCGGCGGCATGAAGAGGCGCCTTAACATCGCCTGCGCCATCGGCCATCACCCGAACCTTCTTATATTTGATGAGCCCACCGTTGGCATTGACCCCCAGTCCAGAAACTTCATTCTGGAAAAAATCAAGGAATCCAACAAAAACGGCGCCACCGTCATCTACACCTCCCACTACATGGAGGAAGTTGAGGCCATCTGCACAAGAATCGCCATTATGGATAACGGAAAGATCATTGCCACAGGCACCAGCGAAGAGCTTAAGAAGATGGTAAAAGCCGATACATCTCAGATAACGCTGGAGGAAGTTTTCCTTACAATGACCGGAAAGAAGCTGAGGGACTACTAATGATCAGATATTTAGTTAAGAATAATTTCAAATTGATGCTTCGAAGCGGCACCAACATACTTCTTTTTATAATTACTCCCCTGATCCTTATTGCGGTTCTTTCCAGCTCCTTCAAGGATCTGATGGCCCATTACGAGGAGGATACGGGAATCGAAGTAGGCTATGAGATTAAGGGAGATTCCATGACGGAGGAACTCATGGATTCCATCAAGGAAAGCGCCGACAAGGAGGAATTTAATCTTAAGGAATACAGGGACGCCGATCCCAAGGAAGCCCTGAAAAAGGACGACCTAGATGCCTTCATAGTTTTTGAGGACGGCAGCTACACCGTGTACAGAAGCGACGAAAACAAGGAGAAGGGCAAAATTGCCGAGTACACCATCGGCAAAATCTACGACAGAATGGCCACCTCCATGCTTCCCGGTGAGCCGGAAACCGAGCTCCTTACAATTGAGAACCCTGACTTCATGCCTGCCATTGATTCCGCGGACTACTACGGAATCATCGAAATCGTGTATTTTGGCTGGTGTGCCATCATCTGCGGAGCCGGACTTTTTGCCAGCGAGAAGAAAAACAAAATTACCAGAAAGTTCAAGGTTTCAAACCTGTCAGAAACCCAGATTTACCTTTCAAAATACATTCCAATAGTCCTTGTGGTGTTCCTTGGAACCAACCTGGCAGCCCTCATATCCATCCCGCTTTTTGGGGTGCACTGGGGAAACATGGCCGTTTCCATGGTGGTAATCACCTTCTCCGTTGCGGCAGCCACGGCCCTTGGACTTATGGTTTACTCGATTTTTGAAAACATGGCCGCCACCGTTGTGGTTGTGTTCATGCTGGTCTGGTGGTGCGGCTTCTTTGGCGGCAGCTTCGAGACCTACATGTTCGCGGCCCACGCTGAGAGCGTCAAGAGGTTAAGCCCCATTTATCACGCCAACAGGGCCCTTGTGGAATTATCCTGTATTGGTAAAAGCGACTTCATCTCATCATCCATTCTGTTTGACATAGCAATAATCCTTGTGTGCTCATTTATCGGAATTATGGCCGGAGCAATCAGAAGAAGAGGAGGAAAGGCATGATTACATTAATTAAATCAACAATGAAACTTCTCTTTAGATCCAAGGGATTCTGGTTTTTCCTTGTGGTGGTTCCAATGCTTTCCACCATTATTTTCAAGGCCCAGAGAGTTAATGTCATGAACATGGACCCTGTAAAGGAAGGAGTTATTGAGTTAGAAAGCGCCGACGAAAAAGTTGCTTACCACGGCGGTGCCGGGGAGTACATGATAAAGGTATATGATGCGGCAAAAACAGAAACATCTCAGTACTTCCTTAATAAGCTGGCAACCTGCGGTCTGGTGTCGGTGTACAGAATGGACATTACTTCAGAGTCCGACCCTGACGCCTATGTAAAAAAAGCAATCGAGAGCGACGGATATAACGACAGAATGGGCCTTGCCCTTTACATAAAGCCTGATTTTGAAGTTACCGTATACAGACTTTCAGAGGATGAGAGAAACGATATTGTTTTTGATGAAATCAGATATCAGATTTCAAGAATTAATCGCGCAGGAAACAGTATTGAAACCTTAAAGGCAGTGGACGAGATGTTACCTGAAAAGGAGATTGTGGAGACTGTAACGGGAGGGGAAAGAAATATGACTCCCGAACAGAAGGACAAGGAAACCTCCATGGGTTATGCCTTCTCCATCATGACTCTTGCCTATGTATTCTGCGGAATCTTTGTGGCCCACGGTGCCATCAATGAGCAGAAGAACGGAGTTTACACAAGAATCAGACTTACAGGAACCGACACCTTAAAGTACTTTGCCTCCAAATTTGCATCGGTATTCTGCGTAAACACCATGGTTACGGCGGTGCTGAGCGGATACAGTTTTTTCCTGAAAGAAAGTGACCTGGGTATCTCAAGACCCCAGTATACCCTGGTGATTTTCCTCATGGGCCTGGTGTTTAGCACAATTTCCATGGTCCTCGGAATTATCATGGGGGACATTATGAGCGCCAATGTGGCGGCTTTCACCGTGTGGTGCATGTCTTCCCTCCTTGGCGGATTGTACTTCCCTGTGGAATACACCTCCGGCGCCGTCAAAACTCTTTCCTACGTGATTCCTCACAAGTGGTTTGTGGAGGGCGTGGAAATGATTCTTACAGGCGACAACTCTGTGTACTTCATGTTAATATGTATTACAGCAGCATATTTAATCGTGACAATCAGCCTTGGAAGTTTGGGCCTTAAAGTCAAGAGGACGGGCGAATGGGGGACAACCTGAAAGAAAACTATTTCATAGTGGTTAGAAGCATTCTCATGCTGGCCTTCTGTTTCTATGGCCTCATGGATAAAGCAAATGACACAGGAGTATCTGTACGGGTACTCCTGCTTGTTTCGTTTATAATTGCACTTTTTGCCATAAGGGAGCTGGCAAGGAGAGAGTGGGAGCTTTTTATCCTGTTTGGGGAAGCGGTTCTTGTGGGAGTACTTGTGGCCCTGGAGGGACCTTCCTTTGTCCTTCTTGTGTATTTCATTGCCTTTGAGTTTCTGGCCCGGTTCGGGGTTTCCTTTCGCTGGTATCTACTGGCTTATGTCCTTGTTTTCCTTAGGGGTGATGCGGAGATACTTACGCATTTTATCATAATAACCATGATGATTGTGTGCTACACCCAGCACCAGTTCGTCTTTCTTTCCATGAAGAAACAGATTATGGAGGACACCATCTCCGGGCAGCAGCTGAAGCGCGACATTGAAAATAAGGAGTACAAGGTTCAGGCGGATCTGGCCCAGGCTCTCCATGACAAGCTGGGGCACAGCATAAACGGCTCCATTTATCAGCTGGAGGCGTCGAAGGTTCTCATTGGCAAGGATCCGGAGAAGGCCGGGGAAATTCTTCAGAAGGTTATCGACAACCTTCGAACCGGAATGGATGAAATCAGGGCAATCCTTCGAAAGGAAAGGCCGGAAAAGAAGAAGATGGCGCTTTTACAATTGCATGAATTAATGGCGGACTGCAATGATAAGGGCGTTGAGGCAGCGCTGGTGACCGAGGGGGATCTTTCGGTGATTCCCAACAATATCTGGGAGGTAATTCTTGATAATTCCTTCGAGGCGGTGACCAATTCCATGAAGTATTCAAAGTGCAAGCACATCGACGTGAACATTGTGGTCATGAACAAGATGGTTCGCTGCAGCGTTTCCGATGACGGCGTGGGATGCAGCAATATCGTTGACGGAATGGGAATTTCCGGCATGAGAAGCCGCGTCAGAAGCGTTGGAGGAAATATAGATTTTGAGGCGGAGGCCGGATTTAAGGTCAGCATGCTGTTGCCGATTTGATGAGTCCTTTTGAAAGGTTTGAGTTATGGAGAAAATTAAAGTTATCATTGCGGACGACAGTGATTTCGTTCGCGACGGAATGAAGATAATACTTGATGTGGATGATGACTTCGAGGTTCTGGGGGTGGCGGCCAACGGCCGTGAGGCAATTGAACTGGCAGAGACTTCGGCCCCCGACGTATTTCTCATGGACATTCAGATGCCTGAGATGGATGGAATCGAAGCCACCAAATATATTGTGGAGCATGACCTTGGAAAAGTTTTGATTCTTACAACCTTCGACGATGACGAGCTGGTGCGCCGTGCTCTTCGAAACGGAGCCAAGGGGTACCTTATCAAGAATCATACTCCCGAGCATTTAAAACAGATGATCAAGTCTGTATATAACGGCACCGGCGTAATGGAGGGAAGCATCCTTGAAACTCTGGCTTCAGGGGATTCCGACTCTTCAGTGACGCCCCTTGTTATGAACGACAGCGGCTTTGATTCTTCAGGCTATTCCGACAGGGAACTTGATATTATCCGCGCCGTCTCCGAAGGCCTCTCCAACAAGGAAATAGCGGAGAAGCTCTTCATCTCCGAGGGCACGGTGAAGAACTACATCACCAATATCCTATCCAAGGAGGGGTTGTCCCATAGGACAGCGTTGGCGGTGTACTATTTGACCGGGAAGAAATAAGGCCGGAAGGCCTTTTTTTCTTGCCCTTATGTGCAGGTTGGGGGCCGACGTGCAGGGTGGGGACAGTCCTGCTTTGCACACTGCGCATGCAAAGACACGACAGTCCCCACCCTGCACATCGGCCCCCAACCTGCATATAAAAACGTTTTAGTAAATATCAACCAAAATCGCACCGTGAATTTCAGCAGAATCTTACAAAAATAAACAAAACCGTTGCAAAAACACCTCCGAGATGGTACATTTAGGTCAGAAATCAATAAAAACGTTTTTATACACGAAATCATCACCCGGAGGTCATTATGAAAACGAAATATTTATCCGGAATCAGTGCCATATGCTTAATCCTTACCCTACCCTTCTTTGATTGGATTAAGCTTGCCAACCTGGTGGCTCTTTTCTCGAAAATGGGGGTCACCATGGATATGGCTGCAAACCTTTACACCGGATATAACCTATATAATCTTTTGTCATTTGTGCAGTATTCAGGCCAGGGAACCCTGGGGCTTTTTGCCATGGTGCTCTTGATCCTTGTGTTTGCAACGCTGTACTTTAACATCGCCCATATCGTAAGGGCCCTTTTGAACGACAGAAACAAGGCCAAAGCACCTAACCCTCATAAGGCCAGCGACCTTCCTTTGCTGGCAGCTGCCAAGACAGCCTTCCTCTTCGGAATTTTCACATCAGCAGCTACCATAGCCTTCGTGCTCTTTGCCAACATTAAATACAAGGTGGCAGGCTTTATCCCCGGAGCGTCGGTATTCCTGATTCTTGTCATAAGCGTAGCGGCCTACGTTTTTACCAAGAAGCTTGAAAAGGTTGAGAGAGCCAGGTACAACGAGCACGGCTTCGCACATGAATTCAAGAAGAACTGGGTGCTGTTTATTATGCTGGTTCCCACCTTCGTATACTTCATGATCAACAACTATCTGCCGATGCTGGGGGTTTACTTCGCTTTTACCTCATTTAATTTCAGGGACGGCCTGTGGGCCAGCCCCTTCACGGGATTCAAGAACTTCGAGTTCCTCATGAAGGCGGACCTCTTCAGACTTACCAAAAACACCATCCTCTACAACGTGGTTTTCATCGGGGTGGGCAACGCTTTGCAGATTATTTTTGCAATTCTTGTAAGCAAGGTTACGGTGAAGTGGTTTAAGAAAACATCCCAGACTCTGATGTTCATGCCTTATTTCGTATCCTTCGTAATACTGAAGGTTATCGTTTACAACGTTTTCGAGTACCAGTACGGACTGATCAACAACTTCGTGACCCAGGCGGGGGCGGAGAGAATTGATTTTTACAATACTCCCTCATATTGGCCGTTCCTCATAACATTTTTCTACCTCTGGAAGAACATTGGTTACGGCATGGTGGTGTATCTGGCCACGATTATGGGAATCGACAACGAAATTTACGAGGCGGCCAAAGTGGATGGAGCGGGGGAGCTCCAGCAGATCAGGTACATCACTTTGCCCCACATCAGGCCGACCTTCATAATCCTTCTGCTTTACGCGCTGGGAAGCATCATGAAGGGCCAGTTCGAGCTTTTCTACCAGCTCATCGGAAACAACGGTGTGCTGTTTAACGTATCGGATATCTTTGATACCTACGTTTACCGAATTACCACCACACAGCCCCTTTCCATCGGGCTTGGAACCGCGGCGGGCCTTTACCAGTCCATCTTCGGTTTCCTGATTATCGTGGTTGTTAATTTCCTTGTGAAAAAGAAAAATCCGGAATACGCATTGTTCTAGGAAAGGAGGCGAAAGATGAGCAACGATAAAGATTTTGAAATATCGGCACCCAGGAAAATAAAGAAGTCTGTGGGTACGAAGACTTTTGAAGGAATCTCATATCTTCTCCTTACCTTGGGTTCCATCATATGCGTACTGCCTTTTATCATAATCGTTTCCGGATCTTTTACAGATAATACGACGATTCTTACCAAGGGCTACAGCCTCTTGCCCAGAGATTTTACCTTCGCCGCATACCAGACGATTTTCAAGTCCCCCAAGGATATAATCCAGGCCTACAAGATGAACGTGTACTACACAGTGGTGGGCACGGGCCTGGGACTTATGATGATAACCCTCACGGGCTACGTAATTTCAAGGAAAGAGTTCAAGTACAGAAATACCATATCATTCCTGATTTACTTCACCAGCATCTTCGGCGGAGGAATGATTCCCTGGTATCTCATGTACGCCAATGTACTTAATTTAAAGGGCCACACCCTGGCCATCTGGTTCCCGGCTCTTATGAGTCCCTTCCTGGTAATCCTCATGAGAACCTTCATAGTGGGAGCCGTGCCGGATGCCATAACTGAATCCGCCAAGATAGACGGCGCAGGCCACTTTACCATCTTCTTCAGGATAGTTTTACCTGTGTTAAAACCCGGCCTTGCTACTGTGGGACTTTTCCTTGCACTGGGCTATTGGAACGACTGGTACAGATCTTCCATGTTTAGTACCAATTCGTCCACGTGGCAATTGCAGTTTTACCTTTATGATTTATTGAATGCCACAACCGCCATGAAGCAGATGGCTTCAAACGTAAGCATGAAGACAGCAGATCTTCCCACAGAGTCCGTGAAGTTAGCCATGGCAGTGGTTGCAACCGGTCCCGTTTTACTCTTTTATCCCTTCGTTCAGAGATTCTTTGTATCGGGAATCACTGTAGGAGCGGTAAAGGGTTAAGGTTACCTTTTTTGGGGGATACCACCCATAAATATTGGTTTTTCAGGCATACTATGCCCATAAATAAAAACGTTTTCATAACATTTTAAGGAGGAAAAACATGAAAAAGAAATTATTAAGCGCAGTGATGACTCTGGCATTACTTGCAAGCGTAGTTGGTTGTGGATCAGGTTCACAGTCAGCTGCAGGTGCTCTGGATCAGCAGGGTGTTTCCGAAATCCCTGCAACAGAGGCAACAACCGAAACAGCAGAAACAACTGAGGAGGCAGCTCCCGCAGCAGCAATCGACCTTTCCGAGCAGGTTGATCTTGTTTTCTACGTAATGGGTGATGCTCCCCAGGACGAAGAGCTCGTTGAGGAAGCTTTGAACGAGAAGCTTCTTGAGAAATGTAACGCAACTGTTGACATGCAGTTCTCCACATGGACTGACTTCCAGCAGAAATATGCTAACGAGATCACATCTCAGGGTGCAGATTTAATCTACATCGCTAACTGGCTTAACTATGGTCAGCTTGCATCAAGCGGCGCCTTCGAGGAACTGGATGACATGCTTGATACAGTAGCTCCCGAGCTTAAGGCACTTGTTGGTGATTCCGCACTTGGCATGTGCAAGGTTGGCGGTAAAATCTACGCTATCCCCAACACCTGGCCTGAGTACGTAAGCAACGGTGTTAAGTACAGAGAGGATTTAAGAGCAAAATACGATCTTCCTGTTCCCGATTCACTTGAGAACCTTGAAGCTTACCTTATGGGAATCAAGGAGAACGAGCCTAACCAGCCTCTTCTTGCTGTAACAACAGAGGAGTCCCAGGGCTTCAAGACAGCATTCGATGCAGCATGGGCTCTTAACTTCAAGTACTCATGGGTTAACATCAACGGCCTTGACTACGGTCTTACAGCAAACTATGACACACCCACCGATGTTTATGATTACTGGTTCTCAGACGATTTCGTTGAGGACATGAAGCTCATGAAGAAGTGGGCAGATGCAGGCTTCTGGTCAAAGAGTGCACTTTCCGATACCAACAACTCCGACGCTTACAAGAACGGTCTTTGTGTAGCAGAAATTGCAGGTCAGAACCCTAATAAACAGGTTACAGCAATTGCTGATTTTACCAATGCAG
This sequence comes from Lachnospiraceae bacterium G11, assembly GCA_900103495.1. Lineage (GTDB taxonomy): Bacteria > Bacillota > Clostridia > Lachnospirales > Lachnospiraceae > G11. The sequence continues at coordinate 56,508 of FMWZ01000021.1, read as the reverse complement.
GAGAAGGTTGGGAGAGCGCATACGTTGCCTATGGTGAGACAAACGGCGTCATCTATCCCGGACATGCAACACAGAACGGTACAGCAGTTGTAAGAGGCTGCAAGAACCCCGAGAGAGCACTTTACGTTATCCAGACTCTCCTTTGCGATGACGAGGTTAACGCAATTCTTCAGTACGGTATCAAGGGTACACACTACGATGTAGTTGACGGTATCTACAAGAACCTTCAGGAGGAAGCAGGCGAGACACCTACATTCCCTTACGAAGGCTTCAACACATGGAACATGAGAAACGGCGACACCAAGCTTCCTCAGGCTACTGACGTGGCTCTTCAGGAGATGTTTGACAAGTACGCTAAGCTTGGCGAGAAGACCAAGTTCCCCAACGTAAACATTTACGATGGTTTCTCAGAGAACTATGAAGCTTACTCAGCAGAGAGATCCGCGGTTGGCAACGTTATGCGTCAGTACCTTGCTCCTTTGCAGGCAGGTCTTGTAGACGACGTAGACGCAGCTGTTGAGGACTTCAGAACAAGAGTTAAAGACGCCGGTCTTGACAAGTGCCGCGAAGAGTACACCAAGCAGTGGGTAGCATACTGCGAAGAGTACGACTACAAATAAGACGTTTTTCTTGGTATAATTGAGGGGCGGAGTTCCTCCGCCCCGTATATGAACAGGAGAAAAACTTTGGAAAAACGAGCTACAATTAAAGATGTTGCAAAAGAAGCGGGAGTTTCCATCTCTACGGTTTCCAATGCTCTGAATAACGTAAACGTTTTGAACCCCGACACCAAGGAGCGTGTGCTTGAGGTGGCGCGGAGACTGAATTACACACCGAATCTTAACGGCAGGAACCTTAAGGCTCAGGCCACGGGCGTTCTTGGCCTTTTCCTTGGTGAAATCAGAGGACCCTACTATGGCGAGCTTTCAGATTCCATTTACAGAGCCTGCAGAGAATCATCCTACGAGCTTGAGATTTTCTTAAGTTCCGACCCCAGACACATCATGACCAACATCCTTGGTCACAGGGTGGACGGGGCAGTTATCCTCAACCCTGCCATCGAGAAGGAGCAGGAGGAGATTCTCAAAAGCCAGGGTATTCCTACCGTATATATAGACCGAATTCTTGTGGGAGAGAAATCTGCCAGCGTTGTTTTCGACTCCAATACCGGAGGCGAGAAGGCGGCCAAATTCCTTCTGGAACTGGGACATAAGAAATTTATGTTTGTGGAGGGAGCCACGGGAAACTATGACGCCAATGAGCGTCACAAAGGTTTTTTCAAAGTCCTTAAAAACGCAGGTATCTCCATTGAGGACGATTATATTTTAAAGGGCGAGTTCGACCGCAAAACTTCCTACGACGCAATTACTGCGTTCCTGGATGAAGGCAAAGAACTGCCTGATGCGATTTTTGCAGCCAACGATGTCAGCGCCATTGGCGTAATCGAGGCACTTAGAGATAACGGTGTTAAAGTTCCCGAACAGGTTAGCGTTATGGGATGCGATGACATTGAAACAACGAGAATGTTTAAGCCCACGGTGACCACAATTCGTACATTTTTCGAGAAACAGGGCACCATTGCCGTGGAGCAGCTTATCAAAATGATTAACGGTGAGCCCGGTGCGCTTACCACATTAGATGGAAGGATCATCCCCCGCGAGTCAACCATTGCGAAGGAATGATAATGAAAAATATTAGAATAATCAGTACCTGCAAGAAGGAGGGTATGTACTGGGAGAAAAGAACCCAGGAAACCACCGGGCAAACCGGAGAGATGCGTCTTATCAAGGTCTATCCGGAGGAGCAGGACATGACTGTTGAAGGTTTTGGCGGTGCTTTTACGGAGGCGGCTGCCCACACCTACGCCTGCCTTGGAGAGAAGGCCAAAGAGAATGCGATGCATGACCTTTTCGGCGAAGCGGGCCTTAGATATACCATGGGTCGTATCCATATGAACAGCTGCGATTTCGCGCTGGACAACTATACTTATATTGAGGAAAACGATACCGACCTGTCTACTTTTGACATCTCACACGATGAAAAAGAAATCATCCCCATGATTGTGGATGCCACCTGGGAAGCGGGCCTTCAGCCCACTCTTTTTATGACACCCTGGTCCCCCTCGCCCTTCATGAAGACAAACGGCGAAATGAACCACGGCGGCAAGATCAAGGATGAATACAAAGATCTTTGGGCGTCCTATTATGTGAGATTCATAGATGAATATAGAAAAAAAGGAATCGATATCTCATATCTGTCGGTACAGAACGAGCCTAACGCCGTTCAGACATGGGATTCCTGTATATATACAGCTGAGGAAGAGGCGGACTTTGTGGCGGGACATCTTGGACCTGCGCTTGAGGAGGCAGGACTTCTTGATTCCATGAAGCTTTTTGTCTGGGATCATAATAAGGAGATTGCCTACGACAGATTAAAGGCTATTCTTAATTATCCCGGCGCATCAAAGTACGTGTCGGGCTGTGCCGTTCACTGGTACACAGGGGATCATTTCGAGAACCTGGATCTGATAAGAAAGCATTTCCCGGGAAGAGAGATTTTCTTCACCGAAGGATGTGTGGAGTACTCGCGTTTTTCACAGACAGATGATGTTGCAAAGGCTGAAATGTACGGCCACCAGATGGCGGGGAATTTGAATCACGGTGTAAGCGCCATCATCGACTGGAACCTTTTGGTGGACTTTCAGGGGGGCCCCAATCATGTGGGCAACTATTGCGATGCGCCCCTTAAGGGCAACGAGGCCGGCGACGATTATGAGAGGCAGCTGTCTTTTTACTACATCGGGCATTTTTCAAGATACATCAAACCCGGCGCAAAGCACGTGGTAACCAGCAGATTTACGGATTCCATCGACGCTGCGTCCTTTGTGAATCCAAGCGGTGAGCGTGTTGTGGTTCTTATGAATCGCTCCGATGTGGCCGAGACTTTCTACCTTGCCGAGGGGGATTGCAGCTTCGAGCTGACTTTGGATCCTCATTCAATTTCAACGGTATTATATGATTAGATTGCAGGAAGGGCCCGGCCCTTCCTGATTTCTTTTCTGCCTTTTGGCTCTTTCTGCCTTCTTGGCTTCTTGGCTTCCTGGCTTCTCCTGGCTTTTCTCCTGGCTTTTCCCCTGGCCATTTTGTTTCCTCGAGCGGATAATTCGCGCCTTTCTCGATTTTTCTGCCTTCGCGGGCGGATAATTTCCGCCTTTCTCGATTTTTCTGCCTTCTCGAGCGGATAATTTCCGCCTTAAGGGCATTTTATCCGCTGATTTTTGAGTTATGTCAACCAAAATAGCATCCTGCATCATAATAAAACGCCCTTTTTGCCGTTTTATTACACAAATTAGTTAACATAACAAGCAAAAAATCCCAAATCAGGCGGAGAAATTAAGAAAAATCAAGCATTTATCCGCCCACCACCTCAAAAACGCCATTTTATGTCAACCAACAAGCATAATAATTCCCCATAACTGCGATTCTATTACACAATCCACCCCGATTTTGGTTGACATAACTCGATTTACCCGCAGTATACAGATCGAAGCAGGACGTGCAAATTGGGGACAGTCCCAAATTGCACGGTGCAATTTGGGACTGTCCCCAACCTGCACATCCCGGCAGCAATTGCACAAAAAAAGAGGCGCAGATCTGCGCCTCTTCAAGCAAGCTTAGTAAGCTATTCAATCTAGTTCACAAAGATATGCTTACGCTTATTGAAGTAGATTGTGTTAACGATAATCATCACAATGCCCATAATAACGTTTCCGATAATGGCAGGTGTCATTGTGCTGATGCCTGTGATTGCGGTGGTAGCTACAACATAGAGAATGTCACTGATTACGATGATTGCGTAAAGGATGCAAACCATCTTGCCTGCAATAGCTTTGCGCTTGATGATTGACAGTGCAGCGATAACTGCAACTACAACGGCACCAATCATTATTATGCCGTAAACTTTATCCATAACCATAAGGCCTGTTCCGTATATATCATATACAGTTTCGGCAGATACGCCGCTTGAGGCATAAACAAGGCCTGTCAAAAATGAAATTGCGTTGTAAGTGTTGATTACAGCTCCTGCCCAAAGTGCAAAATAGCAAAGGAAGTTAGCCCAGGCAAGGCCGGTTGTCTGTGTCTGCACAGGTGCGTTTACGGGTGCAGCAACGTTGTCTCCAACAGGATTTCCACATTTGGGACAAAATTTTGCGCCTTCTTCAAGTTCAGCGCCACATGTGTTACAATTCATAGATATCTCCTTCTGTATGGTTTTATTTACTACGTTATGACTATATACACCTCATAATGGACTGTCAAGTTTTTTTACAGGTACAATTCCCCCGGTAAAGGGCGCAACTAATTGTCGCACTATTTGGCTTGCATAGGGGAAATATTTCGAATATAATTGTCCTGTAGTACCCGGTTGATATTGTAGCAGCACACGGAGGAAAAACTATGGATTTCTTGTCGGCAGCTGAAATGGCAATCAAGTGGGGAGTAAGCAAAAGAAGGGTTACAATACTGTGCAAAGCCGGTCGCGTCCCGGGAGCCAAAATTGTTGGAAACATGTGGCTCATCCCTGAAGATGCAAGAAAGCCGGAAGACCCGCGCAAAGAAAAAAAGAATTAATTTAGAAAGTAATTATGAGAAAAGAGAAATTAGGAAAAAGAGTAGCTATGTCCCTGTTCGGCGTAATCATCTGCGCCATAAGTGTAGGGATTTTTAAAATTGCCGCCCTGGGGGTGGACCCCTTCCAGTCCTTCATGGCCGGCCTGGATTCCATCGTACCCATAAGCTTCGGCACACTTTACGTCATCACCAACGCGGTGATGCTTTTGTTTGCCTTAATATTTGACAGGCATTATATAGGCATCGCCACCTTCATAAACCTGTTTTTGCTGGGCTACATCACCCAGTTCACCTACGAATTCTTACAGAAAATCATTGTGAACCCAAACATTGGCGTCCGCATCGCATGCCTTGTAATCGGCGTGGTCATCATCTGTTTCGGTTCGGCATTTTACATGACGGCGGACCTTGGCGTATCCACGTATGACGCCGTGGCCCTTATAATTGTTAACACCTGGAAAAAAGGCAAGTTCCAATATGTCCGCATCATCACGGATATTGTCTGCGTCATTCTCGGAGTGACTTTGTTCCTGCTTGCCGGCGGAACCATTGGAAAGATTCCAACTATTGCGGGAATCGGAACCATTATCACCGCATTTTTCATGGGGCCACTAATTGAATTCTTTAATATAAAAATCGCCCGCCCCTTCTTAGCGAAGTAGGCAGCAAGGGCCGATGTGCAGGTTGGGGACAGGCCCAGATTGCACGGTGCAATTTGGGCCTGTCCCCAACCTGCACCTACCGCACTACTTCGTATATTGCCTCCAGCAGTTTCCCGGAGGGGTCGGAGCCGTGCTCCCAGTAGAAGATGCCGCCGTAGCCCTCATCAAGGACATACCTGGACTTGTACCGCAGCGACTCCTCGTCATCGTAGGTGATGAAGGTACTGCCGTTAAACAGCCAGGGGGCTTTGGCTTCGTCATCCCAATATCTGACGAAGCCGTTTTTATTTATGTACTCATTATCAAGCACCGTAAACCCGGGGCCGTAGCCGCCGCCGGTCCTCGTAAGTTGCAAAAAACCGTGGTTTACGTCAGGCACATTTTCCCATTTTCTGGAATAGAATCCCGCGCCAAGAAGCAGTCGCTCCTTCGGAAATCCCGCATCCACAAACAGTTTCATAGCCCTGTCGCAGCTGTTCATAAAATAGTCGCCGCGGCTTGTATACAAAGCGGTGTGGTGTCCGGTCAGAGCATGGAACCCGCACTTCAGGTCGTAGGTCATGACGCAGATATAATCAAGAATCCCCGCAAGCTTCGCCACCTCAACGCAGTCGATGTAGTAAACGTCGGCCCCCGCCGCAATGGTCAGAAGCTTACGTGAATCCGCAGAAGTCCCGAATTCCGCATCGAGAGCTTTCCTTATCTCTTGGCAAAAAAACTTAAAGTTCTCCTTATCAGCAGGACTTGCCAAAGTCCCGTTTGAAGGTACACAGGGGTACTCCCAGTCAAGATCGATGCCGTCCAGATCGCATTGGCGCACCAAAGCCGCCATATTTGCGGCAACCTTCGCCCTAAGCCCCGGATCCGCCGCACAGGTGGAAAAGGCTTTCCTGTCGCCGTCAATGTAGGAGAGGCAGATTTTACAAGAAGGGTTCCAGGACCTGATTTGCGGAATCATCTTAACCTTGTCGTGTTCCCCGCCGTCCACGCTTCCGTCGGAAAAAACACGGCCGAAGGCGATATTCAGGTGTGTAACCTTCTTCGCGTCGGCCTCGCCAATGGTGCCGCGCTCGCTGATGTAACCCAATACTTTCGTTTTCATTTCGTTCTTTGAATCCCCTTTGGTTTAATTATAATTTCTTGCGCCGAAAATCCCGGTGCCCACGCGAACCATGGTGGAGCCCTCCTCCACGGCAACCATGTAGTCGCCGGTCATGCCCATGGACAGGACGGTGGGGTCGACTCCGGAGAAATTGGCGGTTTTTACCTCATCAAATAAATTCTTTAAGTTGCGGAAGTGCAGGCGGTTGGTCTCGGCATCCTCGGTGTAGGGCGCCGACGTCATGAGCCCGGCCACGATTATGTGCGGGAGGGCGCCGATTTCCCTGGCGGCCCCAAGGGTTTCCTCTTTGGTAAAACCCCACTTACTCTCCTCACCGGCAATGTTCACTTCCAGAAGAACCGGCATCACGATGCCTCGCTTGGCGGCCTCCTTCTCAATCTGCAGGGCCAGGGGAAGGGAGTCCACGGAGTGAATCAGGGTGACTTTGTCGATGATGTACTTCACCTTGTTTCGCTGCAGGTGGCCTATCATGTGCCACTCGGGCTTTCCGCCAAGGGCTTCGTACTTGGCCACGATTTCCTGGACGTAGTTCTCGCCAAAAAGCTTCTGGCCCGCCTCCAGCGCAGCCTCGATATCCTCCACCGGCTTGGTTTTGCTCACCGCACAAATCGTAACCTCCTTCGGGTCCCTCCCGACCTTCTCGCAGGCCTTCCTTATATTATCTCTTACAATTTCAAGGTTTGTTTTTATTTCGTTTCTCATACCTTCCATTATACTCCGATGTGCAGGTTGGGGACAGTCCCAGATTGCACGGTGCAGGTTGGGCCTGTCCCCATTTTGCACCGTGCAATCTGGGACTGTCCCCAACCTGCACGTCGGCCCCAACCTGCACGTCGGCCCCGCCCAAATCCCCCAAATATCTGCTAAAATAAAAAAGGCGAAAAAAATAAAAAAAGTTTGTAACGAATAAGATTTAATTTGCATTAATGGTACAGAGAGGAGGGATAGGATGCAGCCGATTGAGGAAATATATCGCGACTACGCGAAGACGGTCTACAAGTTTCTGGTTTCCCAGACCCGGGACGAAGATCTTGCGGAAGAGCTCACGCAGGAGACTTTCTACCAGGCCATCAGAACCAGCGACCGCTACGACGAAAGCTGCAAAATAACCACCTGGCTTTGTGCCATTGCCCGGAATGTTCTTATCACTTACCGGCGGAAGCACCCGCCTTTGGAGGACATCGACGAAGTGGATGAGGCCTCAGCTGCCACATCAACATCCGCTGAGACCGAGGCCTTAAGCAATCTTTCGCGTGTGGATCTTCTTAGAAAAATCCACAACCTCTCCGACCCCTACAAAGAGGTAATATATTTAAGAGTTTTCGGCGATTTGTCTTTTGCCGAAATCGGAGAGGTCCTTGGGCACAACGAAAACTGGGCCAGAGTTACATTTTACAGAGGAAAAGAAAAACTGGGAAAGGAAGCAGATTAAATGAATAAAATACCATGTGCAGTAATTAAAGATCTTCTGCCTTCATATATAGATGGCCTCACAAGCGAGGAGACAAACGCCCTGGTTGAGGAGCACCTTGCGGAATGCGACGGCTGCCGCCTGACGTACCAGGTGATGAAGGAAAACGCGGAAGAGGCCGCAAAGCCCACTTCTGAGGACAGGAGAGAAATTGATTTTTTAAAGAAGAATAAGAGGAAAAATCGTAGTATTCTCTGGGGAAGCCTTGGTTTGGCTTTGCTGATGGCTTTGATAATACTTTTTGCGAGATTGTATCTGGTTGGAAACGAGGTTTCTCCGGAGGCGGTTAAGTGCAGGGTAAGCGGCAGCGGAGAGGATTTGGTTTTGGAGATTTTGCCTGATGGGGCGAAGCACTCATATGTGGCAAGCGAGTTCAGCTATTCGGATCATGTGGAGATTGAGGTAAAGGAGAGATTGCCGATTTTACCGGAGTTCCTTTATGGCCACGACTTTGATGTCAATGAGCCCTTTGAGATTCCCTTGCACAATTCGGGTTCCATCGATTATATCACGGTTAACGGCAGCATTGTCTGGTATAAGGGGCTTGCGATTTCGCCCAAGCTTTCTGCGGTTTACGAGGCGGAGCACCCCTACTGCGGGGATCCCAGCGCCAATAACAGGACCGCTGACGCTTTGGGATTTTATGAGATTTTCGGCGGTTTTACAAATGCGCTTCAGACCGCCCACGAGCCCTACGACTGGACAATAAAGCTTGAGGAAAACGTGGAGCCGGGGCTTAAGAATTCCATGGAGGTGGCCATGAGGAAAAATGCGTACATTATCCTGGCCACCGTGGAAAACCTCGGAAGCGTCACGTTTGAATACCACGTGGACGGCCATTTGAGTACCTGCACCGTCACCGCGGACGACGCCACGGAATTCTTCGGGGAGGACATCAAGTCCTGCTACGACAACCTCATCGCCCTCCACCGATTGTTTACTATGGTTGGGATGTAATGTGCAATTTGGGCCGATGTGCAGGTTGGGGTGCAGGTTGGGGACAGGCCCAGATTGCACCGTGCAAAATGGGGACAGGCCCAAACTGCACCGTGCAATCTGGGCCTGTCCCCAACCTGCACCCCAACCTGCACATCGGCCCTAGGCCGTCATGTCCTACATCTTGAACTTCTTCACGATTTCCGTCAGGGCTGCGGCGGCGCGGTCAATCTGGGCCTCGGTGGAGCCAAGGGCCTCCACGTTGCGGGCCACCATGTCGGAGGTTGCGGACAGTTCCTCGGCAGTTGCGGCATTTTCTTCGCTGGCGGCGGAGAGGTTCGACACAAGATTTCCGATGCCCGTGAAGCCCTGGGACAGGCGGCTGTTGACCTCGCTAAGAAGCGACACGGCCCTGTTCACGTCGTCGATGGCAGCCACGATGCCCTCGAAACTTTCTCTTGTTTTGGCCACGCTTTCGTTCTGGGCCTCCACGAATCCTTTCACCATTTCGGATTTGTCGATGGCGCTTCTGGTGTTGGCCTGAAGCTCGTCCAAAAGCGAGTTGATGGTGCTAACGTTCTGTTCCGACTCGTCGGAAAGCTTCCTTATTTCTTCGGCAACCACGGAAAAACCGCGTCCCGCATCACCGGCTCTTGCGGCCTCAATTGACGCGTTTAAGGACAGAAGATTGGTCTGGCCGGCAATTGATGAAATCAGCTCGGAGGCGTCGCTTATGCGGTTGGCGCTTCCCTCCACCGAAGCAATTCCCTCAAAAATCGAGTCGAAAGCGGCGACACAGTCGTTGTTGACCGAGGTGAGATTTTCTACGATTTTCATACCCTCGGCGCTGGCCCTTCGGATAAGGTCCGAGGCCTCGGCCAGAGCTTTGGTAGAATCCACGGAATCTCCCATTATGGCATCAAGCCTGTTCATATCGGAAGCGATAGTTTCAACGTCGCCGGCGGTTTGGGTTGCGGTTGCAGCCAGCTCCCCGGCGGCGTTTTTGATGGTTTCCATGCTCTCGGAAGCCTGAGTTGTGGCCGCATTCATGCTCTCGCAGGACTCGGCAAGCTCGTCGGACTGGGCATAAAGAGTGGTTATCACGGTGCGGAGATTCTGCTGCATTTTACCAAAAGAACGGGACATCTGGCCGATCTCGTCACGGGCCTTTGTCTCCGGCACCGCCGCGCTTAAATCATTGGTGGCCAAAACGTCTAACCTCTCCTTCGTTCCCTTAATCCCCTTGCTGATGCTCCTTGCAATCACGAAAACTCCCATGGAGGAAGCCACCACAACCACGGCAAAAATAATCATGGCGCTCTCCAGACGGCCACGAATTATGTTAACCATTTCCGCGGCACGGTTGTTGGCCCAGGCCTCGGTGATGGCCTGCAGACGGGCAATGGCGTCCCTGGCGTTGGCAAAACTTTCCTCCTGCATTTTCACATCGCCGATTCGAAGCTCGATTTCGAAGGAGCGTTTCCATTTTTCCAGCGCCTCAAGAAAAAGATTGTAGGCCGTCTCGAAGTCGGTGTCCTCAATCAAAGTCCCATTATATAAGGAAGAATCAGCCGCCGCCTTCTCGGCCGCCACGTTTACCTCCTCCAAAGTCGCGGCGGAGTAGGCGTTGTACTCGTCCACCATGGAGTGCTCCGAACCCGCCACTTCTATGTATTTTGTAAAGCTAAGCTGTGCCTGGTAAAAATCCCTGTCCGCCGTAAGAAGATGATTGTTCACCTCGTAGAGAGTGTCGTAATAAATCTTCTTCGACTGCTCCCCAACCCAGTCCATGTTCATGCTCATGAACAAGAGAGAGAGGATAATAATAATCTCAAGTGGGATTGTTATTACGGCAATTTTGAATGCAATTTTCATGTTTTTCATACTATATTTACTCCCTGTTTGAATATTTCTGACCCTCGAAGGTACCAATTTACCAATACATTACCATCTTGCCTTGGCCTTAGAAATAGCAGAATTGCACGAAGAAATCGCCCTTTCATGGTAATAATCCACAAGTTTGTGCAATATCATTTCAAACCACCCGCAAGAAGTCAATATAGTACGAATTGAGGCGGATGTGCATGCCGGGGTGCAGGTTGGGGACAGTCCCAACCTGCACGGTGCAAATCGGGGACAGGCCCAACCTGCACGGTGCAAATCGGGGACAGGCCCCAACCTGCACGGTGCAATTTGGGCCTGTCCCCAACCTGCACATTCATGTATAATGAAAGAAATTAAAACAGGAAGAAATACGAGATGATAGATGAATTTTCTAGAACGGAATTAATATATGGCCCGGAAGCCATGGCCAAGCTGGCGGCTGCAAGAGTTGCGGTCTTTGGCATCGGCGGCGTGGGCGGATATACGGTGGAGGCCCTGGCCCGCTCTGGCATCGGCGCGCTGGATCTGATTGACAACGACGTGGTCTGCGTCACCAACATAAACAGACAGATTATCGCCACCCAGAAAACCATCGGCCGATACAAGGTGGACGTGGCCGAGGAGAGGATTCACGACATTTCGCCAAAGTGCAATGTCAGAACCTACAAGACCTTCTACCTGCCGGAAACCCAGGATGAGTTCGATTTTTCGCAGTACGATTACGTGGTTGACGCCATCGACACGGTCACCGGCAAGCTTACACTCATTGAGAATGCGAAAAAACTTAATGTTCCCATCATCTCCTCAATGGGAGCCGGAAACAAAGTTGACCCTACGAAATTCGAAGTGGCAGATATCTACAAAACTTCAGTCTGCCCCCTTGCCAAGGTCATGAGACATGAGTGCAAAAAAAGAGGGATAAAGCACCTTAAAGTGGTGTACTCCAAGGAAGTTCCAAGAAAACCCCTGGAGACGGAGGAAACTACAAGCCGACGCTCTCTTCCCGGCTCCACAGCCTTCGTGCCCTCAGTAGTGGGGCTGATTATCGCCGGGGAAGTAATTAACGACTTAGTCAAGTAGGAACGAGGGCCAATGTGCAGGTTGGGGACAGGCCCCAACCTGCACGGTGCAATTTGGGCCTGTCCCCAAATTGCACCACCCGACATACTGTGTCGGGCAAAGGAAACATGGCAACTCTCGCTCTGTGTCGTGTTCAAAAAAGGCCCGGATTGATAACATATTCTCGAAAGGAGACAACAAAGCCTATGGACCAGAAAAAAGTCGGCGGGTTCCTAAAGGAGCTTCGCAAAGAAAAAGGATTAACCCAGGAACAGCTTGCGGAGCAGTTTAGCGTATCAGACAGAACAGTTTCTCGTTGGGAAAACGGAAACAACATGCCGGATTTGGACATCCTTATTGAGATATCTGATTTTTACGGCGTTGACCTTCGAGAGATCCTAAGTGGAGAGAGGAAGAGCGAGAATATGGATAAAGAAACGAAAGAGACAGTTTTGCAGGCGGTGGACTACACCAATACCCAGGCGGAGAAATGCAACAGGCGCATTCGTCTTTGCAACGCCACCGGAATGCTGATTTTTGTGGCGTTCATGCTTTTGAAGGACACGGATTTGTACTTGAACAACCACACGGTTTCCGTGATTGCCGACGCCGCCCAGGGCGTGGCCATCGGCATGCTCCTGACAGGGCTCATAATGTCCAGCCGCTACGGCGCCAGAGTCCGCGCCTTCAAGAAGCGCTTATTTGGTAAAAACATAATTTAACAAAAGAAGGGCGGAGGCTCTAAAGCCTCCGCCCTTATAATATATTATAATGCGTGGTATCAAATCGGGATATCACGCTAGTCGAGGTTGGGCACTGAATCTTTCAGTGCAATTGAGGTATTTTTCATAGGCATATACCTCCTTTCCTCGCCCTACATTATATCACATAATCAGCTGTTTGCCTTTATATACTCGTCCAGAATCTGGGCTGCATCACCGATTATTTCCACGCAGGGACGCTTCTTATAATATTCCTCCGTCCTGGCTTCCGGTGTAGGAGCATCGTGTTTTACACTTAATTCAAGCATTTCACGGCAGACTATCGATCTGTGTTTCTCCTCGAATTTGTGGGCCAAATCCTGAATTCTTGCGTAATGTTCAGCTTTAACCTGTCCGGTTTCCGGGCCTTCATAGCCGTATAAAAGTCCGGCCACCATGAACATTCCGCTGACAGCGCCACAAACTTCTCTGAGCCTTCCCATGCCTCCGCCAAAAGATGAGGCCATCCTGGAAAGGGTGTCCCTGTCCAAAGGGAGGATATCCGCAAAAGTCAGCACAATGGACTGAGAGCAGTTATATCCTTTTTTAAAGTTTTCCATCGCAATTTCTCGTCTTGTCATAATCTATATTTTATACCATCCGTCAAATTAATCCAACCTGCACATCTTGAAACCACCCCCAAAGAGGACTAGAATTGTTGGAGCGGTATTAAGGAGGAAGCATTAAGTGAGTAAGTCAGAGAAGAAATTTATATTAATTCTGATTGTGGTCGTGGCCGCAGCACTGGCTGGGACCCTTATATATAAGAAAGTTACTACCTTCAATTACAAAGACCACCTGGATGAAGTAATCATCTCGGTGGACAACAGCGATTTAACCCTCAGGGAATTCGGGTATTACATTTATATGATTGAGGACACGGTGCAGGACCAGGCTCATCTTTATGATCCGCAAAACCCGCTTCGCTGGTGGAACACGCATTTTTCTGCGGGACCGGATTCCCAGTATGTCAGCGAGTATGCAAGAAAATCGGCGGTTAATACCTGCCTTTCCCACGAGATTTATTATAAAGAAGCCCTCGCTGAGGGAATTGACCTGACCCCCGAAGAGAAGGAAGCGGCTGAGAAGGCGGCGTCCGATTTGTGCGCCGGTATGACCGAAATTCAGCTTGAGAGAACGGGACTAACGGAAGACATCATCTACAATTTGAGATACAAACAGGAACTTGCGGCCAAATACGCCAGAAGCCTGGCCGAAAGAGTTGACTTTTCAGTCTATGAAGATGGCCCGGAGGTTGAACTTAGCGGGAATGGCGATTTTTTCCAAGACGTGGTTCTCCCGAGACACCAGGTTTCTATAAACAACGATCTTGTTGACAACGTGAATATGGGCCGAGTGACAGTGAACCTCGACCAGGAGTAAATGCAGCCACCGTCAACCTGCACAACACCCCAACCCCACCAACCATGGGCCTTCCCGCAGAGGAAGGCCCATTTTTCTCCGGTAAAACCCAAAATTTTCTACTTGCACCCCACTCCAACTTAATGTACCATCCCAATTAGATTTCAACTGGCATTCAGCCACGCATTAGGATTCCCATCCGGTATCCTAAGAAATCCCACAACAAATAATGTAAACGAATTCTGTGTTCGATGATTACCCCACCGATTTGAAAGTTAAATTGACATTATGAGATATATCTAATATAATATAAAGGAGATTAGAAAGTAGAATTATATGAAACAAAAGAGGGACGCTGTCCTGCAGAAGAATTCCTGGATTCTCTTGAAACCAAAATGTGGGCTAAGACTACGGGCCTTATTAAGATTCTTCAAGAAAAGGGTATAGAACTTAGGGAACCATACACAAAATATCTCGAGGATGGGATTTTTGAGCTGAGAGTTAAGCAAGGATCAAACATTAGCAGATTACACTTCTTCTTTTGCGAGAATGGCACAATAGTCATTACAAACGGATATATAAAAAAGGATAATAAACCTCCACGATACGAAGTGGAGCTTTCAAAGCAATATCGAGAGGATTATATAAACAGACACAGGAGGAGCACCCCCAATGAAATTTGATACATACCTTGAGAAAAAGTTAACTGACCCAAAGTTTTCAAAGGCATATGAAGATGTCCAACCGGAAATGAATGTAATACGTGCAATAATCGAGGCCAGAACATCTCAGAACATGACTCAAAAACAACTGGCGGAAAAGACCGGAATCGCACAGACAGAGATAAGCAAGCTGGAAAATGGAAACCGCAATCCCAGTATCAAACTCCTTCAGCGCCTGGCAGAAGGAATGGATATGGTTTTGGTTATCAGCTTCAAACCCAAAACACAAATCTAGATAACAACGGGCCTTCCCAATAGGAAGGCCCATTTTTATTTGGTAAAAACAGAAAGTTCTAATATTTTATCACATAGTATATCACATATCCCCAGCTGAGAATACCATGAACAATAGCCCATCCCACAGAGTGCCAGTTCACGTAGCTGATGACCATGGCCAGCGCGCTGCCGAAGGTGATTCCGCCCTTAACCGTACTTGATACCGTAGCTTTCTTATCCATAATCTATCTCCTTTGTAAAAAATTCTATCTTCTCAGTCCATAATACATTATAATAGTCCAAAAAGAAAACGCCAAAAGAAGGGAAAAACCATGAAAAAAATCGGATTGGTCGGCGGAACCGGCCCTGAATCGACACTGATGTACTACAAAGAATTAAACAGCCGAATCGACGCGGCCACAGGCGGCGCGGAAATGCCCGACATCGCCATCGAAAGCGTCAACTTCCGAAAGGCCTGGGGAATGGTCTCTGCAGGTAAAAACGAAGATCTCTCCAACTACCTCTCCGAGAAAGTAACCTGCTTAAAGAAAAGCGGCGCTGAGATAATTTCCCTCACCGCCGGCACAATGCATATAGTTTTTAACGAAATCAAGGCCCAGACGGATGTCGACCTCGTGAGCATCCCCAAGGCCGTAGCCGATGAAGCCGCAGCCAGAGGAATCAAAAAGGTTGGCCTTCTTGGCACCATTTTTACAATGGAAAAGGATTACATGAAAGAAGATTTGCGTGCCGCCGGCATCGAAGTAATCATTCCGGAAAAAACCGAACGCGATCTCATCGCCAAGCGAATCCTTGAAGAACTCGAGCTAGGCATAGTAAAGGAATCCACCCTTGCCGAGTTCACTAAAATCATCAACCGCATGAAAGACGAAGACGGCATCGAAGGCGTCATCCTTGGCTGCACCGAGCTCCCCCTTCTTCTAAATGAAGGCAATTGCCCGGTACCCTGCCTCGACGCCGTCGAAATCCACCTGAAGAAACTGATTGAATTGGCAATGTAGGTGCAGTTTGGTGCATTTCTTGCATTTCGTTCTTTAATTTGGTAGAATTAAAGAACGAAATGCAAGGAGACAAGAATGGATTACAATACTGACGATTTACAACTATTGATAGAAGAAAAAGGTGGTGTTGCTTCGGCAGCCGAGCTATATCAGGCCGGAATAGACAGGTTTAAGATATATAACCTTTTAGCCAGGGAAATACTTGTAAAGGAATCCCATGGCAATTACTCTATGGCAAATTCCGAACCGGATGAATACAGGGTAATCCAGAACAGGTCAGATAAACTGATCTTTTCTCACGGAACAGCGCTATATTTGCAAGGCATGTCTGACAGAGTGCCTCATATACTGGACATTACGGTTCCTCAGGGCGATAATGTCTCCCGAATCAAGAAAGCATATCAGAATACAAAGTTTCACTATTGCAAAGGAAACCTGTGGGACCTTGGGATTATAAACGTGACCACACCGCAAGGGTATAATGTCAAAGCGTACGACCTGGAACGTTGCGTTTGTGATATTATTCGGGATAAGGACGATATAGACAGGCAAATATTCATCCAGGCCATTCAAGGGTATTTCAGAAGTAAGTGCGATCCGCGAAAGGTTATCAAATATGCCAGAGAATTTAATATAGAATCGAAGGTCAGAAATTATATGGAGGTACTTCAATGAAAGAAAGAACCCCGGAGCAGTTAAAGGGTCAGGTTAGGAGTTTCTCTGGCAAAAGGGGTTTACAACCACAAGAAGTCCTTCAGATGTTTTTGATGGAAAGAGTGTTGGAACGTATTTCTAAATCCAAATATGCCTGGAATTTTGTGCTTAAAGGGGGATTGCTGATTTCATCCATGGTTGGTGTTAACGAGCGAACAACTACGGACATTGATACGACAATAACGGGAATAAGCATGGATGAGGAAGAAATCGAACGAGTAATTAAAGAAATTATTTCCATAGATGTATACGATGGTATAACTTTCGAATTTATAAGGATCGACCCAATACGTGACGATGATGATTATAATAACTATAGGGTGCATCTTGTGGGTCATTACGGGAAGATTGCCAGTGACATGAAGATAGATATTACCACAGGTGATGTTATCACACCGAGAGCAATAGACTACAGTTACAGAACCATTTTGGATGGTGATGAGATATATGTCAGGGCATATAACAGAGAAACAATTATCGCTGAGAAATATGAAACAATTATACGAAGGAACATTGGAAGCACGCGGGCAAGGGACTTCTATGACCTTCATATGTTCTACAGTATCTCAAAAGATGAGATCGATTTTGATATGTTAAAAGCAGCTGTATCTCGAACATCGCAAAAACGAAACTCCCAAAAGGAACTGGCGGAGTGGGCGGATATATGCGATGAAATGAAACATGACACTACGCTTATGAGATTGTGGGATAATTACCGAAAGAATAATCAATATGCTTCTGAAGTATCATATGAAGAAGTTATTCATGCGGTAGAAGAAATAGGGAAGCGAATATCAGATTAACAAAAGAATATCTTGCAACAAAGAACAGTTAGTTAACAAGAAGTGCAGTCTAAGGCCTTCCCCACAGGAAGGCCCTTTTTAATTCTTAAGATTACGGCAAGTCCGTTGACACCCATTCCTTAGTAATAATAGAATGTGGGATGGGAGGGAGTATAAAATGAAAAAATTTCTAGTATTTTCACTTCTTGTTCTGGGAGTGTGCATTGTGCTGGTCGTAATTAAGGAGCACAAGAGCACAAGGAATCTCATTTCAAACAATTCGGACAGCAAAACATCCAAGTATCAAACAAGCGAAAGCGTTCAGACCGCTTCGGAAAAAACCACTTCAGAATCTCAACCTGCATCATATAGTTCGGAAAAAATCACATCAGAAGTTCAATACACCCTTGAGGATTATTTGCGTGAAAGTGGTGATTTAGATGAAATATTACATATTGAAGATGATACGGGCTTGACCACTGATGGTTTTTATTGCGAATGCGTAGGAAACAAAATCTTTATGCGTGGCGCTATAAATATAGAACTCAATGCAGACTCGGTTGAGGAATGCAAAGATGTCTTTGCAGATGGATTTATTAGAAGTTCAGAAAGTATGATAGAGGTTATTAGGTATCTTGAAGAAGAAAGTGGTTTGAATGGGATAACTATGGAAGTAACTATTACCGATAAGAGCGGAAAAGAACTATTCAATAAGCAATTTAACAGAGATGGAGTAATTCAATAATTTAAGGTGCAGTTGAGGCCTGTCCCCACCTGCACCTAAAATTCTACGAACCATAGAATAAAAAATATCCAAACTATACGAATCTGGTGTTAACTATAAGCGTAAGAAGCCGTATTATGATATCAGAAAGAGCAAACAACACCAGACAAACGAAAGGAGCCGATATCATGTTCAGATTCTTACACATCACATTCGCAGCATTCAGATAATAGAGACACTAAGGGCCTTCCCAAAAGGAAGGCCCATTTTTATTTGGTAAAAACTTCTGCATCTCCAAACCTGTCCCAAACTTGCACCGTGCAATTTGGGCCTGTCCCCAACCTGCACGGTGCAAAATGGGGACAGTCCCAAATTGCACATCCACAGCCCACATCGTCAACCTGCACAACACTCCAACCCCACCAACTACGGGCCTTCCGACACTGGAAGGCCCTTTATGTAACCCAAATTTCATAATTTTTTCTACTTGCACCATAGCAAAGCATCATGTACTAGCATGGTTGCAATGGCATTCAGCCACGCATTAGGATTCCCGTCCGGCTTCCTAAGAAATCCCACAACAAACCAAAATATAAAACGTAAAGGGAGGCTTAGGACAGCTCCCGGAAAGGAAGTATCATGAAACAATTTGAGGAATTATTGTTCTCGGACAATTTTATGTTCGGAGCGATAATGAAGAATCCGGAGCTTTGCAGAAAGGTGCTTGAGACACTGCTGCAAAGACCAATTGGCGAGCTTACTGTTTGCGAAAACGAGAAAACCGTCAAAATTACAAAAGATGGGAAAGCAATCAGACTTGATATTTTCGCAAAAGAAAAGGATAGTAACACACAATACGATGCGGAGATGCAGAACCTCAACAATAAATCTTTGGAGGATCTGAGCCTTGCTAAAAGAAGCAGATACTATCAGGCCATAGTAGACATGCAATCTCTAAATGAGAAAAGTAACTATAGAAATCTGGGAGACAGCAACATTATCTTCATATGTACATTTGACCCCTTCGGAAAGAACAGTCCGCTGTATACTTTCACCGAGAGATGTGAGGAGTACCCTGAGATGGAATTGGAAAGCGGTATCAAGAAACTATTTTTTAATACCAAAGCTAGTGATTTAACCTTATTGCCTAAGGATATGGAAGCGCTGTATAATTACATTAACACAGGTAAGGTAGATGACGAACTTACCGAAGAGTTGGATGATGCTGTCAAAGTTGCGCGTATGGATGCAGAATTGAGAGGCGAGTATATGAGAACAGATTTGTTTATCCAGGATGCTATTTATGAAGGCGTCAAAATAGGTGAAGAAAAAGGCGAAAAGAAAGGCCGCGAAGAAGGTCGCATTGAAGGCGCCATCGATATTATGCTCGAAATGAACTGCTCCGAGACAGATATTATCGCGAAACTCATAAAAACCTTCGGCCTCTCAGAAGAAGAAGCCAAAACCCGCTACGATGAATATGCAGCTAGCAATGTAATATCTTAGAAGAAATGCCGCCCACAGCATATTCTACGAACCGTAGAATAAAAAATATCCAAACTATACGAATAAGGTGTTAACTATAGGTGTAAGAAGAAGTATTATGATATCAGAAAGAGCAAACAACACCAGACAAACGAAAGGAGCCGATATCATGTTCAGATTCTTACACATCACATTCGCAGCATTCAGATAATAGAGACACTAAGGGCCTTCCCAATAGGAAGGCCCATTTTTATTTGGTAAAAACTTCTGCATCTCCAAACCTGTCCCAAACTTGCACGGTGCAAAATGGGGCCTGTCCCCAACCTGCACATTAGGGGGTGGCGGGGGCGAAGTAGATGATGACGTTGCTGTCCGGCATGCTGAATTGAACATGCTGTTCGCCGGCATCATTAGTCTCCGTTGTTATGTTTTCAACGAAGTGTTCTGTATCATTAACGACTTCGCCTTTGTACATGGAAATCAGACCTGGATTATCAGGATCGGTTATATCAGTCGGAAGATTCTTTATATAAATGTCAACTGAATCACCGTAATAATAGCTGGTTTCATATCCTTCCTTTATCGCGGGCACCAACGATACTCCATTGTCTACCAAAAGCGAGCAACCGGGGTCATACTGTACACTCACACTATATTTCTCTTCCTCTGCTGAGGTAAGTATTGCCAGTACATCGGAAGCGGGCATCGTGAATGTATAAAGCACGGTAAAACCTTCTCCGTCCGTAGTATTGAAAGCTAAACCTGGCAGGCTAAGGATTGGTGCTTCGTGGTGATCAAGCTTGTTTGCCCCAATCTTCACTGTCTCTCCCTCGCTAAAGTTTTTGCTGATCAAACCCTGTGAGGAACTTCCTTCCTCGATAATCCACGCCTGTAATTCATTGGTATCAAATGTCACAGTCACGGGATAAGTAGATGCAGGCGTGGTTGTGCCTGAACCGGATTCTGTGCCGGAAGCCGAGCTGCCACCACCCGACGAGCCTCCGGAACTCGAACTGCCCGAAGAACCACTGGATGAAGAACCTCCGCCTCCGCCGAAAGCAGAGTCACCGGACGAAGAATCTCCGCCCGACGAAGAACTTCCGCTTGAAGAACCTCCGTCCGATGCAGAGCCGCTGGTAGGTGTAACATTCACTTCCCCCGTACCAGCCTTGTCTGGTATTTTTATGTTAACCTCGTAACCCGGTGTTATATCTTCTGTCTTCGCCTTACCAGCAACTTCAAGCCCTCCACGGCTTTCTTTGGAATCATCCGGCTGCTGCTTCGGCTCGATAGCAGACAAATCCGCCGATGACGTATCCACGGAACGCTGCGCCACCTCCGGCATCGCATTCACCGCAGCCTCATCGGGCACGTCGCCGCCCGAAACAACAACCTCATTATCCCCAACCAGACTAACTCCGGCCGCTTCAGCATCCTCAGCCTTTTCGTACCGCGTTGTAAGCGGCATCATGGCCGCACTCTGGGCCGCCGCCGAAGCCGCTGCATATTGATCCGATCCCGGAACAGCAGCATTAACGCAGCTTGCGCTGGCCGCGATGGTGGTCATGTCACCGGCATCCCAGCCGGTCTCCTGCACAACTCTGTCAAAAACTTCCGGAACCGCAACAATCTTCTGCACCAGAAGCGGCGGCAAATCAGCGGGGGTGACCTTGCCCATTTCAAACCTTACACTGTCAGCCCCTTCCTCGTAATTAAGAAGGCATACCTGCGCAGACTCCCCGGCCGTTATGTCAACTTCATTAGTTCCGCCGGTAACCGGATTGGTACCAATAAGGTGCACTTGCCCCGACGAAAGCGTTATCTTAGCAACGCCGGTTTTTTCATTATAAATAATGTACCCCGAGGTGCCCGTAATCCGGACCTTTAAGGAGTCCATCTCGATGATGAATTCCTCGCCTTCGGCGACTTTTTCCGTTGTGTAAAAATACAGTCCGCCATTCTCCAAACGGACAATCTTTTTATTGCCGTCAGCTGTAACTGTAGCGGAAGAGTTTACATCCAAGCCGACTTTTTTGGTATCGTCCAGGTCGAAGTCGACGCTTCCATCATCCTTGGTAGAAACCGAATTCTCTCCGTTTTCGGAAACCATAACGGTTCCCACAGTGTTTGTGATAACAAAGGGCTCCTTAGTCTGTGCCCCGCTTCCGCATCCCACTGTCCCCATAACAAGACAGCCGGCCACAAACGTCGCAAAAGCTTTAATAATAGTGTTCTTTTTCATAGTTGTGCCTGCCTTTGAAAAATTTTATCTACCCCCCATTATACTCCTTTTTTCCACCCCTGCCGCAACCACCAGTCCACTAAGGTGCAGATTGGGGACTGTCGTGAAATGCATGCTCGCGTGCGTTTCAGGACTGTCCCCAACCTGCACCGCCAAATTGCCATAACCCCGAACGCAGGTGAAATTCAATTCTTCCTGCTTACACGAGTGTATCTGCCTCGCTCCGCTTGTAAACCCTGCCTACGGCACCGCCGAGGGCGGCTACGGGGTTGACAACCGTTTCGAGACAGATAGAAAAGTAATCAAGCAGGAAGGATTTAGTATGCTGCGAAACGCAGCTATCGGCAACATGCACAACGTACCAACCTCAACAACCAAGGGCCTTCCGACAACGGAAGGCCCTTTATGTAACCCAAATTTCATAATTTTTTCTACTTGCACCATAGCAAAGCATCATGTACTATCCCATTAGATTTCATGTGGCATTCAGCCACGCATTAGGATTCCCATCCGGTATCCTAAGAAATCCCCAAAACAAACCAAAATATAATGTAAGGGAGGCTTAGGACAGCCCCCGGGAAGGAATTACCGTGCCTAAAAAAGAATATCGAAGCTTATGCTTCTCGGATTACTTCATGTTTACAGCAGTGATGCGAGACCCCAATCTGTGCAGGAGAGTTATAGAGCGACTTTTGCAGACACAGATCGGGGAACTGACAACGCCCGCTTATGAGAAGGTGATCAAGCAAACTAAGGATGGCAAGTCAATCAGGCTTGACATCTACGCGAAAGAGGAAAGCAAAAACACCGTCTATGACATGGAGATGCAAAACCTTAACAGAAAGAGTATCAACAGCCTGAATCTTCCAAAGAGATCAAGATATTATCAGTCCATGATTGACAGGAATATTCTGGGGGAGGGCAAGGAGTATTCGGAGCTCTCGGAGAGCAACGTAATATTCATATGCACTTTCGACCCGTTTGGATATGATCTCACGCAATACAGTTTTGAGGAAAAGTGCGATGAACTGCCGGATTTAAAGCTTTGCGACGGGACAAAAAAGATTTTTTTCAACACCAGAACATCGAAAAAAGATATACCAAAATCGCTGAAAAAACTATATAATTACATTAACAGCGGAGAACCGTCAGATGAATTAACCAATGACTTGGAAAAGGCAGTTGAGCGTGCAAGGAACAACGAGGAATTGGAGGCAGAATATATGAACAACAGTCTCTTTTATACCGATGCTAAAAATGAGGGTCGTATGGAAGGCCGCGAAGAAGGTCGTATGGAAGGTCGCGAAGAGGGTATCAAGGGAGCCATCGACATTATGCTTGAAATGAACTGCTCCGAGAACGATATCATCTCCAGACTTGTGAAAACCTTCGGCCTCTCTGAAGAAGAAGCCAAAATCCTCTACGACGAATACGCAGGCAGCCACGTCCTGGCTTAGTAAATCTCAATAGTTAACAACGGGCCTTCCCATCGGAAGGCCCATTTTTATTTGGTAAAAACTTCTGCATCTCCAAACCTGTCCCAAACCTGCACCGTGCAATTTGGGCCTGTCCCCAACCTGCACCGTCTTTATATGTACATTTGACCCCTTCGGAAAGAACAGTCCACTGTATACTTTCGCCGAGAGAT
>FMWZ01000021.1:0-32659 GCA_900103495.1 Lachnospiraceae bacterium G11 | reverse complement strand
TAGGAAGGCCCATTTTTATTTGGTAAAAACCTCAGCTTCTCCAAACCTGTCCCAAACTTGCACGGTGCAATTTGGGCCTGTCCCCAACCTGCACCAGAAATTGCAACAAACCCGCCCGCAGGAGTAATATAGAACCAAAAGGAGCACCCCATGTGGACAATCAAACATATTTTTGACGGCGACTACGGCTGCGAGGAACTTCGCCCCGGCGAATCCCCCCAGGTCACCGTAACTCTCATAAATGAATATGGTGAAGAAAAAACCATCCGGGTAGCGGATGCCATGCTGACCGCCAACAACCTCGACATCGGCTCCCCCTACCCCTACCCCACCCCCCTTTAGAAGGTGCAGGTTGGGGACTGTCGTGAAATGCATGCTCGCGTGCGTTTCAGGACTGTCCCCAAATTGCACCGACAAATTGCAAGCAACCCGAACGCAGGAGTAATATAGAACCCAAAGAGGAGCACCCCATGATCGGAACAAACGAAGCTTATTTATATCATGGCAGTCCGGTAAAAACGCAAGTTCTCAAACCGAATCAAGCAGTGGACACAGCCTTCAAGGAAGGTTGCCAATTGGCAGTATATGCCACAAGCAATAAAAACATGGCAATATGTTTTGCCTTGGGCTGCATCCCAGATGATGAAAATTACGAACGCACCATGATGCCTGAATACGGAGACAAAATGGTGTTCAAAAACTGCCACCCCAACTACGGCGGCAAGGGCTATTTATATTGCCTGGACAAAAACAAGTTCGTTCATGCCATGGGTAGCCAGTGGGTATGCTATGAGGAAGTGATTCCGGAAGAAGTGATCGAGATAAACGTGGACGATTATCTGGACTTATGCATAATCGAAAGAGAGTAAGGTGCAGGCTTGGGGACTGTCGTGAATTGCATGCTCGCGTGCGTTTCAGGACTGTCCCCAAATTGCACCGACAAATTGCAAGTAACCCGAACGCAGGAGTAAAATAGAACCCAAAGAGGAGCACCCCATGTGGACAATCAAACACATTTTTGACGGCGACTACGGCTGCGAAGAACTTCGCCCCGGTGAATATCCAAAAGTCACTGTAACTCTTGTAAATGAATACGGTGAAGAGAAAACAACCCAGGTCGCGGATATCATGTTAACAGAAAACAATCTTGACGTTGGCTCCGAATGGCCCCGAGATTGGATATGGATTGAAGATAATTTAAACACAAACCTGGATGACGGGCCAACTTCGGTATACCGAAATGGAAAGGTTTATAAGATGAACAAGCGCAATAAGGGCGTGTTGGGATTATTTAAATCAAAAGCAGAAAAAGAACTGGACACCATAATTAATCGTCTTGAAATGAATATGTCCAATAACTATAAGGACAACGCTCAGGCCAACCTTAAAGAACTTGAGGCTGCCTTGGAAGTCATGCGTAATACCGGCATGGTAAAAACAGCGACTCTCTCAAAATACGAACAGACCTTGGAAGAGTACAAGGTGAAGATGCAAAGGTATAGTCATAAGGACCAGAAACCGTATTGGACGTGAGGTTTATAAGAAGAACGATGAGTTCTTCTTATTTTTTTGGTAAAAACCAAAACTTCTCCCTTACCCCCCAATTCGCAAAATTTACAGCTCCTATAGCGAATAAGGAGGATATAAATATGAACAGAAGAAGAAAAATGGCCAATAAGCTTATCCGAGAAGTATGCAATGAACTGCTGGACGTCCTTAAAGATTTGTGCGCCTCAGAGTGCTATACAATGATTCCTGACAACTTGGAGGCGACGATACTGGAAGCCTTGGAGTATTATAACTCCCGAGTCTACAATGTTATAAATAAGGCCGAGAAAGCGGCTTGGTATCTTACAGCAAGGCAGCATAGGAAGCTTATTCGTTTATGCTATGAAACCAAAGGCTTTATAGATGACCCAAACCGCTGCGTCAGAAGATGGAGTGAGATAGAACCCAGGTTTGATACATTAAGTAGATTGGTTGATTTCATACCTCAGAAAGCAAAGATTGTTAGTGAGTGTTTCAGAATATTCGAACTACCAATTATTCCGGAAGATTGGGAAGAGGAGCAAGGGCGCTTCAAGGAGTCTGAGCTTGATTATTTAGAAAATGATTTTTATCTCTACAATAGTGGAGACTACAGTAATGAGACAGTGGGAGAAATGCTGGAATTGTTTATTGGGAAATGGTTTTTGACAGTTGTAAGGCATGACTTCCGGGCGTGTTTTAGAAATCGATTTATCCAACATGAAGAGGGGACTTGTATTGAATAGTAAATTAAGCTGCTATCTATAAGTTTACAGACAATCAAGCTTGATAGTGATAAAATAGTACGTGCACGGGAAAAATTAAAATCGCGTAATTTTCATTTCCTATAATGAAGGAGGAATATATAAATGGCAGATAAAAAAGAAAAAGCAAAAGAAACAGCTAAAAAGCTGGCTGAAACAGTGAGCAAAGGTAGTAAGATTGCTGCAGAAAAAACGCAAAAGGCAATGGCTGCCGCAGGAAAGAACGGAAAGATAGCAGCCGAGAAAACAAAAAAGACTTTGGCCACAGCGGGAAAAGAAGGAAAAGAATTAGCAGGGAAGGCTAAGGAAGCTGCAATAAAGGCAATCGATCAGGATGGAGATGGCCAGGTTGACAGTACTGATCTCATATTGATGGCACTAAAAGTTCCCGGAGTAAAGATTGACAGGGAGGAGTTCCTTCAAAAAGAGTTATTCAAGTATTGCCCTCAGGATGTAATTGACAAGGCAAAGGAAACAACACCTGCGAAGGCCGGAATAGACCCTGATCTAATTAGCAAAGTTACCGACGAGGTAATCAAGTTTGAAAGAAATGCTGTATCAGGTATTTCTCTTGCACTTGGAATGCCTGGTGGGGTAGCCATGGCAGCCACTATCCCGGCTGATATTGCGCAGTACTATGGATATATGCTGAGGGCAGCTCAGAAAATGCTTTATCTATACGGCTTTCCGGAACTTGATACCAGTGACAATAAGGTAATGCTAGATTCCGAGACCCTAAATAGCCTCACGGTATGTCTGGGAATAATGTATGGGGTAGTGGGTGCAAATAATGCGCTCAAAGCAGTCGCAAAGGCATTAGCCACAGGTGTGGAGAAACAACTACTGAATAAGGCACTTACAAAAGGAACAATCTATCCAATCGTAAAGGGAGTCGCAAAATGGTTTAGTGTAAGGATGACCAAGGAAATGTTTGCAGGATTCTTTAAGAAATCAATACCTGTTGTAGGCGGAGTGATTGGTGGAGGACTTACTTTTGCCACTTTCAAACCGTGTTGCTATCGTTTGAAAGAAACTCTTCAAGATACCATATTAAGTAATCCTGAGCATGAAGAGACAGACGAAGAAAAGCAGCTTTATGATGATATTAAGAATGGAGCAATAGATGTAGAACCTGAGGAGATAGTTGAGGTATAAGTCTATGAAGAAGCTGATACCTTTTATCCTAACAGTACTGATAGTTGTGCAGTCATTGACAATGCCAGTTAATACATTGACAGTACATGCTTTTGGCCTTGGCAATATAAAGAATGCAGGTGATTCATTAAAAGAAAAGGCTAGCCAATTTGGAGATGCTGCCAAAGATACTGCGGAAAAAGCTAGCGAAGCAGCAAAAAAAGCAGCTGATGACGCCAGCAAAAAAATGAAAGAGAAAGCAGATGAAGCTGGGAAGGCGGCTAAAGATGGCGTAGACAAAGCCAAAGAAAAAGCCAATGCTGCAGGAGATGCCATATCTAAGAAAGCGGGTGAGGTGTATGATTCCGCATCGGAAGGCGCAAAAAAGGTCCGAGACACTGTCGTAAATTATGTAACTAACATTGACACGGAGAAGTTTAAAGCCGGATGGGATTATGCATCAAAATACACGGGTGCAGCCGTAGCATCACTAAAAGGGAAGAACTATGTGAGCTCAGTTCAAAAAGCCATATCGGATACGTCTGCATTAATGCAAAAAGAATTGAGAGATAAAGTTAATAGTAATCGAACAATTCAACAAGATGCGGGGTTTGCAGCTGAGATATGGCATACTGACAGTTTTAACTTGGAAGCTGCTTTGAATGGCTCTGAGTTTAAAGCGTCTCGTCCCGACTCAAATGCTAAGGCCTCCGCTGATGTAGTTGTATCAGGTAAGGATTACAAACAGGATTACAGTTTAAAGTATTATAAAGATGGCGAGTCGAGTGCCAAAGCTCAGGCTAAGACGTTTTATGAAGATTATAGAGAGCAATATGCAAAGGATCAGCGTAATGGTAAGACTCCGATGTCGGAGCAAGAATACCTTGATCAGTATGGGAAATCTATGGATGCATTGTATGATTCATTGTATTCGGGGCAAGGGAGAATAATACCTGCCGATCAATTGGATGATGCTCGAGAATATCTTAAAAGCAAAAAAATGAAAGCGGATACTAGCGATAAGGCAATTCGTCAGAAGTTTTCAAAGGAGCTTCAGGAATCTCTGGATAATCTTGCGGGACGCATCGAAGCGCCCGATGGAACGAAATCAAGACCTTTAACAGAAAATGAGGCAAGGGAACTTGTCGAAATAACAAGAGGGAATAAGGACTTAGATTTAGCAGACTTTGGAATTAAGCCATCGCAACTTATTACAACAAAATATATCCTAAAACAAGCAGTGAATGCAGGCGCACAATCATCAATAATATGCATGGCCTTTGCTATAGGTCCTGACATTTATACAATTCTTGTGGACGCTGCGAAAGAAGGTAAAGTAGATGAGAAGAAATTAAAAGATGTGGGAATCGAAGGCATACTTTCCGGAACAGAAGGATTTGTAGAAGGGTCTGTTAGTAGCGCGCTTGTAATAGCTTGCCAGGCAGGTAAGTTTGGACCGTCTTGTGTTAATATTGCCCCAGAGACGATTGGTACATTAACGGTTCTCACAATAGATGCAATCCGATTTGGATATCAATTATCTACGGGTAAAATCTCTGAAACAGAGTATGCTGACCTTATGGCGCAGGACATAGTTATTGCAATTACTTCTCAAGCGTCAGGGGCCCTTGTACAGGCTCTGTTCCCCTTCATTCCGTTTGCTTATGTGGCGGGAAGTATGGCGGGGGCAATGGTTGCTTCTGTTGGGTATTCCGCGGGTAAAGAACTAATTCTTCAAGTTCGAGGAGAAAATGGCTTTGAGACAGTTGTACCGGAGATAATGACCTCTGGACAGTCTTTGGCGACAAGTTTCATGAAAGAGCTAAGCTTAAAAGATACCATTTCAGATTTCAAGAAGATGGCAGTGAACACTATTGGAAACGGGAAGATTAAGATCACAACATAAAACGGATGTAACATACGAATAGTTAGGAGAGATAACATATGGGCGGTCCTATATATGATTTTGAAGATGGCAATTTTATTTATCCCACATCCGGGGGCATGGGCTTTGACACAGAAGGACACATGCATATGAGAATGGGCGACAACATGTCAATGGATATGGAGACGGGGGATATACATTTCAATTCCGGGTGGAAAGAAGATAGGCTTGGAATGGAATCAGATGATGAATGGTGATGCAAAAGGCTCTGCGAAAGCAGGGCCTTTTTTACTGGCTTTGTGCAAGTTTAAAATTCAATTTCGTGCTTTAGGAAGTCAAGATTTGCAATATGTGAAAATATCGATCAAATTGAGAGAATTTTCGAAAAATATGCTTGAAACTATTCGCGAACACGAATAGAATTAATAATATAGGGTACTCAAAAATAAGAGGGGATGGGCTGCTACTGGATCATTTCAGATCATAATTCACGGTATTCGGCTTATATCTGCACAAAATTCCCATCACTTTTTAAACTATTACCCATTTATTATGGATGGAGGTAAGGGTATGAACCCAAGGGGTTATATTGTTGATGATTTATTAAATGAAAGAAATATGGACTTATTGTTTTCGGCATTATTTAAGTATGATGATAGAGTCGATGTGGGAGAGATATTTAACCTACTAAAAAGAAGATTTGACGAATATAGAAACAATATTTCGGAAGAAGAAGCTGAGGTAATTGAAAATCTGATAAATAAAATTAGAAATTCAAAGAAAGAACAGGAGATTCTTTTGACAAGCTTACGCGATAAATTGCTTGAGGGCTTGGATGTTAATGAGTTTGAACAACTTGACGGCACTTTGTTTTGGCATTTTTATGCATTGGCCATAAAGAGATGCCTGTCTACGCCCAAAGCTACCCTTGATATTGCTGATTATTATGAGACCTTGAAATTGATCGGTGTTGCAGATTTGACAAAAGATCTTCGGAAAGCACATGAAAAATGTGTAGAATCCTTTGGATATGATCTGCTAAAGATAAAAGGATTGCCAAAAAAGCTGTCCCTCTTTTCCCCTAAAATACGATCCGGCAAAAGAAACAGAACAAAGAAGAAGCATATACACTGGACTGTCAAGAAAACTCAGAAAGTAATACAAGCGCGTAAGTTGTACCATACAAATACAAAAGAGTACATTTTCTCAAAGGGAAGGCACTTGGTGCCTGGGCAGTTTGCCCAAGCGGTAATCAAAACATTTTTGTCAGATTAAAAGGGGAGGCGACATGAGCCAAATTAATAGAACGCTTTTAGATAAGCTATTTGAGAATCCTAATCCGCAACCTGAAAGGCCTGAAGTTTTAAGACTGTTTAAAGAGCTGTCTTACCGAATGTTTCCAGGCAAACTGGATTTCATTACTTTCCTAAAGACTTCGAATATTGACAAGCAATATGTTTTTTCGGAAAGAATTATTCACCATCTCTGTTATGTTTCTAATTTTCCGCCAACATATTTTGCTATGACGGATGTTCTAAGTTTAGAAACTTTTATGAAACGTACATATACTGAGAAGGATGCAAGGGATTCTTTTATACCAAGGGATCATTTTATACATTTAGTTAACCTTTATCTTCTGGGTATATACATTTTCTTTTACAATTCAGATTTTTTTAATCGAATAATCAAGGATAACCGATTTCAGAGAGCTAATGAAATGGTTATGCAACCGTATATAGGAGAAATAAAGGATTTTATTAGTGAATGGCGATATTTTGTTTTGTATCACGATATTGGGTATGTGCCAGAAATTTTTAGCAATGATCTAAAAATATCAGATGCAGGCAAAACTTATAAAGAATTAAAACATTCTACAAATGATTTTCAATCTTCACTTTCTGGAGATGAAGTGCTTAGGCAGACATCCTTTTTTGGAGCATTAGAGATAATGTCAAAAATCTTTGTTGCGCAACTCGTTTTAAGGAACTCTACGAAAAAAATAGATAGCAAGAATATTTGCTTTAGAAATTTTAAAAGAAGTAATTTAGTCTTGACCGAAGGGGAAAAAGACTTATTGCCTGGTGATTTTGATAAAGTGTTTGCTCCTACTTTAAGGGAGACTTATTATCTCGAAAAAGTATTTACCAATTCATGCCTCAAACCACTTCTTTCTGTGTGGGGGAGCATTAATATTATTGTTTTAGGAATCGCGAAGCAAACTGGAGAATTAGCCTATATTTCTTTTTGTAGCGAAGACAAGCGAAAACTAATTGTTAAACAGAAATATAAGGATAATTCAGAAGTGCAGGCATTAATAAAAAACCCACAGCTAGTAATATATGATGATTACCGATCCGTCAATTTTGAACACGAATATATTCTCAAAAGGGATATTTCGTTGGAGGGAATGGACAAGTCGATGCCATTCAGTAGTGATGACATCTCTTTAGCCTTGGATATTATGGATAGCGATTTTTCTATCAAGTTCGCTGAAATAAACAATGAAGAGCAGTTTTTTGATTTCTATTATGAATTATACTTACATATTTATCGCATGATTCGGCAATACATCGTCCCGGGGAAAACACCACAGAACAATAAAGCCGCAAAAAATTACGATAAATTTATTAATTTGTGGAAGTGTAGTTCAGAAGTAAATTTTGATGATCATAGAAAATTACAAGAAAATATTTACCCTTTGATTAAAGGCTCTTTTTCTGAAGAGATCGAAAAATCATGCATGAAGTATCTTCAGTTGAATGGATTTGCTAATGAGGGAAATGGGAGCTTGGATGGTGTTGATAATGCAATTGATCAAGTGGTTGACAGCTATGTGGCTGAATTACTATCAAAGCTTCAGTCATCGGAAGAGATATATGTAATAAAGGGGAAAATAAAGGAAGTTTATAGATTAAAAATGGAGCAAATGGCTTCTGTTTTGAGAATTTATTCATATTTATACGCGCGATTGAGGCATGTTTTTGGAAGTAACGGCACAGGTTTTGCATACTCATTCAATTATAAAGACAGGTTGGAAAATGGAGATAGCGAATTTTGCAAAGAGTATATTGACCGGAAAAAGGGGAACGGAACATTTGAAGGAATATTGAAATACTACAAAATTCCTCATGGAAACAGAATAAACCATGGATTTGCTTCGGCGAAGTATGCGGCTGCCATGTTCTCGTTTTTCAGGAATAGTATAGAGGCTGAAAAGGATGAAGCACTAGATTTGAAAATGGTAGAAATATTATTTGACATTTCAAATTCTGAGAAGAAAGAAGAGTATCGCAACAAGTATATTGATGACTATGATCATATATTTGAGAATGTTCTATACGCTATCTTTATCCATGATGTTTATCCAGATAAATTCCAGGGAGGAAGCAAATATTACAATATGAGCACATCAATCACAGATGCTTTTTCATATTTGGCTTTAGTATCTGATGCATTACAGGATTGGAATAGACCACAATCACTGAATTCGTCTCTTCTAGACTTGAGGCCATACGAACATGCTTCTGATTCCTTTAACATTGAAGTGACAGATCGAGGGATCAACGTGTATGAGGAAGGTGTTGAGGCGAGCCAAAAAAGATTAGAAAAGATGATTAACGATATGAAGCATTTGAAAAATATCAAAGCACATCTTAAGGACGGCTACGTCCAGGAGAAAGTGTATTAATGGAGTTAAAAGATTCAAAACGGGAAAGAGAGACTTGCAATGAAGAGAAATGAATGTGTTACGCCAGCATTACTTGCTGCATATTTGGATCAGGAAAAAAAGGATATATTGAATTTACTTATCCCATTCGTTCAATATTTGTTTCCCCATAAATTGGGAGAAAAAGTTGATCGAAGCGAGATTCGTAAAGGATTAAAGTCTGAATTTGGGCTTGATGATATCCCCAACGGAGTTATTGATAAAATCCTTGAGAGAATCAAGAAAATGGGTGCAATAAGTAGGGATGAAAAGGGAGATTATGTAGTTAAAAAGAAGTTTGAGGCTGCGAAGTTTGAACAAGACAGACGTAATATTTCAAACAGTATTGATAAGGTCAATAATGCTTTATTTGAGTTCATGAAGAAAAATGGAGTCAGTTGTAAGAACGTTGACCAAGCATGTAAGTACCTAATGAATTTTATTAATTCATACAATTATTCAATTTGCAATAGTGTAATTGATATTGCTCAGATTGCCACCGACACAGAGACACAACAGGACTCATCTATCAATTTCTGGGTGGCAAAATTCGTAGAGAGGGAGTATCAAAGTAATACTGAGATTTTCAGCTGCCTGAAAGAGATTGTAAAGGGTTCGTTGGCTGAAAAGGCAATTACTTTTAGCAATACTGGTGAAGAATCATCTAAAAAGATGGAAAACACCGTGTTTTATTTTGATACTAAACAACTAATTAATATATTGGGTTGGGGAAACGAATATGAAAATCAGATGACGGCAGAACTCAGAAATTTGATCGAGAGTAATGGCGGAGTTGTTAAGACTTTTAAATGGCATGTCGACGAATTACATGGTATTTTAACAAAATACCTATTGTCTTACGAGGATCGACAGAACCTATCGCTGGAAAAGTTTAATGAACAAGATGTAGATGATGCGCTGATTGACTTATACAGAAATGACTTGTCTAGATATCTTAACGATGCTGGAATTGAAGTACAGGAAGGTGTTGACACTAGTTATAATATTGTCAATTTGGATTGGCCAGTAAATCCGGATGAATTAAAGAATAAAATAAAAGAGCATGTAAAATATAGGAATGATGAATCCCTGGAGCATGATGCTAGCGCGATTGAGGCAATAAGTCTCCTGAGATATGGGCTAGAATCAAACCAAACCGTTGAAAACTGTAAAGCAGTGTTTGTCACGGGTAACTCTTTTTTAACATATGCTGTACATGAGTATTTTAAGGGCGAAAAAAAGGGACTTAATCTTGCAGTATTAGAAATGAACTTGATTGCTCATTTATGGGCAAAATATAGTAAGAACAAAAGTACTCTACCGGAGGTGAATCTTCTAAGAAATGTATACGCAGCTTGCTGTCCATCTGACGAGGTAATAGAAAGATTCAAAAAGACATTTGAAACCATGGCTGCGGATAAATCCTTGTCACCTGAGTTTGTCAAAGGTGTCCGCTTGGGGATGATTAATGGAAATACTTTGGCTGATAAGACTGAAAATAATCCAGAAAAAGTTAATAGGGCATTGGTAATGGAAGTTGAAAAGGAGTTCACTCAGAAATATATTGATATAGCAAAACAGGAAGTCAAAGGGGAATTTGATGAGCGAGAAGCTGCTATTCGTGAAAATGAGGCAGAGTTGGAGAAAAAAAGCGAAAATTTGAAAAAAGAAGCAGAACGTGTAAAAAGGGAGAAGAACAGAAATGAGGCGTTGAACGAAAAAAAGAAGCAGGAAATTAATGCTAAGCTTAAGAGGGCTAAGGAAGACGCTAAACATAAGAGTGAAGCTTTGTCCGCTATAATCGAGTCTGATGCACAAAATAAGCGAAGCAAATTTGAGACAGGATGTAAAGTAATTTGGACGATTGTGATGATACTTATTCTTGCGGCGGCAATTACTATTGTCATCAAAACTTTTAATGCAAATAATGTGATTTATCTTATTGCAGCAGTTGTGATGGCCGTAATATCCATCGTGAGTACGGTACTAACACTTAAAGATATCAACTGCTTTATTGTTAAAATTATAAGACATTTTGGCGCAAAGATTTATGAGAAAGAGCAGCGAAAACAGCTTGAAAAGTATAAAGATGTTGCGTAGATAGCTATTTTTGATACTAACGATTTATTAAAGCAGGTGCAGTTTGTTTTCAAAGCGCACCTGCTTTTTTCCATCCAAGCCCCACTTGGAAATCTCCCCCCAACCCCTTATAATAAAACTAAATAAACCACACCCAAGAAAGGAGCCCATCCCATGCCATTTGACCCGGGTCTCAAAATCGGTGACGAAGTAACAAACACCCAGCTTCAAAAGATTTTTAAGTGCGGAAACATGGGCGGAATGCGAAGAGCCAAAGCAACAGGCTCCCTCGTAATCATTTCCGACCAAACTAAGCCCTTTTACCACGACAAATGGAAAGGTGGAGTGCTGCACTACACTGGAATGGGAAAGTACGGAGATCAAGTCCTTGACGGAAACCAGAACCGGACCTTGTACGACTCTGACACAAACGGTGTGGCAGTTTATCTTTTCGAGGTTTTAGAGAAGGCTGTATACACATTCAAAGGCCAAATCAAACTCGTCGATACCCCGTACCAAACGGACCAGCCTGATGAAGAAGGTCGTGTCAGAAAGGTATGGATCTTCCCCATCGCCCCCATAGACGATGACGAAGATTTGGAGAATCCCGACCCAGCTAAGTTAGCAAAGCTCTCAATTAATGAGCTAGCACATAAATCTCAGATGGTATCTGGCCCTCACGAGCCAAAACTTGCACAGACAACTGTATATCACAGGGACGCATATCTGAAGGAATCTGTTAAGAAAATTGCTGACGGCAAATGCCAGATGTGCGGAGCAGACGCGCCGTTTATCGACAACTATGGCGAACCCTATCTTGAGGAACATCATGTGAAAAGATTAGCCGACGGCGGCACAGACACTATAGATAATGTAGTAGCCATCTGCCCCAACTGCCATCGCAAAATCCACGTTCTCAACGATGAGACTGACACTATAATCCTTGAAGGCATCGCCGAGCACAACGCCGAGGTCTTCAACCGCCTCCTCGGCTACACAAAGGCAATAACCAAACACAAGCAATAACCAAACAAAGACAATAACCAAGAACACCCAACACCTATAAAAGGCCCAATTCCCAGTAACACTTGGATGACTTTCCCCCAACCATTCACTATTCTTTAATTAGAAACCCAGTTTTCAAAGGAATGGTTGGATAAATGGCAAAGATATTTGACGTAGAACTCAAGAACATAAACATCACCTGGGGCATGGAAGACTTCCATGTGGAGGCCGAGATATATTTGGAAGGCCAGCAGATAGCCTACTACCTCGACGAGGGCACTGGCGGCCCGGGAATCATTAAGTTCAACTGCGACCTAAACACCCGCAGAGACTTCTATTACGTGGCATGGCGCTATTTCGCCTCATACCCCGAAGTCGATTCCATAGCCCTATACGAATACACCCAGAAGGAGTTTTCCGAACTCAAGGGAAGCCTCCCGAAAGTCAGCTACAAAGAATGGCCCGATGGCAAAATCGCCATGTTCTTCGTCAACCGCATCGTGTATCTGTACCAGCTTGAGCAACAGTTCATCCAGGCGAAAACCGAAGGCTACGATGCCATCGTTGTCGCCAAGTTTTACGCCCTGAAGAACGCCAAAGCAGAACCAGAGAAGGTCTTCTACACAGACGGCACTGACGAGATGCTTAAGCAGGTAATCGCAATTATTGAGAAGACCAATCGTAACTACGTAATCTCACAATACAGCTCCGAGAAAGATTTCATTATAGGGTAAGAAATGATTAGAAAAGATTCTTTCGTATATCCACAAATTGATATAGTGAAGACAGGCAAGTGGCTTAGAACCCTTTGCAAAATCCGAGGCATCTCAGTGAAGGACATCCAGGACTGTCTCCACATTTCTTCAAACCAAGCAATTTATGAATGGTTTAACGGCCATACTTTGCCATCCGTTAACAACCTCCTGGCACTAAGTTCATTGCTTGGAGTATCCATGAACAATTTACTTGTGGATGATATCCACGACGTCATCTATCGAGATGAGCAGGATTACACCCAGGATAGCAGATATAGAAGATGCAGCAGTTACATGCTTCTTTTGACCAAGAACGCTATAAGAATGGAAAGACAAGGGGTTTAGCATTTTACTATGGATAGAAAGGTTGTCCGCGTAGTAGCCGCGGTAATCAGAGATGGCAGCAGGATTTTTGCCACCCAGAGAGGCTATGGTAATTACAAAGACTGGTGGGAATTTCCCGGAGGCAAAATCGAAGCCGGAGAAACCCCAGAACAAGCTCTCAAGCGAGAGATCGAGGAAGAGTTAGATACAGAGATTAAGGTCGGTGATTTTATCGACACTGTTGAATACGATTATCCCGAATTTCATCTTTCTATGGATTGCTTCTGGTGTGAGATAGTAGAGGGTAATCTTGATTTGAAAGAACACGAGGCAGCGAAATGGCTTACAAAAGATGAGCTAAATTCGGTGAAATGGTTGCCAGCAGATAAAATCGTTGTAGATAAAATGAATAAAGATATTTGGAAAACTATAAATAATTAAAAGCTCACACGTATTAACAGCCCCCAAGAAAGTTTTTTTGGGGGCTGTTCTTATATGAGATATGTTATTTAAGAGCTTGGGTTTATCCCATTTTTTTGTTGATAATGACCTATAAACAGAATAGAATTAAAGTAGTGTTTATACATATTGTTAGTGCTTAACCAAAGCTGAATTTCGCATGTTTTTGTGAAGTG
This sequence comes from Lachnospiraceae bacterium G11, assembly GCA_900103495.1. Taxonomy (GTDB): domain Bacteria; phylum Bacillota; class Clostridia; order Lachnospirales; family Lachnospiraceae; genus G11. Next base: position 18,845 of record FMWZ01000021.1, on the reverse strand, counting down.
TTTTCAAAGCTCTTTTATTGAAATCTTTGAATGAAAGAGACACAGTCCGTTTTTTAGGACAGCATACACATTACAATGGAAACAGAATAAGTTCTTTTATCTTTTATCCGACAAGGAGCGTAGAAAAGTTGATGTCACAGACACCCAATGCTAACATTTTCGGCACAAAACCTTTTTTTGAGATTTTTGGATTAATCCCTGAAGACTATGATTCTGTTTCCGTGAGCCGCACCAAATTATCCACAAGAGCAAAGAATAGACTGCTTCGTAGCAATGTCAGATCTGTGTGTGATTTGATAAAATTGCGTCCATGCGACCTAGAGAAGCTAAGTAGTTTAGGAAAAATAACGCTTGATGAAATAATATCGTATGTCGCCTCATTAGAGGGCAAAGAAATTTCCGCGCTGGTGGAAGACGAAAGAAAAGCCATTGATAATGGTTGGCCAGAAGGAGAGCCTAATCATAAGGCATTTTATGAAATTTACGGAATCGAACCGCAGTTTTATGAAATCAAGTCAATTAGTGAGTTTTCGTTTAGTAGGAGACTGGAAAATCGCTTTGAAAGATTAAATATTAAAACTGTTGCAGATCTGCTGAGAATGTCAATATCAGACTTTTCCGGCTTAAGTGGATTTGGTAGGACCTCCCAAGCTGAGCTTAATGATTTCTTTCTTACCCTTTCAAACAAGGAAGAGACTATTGAATTGAAATATGCAGATTCGCCTGTTGAAGGGTTTATTAAAGCATATTCCGACGATACCGAGATTAGAAGTGCTCTTATGGGTTTAAAAAGATGTGAAAATATGTCCGTAGGAGATTTTGTGGACTTTTATAACAAAACGACTAATCCCAATATGGAGCATATAGCTGATTTCATCAATTGGTGTCATTTTGATGTACAGGAAGATGTTTCTTTCATTTTAAGGGTTATAGAAAAGAATGAAAAATGGAAGACCATTCTGCAGCTTAGGTCTCAAAAGAAGACGTTGGAGGCTGTGGGAAATGAATTGGGTGTAACCAGGGAACGGGCAAGACAGTTAGAGAAAAAAGCACAGTCTTATTTCGATAGATGGGTTGTTTCAAGCAGAATTCTATGGAAAGTATTTGCAATAAGAGGTGGGGACACAGTATTAACGCCAACTGAGCTTAGTGAGTATTTTGGCACATACAATGATGTTTTTGTTTATCTCTTAAAGAATAGCGAGATTTGCAAGGATTATTATGATGGATACACAGATGCTTTTATTATGGGCGACCTTTCATTAGCTGAAAGGGCACAAGAATACATTGACTCATTGTCGGAAACTTTCAAGGTGTCTGACAAAAATAAGCTGCTGAATATTGGCACTGAAGAATACGGAATACCGAATGAATTACTTGAAAGAACACTTGATGAATCATATAGTCGAACGGGAGAAGTATACCATAGACACCGTCTTGTTCTTAAGAAAATATACTTAGAGACACTGGATAGATACTATCCAAACGGAATGCATATTTATGATACTAAGGTGCTGGAAGAATTCAAAGGCAAAGTTGAAGAAAACTATGGAATATCTATGGCTGACAAATCAGACAGGTCAATAATCAGCATATTATTTAACAATGGGATACTTTGCGGGAGGGGTAGGTACAAGCTAAATAAAGGACATTTTATTTCGCCTAGGCTTAAGGATTGCATTGAAAAGTATATTGATGAGTCTGTGCAGCCCATAGTACTTGTTGGGGCTGTTTTTGAAACGTTTGAAGAGGAACTCTTAGAAGAGGGAATAGACAACAAATATTTTTTGCAAGGTATTTTACGTGATTTGTATGACGAGCGTTGGTTCTTTAAACGCGACTATATTGCGAAAGATCAGTCTGTCACAACCGTATATACCAGTATTGTTAATTTCATTAAACACTCGAAATACCCTGTATCAAAAGAGGATATCATCAGGGAATTCCCGGGATTGACGGAAATTGTTTTGCAAATGGCGGTGTCAGATAATAACGTAATAAACCTTTTTGGGACATATATTCATTCTGATTCTGTAAGGCTATCAGATAGTGAAAAGACATTTTTACGAAGTGTTCTTGAAGACTACTTGAGCCAAAGATCGTTCATCCACGTTAAAGATATTTTTCCTGTCATCATGGCAAAAAATCCAACTGTTTTGTCAAACAATTACATAATGTTTTCATTTGGACTATTTAGTTTGCTTGAATATCTATTTCGAGATGAGTTTACGTTTTCTAGGCCTTATATTTCAAAAGATGAGATGCAGATTGATAAGGCAAGGGATATCATAGATGCAATGATTGCAGATAATGAGATCATAAGCATTTCTGAGATACAAAGTGTTGCAAGAGAATATCATTTTCAGATTTATAGCATTTTAGATTTTATCGACTCTTGCAATGGAGTTAGCTTGTTAATAAATTCATCTCAGATAATGCATATAGACGCAACCGGGGTTAACAAAGATGTAGTTAGTTCTATAGAGAAGATGATTATGGATGAAATTACTCAAACAGTTCCAGTAGCAAAACTTGAGTGTATATCGAGATTTCCTACTATAAATGTGCCATGGACTGATTGGCTGATATATAGTGCGCTTAAAAAATGGGGAACACAGTTAGAAGTAGCTCCCTCCTCAGAGAAATACAAACAATCTTTTCCGGTTGTATCTCCTAAGGGGCATATGTCTTTAGATAACCTGAGTGAAATAGACAAAATGATTCCTGGGAAGATATTTGTAGCAGATGATTTAGATAATATTGATGATTTGATAAGTGATTATATTCTAGATGAGGGTTATTAACAATGAATTTTAGGGATATGGATATTGGAATAAGCTATAAGAGTAAAGGTGATAACACCATAGCTGATGCTTTCATTATACCTATGTTAAAAAGAAGTGTAGAGTATAAACGAAGTGTTGGCTTCTTTTCATCGAGTGTGATTAATACCATATCTGAAGGCATTGTTGGCCTGGCAAAAAACAATGGAAAAGTGAAGCTCATTGCTAGTCCGAAACTTAATGAGGAAGATATAGAAGCTATCAATCTCGGATATGAACAAAGAAAGCGAATTATAGAAAACAGATTTTCCGGAGATTTTTCTTCAGAGATAGATAAGTTGGATGATAAGAAGCTGCAGATGCTCGCTGAACTGATTATATCCGGGATTTTAGACATTAAAATAGCTGTCACAGATGATAATGGTATCTATCATGACAAATTGGGTCTATTAAAGGATGAGGATGGAAACAGAATAGCTTTTTATGGGTCTCCAAACTCGAGCTATAGTGGATATAAGAGTAACTACGAAAAAATTCGGATTGCAAAGAGTTGGATCCCAGGGTTTGATGAAATTGTTGAAGAGGAAAACGAAGAGTTTGATGAGCTATGGGATAATAGAAACGAATTTGTTCAGGTATATGAATTTAGAGAAACTGCACGAAGAAAAATCCTTGAGGTAATAGAGAAGCATAAAGAACAAAAATCTAGCCAAACTATTACATTGCGAGATTATCAGATGGAAGCCATAACAGCATGGGAGAAAAACAATTACCATGGTTTTTTTGTCATGGCTACTGGAACAGGAAAAACTTGGACAGCAATATATTCAGCCAAGAAGCTTGTGGAGAAGAAACCGGTCCTCATGGTTGTATGCGCTCCATATAAGCATTTAATAAAACAATGGGCGGAAGACGTTGAAAGGGCTTTTCCTGACGCGAAACTTGTGCTGGTTTCTTCAGAGAATCCTAGCTGGGAAACACAAATATCTGATGAAATAGTTAGAAGCAAGTATGATGATGAATCTCAGCTGATTATCCTTTCCACAATAGCTTCGTTTACAACAGAACGTTTTAACAACATTGTGTCAAAATATAAAGGAGAAAAGTTGTTGATTGTTGATGAAGCTCACCGATTTACTGTTCGCCCTCAAAATTATGATTATATGCTGGGCCTTAGCGCGACGCCTTTCAGCGGAACATCAGCTGAGAAAGGAAGGGACCTTATGAATTACTTTGGCGGTGAGGTTTTCAGCCTTCCGATAGAAGAAGCACTAGAAAGAAAATTCTTGGTTCCCTACTACTATCACCCTATTTTCGTATACTCTTCTGAAGAGGAAGAAAGGCGATTCAATACATGCAGTAGAATGATATTGTCTTGCTTTAGAAACGGGAAATGCATTAATCAGGATTTGCTTGTCAAAACACTAAGAAATAGATTGAGAATTATTTCCATGGCAGAGCAAAAGGCGGAGAAAATACATGATATTATAAATACCATACGTGAATCTGATCACGTAGTTGTTTATTGTGGAGATGGTCATCTCTTTGATGCTGACACTGGTGAAGAAGTTAGGCATATAAAAGAAGTTAAACGAATACTGAGTGAACATGAATACAAGGCAAGTCAGTTTACGGCCAAGGAAAACATGAAAGAGCGAATGGAGCTTGTTGATTCATTTAATAAGGGAGAAATATCAGCGTTGGCTGCTATTAGGTGTTTGGATGAGGGTATTAATATTCCGTCCATCAAGAGCGCACTTATCCTTTCTAGCAATGATGATTATAGGGAGTTTGTTCAAAGAAGAGGAAGAATCTTAAGGACATATCCCGGCAAAAAGGATGCGACTATTTATGATGTAATTGTTCTCCCGAGTAGTGAGTGTAGTCAGTGGGCAAAGATAGAATTAAGACGATACTTGGAATATGCTAGATTATCTTTAAATTGGGATGACGGACTTGAGGAAGAATTAAATCGTTACCTTGAACAGTATAACCTTTCATTAGAAGATGTAGATGTCTTTGATTATGAAGATATGGAGGCGACTGAAGATGAATAACGAAAAGATTATTAAGGATATGATTGATTATATTCGGGAGACTGAGAAAGATTTACAAGCTGCTAAAATGACAGGGGATAGTAAAAACAACAGGACAGACGTCGTTAACGCAATTCTCAACAAACTGGAAGAGGAAATTGCAAATGAAAATTAAAGCCATAGAATATGAAAACTTTAGGAACTTTAAGGACCATGGGATTGTAAAGTGCTCAACAGACGGTAAGATAACTATTGTCTATGGAAAAAATGGTGATGGAAAGACAACTTTACATCAGCTTTTCCAATGGGTAATTTATGGTCAGGTTCACTTCAATAAGACTGCGAACACTCATCTTTATAATCTGGAATTTGAATCAAAGCAGGAATATGGAAGTACATTCGAAGTAATGGGCCGAATTGACTTTGAAGACGATGAAAATCAATATTCGTTGACAAGAAAGGGTATTTATAAGAAAGGATTGTCTGATTCTGAAAAGATAGGGGAAGAGCTTTCTCTTCAGAAGATGGATGATGATTACAACTGGAAAAGAGTCGATAAACCCCAAGAAACAATTGAGAAAATGCTCCCATCAGGGTTGGCAGAGTATTTTTTCTTTGACGGTGAAAGTATGATTGCTGACTTGAGAGTCAAGGGAAAAGACTCGGCACAGAAACTTAGAAAAGCACTGTACTCAATGTTTGATCTTGATGTTATTGAAGCAGCAATTGACCATATAGGAAGAACAGACTTAAAAACAACAGTAATGGGCAAACTCTATCTAGAAAAAGGGACAATTGCTAGCGGAAGTGAGATATCTGCCGTTAAAACCAACATAGAAAATGCCCAGAACAAGATAAAATACTTTGATGAACAGATAGATGAAAAAAGAAAAGAATTGAACGATAATAAAAGTCTTATTAGCAAAGTCTCAGAAGAGATTGGTGGACTAAAGTCAAAAGCGGAGTATGAGAAACAAAGAGGTATACTAATAAAGCAAAGAGATGCTTTTATTGATAATGTTAAAAGCGAAACATCAAGTTTTGGAGATGCGATTATTGACAATTTTCCAACACTGCTTATATCGAAAGCAATTTTAGACGCAGAACAAAAGTTGAATTTAAAGGTTAGGGAAACTTCAGATTCATTGCCGGATGGACTAACAAAAAGGCTTATTTCATATTTGACTCAAATGACAAATACAAAATGCATATGTGGAAATGAACTCTGCGAAAAGGAAAAAGAGCATATTAAAGCTTTTTTGCAGCTAATGCCACCTCTTTCCTTCGCAAGCATGTATCAAAACTTTATTGGTAAAGCTAGTAACATTAAGAAAACATATGATAGAGAATTAATTGAAGGAAAAATAAAAAGGGTTCTTCAGAACAAGGATGAGGCTGAACGATGTGATAAACAGATAAGGGAACTGGATGAAGAAGAAAAGAAAAGCCAAGATATTGAAGAATTAATTATAAGTAGACAGAAGGCAGAAGAGATTGTTAAAGAACTTGAGCAGGCAATAAACGATATTGACAAAAATAAGGAAAAACATGAAATCTATCTTAAACAGCAAATGAAAAGATATGATGAGCTTACTGAAGGAATGAAGGAGGGGCAGGTAGCAGCAAACAAGATCCAAATTATGGAGGAAGTGGCAAAATTCTTTTCGACAGAACTGGAAGAGGCTTCAGACAAGTATAGTAAGCAATTACAGGAGAATATACAGATATTATTAAACAATATGCTTACTACAAAGAGAGCTGTTTCTGTCACCAAAGAGTTTTCAGTCAGGGTTGTTGACAGTTATAATGATGAGTCCAAATCTGAGGGACAGTTTGCTGTCGTTTCATTTGCATATATTGGTGGAATTTTGCAAATGCTTAGAAATGAAGCGGGGTTGCGTAATAGAGAATACCCATTAGTGTTGGATGGGCCATTTTCTAAGTTAGATGCGGATCAAAAGCAAAATGTTGTTGATATGTTGCCTCAATTTGCTCCGCAAGTAATTGTCTTTTCCAAAGATGATTTACATGATGTAATAAATGTTGAGAATATTGGAAGGGTTTGGACAATTCAGAGCAATGATGAGAAAAATGTTGCAACGATAGAGGAGGGCAAGTTATGGAAGTAACATCCGATATTTTGTTAAAAGGTACGGCTTGGAATACGGCAATAACGAGACTTTCATCTGTTTTTTCAACTAGAACAAATTATAGCTTATTTATGCTTTGCCTGGCTATTGGAATAATGTATGATCAGAGAATAGATTCGCCGTCAGAACAGGGCGAAGAGCCTAAATTTGTTCCTAGGAATGTCATTGTTAACAATGATAATGGACAGCTTGATTTTTTCTTTCAAGCTGCAATTTTGTCAACCACTACTGAGCCCATTACTGAGGAAAGAAAATTGGATCTAGCTTTTGGAGACGATAAGGAACGGGTGGGTTCAAAGGCAAAAGAAGATTTCAGTAAGATAGCATTTTTAACATCATTTGCGAATTTTGGTGTCACCAAATTGGTTGAGCTAATAGGTAATACTGATTTGGAATCCATGGAAAATATTAAGAACTTTATGATTTCGTCGGCTGAGGGAAGAAATTTTGAAATAGATGATCTTCCAACAGACATTATTTCCCCTATGGATGATTATATGTAAAATGCTTATAACAGCATTAGAATTATAAAGGGATTAAGGGAGTTAACCAAATAAATGTCAAAACTAGATGATCTAATTGATGAAGCACCAAACGATGAAATAATCAAAAAATCACTTACAACTACTTTTCAGAAATTGAAAGACTACGACAAAATAATCTGCTCTATTAGTGGTGGAAGTGACAGTGATTTAATTATTGATTTGTGTCAGCAGTTTGACGAATCTAATAAAATCCAATATGTATTTTTTGATACTGGGCTGGAATTTGAAGCCACTAAAGAACATATAAGGGATTTGGAAAGAAGATATAACGTTGAAATAAAAAGGATTAGGGCGGTCAAGCCGATTCCTGTCTGCTGCAGAGAGTACGGGCAGCCGTTCCTTTCAAAACAAGTTAGTGAGTGGATTAGCAGGTTACAACGGCATGGATTCCAGTGGGATGACACAGATGATCTGGAATTCCTGATGGGTAAGTACCATAATTGCAAGGCGGCTTTGAGGTGGTGGTGCAATGACTATCCAAAGGCTTTAGGTGGAAAGGTAAGTAGTTATAATATTGAGTATAATTCGTACCTTAAAGAGTTTATGATCGAAAACCCTCCACAATTTAGTATTTCAAATAAATGCTGCCATTTTGCAAAGAAAAAAGTGGCATCGGATTTCAAAAAAAAGGAAAAGCCAGACCTCAACATGTATGGAGTTAGAAAAGCAGAAGGAGGGGCAAGGAAAGGTGCCTATAAAAACTGCTTTACGACTAAAAAAAGCGGGGCTGACGAATACAGACCAGTCTTTTGGTATTTAGAGTCAACAAAAAAAACATATGAAGAGCATTATGGCGTTGAACATAGTAGATGTTATACAGAATATGGCTTAAAGAGAACTGGATGCGCAGGATGTCCTTATGCGAGAAATAATGAGGAAGAACTACGCGCTATGGAGATGTACGAACCTCGTCTTTATAGGGCTGTGAGCAATGTTTTCCGTGATTCCTATGAGTATACAAGAGCGTATAGAGAATATGTAGCAAGAAGGAAGGGCAATGACCAGAATGGATAAATTAGTATATCTTGACAATGCAGCTACAACGAAGATGAAAAAAAATGTTCTGGATTCCATGATTCCTTTTATGACGGATGCCTTTTACAATCCCTCTGCAAGTTATGAAAAGGCAAAAGAAACAAAAAAGAAAATAGAAACTGCGAGAGAGCAGATCGCCAAGGTAATCAATGCTAAACCAGAAGAGATATATTTCACTAGTGGGGGATCGGAATCTGATAACTGGGCGCTAAAGGGAATTGCATTTTCGAATTACGAAAAAGGGAAACATATTATTACTTCAGCGATAGAACATCCAGCCATTTTAAGTACTACGAGGTGGTTGAAAGATCAAGGATTTGACATTACTTATTTGAATGTAAACAAGGATGGAATTATTAATATAGAAGAACTCGAAAAATCTATTCGGCCTGATACGACCTTGATTTCAATAATGTCGGCCAACAATGAAATTGGCAGCATTCAACCACTGAAAGAGATAGGGGCAATCGCTAGACAACACAAAATTCCTTTTCATACAGATGCCGTTCAAGCATTTGGACACATAAAAATAGATGTTTCAAAGATGAAAATCGACTTACTTAGCGCTAGTGGACATAAAATATATGGGCCCAAAGGTGTTGGAATATTGTATGTTAAGTCTGGTATCAAAATGGAATCTTTAGTCCATGGTGGAGAGCAAGAAAATGGAAGGCGGGCGGGGACTTATAACGTACCTGGTATTATTGGTATGGGCACGGCTGCTTCAATGGCTTTAGAAAGACTGAATAATTCTAGCGAAGAAGAGATAAGAGATTACTTCATTAAAAGAATTCTTGAGGATATACCGCTGAGTAAATTAAACGGGGGTACAAAATTTAGGTTACCAAATAATATAAATGCTAGGTTTGACTCTGTTGATGCAGAAGCGTTACTTGTAATGTTGGGTCAACGAGGAATTTGTGCAAGTGCCGGATCGGCATGCACGGCTGGCAATACTGAACCGTCACATGTTCTTTCTGCGATTGGCCTTACATCTAAAGAAGCTAATAATTCAATCCGATTGACAATTTCTGACGAAACTACGAAGAAAGATGTTGACTATGCAGTTAAAGTAATTAAAGAGTGTGTTGGTCGACTAAGAGGAAGAACGTAAGCTATTAGAAGATGCGCATGGTTTTAAATATACATAGTATCTTTAGGAAAACACGCCGAGCAAAGCAATTTTATTGGAAATTGCTTTGCTTTTTTGTGGGAATTCTTTTGCCTTCGCTTGAGCATTTTAATCATTATGAGTGGATATTGACAGAGGACAAAAGGGAATATGAGAGTTAAGTGTCGTGTGATCTTGAAAATGTTCGCGATCGCGAATATAATTGCAATAAGGTTGCAAACGCATATAGGGGAAACAGAATACTATTTTATATGTGAATTTTCATTTATAATATAGCGTGAAAATGGTTGAATATAGGATTTGGGTATGTTCAGCCCAAATAATTGGATTAACACTCGATTTATTGTCACGATTATCTAACTTCTGCGTATCTGCATTTATCCGCTTTTTTTGATTTGTAACAGAAAAATTAGTATATCAGCAGCTATGTATGTATTAATAATATAGGCATATTTGACTTAGGGAGGTTTATAGAGTGGCTGAGAAAAAAATACAGAATGTTTCTGACTTTATTCGAGAAGTATCGGAAATAATTAAGGAATATGACTCTGATATTATAGTTTACAGGGGAGAAGATCAGGTGCACGATGAGCCCTGTATACCAAGCATTTTTCGAGATGGGGTTTTACGAAAGTCCAAACTATATGAAAAACAGCTCTTTGATTCAATGAGACAGAATGAGGTAACGAATAGCGCTAGTTATTTGTATAATGCGATTGATGCTCAGCACGGGGAATTCAAGAGCAGATTATTGGATGTAACATATAATTGCTTGGTTGCTCTTTATTTTGCGGTTACTCCATATTATCATCACCCAGAGGACAAACATGATGATGAGCCAGGACAGGTTTTTGTCTTTCATTTAGATCATGCTTTTAGCCCGAGTTCAGAGGAAACAAAGGACTGTTTTAAAAATATAATTGAGAAGAAAAATGATATAATTTCAAGCAACCTGTTATTCAGCAAGAACCATAAGTTTATAGACCATTGCAAAATAAATAATAGAATAGTTGCTCAACAAGGTGCTTTTATTTTGTTTCAGGGTGATGATGCTGATTCATTACCAGCTTACATGTTTCAAGGAATAGAAATTCCGGGCTCAAGCAAAAAGAACCTTAGGGATGAGTTGAATGTTTTATTTGGAATTAATACTGGAACCATTTATCCGGAAATAGTTAATTTGGTCAGTGAGTTAACTAAAAAGTGCAAAAAGATGTCGACCATTTCATTTAATGTCGTGGATGAACTGGATAGTATCAGTAAGCAATTAGAGATGGAACTGAATTATTATTATGATGCTTGCGTGGATGCGGTAATAATTGAAAAAAAGATAGAGATCATGCGAGTTGCAGAGAAAGTGTTCTTAAGCTATTTAAGAGGAATTCTCGATATGGATGAATATTTGGACAAGCATCCTGATAAGGAGGTAATCAAAGTGTTTAGGGAGTTCACAAAAAAATATAATATGCTCCTTGATGATTTTAACAAATGTTTACCTGTAGCTGACCGTAAACTAATCGAGATTGATAATTTTAAAGTAGAGAACATCTGATAGGAGAGATAAAATGGGAAATTATGGGAAGAAAAATAACAAGATTAATGAGATAGAGAAGCTGATAAAACGTACTATTTTGAACAGGGATGATGATAATGACATAGATTGGGATGAAGATGAAATAAAGAAAAGTATCATGAAACTTGTTCAAGCCAAGGATATAGGTTTGCTAACGGGAGATGAACTTGGAATAGAATGCGAGGCCGATTATTTCTTTGTGACTGTTAATAAACCACAAACAATAAAAGACCCATATTTGGAAGTGCTAAATAAAATTAAAACTTTTTATAATAACAGAGAAAAAAAAGATAAGAATAGAATCGTTGTTACATTCATTGTTAGCAATTTGGAGATAAGAGCATCTTTAGAAATACAAAAGCAAACTAAGAAAGAAGAAATGACCACCAAATTGAAAAAGGAGAGTGGAATAAAGAGACCCTTAATTGAGTTTGTATATATTATTAATCAGAAAGCAATGTCTGATGAAATAGAAATTCAGGGAATTGATAGGTATCTGTTAATACAAGAGCCAAGATTAATAAACTCCTTAAATATCGTATCAAAAAAGAAAAAGAATTGTAGAACAGGATATGTTGTATCTGTTGACCTTCTGAAATTAATAGAAATATATAACGCGGTGGGAGACAGGTTATTCGATAATAATGTTAGATATGGCCTCGATGAACAGATGGGAGTTAATGAAGCGATTCGTAAGACCCTTGAAACTGATGGGGAGTCTTTCTGGTATCGGAATAATGGAATCACACTATTAATTGAATCTGACGACTTTGCATTACAATATCCTAATAAAATAGTCCTTAAGAAAACCGATAATTTTTCAGTGATTAATGGTGCACAAACAATTACAGTTGCTTCCAACTATTACTACGAGATTTTGGCTAGAAAAAACACGTCTTGTGACGATGCTGAGAAACATGAACTGGAACAAATAATTAAGAGTATAAAATCTGCGCGTGTCTTATTACGGTTAATTTGTTTATCTGATAAAAACGATAAAACACGTGAGGGTAGAGAAATAAGCATTGCACTAAACAGACAGAAACCAATTAAAATTGAGGATATTGCATACACACTTGACTACGTGAGCCTGCTGGAAGAGATTATCAGTAAAAACGATAAAGAACTTGGTAATTGCAAAATAAGACTAATAAAGCGAGGAGAACCCAACGTAACAAGCAATTCGATGGATTTGGTTGAGTTTGCGAGGGCGAGACTGGCTTGCGGAGGAGACCCATTAAAAGCTAGGAATGCTAGTGCTTCGGCTCTTCTGAAGATAAGACGAGACGGCGATAAATTTGTATTTGATAATACAGAAGTGTTTTGCCCAATTGAAAATGTGCAGGACTATAAAAAATACTATAATGCAATTCGATTTGCGCATGACTTATCTGAAGAGTACATGAAAAAGAAAAAAGCCGTCATTGACAATTATAATGGGGAAAACGGGGAAAAATGGGCTTCTTTGATTAGTAATGCAAAATGGTATTTTGTGTCACAAGTTGTAGAGGGCTTAAATGGAAATAATACGGATTTCACTAGTTTCTCAAGAGAAGTTGAGGATTACAACGTTGTAAAAATGATGACAAATTACTTTTTGCAAGCAATCCAGAACACAAAGGTTGAAGTGGGCCTATCCACTTTTAAAAACTCTACCTGGTGGGATGAAATGAGGAAAACCATAAAAATGGATGAAGTTTTAGAGTGTGGGGAGAACCAGAGACAAGAGAGCGGAGAGGGTGTGGAGTCTGCTATAACAGGATAATAAGGCAGATATTTTTAACAGGTCTGAAAGCAGCTCCTATAAAATGACTTAGGTAAGTTACGACGATGCTTTTATTTGACGAAAGCGAAAGGGGATATAGGTGATAAAGACAAACACGCTAGACAAGAATCATTCTACGAAAAAGAGACCTTTTTATATTAGTGAGAGCTGTATGTCCATCGAAAAGACTATAGAGGAAGTAAGCGAGAGCCAAGAGGATAACATAGAGGCTTTTCAAGATGCGATTTTTTACTACTTACTATGCGTTGGGATATTGATATCATCAGTTGTTGTCTCTATAAATATAACTTTTGACATTTCATATCCTTGGTCTGGAGATATCACTTTAGAAACTTTATTTGAAATTACTTTCAGCGTTGTTCTGACATTACTTATAGGTGTTCCCCTTTATAGGGGTATGGAGAGGGAGTATCAAATCTTTTATAATGATGTTGCCAACGTAGCAAGGCGTCTGATTAGATACTATGATAAAAAAACGGGTAGATTCAAGTTAGCTGACGCGCCATTATTCTTTATGGAAAGCGTTGCAAGCCAATATAAGCCACCGACTGTTATTGAATCGGAGAAAATGCTCCTTCGTAGAAACAGTTTTGGCGTATTAGTGGTTATTCCAGTGATTTGCGCGGTGATTACGTCAGGAATTAGTCTTTTTCAAAGCTCGGAAGAAAGCACTTTTAGGAATTTCTATGTTATATTTTGGGAGCATTATGGTGATATCTTTATTATATTTAATATTGTTCTCATTATAGGGTTAATAATTCGAATAGTTTGCCTTCCAACAAGTTACAATAAGCGTTCGAAAGTCTATAAAATTGTTTTATGCGCGTATCCTTTCATATCCAAGGAACTTGAGAGAAGATATAATTGCATCGATATAAGTGGGGGCGCAATTAACCCCAGCAATAAAAAGTAGTTTTAAAATACCAGGCTTCAAAGCCTGGCATTTTTATTGCCCTTGGTTTAATTTACACTGGAATCAGGACAAGGGGCAGTTTACTCCTTGTCCAAGGTTAATCACCTTCTTTCTATTCTCACTTGAAGGCTGTATGGGCGCTGGCTATGCTTTGCCGAGACGATTAATTTCGTAGCAAGTCAGAGCCCCATGCAGGCGTAGAGGGGCGTGATGATGGAGAGGCAGCAGTTTTTACCAAAGGAGGATAACGGTATGACACTTAAGGAAGCTAAGCAGATCATTGATGAGACATTAATGTATGAGCCGGATTTTGACGAGGTTATTGAGTACCCGAATTTGTTTCTTTTTTGTCCCAGAGACAAGATGTCGTTTGGGCCTTCTCCTATAGGAGTGATTAAGGTTACGGGCGAGGTTATGGGGATGCTTGAACTGATTGATTTGAAAATCAAGATGAACGAGGATGAGATTATTGCCAAGGAGAGGTTATGATTATAAGATTAACTTGAGGGTACCATGATGGAAGAAAGAGGCGAAAAGACATGTACATGAATTGCCCCAAATGTGGCAAAGTCATTGATGCCAATTGGGAGAACTGTCCCCAATGTGGACTTGATATTAAAGAATACAGTGCAATGTCCAAAGAAGAGCAACTTAAGATAAAAACGGATGTCCGGGTAGAGAGAGTCAACGCGTTTACAGAAAGTATACTTGATTCAATCGGTTGGCGTATAGCTATGGCTGTTTTGGTTTTGGGGCTTTTGGCTTTTGTGGTGTGGACTGTTCGTACTCGTGAAACCGGTGATGGAGCTTCAGCAAATAAACCGATTGCTGATGTAGAAGATTCTTATGTCGCGCAATCAGGTGAAGCAAAACCTGCAGAATCCCAGGACGCAAAAACTGCTGAAGAAAAAGAACTGGTTAACGACAGAGATGTGCCGCTTGAGGAGATTTTAGGGTTTAGGCGTCAGTATTCGGCAATTAATATTGACCGCTATTACTGTTGTATGCGGATAAGAATGGGAGCTCCGTATACGACAAAAGGAAGCGAAATCCAGGAGCAACTTAAGGATTCGGCCGATGAGCGAGATAAGGATATCGTCCTTCAGGATATAATAAGGGAAGGACATTTGGCAAATGATGAAGGTAAGGTATACACGGCTATACCTATCCAGTTGTGCTTTGCAGATTATTGCAATTGGGACGCAAACAACTCTCTTAGTGCAACAGATTTGATGATGTATGGCAGGGGATTTGGAGATTTGGAACACTATAACTATTTTCTTGTAATGCATGTCGAACTCCCGAAGGACTTCACGAAGGATTCAGGGACAGGGACCAAATCCTACAGAAAGACTCCTAACTATTCACAGGATTACTCGATACACGACAGTGGAGACTATAACGTTCAGGATTATGACGATCCGGGCGTTTTTGCTGACGATTGGTGGGATGAATTCGAAGATGAAGAGGAAGACGGCTGGGGCCTTGCCTACGACTACTGGGAAGAATACCACTAATGTGCAGGTTGGGGACAGGCCCAAATTGCACCGTGCAGGTTTGGGACAGGTTTGGAGAGACCGCGGTTTTTACCAAAGAAGCAATTTATGAATTGGGCAGATACCCCAAAAGTTTATCGGCATTAGCCTCTTTTTCTATCATAAGAATAAGGGGCTTTGCTGTACCGTAATCAATGCGAATCTTGAATACAGGGATACCTTTACCGCAGGCGCAATTTGGAGTGTAAGTTGACGCCTGCTTTTTTACATCAGTAATAAGGGATGTGGGAAGGTATTCTCCGCTTAAATAGATTGCGTTTGGAGAGACTTTGTATTTTTCAATGGAGACAGCTGATTTTCTGTCTGCTTTTACATCTGATAATTCTGTTCCGGGTACAAGTGATTTCCATGCCATGGGTTTACCTCCGTTTGAATTCATTATAAGATTTATATGGGTGATGAGACAAGGGGAG
Organism: Lachnospiraceae bacterium G11; assembly: GCA_900103495.1. Lineage (GTDB taxonomy): Bacteria > Bacillota > Clostridia > Lachnospirales > Lachnospiraceae > G11. The sequence goes on along the minus strand of FMWZ01000021.1, from coordinate 2,923 downwards.
CAGTTTATTAGGGAACTTTTAGCTAAGCTCGAAAAGCAAAAGTTCCCTAAAAAATATTGCGTTTTAGGGAACTTTTTGATAAAATTATTAAAGATAAGTTCCCTAAGGAGGGCGTTAATATGGATAACTCGTTTGATATTATTCAAGAGCTTTTGCAAGAAAGAGCCGACTACCAAGCTCGTTTGAACCTGATTCCTTATGACGGATCGCCGGAGATTAAGGAGAACAGTAGCGGCAGATATTTATACATACGTAAGCGAATCAACGGTAAACTGACATCTACTTATGTTAATGTGTATTCTGATGAGTTGTATCAGCTTTTGCTTCGTAACAGCAAAGAGGCGCGGGAACTGAAAAAGCAGATTCGCAGAGTTGACAAAGCTTTGGCTGACAATGGGTATGTGGCGGAGGATTTGCCTGCGGAAGTTATCTTTAACCTTGATTTTGCAAGAGCAAATATGAAATCCAATATATACGATCAGGCTGTTTTGGAAGGGGTGGCCACAACTTTCCCTCAGACGGAAGAGATACTCGAAAACGGGAAAGTGAATGGGATGAGCGCAGATGACGTTCAGAAAATCTTGAATTTGAAACATGCTTGGGAGTTTATCCTGGACAGAGATGTTATCAGATCTGCAAGTAACTACTATCTTTTATGTCATATAGCCAAATTGGTTAATGAAGGTTTTTATTTTGACGGCGGAAGGATACGAGGGGTACCTGTAACGATTGGTGGTACAAGTTATGTTCCGCCTATTCCGATAGAGGCTCAAGTAAATGAATGCATAAATGAAATACTTGATTCGAAACTTAATGAAATAGATATTGCAATAAATCTTTGCCTATATTGCATGAGAACGCAGATCTTTCTGGATGGAAATAAGCGAGCATCAGTGATTTTTGCTAACCATTATTTGATTGCTCATGGTCTTGGAATGATTGTTATTCCTGAGAATCATGTTCCTGAGTTTAAGAGGAAACTTGTTTCCTACTATGAAAGTGGAGATACGAGAGATATAAGTGATTTTTTAAAAGAGAATTGCTGGAGGAGAATGTAATGTGCAGGTTTGGGACAGGCCCCGATTGCACCGTGCAAGTTTGGGACAGGTTTGGAGAAACTTTGTATTTACCTCTGTTTGAATTCATTATATGTGAGAAAGAAGGGTTGAAAACCGAACAAATGTTTGGTACAATGATGTTACGAAGCAATTGACCGATGTGCACTAAAAGTATATACTTTAAGTATATAGGAGGGTGCAAAAATGAACGCAATTAAAGAGCTTAGGAATACTACACAGATGAGTCAAAATAAATTTGCAACGTACCTTGGAATACCTGTGGCAAATATCCAACATTGGGAGCAAGGAGTTACAACACCGCCTAATTATCTAGTGTCGCTTATTTCCCGTATCATGAAGAATGATGGGTATATAAGGAATGATTTAACTCCGTCTGAAATTGATGTTATTCGCCAGACTAAGGCAACATTGGCTATTGAGCAAATGCAGCTTAGTGATGAGGGTATTTCTGAGATAGAGAGGCTTGTTAAGGGAGAGATATCTCGTGAGGAGTTCCAGAAGAAGCTGAGGGAGAAGAGGGAGAGGTAGTGGTTTTTACTATTTGATAGGAAGGGGATAATTTATGGTAAGGCAGGTTGTGAGAGATCCGCTGTTTTTACAACAAAAGTCTGAGCCTGCGACAGAGGCGGATAAGCAGGTCGTGGCGGATTTGATTGATACATTAAATGCCAACAGAGAAAAATGCGTCGGTATGGCGGCCAACATGATTGGGGTGAAGAAGCAGATTATTGTGGTGGCAGCAGGCCCGTTTGTTTTTCCGATGATAAATCCCGTGATTACCAAAAAGAGCGGGATGTACAAAACGGAGGAGGGGTGTCTCTCCTTATCGGGGGTGCGGCCGTGCACCAGGTATAAAGAGATTGAGGTTGATTATCTGGATCAGAACTTTCAGAAGCAGCATGGGAAGTTTAGCGATTTTACTGCGCAGATTATTCAGCATGAGATACAGCATTTTGGTGGGGAGCTGATTTAGGGGACAGGTGCGGAGCCCGGGGCCTAAAAGCAGGAGGGGATGAGCACTGCGTGGTGCAGTTTGGGGACAGGCCCCGATTGCACGGTGCAAGTTTGGGACAGGTTAGGAGAGGCTGTGAAGTTGCAAATCCAAGCAAATGTGCTATAATAAAAAAGCAAGGGCATTACCGATAGACGGTTAGCCCAAGTAAAAATTGATTGATAAAAATAATCGCCTAATCTTTGCGAGGGAGAAGGCGATTATTTTTTTCTGTGTGAAAGCTTATAAACTAAGCTTATGGTGCAGGTTGGGGACAGGCCCCGATTGCACCGTGCAGGTTTGGGACAGGTTATATATTTCGACAGGGGGTGTTGAGATTAGCTGTTGGAATGTTTTAGGGACCTGATGCTTTTAGATATTGTGCTAAGAATGTAACTCGTGAAATGACGGAGGAGTTGCAAACCCAAGCAAATGTGCTATAATAAAAGAGCAAGGGCATTACCGATAGACGGTTAGCCCGCTAAATAATTAAGTTGGTAGAATAACCGCCTCAAATCTTTGCTGATATGTACCCTCTTTACTGGACAAACCAGTAAGGAGGGTATTTTTATGCGTTATAGTTACGATTACAAGAGAAAAGCTGTTGAATTGTATCGGCAAGGACTTTGGCCCGATACTCCTGATGGTATTAATACAGAGTACTTTCATGGGACAATCCGAAAATGGGTAAGAATTGAGAATGCTTGCGGACCAGATGCTCTAAGACACAAAAGCTTCAATAAAGTTTGGACAGCGGAAGAAAAATTGTCCATAGTTTCGCAAGTCATGGCAGGCAACTCGATCAAGTCGATAGCTTTTGAAAATGGTATTGACGATGGACTGCTTTACAAAT